>NZ_JACHKG010000001.1:0-572325 GCF_014203995.1 Paenibacillus sp. JGP012 | reverse complement strand
CCTCGCGACGGACACCCTTGCCCTTGGCTAACAGTTCCTACTGCCAAGCCTGTAGCGGACTTTCACCGCCAAGTTATCGCCCGTGCCGGGCGCACTATAAATAGGCCAACCAGAAAATTTCTGGCTGACCTAATAATACGAAAAGCCGTCCCGAAGGAACGACTACGCTGTATCCGTAACATATGGACGGTGTACAATCATGACCTATCTTGTCCGTGCACTTGTCGCTAACTGTGGTTGCCGGCTCTTGTCTTTTATCGTACCAACTCAGCTCAGCAATGACTCTGCACCATCAATGACAATCTCTGCACCCGTAATATGCTTGGAGGCATTCGAAGCGAGAAAACTCACCAGATCGGCCACATGCTCAGGCTGCCCTGGTCCGTCCGCGAGTGGCTGCTGCCCCTCAGGAAACTCAATGGGAATAATAATATCCTGCAGATCGTCCGTTTTAATGGTACTTTGATCAATATTAGTTGCAATGGCGCCAGGACAGATGACATTAACCCTGATCTTGAATTTCGCCAGCTCGAGAGCTGCCATTTTGGCAAAGGCGACCTGTCCTGCCTTTGACGTACTGTAGGCTGACATTCCGAAGCTGGAGAAACGCTTGTTTCCATTAATCGAGCTCGTAATAATAATGCTGCCCCCGCCACGTTTTTTCAGATGAGGCAGTGCATATTTCACAGTGAAAAACGTACCGTCCAGGTTTGTTGTAATGATCTGCTGCCAATCCTGCACCTGAATTTCCTCAATCGGCGCGGATACTCCGTTAATACCTGCATTGGCAAATACGATATCCAAACCGCCAAACAGCTCTACCGTTTCAAGCACAGCCTTTTCCACCCGTGCCGGATCAGATATATCCACATCAAAGGCTCTCGCGGCCCCTTCATGCTGCGCGTTAATTTCTGCTTCCGTCTGTGAGATCCGATCATTCACCAGATCAAATAGTGCCACATGCGCTCCTTCGTTCGCCAGCTTGAGTGCCGTCGCTTTCCCAATACCGGAGCCCGCTCCAGTAATGATCGCTACCTTGCCTTGGAACTGGGGCTTATTGCTGTGCTGTGTCATCACTTAGTCACTCCTTCGATTTGGAAGTTATGTAAGAAGATTCGATCCAACCTGAAGTTTAATCAATTCTTCACAATATTACCCAAAACGAGCAGCTTTTAAATCAACACCCGCAACATTTTTCAAATAAAATTTACCATTCGATTTCGATGAAAGCGGCATCATCTTCCAGGCCGCCCGTATGGGCGGCATCCAGCAG
Organism: Paenibacillus sp. JGP012; assembly: GCF_014203995.1. NCBI lineage: Bacteria > Bacillati > Bacillota > Bacilli > Caryophanales > Paenibacillaceae > Paenibacillus > Paenibacillus sp. JGP012. Next base: position 571,052 of record NZ_JACHKG010000001.1, on the reverse strand, counting down.
CACCTGAATATGCTCATCTGGAATGTACGTATCAATGGCATCCAGATCATTCAATCCATCTGTATACAATTGAAGACGGCAAGCATCATTAGACGAAGCTTTCGTTTCAAAGACATGAGGTTTGCCACCTACAGGACCTTCGCGAGTAGACCATCGTTCATTAGTGCTGCAATGCTTCTGAAACTGCTTGGACTGCTCCTGGCCGTTGCACCAGAGCCGAATTCTGGAGTCACCCTGCCAAGCGATCCATACCTTGCTTTTACGTCCACCCGAGGTCAGCGCAATGCGTCCACATACATACATTGCCTGGCTTCCCTGGCTCCGCTTCTCCATTAATACCTCCCGCAGCAGAAGAGGCGAGCTGTCCAAAGGCTGTAATTGTTCAAGCTGCTTGGAAGCCACAGCTGTGATGTATTGAAGGTAGCGCTCAATGCCTTCAGCTGTAAGACTGGGGGTCGTTTCCATCCATTCCAGCAATGCGTTGCCCAGAAAACGGGCTGCAAAATCACCGAGATAACTCATACCAACTCCATCACATAATACAAAATGACAGACATTGTCGTGCATGCGAATTGCAACAAAGTCTTGACCTGCATCACCTTGATTCACTGTCTCCGCAGCCCGGCCGTATCCATATCTGCATTTCAGCCTGCCCTGATAACGTGTCAACGGCTGCTCGCCGGTCTGCACGCTTACATAGCGAAAATGTTCATGCCCCTGTTTGGCATGACCTGCCCGATCACTGGCAGACAATGTAGCCATACGCATCGCTCGCATGATTCCCCTCCTATCTTACAGGTGTCGCAGCAGACATCTGGAATCCAATGGAAACCAGCTCTGCACAAGTGCCAGGCAGCATCATGAGTGCCCCCGGTGCAAGTAAATAATCGGCCTCCACCAGCATTTCACGATAGCTTTCAGGCAGCACGGAGGACATGTTGCGTAATTTCTCACCATGCTCATCCTGAAGTATGGTTTCTGGAGAGATGCCCTTCCAGCGTCTCGGTTCTGTAATAGGACCTTCCAGCAGATGATCACTAATAAATATGTTTTCCACCAGAACGTTGCCATCTGGTACACTCATGCCCATAATACGTTTGGCAATCGGCTCCGGATCCTCGCCCGTCGCAACGCCGTCCGTCATATGACATACGAGTGGCGCAGGGCAATCCTGCATATTCGGTATTTCTGCCTGCAAAATTTTCTCCGCCTGCAAAAATGCTTTTGCCGAATCCGAGAAACGTCTTGGGGTCAAATCAGGCAGTGAGCCTACTGCGGCAATCTCGTCTATTCCTTTAATGCCGTTTAACACATCATATACGTCATCACTGTATGCCAAAATAGCAATCCGATACCGCGGCGTCAGCCGATTTCCCTTGGTTGAACGAAACACCATCTGGCGAATCGCCAAGGATAAAGCATCATATACGATGTCAATTCGCCGTCGATTATCCAAAACCATATTCATCGAGGCGCTGATATCTATCAAATAGATAATAAGTGCAGGGGTGCGCTGTGATGCTTGAATTGTATAGTTCATCTAGAGTGTGTCACCTCTATTATTTAATATAAAGTTACAGGTCAGGCAGCGTATACTTGGAATTGCTCAAAAATTTGTTGATTGCACTCATTCGTGCAGCCACTTTTCCTACTCCCTTGAAATACGATGCGTCCGTATTGTACAGGTTTTTAAAATCCCGGGCATAAGAAAGAGCATTATCCGTTTTTCTGCCTTTTTGTGCGTTATAAGCTTTGTTATAATGTGCGATCAGTGTTACCACGTTTTGTGCACGCTTTTTCTTGAGTGCTTCCTTCTGAGCAAGCTCTTGCTTTCGCTTCGCTTCAGCCTCTGCCTTTTGTTTGGCGATTTTAGCATCATTTTCTTTTTTCCAAACCAGATACGCCTCATATTTGGCCTGCTGATCGTATTTTTCCTGCAATGCCTTTCTGGCTGCTTCTTTCTTCTGCTGCTCCTGCTTCGCCAGGTAAGCTTCATATTTGGCCTGTTTATCATATTTTTGTTGCAATGCCTTGCGTTCTGCTTCTTTTTTCTTCGCTTCCGCTTCTTTTTGTTTGGCTTCCGCAAGCTTTTTCTTTTCCTCGGCTGCAAGCTTCGCAGCTTCAGCGGCCTTTTGCTTGTCAGCCTCTTCCTGCTGGAGCTTGGCAGCAACAGCCTCCTCAGCGGCCTTTGCTTCAGCCAGACGCGCAGCTTCCTGCTGTTTTACCTCAGCCTGATCGGCAAGAATTTTAACCGTAGGCACTCCCCCGGCCAGCAGCACAATAAGCACCGCTGAAGAGATCATGAATTTTTTGGAACGGTAAAATGGAATCGGTGCCGGCTCTGTGCTTTCCTTGCTCCCATGAATCTGTTCCTCCAGCTCCTTGATCGCTGCCTCCACTTCCATCTGCATTGCACTGTTGCTCGGAATGAAGTGATACAGTGAGCGGTATACCTCCAGTGCAGCAGCCGGTTTGTCTTCATCCTCCAATGCTCTGGCTTGAAGGAACAGACGATTCACCACAGCTTCCTGTTCTGGAGCCTGTTTGGCACCTGACATACCAGCGGCAGTATCGCCCTTATGATCAGAATGTCCTGCATCGTGCTCCGTTTCCGTATCCGCAGGAACTTCTGACAAATGCTGTGCATCATCTTGCACTTCGACAGGTGAAACCAGAAGCGCATCCGCCTGTTCTGTATCTGCAGCGGCAAGAGCAATGTACCATTCACCAAAGGTTGGACAGCTGCTTAGGTCATGGCTTTCCCAAGCCCGGATAAAGAGATCCGATAATTTGGAACCCCAGCGTTTCTCCAGAGAACTCCGCATTGCAAAATAACGCTCGCTGGCAGTCTGCATCTCATGCTGATCAAAATAGCTTTCTCCCCATGCTTTTTCGACAATGACCGGGTCTGACCAGCATAACATCTCCGCAATAATGACAGCACCAGCAAACCTGTCGGCGTAAGAGCTCCACAGACCACTATGCACCGTACGATGGGCTGCATAACCGGGTGAACCCGCTAGCAGCGCATCTGGCCTATCCATCTTGGAACCATACATCTGCTCGACATCAACAAGTTCAACTGCAGAAGTAAGCTGCGAGTTCTGCACTTCGGAAAAAAACGGAATCATTACATTAGGCGCAGACAGATCACAATGTGCCAGTCCGCGCTGCTCCATCGCAGAACCTGTGCCCGCAAGTGCTCTTGCCAGCTTCAGGCTTTCTTCCGATGTCAGCTGTTTTTGGTCACTGATCACATCGAACCAGGTCAGTCCCTGTACCCATGGCATCAACACGGCGTACAACAGATCAGGATGTTCTCCAATAAGCGCTCCGTTTCTTTCCGGAGTGAGCACTTCACGTCTGCATACCTGCAGCCCAGGCAGTTCACTGTATGGCTCCATATGCTCAGACTGATATACCATCGCCGGGATACGAAATTTCGGAAAAAATACTTTTAGTGCTTTTGCCCCATGCACGGAGCCGCCGCGGGGAATTAACTGATAAACAATCCCTTGCCTCCCGGCTTGAGCATAAGCAAGCCCCGGCGCAGCCGGATGCTGCCCAATCGTATAGGCAATGTCGTTAATCACCACTTCATCCCCGGGATTCAGTTGAAAAGACATGCTTATCCCTCTCTCTGTCTTTGTGTCATAGTTGCAACAAAAACCGGGCGTGAATACACCCGGTTTCGCTGTAATTGTACAATCCATTTTCTTGATAAATTGCACAACCTTGTTCTTGCTGCCCGCATATATTCAAGGCGGTTGTATGGCTCTCATCGCCCTGATCTATGTACAGCAGATTAACGAGCTTGGTCTGCAGTGCGGAATTTAGTCGCAATTGCTGACAATTCTGCGCTGATACTGTTGAGTGTTTGAACGAAAGACTGCATTTGTTTGCTTGCTTCCTGGAACTCCTGGAAGAAGCGCTGCTTCGTCATACCTTCCCATTGACCTTCCATGCTCGTGATGGATTGAGTCAAAGTAGATACGATCTGCTGACTTTGCTCTCCACTTTGTTTGAATTGGTTAGACACCTGATCCAGTTGTTCCGGGGTAACTAAAATACGTCCTGCCATTGTTAAATTCCTCCTTGATGTGTGCAATTGTTTTGGTTTGTTCAAATTGTACTATACAAGGATCGATCGGACAAAAGCCGAAGGACCTAATCCTATTTACCCCATTTTCAGCCTATGAAACTTCAACTAACAGCCTATTTACAATTAAATTTACTTCCTGCTGTACTTTGGTTTCGCAGCATGCTCAGGAAACTACAGGTTCAGTTCCTCTCCTGTCCCGAAAGGAAGGGTCTCTAAATCTCCAGGCGACAGGCTCAGGCTGCATTGCCTGAACAAGAGTAGCCGGAGAACCATCAGGCGGGGCTGTATCCTGTATTCGATACACCGCCGCCATAGCGGAAAGGGGATCGGATACAACAGCTACATCAGCAGCATGAGCAGGCAGAATTTCGCTTGCACTGCTGCTTTGAAGAACATTCAGCATGTTGACTGCATTACCATAGACAACGTTGACATGCGTCAGCACGGAACGATAATCCATATCTACTTGTTGGAACAACAATGCCTTGCGACCTAACAGCATACTTAAGTCCATCAATCGACGAAGAGCATCTTCCCCCAGACGTTTACTGCGATCCCATTCACTCATCACCGCCGCACGGGATTCGATATCCCAATCCAGCGAATGAATTGCCTGATCCAACACTGCCATTTTTTGCTGTATTTGCTCCGCTGCATACTGAATCTGCCTGCTCAGTGCCCGAAGCACATCCGGTTCCACACGAATGCGCATTTACCATCACCTTTCCTCTTCCCCTGCAGGCTGTTTAAGCCAGTCCAGCAGCATTTCGTGAAACTGTTCTTTTGTTGTGAGCGCTGCAACAAGCCAATCATCCGAAGCTGTTGTGCTCATGCGGAATAACCAGTTAGAAGCCGGACTAGCGGTGAATGCAGCCGACTGTGACTGCCATCCCTCCTGCCCCCATACGAGTAATCGCAGCTCTCCATCCGATTGCTTGCTCGTCAGGCAACGGGCCAGAGCAAGCGAGCCTTCAGGATCACTCGTTTCCTGTGAGAGCTCATCTGCCAGAGACTGTAGCTCAAAGCCCTCAAGACCATTCATCACATCGTAAAACTTTTTCTTGGAACACATCAATGCCGGTTTCTCCGCTGGAGAATGACCACTCCATTTCATCCGCTCAATGAGGATATCAATGGCTTCACGTACATTGCCCAGATCAAGCAGACGGAATGAATCGGAAGCATCCGAAGCGCGGGTGACTTCAACGACCCGTTCATCTGTACAATGAATATAACTTTCATACGACTTGCCACAAACAGTATAGCGAAGCCAGCATGCTCTGTCCGACAACCCGGCTATAGCTACTCTGGAAAAAACGGTTGGAGTCATGATCAGCTCATTGGTATCTTGATCCTGAATCAAGTAGCCTTTATCCAGCAAGGAGGTTTTGACACGCTCCCACTCCATGGCAATTTCTTCTGCCATATAACCGCGAAACGGATCTTCCACCCCCAGCAGCCGATCGGAACCGAGTATGCCGGCAAGGAAAAACAGTTCCTTAATTTGCAGTGTGACTACCTTTTGCTTAGAATCATGAACCGTCAACATTATGAGCCACCTCCCCTCAAACTACAACATGCCATCGGTCACGAATTTCAGAAATCCAATTGTTCATCTTCCAGCTGTTATCGCATGGAACTGCACCTTTAACCCTGGAATATTTGCGTTTTATATAATAACCCTGACCTGGTGGCAGTACCTTCAGCCCACTTGTGCTGCCCCCGGATTCGGAATAAGGAATACGGAAGAACGATAAATCATTAGGGTCCAAAGTCCCGAACAGCAATCCACTCTGAGATGCTTTTACATCACTTACCCAATCGGAGCCGAACGTCGGAAAGTCTGCAGGCACTCCAGATAGAATCACATGAATGCCCCTGTCTCTTCCTTGACGAACAATGACCCCGAGCTGATCTTTTACATTAAAGTCAGTCAGCTGTTTGGACAGCGTATCTGCGTCGTCAACGACGAGCACGATGGCCGGCCCTCCCGCAATCTCCCCGCGTTTCAGAACTTCATCGTACAACTCCTGAATGACAGGTGCAAGCTGTTCTTCTCGCGAAACATGTCCACGGACATGGGGCAAACTGCTGATTTCGCCCAGCCCTCCTGAGCCATACCTCATATCAACGGTGTATATTTGCACATCCTTTGGTGAAGCGTGATAGGCAAGAGACAACATCCAGGTTTGCAAAAATGTCGTTTTGCCCCCCTCCATCGGACTGGTCACCATAAAGTGCGGGCCTTCACGCAGATTCAGTTCAAACGGCTCCAGATCGTCCGTAAGCAGCCCGACGGGTACATTAACGCTTGAGGTCTCCCAAGCCTTGCCAAAGGAACCTGTGCGTACAAGCAGGTCCTTCAGCTTGATTTCATCCGGAAGCGGTGCAATCTGCGGTGCTTCTTCCCCCGTCCAGCCCTGGCGAATCGCTGCAATTGTGCGGCGAAGTGCAGAGGAGCGTTCACCCTCATCCGCTCCGGTAGAAGGCAGTGCAGCCTGAAACATCAATGGAGGCACCTGGCCTTTCACCAGACCTCTGCCGGGAGGCAGCTGACTCGGAGCCTTGGACGGCCGTCCTACCGCATAATAATAATCACTCGGATCAGACAGCTCGAACGAAACTGCATTCGGAATGTTGCTTCTGAATTTTTCAAAAATATCCGTTACCCGATTCGCTGTGAGTACAAAGGTGATACCCAGACTCCCACCTTCACGCAAAATGGTCTCCAACAATTCATTTTCGTCCGGGTATGCATTGCGGAACGACAGATATCCGTCAATAACCACTACAATCTGTGGCACAGCCGTATGGGCTGTTCGACGATATGCCGAAATTGTTTTAACGCCTGCCTCCGAGATGATATCCTTGCGCTGTGATGAAATTTTGACAATGTAACGGAATAAGCGTTTGATCCGGTCTTCCTCTTCGGCCATCATCACACCGCCGACCTGCGGCAGTCCTGCAAAGTCCTTCATCATTCGGCCCATGTCAATAATGTATCCATTCCATGGCTCGGTTCGCTCCGCGCTGGCCAGAGACATGAGCAGCGTCTGAACAAACGTTGTTTTGCCAAGACCAGGCATCCCGTATACTACGAGGTGCCCTTGATCCATAGGCAGGGCCAGCGGCAGCTGTCGTTGATTCGGCAGGTCATCCAGCATGCCTACAACAGGCTTGAGACTACTCGCGCCGGCCTCAAGCAGAGACTCACTCTTGCCCTCCTGCTTCCAATCATGCAAGCTCTCCAGCTCCAGTGTCTCCGGCAACGGCGGCAGCCATGGCCCCGGCAACCGATCAATGCCAGCATCTGCGGCCGCCTTGGCCACATAATCAATAAATACCTGGAGCTGTTTAGGAACATCATCCCCTTTAAGCACGGCTCTTCGCTCACCAGTCAGGAGAGGCTCTCGCTTGCCATTCAGACGTACCTCCATGACAGGCAGCACCGTCGAAGTATCCTCCTGCTGGTTATAAGGCGCTCCGCTCCAGGCGAACTGCATCTCTTCAAAAACTTCATCACTGCCGACCTGAAAATAACCTCGACCCGGCTTTGTAATCCAGGCCGCATTCGGAATTTTGATCATATCCCGGCTGTCTCCTTCACTCTGTACACGAAGACAGATACGGAAACGCGAGTTGCTCCATATTTTATCATCCACAACACCGGCAGGCTTCTGGGTTGCCAGAATAAGGTGAACACCCAGCGTCCGGCCAATGGCTGCAATACTGATCAGCTCATCCATGAATTCCGGCTGATCCCGCTTTAATTGAGCGAACTCATCAATAATAATAACGAGATGCGGCAGCGGCTGCTCATGTCTGGATCGTAAAATTTTGTAATACTCATCGATATGTTGCAGATTTCCAGCATCATTCAGAATTTTCTGTCTTCTTACCAGCTCTGCCCGAAGTGAAACATTCGCCCGCTCGATCAGATTGCCGTCCAGATTGGTGATTGTGCCTACCACATGCGGCAGATCAACAAACGTATTGGACATGCCGCCACCCTTGTAATCGATCAGCATAAATGCAAGATCATGAGGATGAAACTCTGCGGCCAGTGAAGCAACGATGGACTGGATGACCTCACTTTTACCTGAACCGGTCGTGCCAGCAATCAAGCCATGTGGGCCATGGCCTTGCCGCTCGATTTTGTCATGCAGGTTAATCGCTATTTTCTTGCCTCCGGCTCTTACTCCCATCGGTACCGGAAGAGTATCGGGGTAGCGGGTCTGTTCCCAGCGGGATAAGACATCCAGATCCTCCACACGCGAAGTGCTGAGCATATCAAACAATGGCAGCACCTGTGGAATCTCCGAAGCCGAGGATCGTTTCAGACGAATCGGTGACATATAACGAGACAATGCCTCAGCCATCTCCCTGGAGATGGCATCCGGCTTGTATGGCTGTTGAATGACATCAGCATCTTCCGTTTTTTTGATATACAGCCCTTTGCCCTTGCCAGCCTCCATAATTAACTGACAATGCATAGGAAGCGATTGTTTGCGGTTCGCCAGTACAATCGTGCACACATCAATCTCTTGCGCAGCCTCCAGCAGCAGCGGCAGTAAAGGCTCCTCTTCAATCAGCTGGGTGTCGGACAGAATCACAACATAACATGGTGTTTGCACTGCTTTTTTGTATCGGTCCTCTTTATTGTTCCGACGACGGTTTAATACGGAAAACAAGCTGTCCGCCAATTGATGCGCACTGCTGTGCCTGTCAGCCATGTACCGCTGCCCCTGATCCTCATCCCAGATATGCGGCAGCCAGCGGAGCCAATCCCACTCCTTCGTATCCTTTTCTTCATAGAAGGCAGCCAGCTTCAGCTCGTCCGGTGAATGCCTTACCGCAAGCTGGGATACAATGACCCGGAGCGAAGCCATAACTTCTTCCCGATCACCAACAAGGCCCATCACCTTGGATTCGAACAACGGCAGCGTGATGGATGCATCCGGAACCGTCTGGAATTCAGCAGCGAGCTCGTGTGCTGCTTCTATCAGCTCATCCTTTTCATATCCATCAATACGCGGAACCTGCAGTTTGATCCGAAACGGAATTTCTCCTGTACCAATTCGCACCTGCAGGAAGTCATCATCCTCCGGCGAGCGCTCCCAAAGCGAACTGCTGCGGTTCTTTACAATCTGCAAACATACAGACGGATCACCATGGATCTCATGCAGACTTTTCACCTGCTCTGCCTGCGCTTCCTTCAGCTCTTCACGGTGTTTATCCAGTTGTGCAAGGTACATTGCTTTACGTTCCTCGATCTTTTTACGATAGGTCTTTTTGTTGCTAAGATAGACGAAAAAAGGAATCGTGTACGATGTGAGCATCATCATAACGGTCATCATTTGAAACATCATATAACTGCTGTTGTTCATTTTGCCGGTCATATTGATATATACATAAAAACCGATGCTGACCATTGTCATCATCACGGGAATAATAATTGAAATCATCGAAAACGTAGGTTTGTTCGGTTCCGAAGGCGGCCTTAGAATTTCGAGTCGCTCTTCCTTTAGAACTGGTGTCATTCTTGGAGAACGCTGATATAACACATTCACGAAGAAAAGACCTCCTTTTAATCGTTCATTTAATGAATGATACGCCTTAGAGCGCTATTCGTTGCTCTCTTGTTGAAATAAGGAGCGTCTTCCATAGATCGGCGCCTCTTCGGAAGTGGTTGAAAATGCGCGCTGCACACGCACACAGCTTCCCTGACGAAGCCCTGTTTCCATTAACTGCTGGGTATTCTGCGGGGTAAACCACAGCCCCTCCGGAAATTTGGCCTCGAGAATATATTGAATGCCGTCTCCAGGGGCCTGCCCGAAAATGCGCACACCCAGCAGCGTCTTCAGATGTTCAATGGTACATTCATCAGGAACATCGATGTCGAACCATTCGCCTTCCTCCCGGCCGGAATACACGGTTAATATCATGTGAATCCCTCCCAAAAGTCTCATATGTAAAATGTCCTAATGTCAGATTAAATCAAAAAAATGCGGATGAAACGGTATTCCACCCTATTTTCTTATATAAAACCCCTGTTTGCAACGTACCAGCTGTAATTTTGTTACATATGACCCACGTATATATTAAAATATCGTCCATTTGACTCAGAACTTTCGTGTCATTGTTTGATTTAACAAATGCAAAGATGCGAAAGTTTCGGACATTCTTCCATTTATTTGCAGATTATAGTATACTAAATGGGACTTCTAATGCTTCGCCCACAATTGAATTGTGAACACTTTTCAAACTTTATGCACCTTTATGTTTTCATAAGCTGATTTTAAGGTAATTTTAAGCATTGGTATTTAATATTACCTGTATGAAATAACTCTCGTGAGGTGATTTCAAGTGAGAACTCTAATAACATTTCAAAACAAATCAATTCCTGTATACTTTAATCAAGAAAACAAACAACCTGTGCAAAAAACATTACGCTTGCTTAGCAGTGCTTTGGAACACAAAATCAGTAACGGTAAACGCGCTTTGCAAAAATGTCTGCAATCTTTGATTAGTATTGAAATTGTTGGTGGCGAAGCGATCCTTCACAGCCGCAGTGAAAATGACTCTCTTGCTCTATCCTTATATTGAAGGACACATTGAAGAAGAACCCGTTCTCCTTCGCTTATACGTTACCATGAAAAAGGAAGCCTCCCCTCAAGGGACAAGCTTCCTTTTTGCATGACTTTCTGTTTAACTGCTATTCGCATGTTTTCCTGCTTAATTACATCTTCTCAAGAGCATAGGCCACCTCATGCTCCTCCGCGATCTCGGCTTTTCGAATACGAATGACAAATAGTCTGACCAGATTGGCTCGTGTATGTTCTTCCTGACAGGTATTTATTTTTCTTAAAATAAAGCGGTCAATGGACATGAGTTCCAAGCCCCTTTGCCATAATATTTACGGAGCACTTCGTTCCGTGTATCCATAAATAACCAGATCAAGACGAACCCAAACAGCTTTTTTTACGGAAACCGCACCATATCTGAACCGGTTGTAAAATGATGCAAAAGCCTGTCCCACCAGCGCTGAGACAGGCTTTACACACCTCTTGTCACTTTATAGCGAACATACCTTTGAGACAGGGAACGCACCCCATGCTTTCCCGTTTATTCGACTCATTTCACACCCGGATAGTCGCGATGTTGATGCTGCAGACTGATCCAGCGTGTACGTGTAAATTTATCAATGGCCCAATCTCCGCCGAAGCGGCCGATCCCTGACGATTTTTCACCGCCAAACATCACATGAGCTTCATCATTTACCGATTGATCATTTACATGCACCATACCGGATTCGATCTGCTGAGCTGCGTGATAACCACGCTCCAGATTCGTCGTAAATACCGATCCACTAAGCCCGTAAGGTGTATCGTTCGCCAGTTCAATGGCCTGCTGTTCATCCTTTGCTTTCATTATTAATGCGACCGGGCCAAAGAGCTCCTGCTGCACAATCTCTTGATCCGGCTTCACATCTGCAAGCACTGTCGGTTGAAGCACGGCCTGTTCATGTGTGCCTCCCAGCAGCAGTTTCGCACCTTCTTTCTCAGCCTGTTTCACCAGTTCCAGGAGGCGCTTGACCTCTTTTTGGCGAATCAAAGGTCCCACCAGCGTGCTTGGATCAGCAGGATCACCCGCTTGAATGTTTTTCGCTTTGTCTACAAACGATTGCAGGAACCTGTCGTAGATACCCTCGTGCACAATGATGCGATTAAGCGCCATACAGATCTGTCCCTGATGAAGAAACTTGCCAAACACCGCAGCCTGAGCCGCATGCTCAATATCGGCATCTTCCAAAACAATCATGGCGTTGTTGCCGCCAAGCTCCAGTGCAGTTTCCTTGAGCTGCTCACCTGCGAGCTTGCCGATGCCTCGCCCGACTTCCGTAGAACCTGTAAACGAGATTACCTTGGGAACCGGATGGGTTACAAAATAATCTCCGATTTCGCTGCCGCTTCCGGCAACAACATTTAATACCCCTTCTGGCAGGCCAGCCTGTTCAAACAGATCGGCAATCACCCAGCCGGCTGTAATTGGCGTATCCGATGCAGGTTTGATCACAACACCGTTACCGAGTGCAATTGCTGGCGCAACCGAACGCAGACACAGATGCAGCGGAAAGTTCCATGGCCCAATGACTCCAATAACACCTTTGGGTTCACGGACTACACGATTTTCCTTGCCAGGCGTATTCGACGGGAGCAGCTCTCCTTTCATTCGAAAAGGAAATGATGCCGACTCGTCTACAACACGTTTTGCCGCTACAAATTCCGCTTCTGCCTTGATTCTTGTGCTGCCTGATTCCGTGATGAGAAGCCGGGTGATCTCTTCCTTTCGTTCGTCCAACAAGGAAGACATCTTGCGCAGCACGCCTTCCTTAACGGATGGCAGAGCTGCCTTCCATTCCACTGCACTTTTTTTCGCAGACTGATACGCCCGGTCTATGTCCTCTTTACTGGAAGAACGCCATACAGCGATCACTTCATCCGTGTACGGATTGATGTTCTCCAGCATTTTTTCACCCGTGCCGTCCACCCATTTGCCTGAAATATATTGCTTCGTCCAAGTTGCCGCTGTACGTTGATTATCCATTAAAGTCATTACGCACGCCTCCGATCCTTAGATTAGAATGTACATATAAAAAAACAATGTCTCATTCATTAACCTCGTTCGAAGTCAGGCAAACGGTCAAATCAGACCAGCCGTAAGCAACCTCTGCCACATCCTCATCCCCGATACGAATCTGCTGTGTATGAACAGGGATTCCCCCCAACTTTTCATAAAACCGGCAAGCCGGATTACGCTCCAGCGCCCAGATCAGCATGGTGCGCATCTGACATTTCAGAAGATGTTGAACTACCTGCTGGACCAGCTGTCTGCCAATTCCTGATTGCTGGTAAGACTGCAGCAGATAGATAGCATAGAGCTCACCATCATAGGGAAGTTTCCCTTCCCGTTCCTTTCCACCGCAAGCAAAACCGACAATCTTCCCGTTCAGCTCCTCGGCAACAAGCAAAATCTGATCTTTTTCGCCAGAGCGTATTTGCTTCTCCCACTGCGGCAATCTCGATTCAGTTGTCAAATGATGCAAAACATGATCGGGCACAATTCCTCGATACGTTGTTTTCCAGCTCTCTGTATGTACATAAGCGATTGCCTCTGCATCCCTCTGACGTGCCTGTCTGATCTGTATCATTATCTTGCTCCCTTCTCCATTTTCTTACCATACATGTGAGGTACAGTCTTCTGGTGGGATGCAGCATCTGGTGAGATACAGCAATCCGGCCTAGGGCCGGATCGTGACTCTCGTGCCTACAGGCACCTTGGAGGACAGGTCCAGCACGTCTGAATTGTACATACGAATACAGCCGTGGGAGACGGACTTGCCAATGGACGAAGGCTGATTAGTGCCGTGGATGCCATAGTGCGGCTCGGACAATCCCATCCAGAGCACACCGAAGGGGCCCCCGGGATTCTCTTGTTTATTCACAATGGTAAACTCGCCACTCGGCGTCTCTGTAAGCATCTTTCCTGTGGCTATGGGATATCCCTTCACAACTTGATCTCCGTCCAGCAGATATAACATATGGTCGGACAAATCTACGATAATTCTATAATTCGGCATGATGTCATCCCTCCTGCCCTATCCTATGCAAGGCAGATGCGGATTTCCCCGGCTCCTGTCAATACTGCTGCTCCCAATCCTTGACCCGATGTGCATGCTTGGCCTTACGTGTCTTGGCCGGTTTGCTTGAAGCTGTTCGTTTTCTTGAAGCCACCTCTTCCTTGCGCCGCTGATACTGAAGCTCCTTCTGCATCTTGAGAAAGTTACTCAGCCGCTTTGCCTCAAGCTCTCCATTCTCGATCGCCTCTTTGACCGCACAGCCCTCTTCTTTTGTATGGCTGCAATCCATGAATTTGCATGCAGAAGCCAGCTCTTCAATCTCGCCAAACGCCTGAGACAGCCCATCTTCTCCTTCATCCCATAGATGAAGCTCTCGCATCCCCGGTGTATCGATCAGGACGGCTCCCTGCGGTAATACAAACATCTCCCGATGTGTCGTTGTATGTCTGCCTCGACTATCCCCTTCACGAACGGATTGTGTAACCTGCACCTCCCTGCCCATCATCCAGTTAACCAATGTGGACTTGCCGCTTCCTGATGAGCCAGTAAGTGCCACCGTTGCCCCAGGCTTCAGAACCATTTCCAGCTGCTCTTTCCCTTGTCCTTCGACTGCCGAGATTGCCAGCACCTCTACACCCGGAGCAATGCCCTCCACCTGACTGATTCGTGTCTGCACATCGTCACATAGATCACTTTTACTCAGGACAATAACGGGTCTTACGCCCCCATTCCAGGCCATTAACACATATCTTTCAAGTCTTCTGAGATTAAAATCATGATTAAGCGCAGCAACGATCAATAACGTATCTACATTGGCCGCAATGAGCTGCTCCTTCGTTATCGGCCCTGCAGCCTGTCTCGACACACGACTCTGACGCGGAAGCAGGTGATGAATAATTACTTCCTCACCCGGCTTGCACGCTACAGCTACCCAATCACCGACGGCGGGGGACAAGCCTGACTCCAGGCTCTCATGCCGAAGTCGTCCCGACATCTTGCCCCAGCATTCTCCGTCTGCTGTAATCAGTCGCTGCATATGTCCATGATCCGCTATAATTCGGGCAGGCTGTCTGGAAGCCGCTTCCTGCTGCTCCTCTGTCCATACTTTCTCCCATGCCGCAGACCAACCATATCTATGAATACCGTTCTTTTCAATTTCCATAGTGCTCCCAATAACCTCTTTTATACTACTGCTTTCATTAGCCTCTTTTATACTACTGCTTTCATTAGCCTCTTTTATACTACTTTCAATAGTCTTTTTATTATCTTGATTTAAAATAAAAATTCCTCCCAGATCGTTTACATTTTACGATGTAATGCTTGCTCTTTTAAGCCTCTTTCGTTTTGCAATTCGTCCTGCTTCTCCGGCTACAGATCCCAAACAAAAAAACCACGAGCGTTTACACACCCGTGGCAACTTCAAGTTATCCGAAATAAAGTGAAGGCTGCACAGCATATGGAATATCGGTTGTTCTGCATCTCCTCCATTATCCAAACCTGCCCATTCTTCCCTCATCGACACAAAAAAAGCCACGGGTACGTCACCCGTGACTTTGTCTGAAGGTCATATCATTATTGCATCACATAAATAGGTCTATCCCTACCTGCTATGCCAAAATGAATGTGCCCTGATCCGTTCCGGAGACGCTGTTTTTATTCAAGTCCACGTATACTGCCGTTAGATTTGTCATTTAACATCGCCTCCCTAGTAGAATATGCCATCATGTTACACAGTCATGCATATAATTGTCAAGCCTATTTCGAATTGCATTGGAATTAGAATTGAATTGAGACCGCTCTTGACTTTAATTCACCTGATCCCAGCGGGTCCACATTTCACGTGGATTCAGCTCATACACTCCGTCTTCCCGGTACATGAACTGATGCATAATAAACTCTCGCCTCAGGGTGGCAAAATCCTCGTGATAATTCTGAATAAACGCATTGATCTCCTTCTCGCTGTACTTGCGTCCGAATTCAAGCTGCTCCACCAGATGCTCCAGCACAACCAGCTTTTTCTTGTATTGTGCCGGAATCTGGCGAAGCCGGCCATCCTTGGAGAAGAAATTTCTCATGATGGAGGCTTTAAGTGTCTCGTTAACATCGGTCATATCAGAATGCTCCTTTCTTTTGAAAATAAAATCAACCGAGGCCTGCGCATGCTCCCGGATAAACGAAGGGTTTAATGTGAAATACACCGTATTTTTCTCTCTCCGCTCCTGAATAAGCGCAGCTTCTCTCAGCTTGGCTGCATGATGTGTCACGGTTGGCTGCGACAGATTCAAACGCTCAGCAAGCGCTTGCCCATTCAGTTCTCCTTCGGACAGAAGCAGCAGCATTCGAAGCCGGGTAGGATCAGCCAAGGCTTTGTGATAGGCCACTATTTTCTCCAGCTGCATCGTTATGCACCTCTCCATTAATTAGATGATCATCTAATTTGATATTAGTCTATTGTTTTAGAGAAGTCAATCTTATCGTTTTTTTGATTTTTCTATTCATGCTCCTGCGTGAAAACTGGCATTGAAGTGTTATTTACGGTAGGATTATATTGCTTGCAATGAAGGAGGATTATGAACATGGAAGATGTCATTATTATTGGCGGAGGCCCGTGCGGTCTGTCCGCGGCAATTGAGTGTGAACGGGTAGGATTGTCAGCGGTTATCATTGAGAAACATAATATCGTACAGTCCATCTATCTCTATCCAACCCATATGCAGTTTTTCAGTACAGCCGAGCTGCTCGAGATCGGGAACATACCGTTCAGCAGTCCGAATGACAAGCCGTTTCGTTATGAAGCACTTGCCTATTATCGCAAAGTCGCCGAACATTTCGGCCTGCGCGTTCATAATTATGAGGAAGCCCGTGAGATTCAGCGCAAAGAAGATGGCACATTCGAGGTACATACAGTTAACCGGCGCGGCGAAGCTATTGTACATCAAGGTCGTCATGTCGTTGTAGCGACAGGCTACTTTGATCACCCGAATTATCTCGGTATTCCCGGGGAAGAGAAGGAAAAAGTAACACACTACTTCCGTGAAGCCCATCCATATACTCGGACACGCGTAGCCATTATTGGTGGAAGCAATTCTGCCGTTGATGCTGCCATGGAGCTTGTCCGGGTCGGAGCACACATCGATATGGTCTACCGAGGCACAGGTCTGTCCGACCACATTAAACCTTGGGTTCGTCCATTATTCGAAAGCATGGTGCAGAAAAATCGCATTACACTGCATCTCGGCTCACGGGTAAATGAAATTCTGGATGACTCGATTCGCATCGTACACGCCGACGGTTCAGAAAGCGAACTGGACAATGACTTTGTGCTCGCCATGACCGGATTCAGACCGGATCGCCAGCTGCTGACTTCCATCGGTGTAGAAATGTCCGAAGATATGGATAAACCGGTGTACAATCCGCAAACGATGGAAAGCAGTGTACCTGGCATCTACGTCGGCGGTGTTATCGCATCCGGGCGTAATGCCAACGAAGTATTTATCGAGTCAGGTCGCTGGCATGGACGATATATTGCAGAACATATCATTAGCAAGTCAGAGCAGATGAACAGCACATCAGGCGCTCAATCCGGGGAGCAATGAAATCAATGGACTTGACCTCCCTCCTACTGCTGGGGTTTGTCGCACTTGGCATCATCAGCAGCAATACCCCGGTGACTGTTGCGATGGTATTTTTGCTGCTGCTCCGTGTGCTGAATGTCAATCAGGCCTTTCCATGGCTTGAAAAGTACGGCCTCACTGTGGGTATTATCATTCTGACGATAGGTGTCATGGCACCTCTTGCCAGCGGTAAGATCAGTCTGCAAACGGTCGGTGAATCGTTCCTGCACTGGAAATCACTGCTGGCTATTGGCGTAGGCATGCTCGTTGCTTTCCTCGGCGGACGAGGTGCTTCGCTGATGACTACACAGCCCACTGTTGTAGCAGGCCTGCTGATTGGCACTGTTCTTGGTGTTGCCTTGTTCAAAGGGGTACCGGTCGGACCGCTGATTGCAGCAGGTATTCTGGCCATGTTATTGGGCAAATCCTGAACCGCAGCATAACCATGTACACTTTTGCGGATTGGATGTATTTCCCACAGTTGTATGCTATACTTCTATTCATGCAATTCAGGTACATGCATCTGATGCAAGGAAACATCATCTTTCTCCTTGTCAGATGAATTCATCAACGACAATTATCGTCCTCAGGAGGATTCAGGAACCATGTCACGTCCCTTTGTTACCGAAGCCGTGATGGTGGCCATCTACGGTCAATTACTTGCGCCACCAGCGCCTGTTGAATATATTGTTCCTTACACCACCATCCTTGAATTATATGAATTTCAAAGCAGTGCTGATCCGATGATGGATAATCCTGCAGATGACCAGCACGTTAAAACTAAAATCGGTGAAATGATCTCGTACTTCGAGGAACCTCTCAACAAGAAAAAAATTGAACGAGCGCTATCTGTTCCTTGGGCCAAAAGCCCTGCAATCCTGTTCGGCGACCAGGTATCCCTTACGATTATTAACGCGATGGATACTGCACAGTTTGGAGAATTCTTTGATCCCATTGAGACAGAGCTGCTGCTCACCTCCCAACGTCTGGGCATTCCAATTTTAACGGATCAGGTTGAATTGATTGCCCGAATTATCGAATCGGAATCTCCGGTACAGGTATTTGATATTGATGATTTTGATTTTGCAATGGACGATGAACCGCTCGATCAAGTGTGATTCGACTTTTCAGATGGTCTGGACAAAAGGACGGAGCAGATGAACTGGATCATACAGTTGAGTATGTTTACGATAAACGCCAAAAGACCTCGGTATCCACTTTTACAGCGGACATCGAGGTCTTTGATATATTCAGGATTCAGAAACAAAGAAACTCATATCTAACCAATTTCTCAAACCTGAATTCTGAGCGAGTACATTTGATGTGATCTCTGAAAAAAAACCTGCATGGATTTTGTTTTGATTTTGGAATAAGCAACAAGATAAGTTCAATCTGGCGCTTGTACTGCAAGATCTGAACGCTCCAGCAGGGTTTTACTGATTCCATTCATAACTGGCAATGCGGCCGGGTCGAAAAACTTCAATCCCGCATCGCTGTTCACTCTTGCCTCCACCAGATCATCCTGAACGATCCGGGCATGGAACAGGGCAATAACATCATATTCTTCATCCCCGTTGGCATGCACGTGCCGCAGCTCCGGGCCAGAATATAACGCACTAAAGGTCATGAAATCCGTTGTCCATCCTGTTTCTTCCCACAGCTCACGATGCGCAGCCCCTTCAATCGTCTCACCAGGACGCATCTCACCAACAGGCAGACGCCAATGCCCCTGTTCGGCATGCTGGATGAGCAGCAGCTCACCCCGTTCATTTGCAGCCATAATAGCCGCTTTGACCACAATATTTGCCCGCTTGGCAATATATTGGCCTATATCTCGCGCTGGCAGATTCACTCCTCATCCCTCCTTCCAGTAAAAGACGGTGGTCAACAATAATATAATATAGTCCTGGTCCGGGCTAAAATGTATGATGGCAACAGGTTTCGGAACGGAAACACCTCTGTGTCGATTGAACCAAATCCATCAGCTCTAAAGAATCCTGCTCAAGCGGCTTCGGCAAAATTTAAAACGATCCAAGTGGCGCCAAGTCCTCTTCAAATCCTGTTCGAACCCTCCCAACCTCTATTTCGAGTCTGATCGAATTCCACTCCAATTTCGGTACAACGTCAGTCAGTGAGGAGTTGTAGAGCTTTCAAAGTAATTCACCGGCTAACGATCACCAGAAACCTTAATTGTACACTTTTTAGCCGTTTCCGATTCTAACGATTTCCAGGAACCTTATTCTCTCTGCAAATGGGATAAAACGCATCAAAACAGTCCATTTGCAGGAAATAAGGTCTGTGCGGATCGTTAGAATTCAAAAGAGTTAAAAAACATACAAATAGCGTTTCCTGAGATCGTTAGAATCATCTAACTGATGCCAGAAGAGGGGTAGCCATGCATAGCCTCGAATTGCCTTGGGTTGCCTTAGGTAGCTTTGAATTTCCATGGATTGCTTTGAATTGCCTTCGCTTCTTACTCTGTGCTGTTTAGTGTTTGAACTGTTAAGTTTGAACAGTTAAGTTTCTACTGCACTTCTGTGTAACGGTATTCAATGTCATGGCCTTCATCAACGACATCGACATGCAGCTGATGCCCCTTCAGATACCAGTAATCGTGATCCTCCATAAAAAACTGAATGCCGGATACTTCAGTTTGTTCGGCAGGATGTTTTGGCTTTTCCACGGCAATTCCGAGCGAAAATCCCGGGTGAAGACCTCCGCCAGAGCTGTATCTTGCAAAGAAGCGGATGCTGTCTCCTTCATTCAGGTTCAATTCTTCTTTGTACCAACGAGCAGCTTGTTCGGATACATGTATGGTACTCATATGCTGTCAGCTCCTTCTGTATATATATGTTACATCATATCGCTAGAGCGTCCTGAACACAAACCCTGTGAATCATGCACAGGCGTATTATCTTGTGAAAAATGTTTGACAGATCGTAAAACGCGGTGGTAAGATGCAAACATACGAGGTCTACATTGCATTAATTTCCATTAACAAGAAAGGGTGATTACGGTGTTTAACAGACATAAGCTGGTTCACATTCACACACAATTAAATACCGGAGTATCCCCGAAATCATTATTTCGTTCATAAGACAGCACTTCAGGTGTCTTTTTCAAGACCCTTGTGAAGTTTGCTCACGATAACCTTATGTACGGCGGTGGCTCTGCTCTCGGAGTCATGCTGCCGTATGAAGAAATCAAGACATACCGCCTGCGTGCGGTGTGTCTTTTTTTGTGGGTTAAAAGGGAGATAAACGTGCATTTCAACAAATTTCAACTGTTATTTTGAACGAAAACTGCATTTCTTGGATATCGAAAGGAAGGGATAACACTTGTTCTCTGTACTTAAAAACCTGGCCTGGTTCTTCCGGCTGGAACGCAAAAGATACCTGATTGGTGTCATTTTGCTCATTTTGGTGGGCATCGTCGAATTGCTGCCCCCGCGCCTGCTGGGGAACGCCATCGATGAAATCGTGCGCGGCTCCATTACAAGCGCTTCATTAACCCGTTACATCCTGCTGATTCTCGGGACCGTTATCTTTATCTATCTGACAACGTACATATGGATGCACAAACTGTTTGGCGGAGCCAACCTGGTCGAGCGGCTACTGCGCTCCCGCTTCATGGACCATTTGCTGCGGATGACACCTCCCTTTTTCGAAAAAAACAGAACCGGGGATCTGATGGCTCGCGCCACCAACGATCTTCGTTCCATTGCAACGACCGCAGGCTTCGGTATGCTTACCCTGACAGACTCGACAGCGTTTCTGCTAACCGTGCTGTTCGCCATGGGTTTCCTGGTCAGCTGGAAGCTGACTTTGGCAGCCATCCTTCCCCTGCCTTTTATCGCAATTGCCATGATGATCTACGGTAAAGCCGTACATCAGCGTTATACACTGGCACAGGATGCTTTCGGCGACATGAACGATCAGGTCCTCGAATCGATTGCTGGCATCCGCGTTGTACGCGCGTACGTTCAGGAGCGACTGGACGAGAAACGCTTTGCGGATGTGACGGAAGATGTATATCGCAAAAATCTGGCCGTTGCCCGTATGGATGCGCTCTTCGAGCCAACGATTCGGTTATTCGTAGGACTCAGTTATGTCATCGCACTCGCGTACGGCATTTATCTTGTATTTCATAATGAAATTACCCTGGGGGATCTCGTATCGTTCAACATGTACCTGGGGATGATGATCTGGCCGATGTTTGCCATTGGCGAATTAATTAATCTGATGCAGCGCGGCAGCGCTTCCCTGGACCGGGTGAATGAAACCTTGTCGGTTGAACCCGCTGTGCAGGATCGCGAACAGCCTGTTCATATTACGAAGCCGGATGAAATTGTGATGAAAGATGTGACATTCCGCTATCCAAGCTCAACCGTGGATAATCTCAGTCATATCAACGTTGCGCTACAGCGCGGACAGACACTAGGCGTTGTAGGACGTACAGGAAGTGGTAAATCCACACTTCTGAAGCAGCTGCTACATGAATATCCGACCGGCTCAGGCACACTCAGCATTTCAGGACATTCCATTGAGGATATTGCCAAGGATGATCTGCACAGCTGGATTGGATACGTACCGCAGGAGCAAATCCTGTTCTCCAAATCTGTTCGCCAGAACATTCAGTTCGGCAACCCGGACGCTTCGGATGACGTCATTATGGAGGCGATTCGTACCGCTGCCTTTGACGGTGATCTTGGCACGCTGTCTGACGGCCTCGATACCCTTGTAGGTGAGAAAGGCATTGCCTTGTCAGGCGGACAGAAACAACGGGTATCTCTGGCACGAGCCTTTATTGCTGAACCGGACATTTTGATTCTCGACGACGCCCTGTCCGCCGTTGATGCACGAACAGAAGCTAAAATTATTGAAAATATTCGCAGCAAACGTGCGGGTAAAACAACGCTGATCTCGACTCACCGCCTGTCCGCCATTGAACATGCCGATCGGATCATCGTGCTGGAGCACGGGAAAATTACAGAAGAAGGCACTCACCAGGAACTGCTCGCCAAGAACGGCTGGTACCGTGAACAATATGAACGGCAACAGGTGGAGTCCAATCTGTCCACGTAGGAGGTCAACGCATTGAAGTCTAATACAGGTAAAAGGCTGCTTCAGTATGCCTTGAAAGCCAAAGGCACATTTATCGCTGCCTTGATCATGCTGACGATTGGTGTTGCGGCAGAACTTGCCGGCCCCTTTATCGCCAAATCCATGATTGATAATCATCTGCTCGCCATTGAGCAGCCATTCTATGAGACTGCATCTTCCAAGGATGCTGCGGTCTATCAAGGAAAACTTTATAAACGTGAAGGTTTGTTTGCACCCGACGAAAACAAAGGAGCCGAGGTGCGGGTGCTGCAAGCCGGTAAAAGCTTTTATTTTGTAAACGAGCCTGTCAGCGCTCCTGACGGCGACCGCACCTATGCAAACGGAACGTTAACCGTGACCCGCTCAGGTGAAGTCGTTGGGCAGTACGCGGCTGCTCCGCTGTCCGCTGGTGAACTGTTTGCTTTCTACAAACCCGAGATGCCGGGCATCTATCAATTGATTGTGTATTACCTGATCTTTCTTGTGATCTCCATTATTATGGAGTTTGGTAAAACCTTCTGGCTGCAATCCTCTGCCAACAAGGTCATTCAGCGGCTTCGCAATGATGTGTACGCACACATTCAGCGGCTGCCAGTGAACTTTTTTGATAATCTGCCCGCAGGTAAGGTGGTATCACGCGTTACAAATGATACCGAGGCGGTCAAAGATCTTTTTGTCGCCGTGTTATCCAACTTTTTCTCAGGCATCATTACGATTACAGGGGTATATATCGCTCTGTTCCTGCTCGATGTTCGCCTGGGTCTGATATCGCTGTTTGTTGTGCCGATGCTGATTGCATGGATTGTGCTCTATCGCAAATTTGCTACGCGATACAACACAATCATTCGCTCACGACTGAGTGAGATCAATGCCATCATTAACGAATCCATTCAGGGCATGTCCATCATTCGTGTCTTCCGGCGCCAGAAGCAAACCCGTCAGGAATTCGAAGAACTGAATGCAGATTATATGAAACATCAGAACAAAATGCTCAACCTGAACGCCTTTACCTCCCATAACCTCGTTAATGTCCTGCGGAATATCGCCTTTGCGGTGGTTCTGTGGTACTTCGGGACAGGTGCCATCACGGGCACAAGCATCATCTCACTTGGTGTACTCTATGCCTTTGTCGATGTTCTCGGTCGGTTGTTCCAGCCGATCATCGGCATGGTGAACCAGCTTGCGAATCTGGATTCCTCTCTGGTCTCCGCCGGACGTGTGTTTGAGCTGATGGACGAAAAGGGAGAACCCGTGACGGATGGCTCTATGCCAAGATATAAAGGGAATGTCGTGTTTGACGATGTATCATTTGCATATAAAAAGGACTATGTGCTGAACAACATTTCGTTCAAGGCATCGCAAGGGCAGACAGTGGCTCTGGTCGGTCATACCGGTTCAGGCAAAAGCTCCATCATCAACCTGCTCTTCCGGTTCTATGATCCGCAAAAAGGCAAGATTACGATTGACGGGCAAAATGTCAAGGAACTGCCAAAACAGTGGATTCGGGAGCATATGGGCATTGTGCTGCAGGACCCGTATCTCTTCACAGGCACGATCGCTTCCAACGTCAATCTGGGTGACGAAAAGATCTCTCGTGACCGCATTGAACAGGCACTTCGTGATGTGGGTGCTGAACGAATTCTGGCTCATCTGCCGCAGGGCTTTGACGAGCCGGTTGTCGAGAAAGGCGCGACGTTATCTGCCGGACAACGGCAGCTGATCTCGTTTGCTCGCGCACTGGCCTTTGATCCGGCAATTCTTATTCTGGATGAAGCCACCGCCAACATTGATACGGAGACGGAAGCATTGATTCAGAACGCACTGGAGGTCCTCAAAAAAGGACGTACCACCTTCATCATCGCTCACCGTCTGTCAACCATTCGCTCCGCGGATCAAATTCTCGTTCTGCATCGCGGCAGAATTGTGGAGCAAGGTGCACATCATGAACTGATGGAGCTCAAAGGCCGATATTACCAGATGTATCAATTACAGCAAGGTGCTCAAGGTGAAACCGTCATTGACGAGTCGGCTCAATCCGTGAACTCCTTCGGTACAGCCTCGGCATCGCTCGCAGGAGGGAAGGCTTAACCTACCCTGCCTGCACACATCCATTTGAATAAATACAACAAACCCGTTCTGTGCAGCAGCCTTCCGCATACTGTCAGAACGGGTTTTTGGTATACCCCGAAATATCTACTTTTCATCGAAGTGTACTGCCCGGCCTAAGAGCATGACTTCGTTCCATTATGGCTCATCCAGACTCCGTTCCTGTTCCTGCTCCTCCAGATTCGCAGCATGCATGCGTTCCAGGGCAGCCCATGCAGCTGCCGATTCAGCATTCAGACCCAGTTCTGCAATCCAGGCACCTGTATACTGCTGGAGGGTGATCTCCAGTTCCTGAGCCCGTTCCTTGAAGTCATCCAGTTCCTTGATCATACGTGAGCGGCCCTCCGGACTGAAGGTTTCATGAATACGTTCCTTGAAATAATGATGCACGATCCGATTGCGCTGCTGCCACAATTCATTCAGCCTGTCCGTTTCCTCTTCCGAGAACGTAAAATGATGACGTGCCTCATGAATCAGCTGTCCCAAAGAGCTGCTCATCTTCCGTTCATACAGTTCTTCTAACTCTTCCTCCGTCACCACTTTGCCCTGAGACATTTTGGTTAGCAGAATGAGATTAACCAGCTGCTGTTCCAGCGCTTGTCCATAATATACAGCCAAGCCATAGTAAGCAAACAGTTCTCTGGAGTGTTCGCTGTCCAGCATGAGGCCATTCTGGAAATCGGTGTTTTGCATAGGCGAGCGCTCCTTTCCATCCGTTCCTCATAAATGTTTATTCTGCCTCTATCGTACCCAAACAGAACTCAACATTCAAGCTGCCGGAAGCGGGAAGCGTTTAACCTCGCACTTCCCCTCTCTGCACATCACATCCGCTCGGGAGCCTGCACGCCAAGTAAAGACAAGTTGTACGCCAGACGTTCTGCCGTATATTCCGCCAGCTTCACCCGGAAACTTTTCACATGAGGTGCTGCATCTGCAATCCGCTCCGCGTGATAGAAGCGGTTAAAGGCTTGAGCAACGTCAATCGTATATTTGGCAATAACGGAAGGCTCGCTGCGAAGTACTGCTTTTTCCAGATAAGCCGGATAATCACATAGTAATTTCAGCAGTGACCATGAGGTATCGCCTGCTATAGCCCCACTGCTGTTCTCTGCACCTTCCTGTGTCCCGGAACAATCCTGTGAACCTGTCTCCGCAGCTTTAGCGAGCACACTTTGAATCCGCGCATGCGTATACTGCACATAAGGCCCGGTCTCCCCTTCAAAACTCACGGCATCCTCCAAGGAGAAGTCAACGTCGTTCAGCCGGTTGTTACGCAAATCCCCAAAGACGATAGCCCCGACACCCACCGCCTCGGCCACCTGTTCAGGGTGCTCCAGATTCGGATTTTTCTCCTGTATAATCTGCAGGGCACGAGCAGCGGCTTCATCCAGTACTTCCTGTAAAAAGATCACCTTGCCCCGGCGTGTTGACATCTTGCGTCCTTCAAACCGCATCAACCCAAACGGAATATGTTCACATTTTGCTGCCCATTCGTGACCCATTTTGGACAATACCGTAAACACCTGGTTGAAATGAAGCTTCTGCTCCCCGCCAACCACGTATACCAACCTATCCGCCTGCATCACATCATGACGATAAATCGCTGTCGCCAAATCACGGGTAGGATAGATCGTTGTTCCATCCTTCTTGATAATAAGACAAGGCGGCATGTTCTCTTCATCCAGCCTTACGACGAGTGCGCCATCACTTTCCTCCAGCAGCCCCTTGGCTTGAAGCTCCTCAACTACCGCACCCATCTTGTCATTGTAGAAGCTCTCGCCCAATGTATGGTCAAATGTCACATTCAAACGCTCATACATCCGGTTAAATTCCTGCATACTCACCTTCACAAAAAAGGACCATAAGCGCTGTGCTTCTTCATCACCCTGCTCCAGCTTGCGAAACCAGTCCCGTGCCTCGATCTCCAGGGTAGGGTCCTGCTCTGCCTCGTCATGAAAACGGACATACAGCTCAAGCGAGTTGCGGATCGGATCAGCCTGCAGTACTTCCTCGCTCCCCCACCGCTTATACGCTGCAATCTGCTTGCCAAACTGGGTTCCCCAGTCCCCCAGATGATTCACACTGACCGATGTATAGCCTGCCTCGTTATAGAGACGGTACAATGCTGCACCAATAACGGTTGAGCGCAGATGCCCGATGCCGAAAGGTTTGGCAATGTTAGGCGAAGACATATCGATTACAACACGTTTTCCTTGACCCAGCTGCAATTTTCCAAAAGTCTCGCTGCCCAGTTCTTCAAGCATTTGTGCAGCATATACATCCCGGTCAAAACGAATATTGACATAAGGCCCCGCAGCTTCGGCGTGCAGACCTTCGCCTTGCAATGCCCCTGCAACATCACTGGCAATAACAGCTGGTGCTTTCTTGAGTGTTTTGGCCAGAACAAAACAGGGAAATGCCACATCTCCCATCACCTCCTGCGGAGGTACCTCCATTAGTTTTAGCACGTCTTCCTGAGCAAGCCCGGTCAACGGTGCAATCCGGGCTGCTGCCTGTTTCATCAACACATCAAACACTCCTTCTCCAGTTTTGTCATGCTCCCAACGCTAGACGCAAAAAAGCTCTCGTCTCTTCAACAAGAGACGAGAGCTGTGTGAACAGTTCCCGCGGTACCACTCTAAGTGAACAGTCACCTGAATTGCATAAGGCTGCATGCCAAGTATAACTGATCCGCTCGGTGCAAATAACGGCTGCATGCCGGGATTACCCTCAGGGTCCATAGATCTCTGCTCTCGGAGAACATATACGGCTTCGGATAACCATCTCACGGGTGCGGTTCACTCATTTCATCCCATACCGGCTTACACCTGCCCCGGCTCGCTGTCTGGTTGAATCTGGGCTACTCTCCCGATCACTGATATTGCTGTATTGCATTCATTTCACATCATTATACATATCCTGGTCTGCCTTGGCAACCTGTATGCTGCTCATTGGCAGGAGCCAGTACGTTTTAAAATAAAGATTAGGCCACAGCAGCCATTAAACGGCAAGCTTCCGCACATTTACGGCACGCTTCCGCACAGGCTTGACAATGATCATGCTCATGTTTTCCACATACTGCTGCGCAGGCTTCACATGCCTTCACACACAACTCACAGATCTCACCGATAAAATCACTGCCGCGTGTCATCGCCTGTGCAGCAAATGCACAGATATCTGCACATTCGCGGTTCACACGAATGCAATCACGCAGCATCGCCAGATCATATTCTTTCAGGCTGGATATGTAACATACGTTGCAGGCATTCATGCACTCCAGGCAAGCATCGATACATTGTTGGTATTGTTGTTGTGTCATTTAAAGTTACCTCCCAGGCAAAGTTTGCTATGCTTCCTAATACCCAATACGGAGGAACTTTGAACCATAAGTTTTACTAGGACGTTTTTTTGAAAGCGTTTATATCGCAGTTGTTTTAGAGCTTTCTTAACACCATTAATTAGCCATTTTTGTCGTTTTATTTTAGAGCATTCGCGGTTCAGATCCCTTAGCTTATTCGTTGATACTTACGGCTTCCAGTTCCAGCAATTGCTCTCGAATACGTGTCTGATCAAAATGTTCACCGATAAACACGGCAACATTCGGTACATCACCCTGTGGTGTAATTTTCATGTAATCGGACTCACGGTATGCATACTGGAACCAGAAACGGCTGGCCGTATCGCTAAACGATAATATGCCCTTCGCCCGGTAGATGTCACGTGGCAGGGCCGCCACAAACTGTTCAAAAGCCTCACTGTTCACTGGCTCCTTAAAATAATGCGTGTAAACCATCACATGTTCGTGTGAAGTATGCGGCTTGGAGGAATGCTCATGGAGATGCCCTTCTGCATGGTCATGGTTATGGCTGCATCCATGCGTATGGCAAGCTTCTGTATGCACATGAGACTTGGCTGCATGTTCTGATTCGGACGCACCACCCGCTTCGGCGGACTGCTGGATGTGAACGTCAGTACCGCTATGAAGCAAATGCTCCACATTCACTTCACATCTGATCGTAGGAATGACGGGGGCAAAGCCATTCCACTTGTTCAACAGCTGCTCCAGCTCCTGAAGCTCCTGTGCCTGTACACGATCCGTTTTATTCAGCAGCAGCACGGATGCACAGCGAATCTGCTCTTGCATCAGCTTGAAGGTTTTGCCCTTCTGCTCCGAGTACAAGCCTGACAGATGAGCCGCGTCTACCACGGTGATCAAACTTTTCAGTTCCAGACGCATGTACAGCGAAGTTTCGGTTACAGCATCCAGAATCTCCATCGGATTCGCTGCGCCTGTCGCTTCAATGACAATGACATCCGGCGACTCCTCTTGAACAAGATCAGCCAGCTGAAGTCCCAGATCGCCACGCACCGTGCAGCAGATACAGCCACCCAGCATTTCTGTCATCGGGACAGTTTCATCCACGATCTGACCATCCAGATTTACCTCACCCAGCTCGTTCATTACGACAGCGGGCCGCAGGTTCTGCTGTTTCCAGTGTTCGATGAGTTTTACGAGCAACGTCGTTTTGCCGCTTCCCAAAAAGCCTGACAATATATATACAGGAATGCTTTGTTCTTTTTCTACGATCGTATTCATTCTTTACACACCCTTCTGTCAATCATCAAAATTCTGAATCTGAGCTTACTCTATCTAGCGAGTGTACACTATCCGTCAAATGTTCTGCAATATGCTCGTTCCAATCGCCCATCTGCAGTACTCCATTGCCTGATTCACCTGAATGGTCTATGCTATGAGGACATGTGTATTCAAGGAGGTTACGAGATGACCAATTCAGTCGAACAGCACAGACAGGAGGCTCCGCCAACGGTAGCCTGCATGATTGTTACTGTCTCGGACACACGCACCAAAGAAACCGATACCAGCGGTCAGCTGATGCACCAGCTTTTGCAGGAATCCGGTTATCACGTAGTGGAGTACATCATTACGCCGGATGAGACAGAGCGAATTCAAAGCATTTTGCAGAACGCTTCTGTACGAGAGGATATTGAAGCCGTGCTGTTAAGCGGCGGGACAGGCATTGCTCCCCGAGACACTACATACGAGGCCGTATCTTCGTTGCTGGACAAGGAGCTGCCGGGGTTTGGAGAGATTTTCCGATACCTGAGCTTTACGGAGGATATCGGTTCTGCCGCTATTCTGAGCCGGGCTGTTGCGGGAACGATTGGTCGGACAGCTGTATTTTCCATGCCAGGCTCCCGCGGGGCCGTCAAACTGGCGATGGAACGCATAATTTTGCCAGAGCTGCGCCATGTCATGCGTGAAATATACAAACCCGTCTGATGTTTCAGACGGGTTTGTCATTTTATTTATTTTGGCCTAATTGATCAAGCACCTGCCCAAAAACCTGCATGACATCCCGTTCATACACATCTTTCTCTCCGCCGGAAGCCGTATAAACAAAGGATACATGTCCTTGGCTGCGAATTGTGGTTTTGCCCAGTGCATTTTCCAGAACCGCATGATCTCGGCGCTCGCCATACATTTCCTCCATGCGTGCAGCCCTGGTTTGAGCATCGCGATAGATATGCACTTTGATGATATGCCTTGCACTGCCGTTTAATAAATACATGTAGGTCATGCCGCCATCGCCATCATCTTCAAACATGTTATTCATCAGTTTAATGTGTTTCGCATCGAAACCTGCTGTCAGTTCCCGTGCTAATGCACCGTTTAAACCATGACCCTGCTGTTTGGCTCGAAAATTACCTTCCGTGGTTGCTTGACCATTATACAGCTTTCGCTCCTGTTCAATGGACGATGTTGTGCAAGCGGTCAAAGAGGCTGCGCAGAGCACCACAACTCCACCAATGAACATGATCCGTGTTACATTAAGCCACGCTAGACCCAGCCTGCCCGTCTTCACTTTTTGGTCTTTTCCTGCTTTTCGATTTTGACTGCCATTGCTATCCATACTCAAAAACATGCACATCTCCCTTTCCATAAGCCACAGCAGCGTGACTCTCTCAGGTAGAGTTAGCATGTCTAAGAGATAAACATTTTATTCCAAAGAAACTATTCCGAGCAGATTCGCACAACGGTACGACCGACTGCCCCACCCTTTAATATGTTCTCCAAAGTATGCGGCAGCTGCTCCAATGTAATCTCCTGAACACCCAGTGCAAGCGCCTGATCCGGTTTCCATTCTCCACCCAGCTTGGTCCAGATTCGTTCTCTCCTTGCCATTGGACAGTATACAGAGTCAATCCCGATCAGCTGAATGCCGCGCAAAATAAACGGAAATACCGTCGACTCAAAACCACTGCCTCCGGTTAGACCAGATACCGCTACTGCCCCTCCGTATTGCACCTGCTTCAATCGCTCTGCGAGTGCCGGACCTGCTGTCGGATCAACGACAGCAGCCCACTGCTGCTTACCCATTGCTCCCTTGATCGGTGCATCCGCTTCTTCACGTGAAATGACTTCAGCTGCTCCCAGACTGCGGAGAAGGGCCTCTTCCTGCTGCTTTTTCCCCGTGCTTGCAGTCACCGCATAGCCAAGCTTGGAAAGAATGGCAATCGCCATACTGCCCACCCCGCCGGTCGCTCCCGTAACCAGAATTTTGCCCATCTCCGGCGTAATGCCCGCATGGATCAAGGCGTCCACTGAGAGTGCTGCAGTAAAGCCAGCTGTTCCTATGGCCATCGCTTCCTGCTCACTCAAGCCTTGCGGCAAAGGCACCAGCCATTCACTCTGCAAACGGGCATATTCACTGTAGCCACCATAATGAGATACACCGGGTTCAAAACCGGTGCTAATCACCCGATCACCAGGTGCAAACCTTCCGCTTACCGATTCTTCAACCGTTCCGACCAGATCAATGCCAGGCACCATCGGATACTGACGAACAACCCCGCCTTTTTCAAGTATTGCGAGGCCATCTTTATAATTCACACTGGAATAGTGCACCTGCACGGTAACATCACCGTTCGGAAGATCCTCCTTTTTCAGCTGCTCTATGCTGGCAGTGACTCCCTCTTGGTCATGTTTGCGAATCACATAGGCTTGAAATTGCTCTTTCATCTGTATCCTCTCCTTATTGTTGTTCAGATTCTGTAAGTAAATATAACAATGGCCCCGCAAGCGGCAGCAGACCTAACCAGGCCCAGTAACCTGTACGCCTGTTATCTCTGGCATCCCGAAAGATTGCAAGGGTGGACAACAGCGTTAGTACCCCAAAATCAATCGTCATAATATGCACAAACGAGGACTGATTGAACGCTTCCGCATAACGCTCTGGATTCCCCTGGTTTACGGCATAAAAAGCCAGACCCAGCGTTAATAACAACAGTATCAGATGGGTCAGTCTGCTGGCGGCCACTCGCGCAATGCCCGTCTCGTTGCGTTCAACAGAAGGCGAGTGTTCACTAGCACCTGCTTCATAAGCCGACCCTGTTCGCGAAGGGGAAGTCCACGCATAGTAGGGCAGCAATGCAAATGCACCCAGCCCGAAAGAAAACAAGACAAAAGGCCAAGCAGGAACATGTTTTCCACCTCGTGCCCCTCGGATCCTCACTGATTTTCGCAGCAAAAGACAGGCATAAACGACAGGGAATATACCTAGCCACGAAAACACGGTCAGTAGCCAAGGCTCCTTGCTTTGCAATGTAAGCAGCTCCTTAAATACCGGATCATTCCCCGGGGAATTTCCCGGCGCGATAAACAGTGCATACACGATAAAAGCAAGCCAAAGCAGCCAAAGCATGTATCTCATACACATCCCTCCTCACCCTTTTCATCCCCTGCTGTCAGCAGATTGAAACAGGATCATCTCAAGGACAAGGAGCTGTTCATCGTCTTCCATCTTTTAAAAAGCATATTTCAAGATGATCTGGCGGATTTCAGCATATCGGCAACGTATTTCGGAATGTGACGGTATTTGGCGTTTCCTGCGCTTTCCCGAGAAATAATATACCTCATCTTGCCTCGAACCTCTATG
The DNA here is from genome assembly GCF_014203995.1 of Paenibacillus sp. JGP012. NCBI lineage: Bacteria > Bacillati > Bacillota > Bacilli > Caryophanales > Paenibacillaceae > Paenibacillus > Paenibacillus sp. JGP012. The sequence continues at coordinate 538,530 of NZ_JACHKG010000001.1, read as the reverse complement.
AAGCTGCACACATGTCATTGTTGCAGAGGTGTTGTACTTATCGCCTAGCGTGGTTCATATGAAAAAGGCATAAGCCAGGCTTCGTTTGCACTGGTTATGCCTTCTGGATGTATGCTGTAAATCCGTTCTTTCATCTATTCTTCGTTAGATTTCACATGTTCAGCAATCAGCTTCTGCTTCATATTCCATGCCGCCGGGCTGATGTTCACACGATAAATCTCCGGGTTCAGCTTCCGTTGGTACTCCGGCCAGAACAAGTTTAGCTGTTCCTTATGGTATGCGCGAATTTCATCGAGCGTAGGCAGTTCATATACTTTGCGACCATTAACAAAGATCGGCTCCAGCATATTCACCGCTTCATAGCGGGTAACCGTCTTTTTGAGGTAAGGGTGGAGCGGATTGAACAGCTTGAGCGGTCCGCCTTGAAGCGGCTGCTCTTCACCCGGATAGCAGATATAATCTGCTATCGCCTTGCCGTGCTTCGGATCGATGATCCGAAAAACCTCTTTTTTACCCGGAGTGGATACCTTCTCGGGATTGGCGGATATTTTCAGCGTCGGCAGCATCTCGCCGTTCACTTCACGCTCTACCAGCTTGTATACACCGCCCAAAGATGGCTGGTCTGATGCGGTAATCAATTGTGTACCGACACCCCATGTGTCGATTCGAGCACCTTGAGCTTTCAAGTTGAAAATGGTATTTTCATCGAGATCATTCGAGGCTACGATTTTCACATAATCCAGTCCGGCTTCATCCAGCATCTGCCGAGCCTGAATAGAGAGATAAGCCAGGTCACCGCTATCCAGACGAATGGCGTTCATCTTTTTGCCCTGACTCTCCAGCCATTTCGCTGTTTTGATCGCATGAGGAACACCGCTGTTCAGTGTATCAAACGTATCCACCAGCAGCGTCACCTGATCGGGCAGCACTCTTGCATACGCATCAAACGCCTCCTGCTCGGTCATAAAGCTCTGCACCCAGGAATGTGCGTGTGTGCCCGCTGTCGGAATGCCAAACTGTTCACCCGCCAGCATATTGGATGTGGCATGGAATCCGGCAACATATGAAGCACGAGCGCCCCAGATCGCAGCATCCGCTTCTTGTGCACGGCGTGTTCCGAACTCAAGCAGCGTATCCTGCTGTGCGACCTGTTTAATGCGGGAAGCCTTCGTAGCGATGAGTGTCTGGTAATTCATGAAGTTCAGGATGGCCGTCTCGACCAGTTGTGTCTCCATAATGGTGCCTTCAACCCGAATAAGCGGTTCGTCAGGAAAAACAATTGCACCTTCCTTCATGGAATGAATCGTTCCCTGGAACGAGAACTGAAGCAATTCCTCCAGAAAGACCGGATCATAATTCTCTTGTTGTTTGGATAAAAATTTGATGTCCTCCATCGTGAAGCGAAGCTGGCTGATATAATTCACAATACGCTCCAGTCCGGCAAATACGGCATATCCGTTGCCAAAAGGAAGCTTGCGGAAATAGGCTTCAAATACCGCCTTCCGTTTATGTGTACCATTAACCCAGTGCGCATACATCATGTTGATCTGATATTTATCCGTATGTAAAGCCAGGCTTGTTGTCTGCATTTGTCTCATCCTCTCTGACTTCCGCTCGTTCTCCAGATCCATACCTGAATACGGGCTTAAAGCTGATTACACCGCAATACTCGCTGACGAATCAGGCCAAAATCGTTTCACTTGCCTTAACCACCTGTGCACCCATACTGGAACGGAAATGACCAAGCGCCCAGTCATGCCCTGCCGGGTTAAAGCTCGCTACGGCATCTTCATAAATCGTAATATGAAATCCTTTGTTATAGGCATCCACAGCAGTATGCAGCACACATATGTCGGTACATACCCCGATCAGTGCAATATCGGTAATGCCCCGTTCACGCAGCTTGAGTTCCAGGTCTGTGCCGCAGAACGCGCTGTATCTCGTTTTATCCATCCACCGAATCTCGCTTTTGCGCTTCTCCATCACCTCGGCCAAACGACCATACAGCGCTCTGCCTTCCGTACCACGAATGTTATGAGGCGGGAAAAGCACCGTTTCCGGATGGTACGGATCATTGGCTTCATGCAGGTCTACAGCCATCACGACTTCGTCTTTGTTATTACAGTATGCCTCCGTAATCGCCGCAACCGTCTCCTGAATATCAACCGCAGGCTGACCTACAGGCAGCGCACCTGTAACAAAATCCCGAGTAAAATCAATAACAATTAATGCTTTCATCGTCCACACTCCCTTGGTTTGAATATGGTTGAATGCATTTTCCGTGTCTTACGTGTAAATTGATAAACGAGGTACAAGCTCGGTAAACCTGTACAGCTGTGCCGGGCGCTGAGAGTATTGATTGGAGCTGACCAGATTGCCCTCCTCATCACGCACTTCCTCGACAATGCCTTTACGGCTGCGTGTAGAAGTAATTTTACGAATAAAATTAGGCTCTTCGAAATCCGGCACCACACTCTGGATAACCTGATATAATTCACTTAACGTAAAATCACGTGGCAGAAACTGTCTCGCAATCGTGGTCTCCAGCATCTGCTGCTGTATCCGTCTGTACGCATCTTCAATGATCGTTCTGTGATCAAAAGCCAGCTCCAGCTCTTCCAGCGCTTCCTGAATGGTAAACAATCCGACATCCTGGGCATCATCCGCTGCCTGTCGGTGTTCAAGCATCCATTCCTCTACAAGAGCGAAAAACGCGTGTGAGATGATCCAGCCCCTTGGGTCACGTCCCGGTTGACTATACACGTTCAGATACTCCAGGTGTCCACCGTCAATGCCGGTTTCTTCCATCAATTCTCGCTTCGCTGCGCCGTATATGGACTCATTCTCTTGGCAAAAACCGCCAGGCAATGCCCATCGCCCTGCAAAAGGCCAGCCCTTACGTTTAATTAACATCACCTTCAACTCCCGAATCGGGAGGGTTTTCGTTACCGTCTTGCGTTCCCTCTTCGTCAGCGTGAACATAACGATGTCCGCTGGAACCCCATCCGGGGTGCGATATTTCTTGGAGCTGTAGTTTCGTGCTTCCATTTCATCCTGATCTGGTTCCGTGTTAACATGTTTGTTATTTTCGCTCATGGGCACCACCGACTATTTTCATTTTGATAATCTCATTATGACATAATAATATCTTTTGTCAACCGATGATTCAAATTTCTGTCTTCAACCTCTCGGTTTTGCTACACGGAATGTTGCTGTAGCCATACATCCCAGCGTTCCTGATTCATCCCGCACCTCGGATTGAGTTGTGATGCTGCGTCCTGCCTGATGCAGCACACTCGACGTTACGATTAATTCACCCTGTCTCATCAGCGCAAGAAAATGCACATTCAGGTTAGTTGTTACGCAACCATCAACCTCCATTGCTGCTGTGGCGACCATTCCCATCGCCTGATCCATCAATGAGGTCAGCACACCACCATGAATGATGCCCATCGAATTGGTATGATGCTCTCCCGCTGTGAGCGCAATCTGAACCTCTCGGCTACTGCCTTTAATATAACGACATCCAAGAAATCCCCAAAAACGACCGTCTCCGTCTTTCACCATTTTGTCCAAAATGCTCATGTTTCATTTCTCCTTTTGCCGCTTGTTGTCTGACCAGCTCTAGTTGTCATTATATTTATTCGTTAATACGTGTGCTGTTCACATGTACTGTATGCCTCTGCATGCGCCACACGTACCCAAGACCAAATAACCCCACAGCGTGGAGCATGACCCTTCAATCTTTCTGATGTGTGCAGATGATCGCCGCTCCGTACCTGTAACTCGATTAGTTTACCTGATGCGTGCTTAGCTGGGCACGCCGATGTCAAAAAAGGCGCGGACTACGTCCGCACCCTTCCGTTCTTTTAACCGCAGCTGGTTGGAGGTGAATCCGTTCCGGCTTCGACATTGACTTTTTCGGATACTGTATCCCGAATGACAGAAATGACAAGCTGAAGCAGATAATTGATATCACTTTGACTTTGCTGGAATTCAGTCACTAAAGGAATGCTATCCAGTTCGTTTTGCAAGTCATCAATTTCCTGCTCAATTTTGCTAACCATCGCACTATTGTTGAAGCTTTCAAAAGCAACAATTTCCTTCTGCTTTTTCTTGATCGTTGCAATCAATTGCTGAATGCGCTCATGATCTCGAATTTTGGCCTCCGCCTGCTGGAACTGCTTCACTTCCTCGCTCGTTCCGAGCATGTCCGCCAGTTCTTTGGCCTTTCCCATAATGTCGTCGCGTATAACCAGATTGCGCGTATCGTAGGTAGGCATTCCATAATGGTTGTACTGCACTTCTTCCTGCGCCACTGAGATCGCTCCATTCGTATGAGATGATATAAGATGAGAATGCGGTTAAACCCTTTGTTTGGACTTCGGCTTGGGTAGACGCTCCGGGTTCGGATCGTTCTTCCGATCGCTGTTATCCCCGAATTTTTCTGATCCCCTTCTCAAAGGGGAAAATCCGCGGATAAAGGCGCACGCTTCGCTTCTTCAGAATCGATTCCGACCCTCCGCTACAGCAAGCCAAAGTCCAAACCTGATATTTAACCTGAAACTCTCATCCTGTTCGGTGAGTTTTGTATAGTACGGCTTGGGTAGACGCTCGGGTTCGGATCGTTCTTCCGATCGCTGTTATCCCCGGATTTTTCTGATTCCCTTCTCAAAGGGGAAAATCCGCGGATAAAGGCGAACGCTTCGCTTCTTCAGAATCGATTCCGACCTCCGCTACAGCAAGCCGATGTCCATACCTGAGATTTAACCTGAACTCTCATCCTGTTCGGTGAGTTTTAGTATTTCTTCGGCTTTGGTGCCCGCTCCTATAGTCGGCTCTCTTCCTACTGATTAGCGGCTACGGGTTCGGTAAGCAAATTGCCGCGAATATAAAACGTCATCGGGTCGGTAATTTCCACCTGCACAAACGTACCGATCAATTCTTTAGGCCCTTCAAAATGCACCAGCTTGTTGGTGCGCGTACGTCCAGCCAGAACGGACGAGTTTCGTTTGCTCTCACCTTCTACGAGCACCTCAACAATTTTGCCGCGCTGCTGTTCATTACTGCGGTGGCTGTATTCGTTGATCGTTTCGTTCAGGCGTTTCAGACGTTCCTTCTTCACTTCCATCGGAACATTATCCTCCATCACCGCTGCAGGTGTGCCTTCACGTGGAGAATAGATGTACGTATATGCAAAATCATAACCAACTTCACGTACAAGTGAAAGAGTATCCTCAAATTGCTCATCCGTTTCACCAGGGAAGCCCACGATGAAATCAGTCGTCAAAACAACGTCCGGAATAGCCGCTTTGATCTTCGCTGCCAGATTCAGATAGTGTTCCCGCGTATACTTCCGGCTCATACGTTTAAGCACTTCTGTGCTGCCCGATTGTACCGGCAGGTGGATGTGCTCCACCAGATTGCCACCCTTGGCAAGCACTTCAATCAGATGATCATCGAAGTCACGCGGGTGGCTTGTTGTAAAGCGCACACGCGGTATATCTATTTTGCGAATATCATCCATCAGGTCACCGAAGCTGTACTTCAGATCTGTGAAGTCCTTGCCATACGCATTCACATTCTGACCCAGCAGTGTGATCTCCTTGAAGCCTTGTCTGGCAAGCTCTCTCACTTCCGCAATAACGTCCTCTGGACGGCGGCTGCGCTCCTTACCCCGGGTAAACGGCACAATGCAGTATGTACAGAACTTGTCGCAGCCGTACATAATGTTCACCCAGCCGCGCATGCCTTCACGTTTTTTCGGCAGGTTCTCGATAATGTCGCCTTCCTTGGACCATACCTCAACAACCATCTCTTTGCTGAAGATTGCTTCCTGAATCAGATGTGGCAGTCGGTGTACATTGTGTGTACCAAAGATCATATCAACAAAACCATGCTTCTGCATGATCCGGTTAACGACACCTTCTTCCTGAGACATACATCCGCATACTCCGAGCAGCAGGCCCGGGTTTTCAAGCTTCAGCGTTTTCAGATGACCCAGCTCGCCAAACACCTTGTCCTCTGCATTCTCACGAATTGCGCAAGTGTTAAGCAGAATAATATCCGCCTCTTTACGATCCTCTGTCGCTTCATACCCCATCGTTTCGAGCAGGCCCTTAATCGTCTCCGAGTCATGCTCGTTCATCTGACATCCATAGGTATACACGATATAATGCTTGCCCTTTCCGATGGACCTGAGTTCATCAGGAACCGCAGTGTCATACAGAACCTGGATATCTTCCTTGCCCCTTTGTTTCTCCTGTCGATGGTTCGGTTCCGCCTTGATATTAATCTCACGGCCACGAATTCTAATTTTTTTGCTGAATTCATCTTGCGAAATTACTTTGGCATCGGAGAAATCAAAATATTGGGAGTAATCCTTTTTTGAGTCTTTAGCCATTTCCTTCGGTCACTCCTTACAGCCTCTATTCATAAAAAGCGTTCAATTCTTCATTGTTTTGCAAGCATTTCAATTCTCATGCATCAAAAGAGCATTACAGCAAATTATAACATGAATTGGGCTGCAGTTCCACCTGCAAACAGCGCTGCTGCCTTATCGGTTTTGTCTGAAGAACACTCTGCTTATACCCTCTTCCACAACAAAATGACCCATCGTTTATCCAACAAAAACCAGAGCTATTTAATACCAAAAAACCTGAGCAGCCTGGAGAGCAGTTCAACAAAAGAACTGTCTGCTCCAGAACACTCAGGTTTCTTGCAATCACCTAGGGACTTCCCCTCATACAGCCTGCACTGCGCATGAAGGTCGCCTAAGATCAATTAGTCGATGATTTCAGCTGTGTCGCCATTACGTGCGCCCGCAGCATTGGCTTCATCTGTATCAATATGCATATCCAGTGCAAAGGAATCGGATACACGAGCCAGTACATTTTCGAGTACCAGACCGCGTTCTCCACCCAAGCGTACTTTCAGCATTTGTTTGTCTTCAATACCCCATTTGGCTGCATCGGACGTGTGGAAGTGAATGTGACGAGCCGCAACGATAACACCTTTGTCGATCGTTACTTCGCCTGCTGGTCCTTTGATTGTAATGCCTGGTGTGCCTTCGATGCTTCCGGATTCACGCACAGGTGCTTTAACACCAATGGCAAAAGAATCTGTCATGGAGATTTCCAGTTGTGTTTCAGGGCGAACAGGGCCGAGAATACGCACTTTATCAAACTGCCCTTTGGAACCAATAACTGCTACTGTTTCGTTAGCAGCATATTGTCCTGGCTGGGACAGTGGTTTAAATTCAGTCAGTTCATAACCTTTGCCGAACAAAATCTCAACGTGCTCTTGGGATACATGAATGTGACGGGCAGATACGCCCACAGGTACTGTTTTACTCATCCTAAATTCACTCCTTGTTTATCTATGGCCTGTAGACAGGCTCTTAACAATCCAAGTGGTATTATACTCCTTTTTATCGTGAAATGAAAACGAACTGCTTGAAAATTCATGAAATACACTTATTTTATCAAAATGTTTTCCATTTTAAGTCTCTTATGGTCTTCTCTCTGGCAAGTGTTCCCCCAGATACCGCATCGCATTCCCCCATAACCATCCGTGCACAAGACCTTCGTCATAGTGCTTCAGTAAAACTTCAGTCAGCTTCGGGTAACATCCCGCGTTCTCCAGCCCTTGAATTTTCACAGGTATTCCGTCAAAATCTGAACCCATCATCAAGTGATGAGCCCCGCCGAGTGAACAGATGTGCTCGATGTGCGGAAGTAAATCCTCTATACGGACTTTCTCTTCCTCCCGGACAAACCACGGTACAAAGGTCAGTCCAATTCGTCCTTCTCTGGCGATGATAGCCTGAATCTGATCATCCTTCAGATTGCGTACGTGCGGGCATACGCTGTAGCTGTTCGAATGAGAGGCTATGAAGGGGCGTTCGCTCAGATCGGCCAGTTCCCAGAACCCTTTTTCTGATAAATGAGATACGTCCAGCAGCATCCCCGTCCGGTTGCAAAGCAGCACCAGTTCCCTGCCTTTAGCAGTCAGGCCCGCTCCGCGCTTCTCCATAATGCCATCCGCGGCCCAGTTCGCGTGATTCCAAGTGAGTCCGACAATGCGCACCCCCATCTGAAAACACAGTTCGAGATAAAAGAGGTTGCCCTCAAGCCCATCCACGCCCTCAAGCGTAATAAGGCCCCAGGGTTCGCTTGCCACCCCGTGTTGAATCTGTACAGCCTGTTCCCGCCAAAGCAGCGTTTGAACCCCGCTGGAGCGCTCTGCGCTGTACTCCACCTTTTTACGATACAGCTCCAGTTGTCCCATTACATGTTCAAACTTGCCTCGGCCCAGCACCTCGGGTAAATAGATCGCAAACGCCTGCAGGTTCACTCCACCTTCCTGCATTCGCTGCAAATTCACATCCAGCTCAGAAGCAGTCTCGAATGAAAGCTCAGGCTTCATCAGCAGTTTACTCAGTGCATCACAATGAAAATCAGCTATGCGCCAGTCCGTTCTCGTCATCTCTCATCCCCCTGTTAACTGTAAATTACCCAATTCATCTGCCGAATGTCTGAAAATAACGCAAAAAAACCTGTCTACTTTATTCGTAAACAGGCTCATGCATACGCTTGATACATGTATTATCTGGGCTCCACAATCAGCTTGATGGCCGTTCGGTCCTCACCGTCAATCACAATGTCTGTAAAAGCTGGAATACAAATCAGGTCAACTCCGCTTGGTGCTACAAATCCCCGGGCAATCGCTACCGCTTTAATGGCTTGGTTCAGTGCTCCCGCTCCAATTGCCTGCAGTTCAGCATTTCCACGTTCACGAAGAACTCCTGCAAGAGCGCCGGCTACAGAGTTAGGATTGGACTTTGCTGAAACTTTTAATACATCCATGGTAAGTACCTCCCTGGGAATGTTGAAAGTTTGTTTCCACTTACTAGATGTTATTCGCGGGAGGCAAAAAAATTCCTTCTTTTTAGCAGAGTTGCCCGGCAAAATGGGACAATACCCCTATTCCATGCGCCACTCATCTTCCATCAAACGAATCTTCTCAATGCGTGTTGCCGCCCCGGTCGCTTCGTCAATATCAACAACAGCACCATGAAAATGCCATTTCCCGTCATCGACGACAAACCGCACGGGAAGCTGGGTATAGAACTTGCGCAGCACCGCTTCACGTTCCATTCCAAGGATGCCATCACGAGGTCCTACCATGCCTGCATCCGTCAAATACGCTGTACCTCCAGGCAGAATCCGTTCGTCATTACTTTGCACATGGGTATGAGTACCTACAACAAAGGAGGCGCGCCCATCCAGATGCCATCCCATGGCAATCTTCTCCGAAGTTGCCTCCGCGTGCATATCGACCAGAATGCATTTATAGTTTTTGCGCAGCTCGTCTACAATCTCATCCGCTGCACGAAATGGGCAATCAATCGCTGGCAGGAACGTTCTGCCCTGCAGATTCACAATGGCAAGTTCCTTGCCTTCGCCCTTGACCACTGTATAACCGCGGCCCGGTGTGCCTGGTGGGAAGTTTGCCGGTCTGATCATGCGAGGTTCATCATCTATAAAATCAAAAATGTCCTTATTGTCCCAAGTATGGTTGCCCAGCGTGATGCCATGCACACCCCAATTAAAAAATTCGTTTGCAATTGCACCTGTAATTCCGCGCCCTGCTGCTGCATTCTCCCCATTGACAATGATGACATGAGGTTTATATTTCGATTTCAGGTAAGGCAAATTTTCCTTGAGTGCTTTACGACCAACATTTCCTACGATATCTCCGATAAATAAAACTTTCACGAATACTGCCTCCTCAAGTTCCTGCATCGCTTATGAACAGGAAAAGTGGCACGCAGATGCGGCCACTTTTCCGTAATGGTTTATTTTGCGTATTCAACCGCCCGGGTTTCCCGGATGACGGTGACTTTGATATGACCTGGATAATCGAGTTCATTCTCGATCATCTTCGTAATATCCCGTGCGAGACGGAAGGCTTCAGCATCATCAATCTTCTCAGGCTGCACCATGACACGAACCTCGCGTCCAGCCTGAATGGCGTACGATTTCTCGACACCTTCGAAGGATTCCGAAATTTCTTCCAGCTTCTCCAGTCGTTTGATATACGTTTCCAGCGTTTCACGGCGTGCACCTGGTCTTGCTGCCGACAGCGCATCTGCTGCGCCAACCAGCATTGCAATAACAGAAGTCGCTTCGCAATCCCCGTGGTGGGAAGCGATACTGTTAATAACCACTGGATGTTCCTTGTATTTCTTCGCCAGCTCCACGCCAATTTCGACGTGCGATCCTTCCACTTCGTGATCCAGCGCTTTACCAATGTCATGCAGTAAACCTGCACGTCTTGCCAAAGTTACGTCTTCTCCGAGTTCACCCGCCATCAATCCTGCCAGATAAGCGACCTCCATCGAATGTTTCAAGACGTTCTGACCGTAACTTGTACGGAACTTCAGGCGACCCAGAATCTTGATCAGATCCGGATGCAGACCATGCACACCCACTTCAAAGGTAGCTTGCTCACCGTATTCACGTATACGCTCATCCACTTCTTTACGGGATTTCTCCACCATCTCTTCAATGCGCGCAGGGTGAATCCGTCCATCTGCGACCAGCTTCTCCAGTGCAGTGCGGGCAATTTCACGGCGAATCGGGTCAAAGCCCGACAAAATAACAGCTTCTGGCGTATCATCGATAATGAGGTCAATCCCGGTAAGGGTTTCAAGCGCACGGATGTTACGTCCTTCACGACCGATAATCCGGCCTTTCATTTCTTCATTAGGCAACGTTACAACGGATACCGTTGTCTCCGCCACGTGGTCAGCTGCACAGCGCTGGATGGCGAGTGTAATAATCTCGCGAGACTTTTTGTCCGCCTCTTCCTTCGCCTGCTGTTCAATGTCCTTGATCATTTGAGCCGTCTCATGACGAACTTCCTGTTCAACGTTGGACAGTATGATACTGCGTGCATCCTCCATAGTGAGGTTAGAGATCCGTTCAAGCTCTGTTACCTGGTTTTTGTAGATCATTTCGATCTGCTGCTGTGTTTCATCGATACGTTTCTCTTTGTTTGCCACTTGCTCTTCTTTACGTTCGAGTGATTCCAATTTTTTATCCAGCGACTCTTCTTTTTGCAACAATCGTCTCTCTTGTCGTTGAATTTCGTTCCGACGTTCACGAGTGTCTTTTTCAGCTTCGGCGCGAATACGATGGATCTCATCCTTCGCTTCCAGCACCGTTTCTTTCTTCAGTGCCTCTGCCTCTTTTTTCGCGTTCTCCACGATTTGTACGGCAGCTTGTTCCGCACTAGAGATTTTAGCCTCTGCAAGAGATTTGCGAATAAAATATCCGACTCCGAACCCAATAACGAGCGCGGCCACAACGAGAGCGATCGTGATAGCAATGTCCATACTGTTCACCTCCTCGTTGGTTCCTCCAAGGCACGCCTTGGGTCAACTTTTTCTGTTTTCATACCTTACATATGTTTGGGAATAAAGAATACTCACGGCGATCCCCCGCCGATTTTCATTTCACATGTACATGACTCTACATGTACTATTCACTGTTTCCAGTGAACCCATAATCAGGAATGGTATAAACCTGCAGAAGCAGAAACCGCTTTTTTGGAAGGAAAAAGGGTTGTCCTTTTCTTACAGACTCATGTCCATTTTAGTATTTGACGAAAGAAATTGTCAAGAGAATGCAGGATTGTTAGTCTTCTCGTCTAGTCCCATAACATTGCTTCGTCATCTTCGAGGTCTTCCGCCCCATCCTCTTCTATTAAACGATTCACGACCCGGCGCACCATATCCATGCTAAAACCGCGCCGCATCAAGTAAGCAAACGTTTTGCGCTTCTTCTCCTGCACGTCTCCCCGCACCTGTTTCCATTTTTTACGGCCAGCTGTCAATGCAGTGTCCAGCTCTGCCTCAGCACTCACATCATCCAGCACCTCTGCAATGAGTTCATTCGCGATGCCTTTTTGACGCAGTTCCTGCCGTATCCACAGTTTTCCCTTCCGCTGGCCCTCCATACGCTGTCTTGTCCATTCCTTGGCAAAAAGATCGTCATCAACAAGCTTCTCTTGCTCAAGCCGATCAAGAACCTCTTCTATGATCGATATCGCGAACTCCTTTTGCTTTAGCTTTTGTCTCAATTCATGACGTGTTCGTTGCTTAAATTCCAAAAAACGCAATGATTGCACATACGTCCGCTGCCGCTCATCCGCAATCAGGATCGCCTCCAGATCCTTCTTCATAAAGGTACTTCCGCGAGTAAGCCTGTACTTGATCATGACATCTTCCAGAACAGTAATGGAATGAATACCAAATGAAATCCGATAGCGGGCTTCTCTGCTCTTGGTTCGTTCTACCATTGTAATGACAAGCTCTTCATTGTCTGGAAGCTGGGAGATGCCGTCTGCCTCGGCCTGTCCATGCAGTTCTTCTTCAAGTTCATCATTTTCATCATATTCATGCTGATTTTGGCGATGCCTCACTACGTTCTTCACACTCCCCGTTATTCTCTGTTTGGGTTAAAATACACTTGTCTCTGCTCATTCTTTCATTCAGATGGCATAGATGCTAACAGCCTCTGTCCGGAATGGACAGAGGCTGTTAGCGCGAGAAACCAATCCTATTTAGCTAAATAAGCATAAGCGCCCGCTCAATACAAGTTTTAGGACATGTCAGAGGACAAGAATCTGTCCCGAAAAAAAGGATTACTCATTAATTTCAAATAATTCCTGTTCCTCAGCCGCTTCTTTTTCTTGTTCTTCGCTCGTTGGTGCAGGAACAGCTGTTGTCAAATTGCTGGCTTCACGAATTTTTTGCTCGATTACATCAGCAATTTCTTTATGTTCTTTCATAAACTGCTTTGCATTCTCACGACCCTGGCCTAAGCGCTCACCTTCGTAAGAATACCAGGCACCACTTTTATTAACGATATCCAGTTCTGTACCAATGTCGATGATACTTCCCTCTTTGGAAATACCTTCACCGTACATAATATCAACTTCCGCTTGTTTAAATGGAGGTGCTACTTTATTTTTTACCACTTTAATACGAGTACGGTTACCCGTAATGTCATTACCTGATTTGATGCTCTCAATACGGCGCACATCGAGACGAATCGTAGAATAGAACTTCAATGCACGACCGCCAGGTGTCGTTTCAGGGTTACCAAACATTACGCCAACTTTCTCACGAAGCTGGTTGATGAAGATTGCAATCGTTTTGGATTTACTGATCGCTCCGGACAATTTACGCAGTGCTTGTGACATCAAACGCGCCTGCAAGCCTACGTGGGAATCCCCCATCTCTCCTTCAATCTCTGCTTTCGGTACAAGAGCTGCTACCGAGTCAATAACGATGATGTCTACTGCACCACTGCGTACAAGTGCCTCCGCAATCTCCAAGCCCTGCTCTCCCGTATCCGGCTGGGACAAAAGCAACTCATCAATGTTAACGCCCAGTTTGCTCGCATAATTCGGATCAAGCGCATGCTCGGCATCGATGAATGCTGCTTGTCCACCCACGCGTTGAACCTCGGCAATCGCGTGCAGTGCTACAGTTGTTTTACCTGAAGATTCAGGTCCATATATTTCAACAATACGGCCTTTAGGCAAGCCGCCTGTTCCTAGTGCAATATCCAAAGCCAATGATCCACTGGGAATAATTTCCACATTCATGTGAGTTGACTCACCCAGTTTCATGATGGAACCTTTACCAAATTGCTTCTCTATTTGACGGAGCGCCATATCAAGCGCGGCACGACGGTCTGACAATAAACTCACACCCTTTACTGTTTATAATGTAATGATACCTTGTTTTTACTCGTTTGCCAAGCTTTTTTTCGAACATACATTCGTTTTTTTGTTCAGGCCGAGGCGCCTCTTCCTCATCGAAATGTATTCAAGAAACAGAAAAAGAACCGTAAACAAGGCTGTACAGCCACATTTTACGGTTCTTCCGTCTCAACACATTATACTTCCTTCATTACACAAAAGCAAACCATTCCATGCTTATCAGTCAATGGCGACTAACTTTTGCCACAAACGATACAGGATCGCTTTTGCCGAACGAATACGGACCGTCTCCCGGTTACCGTTAATTCGCAGCTCATGAATTTCAGTATCCTTTCCACGCTCAGCCAAAGCGATAAACACAAGCCCAGGTGGTTTACGTTCCGAATATCCTGGACCAGCTACTCCCGTAATCGCCAGACCGAAATCAGCATCCCCGATCATACGAACCTGCTCTGCAAGCACTTTAGCCACCTCAGGACTAACCGCACCCGGAGCGTCCTCACCTTCTAGATAGCTGTGCGGCACGTTAAGCAGCTTTTCTTTAATTTCATTGGAATAACAGACGATGCCACCCTTCAGCATCGAGGCACTTCCTGGCACAGAAGTGAGGCTTTGCATTACAAGCCCTCCTGTACAGCTCTCAGCGGCGCTCAGGGTCAGTCCCATATCAGACATCATCGTGACAATTGTGTACTCTATAGGCACATCCTCGGTCGCGTAGAGGTGTTCGGCCAGACGCTCACGAATCTGCACCTCCATCGCATCCAGCTTCAGCTTGGCCTCTCCTTCGCTTGCTGCTTTGGTAGATACACGTACAGTAACCTCTCCCTCGCTTGCATAAGGGGCAATCGTAGGATCAGTCTGCGCATCAATAAGATCAAGCAGGCGATCCTCCAGTGCGGATTCACCAATGCCTGCAAACTTGAGCATACGTGAATAAATCGGCATTTCTTCAGTAAGAACATGCTGCAGCAGCCACGGCTTGACCTCCTGCTCAAACATCGGAATGAGCTCTTTAGGCGGTCCAGGCATCACGACATAATATTTGTCATTGTCCGCAATGGCATTGCCTGCGGCAAGACCCGTTTCATTCGCCAAGGGTGTTCCACCTTCAATAACGATGGCTTGACGCCGGTTGTTCTCTGTCATCTCTACATTGCGTTCACGGAAGAAACCTTCAATCTTGTCCATCGCCATACGATCAATGTGCAGCTTTCGTTGGAGCACAGCCGCAAGCGCATCTTTGGTCAGATCATCCTGGGTAGGACCGATGCCGCCTGAAAATAAAATAACATCAGCGCGTCCCTGCGCAATACGGATCGCTTCACTAAGCCGATTCAGATTATCACCAACCACGGTCTGAAAGTATACGTCAATTCCCATGGCTGCAAGTTCCCGGGAAAGATATCTGGCATTCGTATTAACGATTTGTCCCAGCAACAGTTCGGTTCCGACTGCAATAATCTCTGCCTTCATTTCAGTATCCTCCTGTACACATGTTGAGTAGAGCGTAATCAAAGGGCAATAGGATAAGTTCCTATTGCCCTTTGACCCGATGAGTCTTTCATCATTACCCGTTTCAGCGTAAAACATTACGCTTCGGATAAAGTAAAATATTACACCTTGGATAGATGAAGCAGATTTTTGTTTTTGATAAAGTAGTCAACCCCAGACCAGATCGTGATCAGCGCTGCTGCCCACACTGCAATAACATCCACATGGATGCCTGTGTACGAAAACGGGAAATTGTTCAGCAGCAGCAAAACAATCGCTACAATCTGCACCACCGTCTTCAGTTTGCCCCAAGCACTCGCAGCAACAACCGAACCATCAAGCAAAGCAATTTGACGCAGCCCGGTTACAGCAAATTCACGGCTGATAATGACAACAGCAATCCAGGAATCCAGCTTGCCCATCTGCACCAGCGAGATCAAAACAGCGGTAACCAGCAGTTTATCTGCAAGAGGGTCAAGCAGTTTGCCCAGATTGGTGACCATATTGTTTTTCCTTGCAAGATAGCCGTCTATTCCATCCGTGCTTGCAGCTACGATAAAAATGAAAGCAGCAATTAATTGATTATATGGAAGCGCAAGACTTCCAAGCTGTAGCGGCTCGGGATAAAACGGAAAATCCACAAGCAGAAACACCATTAAAAAAGGGATTAAGCAAATTCGTGCAAGCGTAATCCGGTTGGGTAAATTCACAAGACGCCCTCCCTTTGTATCCTCCATTACTTCAAACATTCATCTTAATCCCGTATTCATCATCTGAAGCATGGAATAAACGTTTCAAACGTTCGACTTGTATTCACATGAAACCCTATGTAGAAACGCAAAAAATAAAGTCTACCGCTCAAACGCAAAACCGCTTTGAATCGCTTCGGTGACTTCCAGAAGTATACTGCTTTTCACAAAGTCAGCAAACGATGAGGACTGGACTTGATGCATGACTGCCAGCAATGCACATTCAGTATAATATACGTATCAATATAGTGTCAAAAAAGCAATATGAAATGGTGTCAAAACAGTTGGTGTCATCTCAACTTTTATTTGAAGTTGGTATACTGCAGATCCAGCGGCAAGTTAGCCCCGTTAAGCATCTGCATCACGGCTTGCAGATCATTTTTACTTTTGCCTGTGACGCGAAGCTGATCGCCTTGAATCTGACTCTTAACCTTCAGCTTGGAGTCACGAATCAGAATATTGATTTTTTTGGCAACATCCTGATCAATGCCTTGTTTGAAATTCAAACGCTGACGAACCGTTCCTGAGGAAGCAGGCTCTACCTTGGCGTAATCAATATTTTTCAGCGGCAGACCGCGCTTTGCCATTTTGGATTGCAGTACATCAATAACAGCCTTCAATTTTGTCTCATCATCTGACACAATTGTCAGAGCATCTTTGTCAAGCTTCAGACTGCTCTTGCTGCCCTTGAAATCATAACGAGTGCCAATTTCCTTTTCCGTTTGTGTAACGGCGTTTGTCAATTCCTGCAAGTCCATTTTGGACACGATATCAAATGAATTTTCTGAACTCAAATCGAGTCACCCTTTCAGTTAATCATATGTTCTGTAACATTATAGAGTAAACTTCACACAAAAGTCTAATGTTGAGCAGGGTGAAACCATAGAAAAAAGCATTTTTGGCACACCTCTCGGTCACCAAAAATGCTTGCTGGTTAAGCTGCCCTCTAATATCGGCTGCGGTCAGGCTGTCTGAACATATCAAGCACACCAAGAAGGATATGTGCAAGACCAAAGCCCAATATTCCGTAGCCCCAGGCATTTGGAGTCAGGTAATAACCCAGGAGGCTGACAATAATGCCTAAACCCGTTACGATCCAGCTGACTGTCATGGCCGTCCACCTCACTTCACCATAAGTTAATTGCAATTTGAGACAACGTTATTGTCCCCTGCAGTTCACCTGGTTATTCGCCACTTGAACTTGAACTTCCGCCCTCTGTAGAATCTCCGGAACTGTTTGCACCTGTGCCCTCAGTTCCCGCAGATGAAGCGGTACTATCCGTATCAAGTTTGAGACGAATACGGTTTGTCGCTTTGCCGTCCGTTACCACTTGACCGCCAACATCAATGGTGGTTGCTGCCGCATAACCAGACTTAATGTACATACCTGCGCTATCCAGTGTGAAAGTAAATGAATCCCCGTCTGCAGTATTGCCATACTGCAGCTTTTCCCCGCTCGAATTCTCGCCTTTATACACTTCTAGCCAGCTGTTTCCCGTCGCTTTGATCGTCACCGTTACAGGCTGACCCGCACTTCCGGCAACCTTGAAGTTTGTAATGTTACCTGACTTGCCATCTTCCGAAACGGTGACTGAGCCAGGTGTACTTGGAGGAGTCTGTTCTCCTTGGTTATCACCTGTCTGTCCATCCGTTTGCCCTTCAGTCTGCCCGCTGCCTTGTTCATCGGTCTGACCGTTACTTTCCGTACCGCCACCGTTGCCACCTGCTTCACCTTTACCCGTATCTTCCGAACCCGAGTCCGTTGCAGGCGGAGTCGCTGCTTGACCGTTGTCCGTCGATGGATCAGGTTTGTCCGCAGGCGGCTTCTGGCTGTCTGTAATTTTCGTATCATCCAGTCCTTGGGGATTGGTATCGTCTGCTTTGTTGTTAGCCATGTAAACATACAAAAGAACGATAATCAGAATAGGGAACGTCCACATCAGCGCAACAGACATCCATCGATTGCTCCGCTCCACCGGTCTGTTTGCGCGCTTCTGGATTACAGGCTCCATCGTTGCTTCTGCTGCCTCTGCAGGCACGTCCTTTTTATGTCCTTCCAGCAGCTCATCCGGATTCAGTCCCACGGTTTCCGCATAGGTTTTAATAAATGCACGCACATAGAAGCTGCCGGGCAACACTTTATAGTCCCCCGCCTCTATCGCCTCCAGGTACCTCTTGCGAATTTTAGTCATTTCCTGTACATCGTCGAGACTCATCCCTTTTTGCAGCCGGGCCTCTCTTAACTGCTGACCCAGTTCAGACATGCCATCTCCTCCTTATGTTTATCTCTTCAGTAGTTGCTCATCTATTCCATGATTCCGTACGGAGCTTTACAGTTCGTCGGTGTAGCTTGCCGTAAAGGTATCATAAATAATTTCTTCGTTAGGGTTGTTACGCAGTTCAATAATAATATCAAAATCATTATAGTCATATTCGGATTCCTGCACAAAAATATCCGGATGCTCAATCACTTTCGTGCTTGGCATCGTCATAATATCCTGAAGCAGATTATAATGCCTTTCACTGGATCGAATTGTACTCACAATGCCGTCAATAATAAACACGTTGTTCGGATTCAGCTCATCCTCGGACATCTGACTCCGAATCGTTTGACGAAGAAGGGTGGAGGATACAAAGGTCCACCGTTTCATGGCGCATACACTGCCTGCGATAATTGACTCTGTTTTGCCTACACGCGGCATTCCGCGCAAGCCAATGACCTGATTGCCTTCTCTTTTAAATACTTCACCCAAAAAATCCACAAGTAACCCAAGTTCGTCACGAGTAAAACGAAATGTTTTGCGGTCATCCGAATCCCGGTCAATATACCGGCCATGACGAACAGCAAGAATATCCACCAGCTTGGGCTGACGCAAGGCCGATACCGTAATACTGTTGACTTTGCTAAGCATCTCTCCAAGCAGACGGATTTTCTCGTCATCATCGGATTCAAGCAGCATGCCCCTTGTTTTGCCTTCTACACCGTTGATGGTCAATATATTGACTTCCAGCATACCCAGCATAGAGGCAATATCCCCTAGAAGACCAGGTCTGTTCTTATGTATTTTATATTCCATATACCATTGTTTAGTTTCCATTTATACACCCCGTAATGCATTATTCCACATTATTCGACAACATCTGAACGCGTCCACTGAACGAAATTCGGAGTCATCTTCTAAAAATGGGTCACGTTAATGATATATAAAATGAAAATGAATTACAAGAACAGCTCTGTAATCCGTTTGTAATCATTAGAGAAAAGCCCCCTTGCGGGAGCTCTCCATCTTTTACCTTATGCGTTTTGTTTGGCCAATTTGACCATCAGGCACGCAATCGTACGACGCTCATCTGCATCGCCGACATCCCATAGTTCCTTCAATGCCCGGTTGGAATGGTTCGCCGGATCAACCTTCTCATCCAGAAAGTCACCGATCTCGTACGCGAGTTTGTTGATGGTCTCTTCACTCATGCCCATCTTCTCGGCTTGCCGCACGCGATCACCCAGAAACTTCTTCCACGTGTCAAAGTTGGAAACTACTGTATTGTCTGTTGACATGATAAATCCTCCTTAGCTGACGCATGAGATTTAAAATCAACAGTTGTAATATGTGCTTCCTGAACATTTTATATACGAGCTTTTGAAATAAAACTCCAATTCAGCTTTCTTGCACGAGCGCCCGCGCACCATGGGGTTCAATCCAGCCAATTCAGATCGTCGAATTCAACCAGTTCAGCCAGCAGTGCCTCCAGCTAAGTCAGCCAGCCCCCATTAGGACTTATGATCTGACCATTAATATATCCTGACTCTGGCAGCGCGAGAAAATATACGAGTGACGAAATCTCATCCGGCTGCCCAAGCCGCCCTGCCGGGATTTCGTCCTCCAGCATCTGCAGTTCACTTTGGTCCAGATGTTCTAACATCGTGGTCTGAACTGCACCCGGAGCAACAGCGTTAACAGTAACGCCGGATGGCGCCAGTTCTTTCGCGAGCGCCTTGGTGAAGGCATTCACGCCACCCTTGGTAGTGGAATAGAGCACCTCACAGGATGCACCGGATAACCCCCAGATTGACGATACGTTAATTATGCGTCCATACCGTTGGGAGATCATATGCGGCATCATTTCTTGAGTACACAGAAAAGTGCCTTTCAGATTAATAGCCATCACTTCATCCCAGATGTCCTCTGTTACGTCAGACAGCAGACCATAGTGAGATATGCCTGCGTTATTGACCAGAATATCCGGCAGCAGCTCATGGGATGCCAGTTTGTCCCGCATGCGCTGAATCTGCTCTCGGCTGCGCAGATCGGCTGACACGGTCATAATGCGCCCGCTGCCCTTTTCCATACAACGTCTTGCTGCTTCATTGGCCGCCTCATGCGATTTCATATAGTGCAGCACTACATTCATGCCCACACTGGCAAACCGCTCTGCAATAGCCGCTCCAATGCCGCCGCTTGCACCGGTAACGAGTACCGTCATTTCCCCAATCGCCTTCACTGTCGTTTCCCCCATTACACATTCCTCTCACTTTCTTAATTGCACTTTACTCTTTATTTCATTAAGCTTTCCTCTTACTTCTTTATCATCTTAAAAGTATCCCAAATCCCTCTCCACATCAAGGACTCACAACGAGTGACACAGCCATTTGATCCCAGCGGATATGCTGCTTCAATCTTTGATTTACATCCTCCAGCGTAATCGTCTCGTACAAGGAGAGCATACTGAAAAAGTCAACACCGCGGAACTGCTGACGTGTGAATTCACTCGCAATGTTCTCCGGTGAATTCAGCATGCGTAAATATCCACCCATTTTCTTTTTGCGTGCACGCTCAAAATCGGAAGACTCGAATCCTTTTTGCACAATGACATCTACTTCTTCACGTATCCGTTTCAATAGCTGATCCGGATCTGGAGTATCCCCGCCCACAGCCGAAAACGCATATTGAGGTGAACTGATGTACTCATGACCGAAGCTGTCCGAGATCAGGTTTTCATCATATAGCTTCTGAAACAGACGTGTGCTGGAGCCAAACAAAAGGTCCATCATAAGCTGTGTCGTGGTGTCCCTGTGCAAAAGTTCTTTCCCCGTTAATCCAACATCCGTTTCTTTGAAGCCAAACAGACACTTCGGAAGGGAAACCGACAACTGAACTTCACGTCTCGCCTCTCCTACCTGTGCGGGCTCAGGCTCAAAAAAACGCTGAATCTGTCCTTGCGCCTCGTACTTTTTCTGCGCCTGATTCTCTCGAATCATGCTGATCACCTGCTCCGGGTCCACACCGCCCACAACAAACAGAAGCATGTTGCTCGGATGGTAAAAGGCATTGTAACAAGTGTACAGCATTTCCTTGGTAATGGTGTGAATGGATTGAACGGTTCCGGCAATATCAATATGCACCGGATGTTTTTGATACATCGCTTCAATCAAGCCAAAATAAACTCGCCAATCCGGACTATCGGCATACATGTTGATCTCCTGTTCAATGATGCCCTTTTCCTTGTTCACATTTTGATCAGTGAAGTACGGATTTTGCACAAAATCAACTAATGTTTGTATATTTTCGTTTATATTCTCTGTGGCAGAGAACAAATAAACCGTCTGATCGAAGCTCGTAAAAGCGTTTGCAGAGGCACCCTGAGAAGCAAATGTGGCAAAAATATCACCCGTAGGCTCCTCAAACATTTTGTGCTCCAGAAAATGAGCAATCCCGTCCGGCACCTTCACTTCAGCCTGTCCTTGCACCTGAAAATGATTATCTACAGACCCATATTTGGTTGCAAATGTAGCATACGTTTTCTGAAAACCCGATTTGGGCAGCACATAGACGTGCAGTCCGTTGTCCATCACTTCGTAATATAACGTCTCCTGCAGCTGTTCATAACGAATGCTCTCCACGACTATTCCTCCTTCTCGTCCCGCAAGAAATAAATCGTATCCAGACGGAACTGCTCTGCGGCTTCACGAACATCCTGCTTGCTGACCTGCTCGATTTGCGCGAGCAATTCTTCTGGTGTTCTCTCCTTGCCCGATAACTGGCGATTAAAATCATAGGCAATGATCTCAAACGCAGCATCCTGCATCTCTTTCAGCAGATTACGAATCATCGCTTTGGTCTGGGACATCTCCAGATCGGTAATATTGCCACTGCGCATTTCTTCAAGCTGCTGCTTGATAATAGCGACTGCTTTCTCATAATGAGGAATTTCAATGCCGGATTGTATGGTAGCAATGCCTTTGTGCCCGTCATATCTGGAAGACGCATAGTAGGCGAGGCTTTCTTTTTCACGAACATTTACAAACAGCTTTGAATGCGGATACCCGCCAAGGATGCCGTTGTACAGCAATGCTGCTGCATAGTTGTCATCTCTATACGTAATCGAAGTACGAAGACCCATATTCAGTTTGCCCTGGCCGATATTTAACTTCTCAATAACCGTGTTCACGTCCTGATCCCCGCGCACCGCCTTCTGAGCCTGATAATCCGAGGAAACTGTACGCTCCAGACTAAAATGCCGCTCTACCAGTTCTTCAACTTCTTCAAGTGTCGTATCACCCACCACATACAGATCCATGCTTGCTGTGCCCAGCCAGTTCTGATAAGCCATAGTTAGCTCCGCAGGCTCTATGGCTGGCAGCACCTTTCGTTCACCAAGCGGATGCAGCCTGTAAGGCTCATTTTTGCACATTTCTTCAATGCAGCGCTCAGCGGCATAACGCATTTTGTCGTTCACGATGGATTCCAGCTTTTTGCGGACCGTCTCGCGTTCGGCATGAACATACGCTGCTCTGAAAAGTCCATTTTCCTGTGCAGGCCTGGTCAGCACCTCGCCAAGAAAAGCAAACGAGCGATCCAGCAGCTGCTCTTCCCCTCCGACAAAAGAGTCGTTAATCGTATCCATTCGGAACTGCACAATCTGATAATCGCCGCGCTTATAGACGTCAAAACCAAAACCGGCTCCGTACAAATGCTCCAATTGCTCGCGAAACTGCGTTGTTTCCGGATACGATTCAGTCCCTCGTCTTAACACAAACGGAATCAGCGCTGTCTGAGTCACCGTGTCCTCCCGTAAAGGAACCCCGGCGTACAGGGAAATCGCGAACGTTTTGAAGCGTGTCGTGGGAAGCACGTGAATGCGAAGCTGTTTCCGGCTGCCCCGTTCAAATTCTGCGGTATTCAAATGTCAAAACTCCTTTACGGCGTCATTTAGATAACAGGCCTTTGTCGAGCTTAAACGTAACACCATCAATTTATACTATACGATTCAAAAGCCAAGAAGCAACCGAAGTCATGCCTTCTGGTTGCTCCCCTGCCCGCTTACATACAGAATATATGTTGCCCGATCGTTTTTACCTGAGGTCGTGTCCAGATCCATTTGGATGTGGCCGTTTTGGGGTTAAAATAATACAGGCAGCCGCCGGAAGGGTCCCAGCCGTTTAATGCCTGCTCTACAGCCTTTTTGGCCTGAGCATTGGGTTCCAGATAGATCTGTCCGTCGGCTACAGCTGTAAAAGCCCCTGGCTGAAAAATTACACCGGAAGGCGTAGATGGGAAACTCGGTGATTTGACCCGATTCAAAATAACAGCAGCTACGGCTACCTGACCTTCAAATGGTTCTCCGCGGGCTTCACCGTATACGGCATTCGCCATAATTTTCAGCTCATTCTCGGAAAGTCCCATCGCATTGGCGGATCCCATATTGTCCTGCTCATTGTTGCCAGCATTCGAAGTTCCACCCGTCTCCCCGCCATCGCCTCCTTTATGCAAAGGAGGTTCGGTAGGTGACCACTTGGCGGTTGCATTGTAAAGCTTCAGCTTTGTTTTCGCACCAACCACTCCGTCAGCCTTCATGCCAAACTCGGATTGAAACCACTTTACCGATTTCAGTGTGCTGCTGCCAAAATTACTGTCGATTTTACCGTTGTAGAATCCAAGGTACTTCAAACGTCCCTGAAGCTCGTATACATCTTGACCGTAACTGCCGTATTTCACAGTATTGCTGCTGAATGTGGGCAGTGCTTGTTCCTCTGCCTGTACATTATTCTCAGCAGTGCTTGGACTGGCAGTATGCTCAGGAAGCAAATAACGGATTCCCAGCGCGGATATCAGCAAAATAGCAGTGAAAAGCCATAGGTTCATTTTTCGCATCGACTACGCTCTACCTTTCTCTTGTGGGATTTAACAGAATCGCTACCGTTATTATGACAAGCCTGCCTGTTTCCTATGCACCAAATCATCCGATCTCTGGAGCAAATGGCAACCTCCGCGCCCCGTACATAGCAAAAAACCTCCAACCCTAAGGGTTGAAGGCTTCTATATAAGCTGAACTAAAGAATTTACACAAGCCACTCGGATGACAGAATAACCTTCCAATCGCTGTTATCCCCAGATTTTTTTGATCCCCCTTTCTAAAGGGAAAATCCGGTGATAAAGGCGATCGCTTCGCTTTTTCAGGTTTTTTCTGTCCTCTCCGTTCATGTGTAAAAGAATAGTTTAACTTATATTGGTCACTTCATTTACGAGCTTATTTTGCTCTGTTGATACTGTTCCAGCGAAACCAGAACTTCACGCGGCTTACTGCCTTCGTACGGTCCAATTACACCTCGAGCTTCCATCGAATCAATTAAACGCGCTGCACGCGTATAACCTACCCGCATTCGCCGCTGCAAAAGGGATACCGAAGCCTGCTTCGCCTCCAGAATAATCTGCACAGCCTGCTCGTACAGCTCGTCCTGCACTTCTTCTGCTGCCTGACTGGAATCGTCCACCTCGGGAACGAGGGTTTCATCATACTGCGCTTCACCCTGCCCCCGAACGTAATTCACGATATTTTCAACCTCTTCATCACTCATAAACGCACCTTGAACACGAATCGGCTTGGAAGCGCCCATCGGCATGAACAGCATATCTCCGCGGCCCAAAAGCTTCTCCGCTCCACCCATATCCAGAATCGTACGTGAATCCACCTGTGAGGATACGCCGAACGCAATCCGCGAAGGAATGTTTGCTTTAATTACCCCCGTAATGACATCGACAGAAGGACGCTGTGTAGCAATAATCAGATGGATACCCGCTGCACGGGCCATCTGCGCCAGACGAGCAATGGCATCCTCTACATCTCCAGCTGCTACCATCATCAGATCGGCCAGTTCATCCACGATGACCACGATATAAGGCAGTACTGCTGCCGGATTATCCTTCATCAGATTATTGTAACCCTCAACGTTACGTGTGCCGGATTTGGAGAACAATTCATATCGCTTCTCCATCTCAACCACGATCTTTTTGAGTGCAAGCGACGCCCTTTTCGGATCGGTTACAACCGGTGCCATCAGATGGGGGATACCGTTGTATACGTTCAATTCAACCATCTTGGGGTCTACCATCAAAAATTTAACCTCATCCGGCTTCGCTTTGTACAATATGCTGGTGATAATGCCGTTGATACATACCGACTTTCCTGATCCAGTTGCACCAGCTACAAGCAGATGGGGCATCCTCGCCAGGTTGCCGATAATCGTCTGACCCGATATGTCTCGACCAAACGCAATCGTTACCTTGGATTCTGCTTCCTGGAACGTTGCCGTCTCCATCACTTCCCGCATCGTCACTACCGAGACCTCACCATTCGGAACCTCGATGCCTATTGCAGATTTCCCAGGAATTGGAGCCTCCATCCGAATATCCTTGGCAGCCAGGGCCAGAGCAATATCATCCGTAAGACTGACAATTCGGCTGACCTTCACCCCGATATCAGGCTGAATTTCATACCTCGTCACTGCTGGCCCGCGAACCACTTCAAGTACCTTCGCACGCACACCGAAACTTTCAAGTGTTGCCTCCAGCTTGCGTGCAGTCTGCATGTAATCCTTCTGATCGCCACCTTTGCCGCCATTGTTAGGCTTCGCAAGAAGACGGAATGACGGCAGTTTGTATGGCTTTGGAGGTGGAGGGGGCGGCACAGCTGGCGGCGTATGTTCCCCTTCTGCAGCGGGCTGCCCCGTTGCAGAGTCCACCGCTTCGTCTGAGCTCCCTTCTGTATTCGTTAATTCATGATTAAGATCACCTTGAAGCAGTGCTTCTTTACCATTTGCATCAGACCACTCGGCTTCGACCAGCTCATCTGTAAATTTGATATCGGTTCTGTCCACCCGATCAGCGCTGTCATCGTTACTGCCGAGATCGTCTGGAAACGGATAAGCGTCATCGAGATCATCATCCTTATCGGAGCCTTCCGTTCTGACATGCTCAAAGAAGTCACGAATGATTGGCGCAGAGTCCACCTTGGACGATACAACCTGCGCAGCACCAACAGCGGCAGCTCCTGTTTCATGCTCTGCTGGCTCAGATTCACCATACCATGCTTCGGCTGCCACATCCTGCCCGGCCCGGTACACCACCTGTTCGGATTCCAGTGCATCCCCCTCTTGGAGGCTGTTATCCTGCTTGGCAGCCTGGCGGTCTGCCCCCCATTTTCCGAACAATTGAAAAAATATCGGAGCCTTGCGTCTCGGCAGCTGCCCTTCATGAGCATCCTGTAACTCATCTTCATCATCATCGTAGTCGTCATCCTGCACGGGCACAGGGGTTAATTTGCGTGTATTGCCTTTCTTGGCCCCTGCAGCACTGGAAGCGGAGCGTCTGGCTGGTCGGGACTCCAGCTTTTTGTACATGGAAGTTCCGGCATCCCATATCTTCGTCCTGAATATACGAATCAGATCAACATAAGACAGATTGGTCACCAGCATAAAGCTGATCACAAACATCACAATCATGATCAATCTTGCGCCAAGACTTCCGAACAGCCACAAAAATAAGGCAAACTGCCCGGCACCAATATATCCGCCGCTGATATCCTTATTCAGCATGGAGTCACGCCCCCCCGGCGTGGCAGGTGTCAGCAGCTCTGTTTGCATATCATTATGTACCTGGGTCAGCACAGCACCCGGCTCAAGCGCACCAACCGGAATCAGCTTCTGGTGCATCGCCGAGATTGTACTCATCAAAGTTAAGGCGAAAACCAGCAGCACCAGGCCGGTCTTGCGAGTAGTCCAGCCGCTCGGCCATTTTCGATGAATCATCACCATCAGACCATAATAAATACCCACCAGCGGGATTGCAAAATAGAACTTGCCAAGCAGCAGTCCAAACATCTTGGAAAGCGAGCGTCCAACGGTGGCTTCACCCGATAGTGCTATAACTGCCAGTGTAATCAGCACGATACCGTAAATTTCATATTTTAAGACACCACTAAATCCGGCGCCCTTTTTTTTCCTCTTTTTTCTTCTGGCCAAGATCAGGTCACCCCCAGAAGAATATTATACCATACAAATATATTCCGTACATATGTTCTTTTTCTGCACCTTTTGTCTGGTTTCGTCGCGTTATGCCAGGCCCGCGTTACCGGAAAGGGGAACGGTGGAACCCGGCTGATTAGCCGGGTCCAGATACGCTTCGAGCGGACAGTCCAGGAGACGCACGATCACCGCTTCGGTGTCATTTACAGGTCTGACCTGCATTAACAAACCATTCATGCGAATCTCTTTCGTATCACCGGCCTCTGTCCACATTCCCGACCAAAGCTGCTCCGGGGGCATGACTGTATACATCGTTGTCATTGTGTGTACCCTCCTGCCTGAAGTGTCTGTTTCCTGTCGCCCATAAGCTGATTTAATTGCGCAATCGCTTGTCCGATACCGCCTACCGCATCCATAAGTCCATATTTCACCGCATCTGCACTTCCTACCGCCGTACCGATATCCCGATTCAGCTCTCCTGTCTTGAACATCAGCTCCTTGAACATCTCTTCGGAGATGTTGGAGTGTGACGTGACAAATCGAACAACTCGCTCCTGCATCTTCTCCATATATTCAAAGGTCTGCGGCACACCGATAACAAGTCCGTTCATACGAATCGGGTGAATGGTCATCGTTGCACTTCCCGCAATCAGCGAATACGTCGAGGCTACCGCAATCGGCACACCTATGCTGTGCCCTCCTCCAATAACAACCGTTACCGTTGGTTTGCTGAGGGAAGCAATCATCTCTGCAATCGCAAGTCCAGCCTCTACATCGCCACCTACCGTGTTGAGAATAATAAGGATGCCTTCAATTTTCGGATTTTGTTCTGCTGCAACGAGCTGCGGGATGATATGCTCATACTTTGTCGTTTTATTTTGCGGAGGTAAAATCAAATGTCCCTCGACTTGACCGATAATGGTCATACAGAAAATGTTGGATTCCGCAGCCGGTGACTGTGTCTGACCAAACTGCTGAATGGACTCTGTCACTGGAGAAACCTGCTTCTCCTCCTGTGCCGGCATCTCTGGAGCTTCTGTCTCCGGCTGATTCGAACGTGGTATTTGCTTGTCATTCATCTTCTCATTCATGAAATGTAGTCCCCTTCTCCTGAAAAGTGTGATGCTTTCCTTTTCCTTAGTATGGGGAATCTACCAACAAGCTTATACTTTCATCGCCTAATCAATTCTTTAATTACTTCCGAAACACTCCCCACCTGGACAAACGCAAAAAAGCCCCTTCTCTACAAGGAACCGTCCAATATTACTTGTAGAGAAGGGGCGACTGTGTGCCAGAATATATGTTTGTACCCTTATGTTAAACTTCCATAATGATAGGCAAAATCATCGGTCTACGACGAGTTTGCTCATACAGGAAGCGTCCCAATGCATCTTTAACATTCGTTTTGAGTGAAGCCCACTCGTTGACATTCTCGCTCATCAGCTTCTGCAGCGTGCTGCTAACGATTCGGTTAGCTTCATCCAGCAATCCTTCTGATTCACGTACGTAAACGAATCCGCGAGAAATGATATCAGGCCCGGAGACAATTTTGCCATCCTGTTTGCTGAGTGTCACCACGACTACAAGGATACCATCCTGCGATAACAGTTTACGGTCACGCAATACAATGTTGCCTACGTCACCTACACCCAGACCATCAATCAATACGTTACCTGCAGTCACTTTACCAGCTTTGCGTGCTGCACCGCCTTGAATCTCTACAACTTCACCGATATCTGTAATGAAGATGTTGTCGGGATCAATACCCACAGATTCGGCAAGAACAGCGTGACGACGCTGCATACGGAATTCACCGTGAATCGGCAGGAAATATTTCGGTTTCATCAGGTTAAGCATGAGCTTAAGCTCTTCCTGGCTACCGTGACCAGATACGTGAACGCCACTGTTGGCACCGCTGTAATGCACGTGTGCTCCGAGACGGAACAGTTCATCAATGGTACGGCCGACATACTTCTCGTTACCAGGAACCGGTGTTGCTGCAATAATTACCGTATCACCAGGCAGGATATCCACTTTGCGATGTGTGGAACGTGCCATACGTGTCAATGCGGACATCGGCTCGCCCTGGCTTCCTGTGCACAGAATGACAACACGATCCGCTGCCATCTTGCCTACTTCTTCCGGTTCAATGATCATGCCGTCCGGAATATCCAGGTATCCCAGATCGGAAGCAATGCCAACCACGTTGACCATGCTGCGTCCGATGACAGCAACTTTACGTCCAGTAACCTCTGCTGCGTTAATTACTTGCTGAATCCGGTGTACGTTGGAGGCGAAGGTTGCTACAACGACACGCTGGCTTGCTTTGCGGAAGATATCTTCCAGCACGATGCCTACGTTTTTCTCCGATGGCGTAAAACCAGGCTTCTCTGCATTCGTACTGTCAGACAGCAACGCAAGTACGCCGTTTGTTCCGATCTGTGCCATACGCTGAAGATCCGCGTACTGACCGTTAACTGGTGTATGATCGAACTTGAAGTCGCCTGTGTGAACAACTGCACCTTCCGGCGTTTCTACACATACCCCGACGGAATCCGGAATACTATGGTTAGTAGCAAAGAAGGATGCTTTCAGCGTCGTACCCAGTTCAATTTCAGAATCTGCATTAATGAGAATGCGTTTCGTCTCACCCAGCAAATTTGCTTCTTTCAATTTGTTCTCTACAAGACCCAGTGTAAGCCTTGTTCCATATACTGGAACATTCAGGTGTTTGAGAACATATGGCAAACCGCCGATATGATCCTCGTGACCGTGAGTCAAAATGATACCTCTTACTTTATCACGGTTCTCCGTCAAGTACGAAATGTCAGGAATGACAATATCAATACCAAGCATGTCTTCCTCCGGGAATTTAAGACCGGCATCTACGACAACAATGTCGTTAGCGTATTGGATCACATACATATTTTTACCAATCTCGCCTACGCCGCCCAATGCAAAAATCATCAGCTTTTCGTTATTATTATTTTTCTTAGACAAATGAATCTGAACCTCCTATGGTAGTTGGACGTCGTACCTTATTATTTATTGTAAGTTAAGAAAAGTAGTTCAAACATTACATCCCCGTATATAGGCATGAATGCAAAAGAACACCTTTATTCACGATATTTGGAAGAAGTTCTTCGAAGTTATTCCCCATCACCAACACGTTGGATCTGAATTGCCCCTCTTAGCCGTTCCTTCCCTTTTCACCGCAAAGCCACACCACTGAAACGATGTCGCTTTCAATTTCAAAAAAATACCGCACCCAGTCACTTGACATCATTATACATGATTAAAAACAGAAAAAACAAGTCACTCTCTCGTTAACCTGTAGGTTTCCCCCTCATGTAAGAAAAGAAACCTTACAGCGGTCGTAAAAAAAAGAACCGCTGCCTCGGGTTAAGAGGTGCGGCTCTTCGCTAAACAAAGCTTTCATGCTAATAATTAATAAACGATGGCAGAATCCCAACTTTTATTTACATATCAAGCAGATTTTTAATATAGACCTGCTCTTCTTCTGTTGGCGGAATAAGTGGCAGACGAACCGAACCGACATTCAGACCACGTAATGTCAGTGCATATTTTACGGCTACCGGATTCGGCAGCGGCTGAGGGCACTCAAAGAGTCCCTTGAACAGTGGAAAGAGCTTCTGATGGATCTGCGTAGCCCGCAGAGGATCTCCGCCATAGAAGGCTTCTATCATTTGTTTCATCTCAGCGCCTGCAACATGACTCGCCACACTAACGATACCGTGAGCTCCCACAGCAATAGCCGGCAGTCCCGCAGCATCATCTCCCGAATATACTCTGAAATGGTCAGGCGCACCGGCAGCAATCAATGTCACCTGCTCCATAGAAGCACATTCCTTTGTTGCCACGATATTCGGAATTTGTGCCAGACGTAACGTTGTTGCTGCAGACAAATTAGCTACCGTACGCCCCGGCACATTGTACAGCATTACCGGAAGTGATGTTGCCGCAGCAATGGCTTCAAAATGTCTGTACATGCCTTCCTGGCTCGGTTTATTGTAGTATGGGACAACTAACAAGACACCGTCTGCCCCTACACGCTCAGCTTCCTTTGTGAGATGGATAGAATGAGCCGTATTGTTGCTTCCCGTTCCCGCAATAATTTTGCATCGTCCAGCCGCATGTTTCACGGCAAACTCGAATAATTGAACTTTCTCTGTATCACTAAGTGTTGGCGACTCCCCAGTCGTACCCGAAACCACGAGAGTCTCCGACTTCTGATCTTCGATCAGATAATCAATAAGACGTGCCGTTTCCTCCCAATGAATCTCGCCTGCTGCATTAAACGGGGTAACCATTGCTGTAATCAATCTTCCAAAGTCCAATTCGATTTCCTCCCTTAAAACAGGTCTGGCTCCGCTAACTCCGGTGATTTATAAGTGAAGTTCAAATGAGGCATGAAGAGCCCTCAGGGCCTGAACCATATCTTCTTTTTTGACAAGCACCCAGATCGTTGTATTGGAATCCGCCGATTGCAGAATCTGAATATCTGCCAGGGTCAAGGATTCCACGATGCGCGCCATAATGCCGGGTACACCATTGATTCCCCCGCCAATGACAGAGACCTTGGCACAGCCAGACAAGCTTTGTGGCTTCAGGCCAATCTCCTGCAGGACACGTATCGCCTTCTCGGAATCACTATCAAACACGGTATAGACAACTCCCGAAGGGGTAACATTAATAAAGTCGACACTGATTGAGTTCTCGGCCATCGTTTTGAACACTTTCAATTGCAAGCGATCCGCCCCGCCAGGAACGTCCACCGTAATTTGAGTGACATTGCTGACATAAGCAATACCTGTCACATAACGATCTATAATCCCTGTCTGTACGTCCTTGAATCCTTCCGGATGCGTTACAAGTGTTCCCTCTGTATCTGCAAAGGTTGATCTTACCCGTACCGGAATTTGAGACTGCATGGCGATCTCAACCGCCCGCGGGTGAATAACTTTGGCTCCATGGTGAGCCATGTTGCAAATCTCCGCATAGCTGACTACGGTTAATGGACGTGCATCCTCAACAATCCGGGGATCAGCCGTCAAAATACCATTTACATCGGTATAGATATCCACCATTTCGGCACGCAGTGCAGCACCCAAAGCTGTTGCGGATGTATCACTGCCTCCACGGCCCAGCGTGGTGAAGTCACCTTTCTCTGTCTGTCCCTGGAATCCTGTTACAATAACAACACGACCCTCCTGCAACTGTTCCAGCACACGAACAGGACGGACATCCAATATCCGGGCGTTCCCGAAATTGTCGTCCGTCACAAACCCTGCTTGTGCACCGGTGAGCACTGATGTTGGAATGCCTTCATGTTCGAGCAGGCTGCTGAGCGTTGTTGCAGAGATAATTTCACCGCAGCACAGCAATAAATCCTTCTCACGTGCGGATAGTGCGTTCCCATTCTGCGCTGCCCAGTCCAGAAGTGTATCTGTCGCATACGGCTCACCGCGGCGTCCCATAGCTGATACTACAATAACCAGATTGAATCCTGCCTCAAGCTCACGTTTAACATGCCGGAGCACGTGCTCTCTTGCCTGAACGGTAGAGAGAGACGTGCCTCCGAATTTTTGTACCATAATGCGCATCTTTATTCCTCCATTTGTGTACGCAAGAAGACTGGACACGAGTCAGATCAACAAATGGATCACCCTAAGGACCGTTCCGATGCGATAATGCAGGAATGCCCTAACAAACAGGAACGTGGTTAGAGGTAGCTGTTCACGCCAGCTATCGTGCACCATGATTTTCTTTGTCTCTCGAACCCTTCTTCAATTCTTCGAGCGCATAACCGTTATTGCCCTGACTACAGCTCTCTTCTATGCCTGTGAAGCACGCTCCACAATCATAGGCTGCAGCTGCTTGCCCTCCAGTGCACTCCAGCAAGCTTCGGGGATCAGCTCCATTTTGGCAACTAACGAATTCGGTTTTTTCACTGGATCATCTTGGCCAAACGGCACAAAATACAAATATTTGGCCACTAATAGTTTTGCAATATTCGCTGCATTCAATCCAAGCCCGTCATTCGTCGATATAGCCAGCACAAGCGGACGCTGATTACGCATCTGCGCTTTGGCAGCCATAAGCACCGGGCTATCGGTCATTGCATTAGCCAATTTGCTCGTTGTATTGCCCGTGCATGGCGCAATGACCAGCACATCTAGCAGCTTAGAGGGCCCTAAAGGCTCCGCCTCAACAATTGTAGAAATGATATCATTACCCGTTATATCTTTCAATTGTTTTTGCCAATTCTGCGCTGTGCCGAAGCGTGTATCCGTCGTCAGTACCGAGTTCGAAATAATTGGAATGACGTTGGCTCCCTCAGCAACAAAGCGGCTAATGACCGGCATAACCTCTTCAAACGTACAATGAGACCCCGTAATTGCGTAACCAACCGTTTTACCCTGCCAGTTCATGATTTAACCTCCCGTGCGTTCTGTTCTTCCAAAAGCAAACGGATTAACGCGTCGGCAATAATGCCGCCAGCCGTTTTGGGAGCAACAATACCGGGGAGGCCTGGTGCGAGCAGTGCCTTGATGCCGCGCTTGTCGGCATACCTGAAATCACAGCCGCCGGGAGCGGATGCAAGGTCAATAATGACTGCTTTTTGAGGCATTCTGGACAGGATTTGTGCTGTGATTATCATAGTCGGTATCGTATTAAAAAGCAAGTCAACTTCCCCGGTTTGAGCGGCCAAATCCGTTGTCATGAAAGGCTTCCAGCCCATGATGGCTGCCCGGACTGCATCTTCATTCCGCCTGATTCCCACCCGTACATTGGCTCCAAGCCCCTGCAGTGTTTTGGCCAGCGTGAACCCTGTTCTACCGATGCCCAGCACAATACATTCAGAGCCGTGAATCGTAATATCGGTTTCCTTGATTGCAATGGCGATGGCTCCCTCCGCTGTCGGAATAGAGTTGCAAAGTGCGATATCATCACGATCCAGCACCTCGATCAGCCGAAGACCGTTCTCCTGGCAAAGCTCACGCAAAAACGGCTTTGCCATCCCTGTAAACACGGTGCAGTGCTCCGGCAAAGCAGCCACATGTTCTTTTTTCAAAACAATTGCAGTATCACTAAACGAAGAACTTACTTTCCCTTGATCATCACAGCTCACCACAGGCAGTACCAGCACATCTGCGGAAGCAAACACATCATCCTCAAGTTCGCGGTGCTCAATACCCGGAATAACCTGTTCCAGTTGGTCGAAGCCTACCACACTTACCGTTGCATCCAGTTCGGCGCACTTTCGAATGACTTCAAGCTGCCTTGCATCTCCGCCCAGAACGACAATCCGGACTCCGGTCAGCATCGGGACGTCACTCCTTTCACCACATGTATGCCTTATCGTATGCAGCGGCCCACAGGTGGGTGAAAACAATAAATGAATCCGAACTGAATTAGAGGATGGCAGAACATAAAAAAAGCCGTCCCAAAGGGACGACATTTCATTTCCAGTATATTACTTGCCTGTATGACCGAAGCCGCCTTCTCCTCGCACCGTCTCCGAAAGTTCAGCAACCTCCGTCAGTTCGATCGCAGGCACCGTCTGGAACACAATCTGGGCTATCCGTTCACCGCGTACAATCGTAAACGGCTCCTGCCCCAGATTAATAAGCAGCACTTTCACCTCGCCACGATAATCCGCGTCAATTGTTCCCGGTGTATTCAGACAAGTAATACCGTGTTTGAAGGCCAGGCCGCTGCGCGGACGAATCTGAGCTTCCAGTCCGGCTGGCATCGCCATCGCAAGCCCGGTCGGGATCAGCGTACGCTGTCCCGGCTGCAGAACAACCTCTTCTTCCAAGGCAGCCACAACATCAAAGCCGGCAGCCAGCTCAGACATTTTTTGCGGCAGCCTGATATCCTCGTTACCCGGTAACTTCTTTATTTGAACGTAATGCAACCAAATCATCCCTTCTCAATCCAGCAATCGTCTTGTCTGAAGCGCCTACCATTGCAAGTGCAAACGGCTCTGCAAACATCAGATCAAGTACAGCATCGATATCCTTCATCGTAACTTGCTCAATTTTGGCAATCATCTCATCCAGCGTAAGATGTCTGCCAAGCATCAATTCGTTTTTCCCCAGTCGGTTCATACGGCTGCCTGTGCTCTCCAGACTCAGAATCAGACTGCCCTTCAGCTGCTCCTTGCCCTTACGCAGTTCATCCTCAGATAAACCATTGACAGCCAAGTCACTCAGCACCTCTTTGGTCAAGTCGAGCACTTCCTTCGTCTGCTTCGGAGCAGTACCCGCATAGATCGTGAACAGTCCACTGTCCGCATGAGAGCTGTGATACGAATATACGGAATAAGCGAGTCCGCGCTTTTCACGAATCTCCTGAAACAGTCTGGAGCTCATGCCTCCGCCAATCGCGTTATTCAACACCACCATGGCGTACTGCAGCGGATCACCAATTTTACACCCAGGGAACGAGATGCAAATGTGGTTCTGCTCCGTTTTCTTTTTGTGGAAAAGCTGTCCGCTTTGGAAAGCTGGAACTTTTACTTCCTCGGACAACCCTTTAACGTCAAATGCGCCAAAATGCTTCTCCATCAGATCAATTACTCTGTCATCAATGTTGCCCGCAATGCTGATAACGGTGTTTTCGATCGTATAATGTTCTTTCATATAAGCACGCAAATGACTGGAGTCCATCGCCTTGAGGCGTTCTTCTGTACCCAGAATCGGATATGCGAGCGGGTGCTCTCCATATGCGGCTAGAGCCATCAGATCATGAACCATGTCATCAGGCGTATCCTCGTACATCGAGATTTCTTCCAAAATGACATTTTTCTCTTTGGCCAATTCACCCTCATCCATCTTGGAACGGAAGAACATATCAGATAATACATCAACTGCAATCGGCAGATGTTCATCAAGCACCTTCGCATAATAGCAGGTATACTCCTTGGACGTAAATGCATTTACATTGCCGCCAATGGCGTCAAACTGCTCCGCAATCGCTTTGGCATCGAAACGCTCTGTCCCCTTAAACAGCATATGTTCAATAAAATGGGATACCCCGTTATTTTCGGTACGCTCGTTCCGCGAACCTGTTTTGACCCATATTCCAAATGACACGGAACGACAGGTCGGAATTTGCTCCATTACAACTCTGAGGCCATTGCCCAGCTGAATTTTTTTCACGGTTGGCCCTCCTACATCTCTATAATTGCCGTGATCTCAATCCTTGCAGATTGCAATCGACATTTGGTTCCAACTTTTTGATATTAACAAAAAAACAGCATTCACTCAACCGCGTTGCCTTTCACCCGTTCCGAAGACAACGTTTCACTGACTGTTCCAAGCACCAGTCCCTTGGCCCGAATTGAATCAATCATGCCTTTCATCGCTCCTGCCGAGGAAGCTGTAGGATGCATCAGGATTAATGAACCGGCTTCGGTTTTGTTAGCTATTTTGGCAATAATGGAATCCGGACTTGGTTTCCGCCAGTCCACGGTATCTACCGTCCATAATACCGTTTGCAGGCCCATTGAAGCTGCGATATCTACCGTCTTTTGATTAAAATCACCCGAAGGGGGTGCGAACCAGCGATTTTCCACCCCAAGCGTTTGGTGCAGCAGGTCCTGCGTTTTACTAATCTCCAGTTTTGCCCGCTCCGCACTCAATCGGCTCATATTCGGGTGTGAATACGCATGGTTGGATATTTCATGCCCACGCTTTTGAATTTCCTTGGCCAGTTCCGCATTTTTGCTCAGCCAGCTGCCATCCAGAAAAAAAGTAGCCTTCACCTTTTCGGCATCCAGCGTGTCCAGCATCGGAACGAGAAATTCATTGCCCCAGGCCACATTGATCATAAAAGAAACCATCGGTTTATTGGCATTGCCTCGATAGATCGGATGTGCACCCAGGTCTTTCAGCTGGATATCCGGCTCGATCTGACGATACACATATGGAATTTTGGTATTCCACGTGCCGCTCAGCGCCTTGCGATAGGTCGCCTCCACGTCAATTTCCAGACCGTTGTAACCAGGAATCGCTTTCCACACACGATCAACCCTGGCATTCACCGGAGCAATCCGGGTTTCGGCTGCCTTATCCTTGATCGCAGATAATAGTGATTCTTCCCCGGTCGCTTCTTTAAACATATCAAACGCATTCTGTGTCCCTGGTCCGTCGCGGATTTCCGTAATGTATGTACGTACACTGCCGACTTGTCCGATTAGCATGACCGATGCCACACCCGCGAGAACAACCGCCAGTTTTTTGGATTGGTTTCTCACAGCTCCATCCTCCCGCCGTCTTTGTCCCCATCATATGAGGACAAGGGCAGGATTATGATTAAATCCCGCAATCCGTCTGCGCCTGCTGCATACGCTGCAATTTAAACGTTAAAAAAAGAGCCAGAAATTCGCATTCTGTCTCTTCATTCAATCGTTCAATGGTTATTCAAACGTCAGCTGCCTAGGATTGCGCAGGAGCTTCCGCTGTTAATACAGCCTTGCGGGACAGGTTGATTCGGCCCTGCGGGTCAATCTCGGTTACTTTTACCGTAATCGAATCACCGATTGCCACAACATCTTCCACTTTCGCAACACGCTCTGTAGAAAGCTGTGAAATGTGTACCAGACCTTCTTTGTTTGGCAGCACTTCAACGAATGCACCGAATTTTTCAACGCGTTTTACTTTGCCGACATAAATTTCGCCAACCAGCACTTCGCGTACAATGCCTTCAATAATTGCTTTGGCTTTATCATTCATTTCCTGATTGGAAGAAGCAATAAAGACACGGCCATCCTGCTCAATATCAATTTTAACACCGGTTTCTTCGATGATTTTATTGATAATTTTACCACCAGCACCGATAACATCACGGATTTTATCCGGATTGATGTGCATCGTTGTAATTTTAGGCGCATACTGAGACAGCTGCTCACGCGGAGTTTTCATCACTTCGGTCATTTTGCCCAAAATGTGCATACGTCCTTCTTTCGCCTGTGCCAGCGCTTCGGACAAAATTTGACGGTCAATACCATCGATTTTGATATCCATTTGAATAGCAGTTACCCCATCAGGTGTTCCCGCTACTTTGAAGTCCATGTCACCCAGGTGATCTTCCATACCTTGAATATCACTCAGAATGGATACATGCTCTCCATCTTTGATCAGACCCATCGCTACACCAGCTACCGGAGCTTTAATTGGCACGCCTGCATCCATCATCGCAAGTGTGCTTGCGCAAATACTTGCCTGGGATGTAGAACCGTTGGATTCCAATACCTCAGACACCAGACGGATCGTGTACGGGAAGTCCGTTTCCGAAGGAATCACCTTGGACAACGCACGCTCACCCAGCGCACCATGTCCGATTTCACGACGTCCTGGCGCACGAAGCGGACGAGCTTCACCTACGCTAAACGGCGGGAAGTTGTAATGATGCATGAAACGTTTGGTTTCTTCCAGACTAATGCCGTCCAGAATTTGAACGTCACCCAGTGCACCCAGAGTACAAACGCTCAGTGCTTGTGTTTGTCCACGTGTGAACAGACCTGAACCGTGTGTACGCGGCAGCAGGGAAGTGTCACATTCGATTGGACGAATCTCGGCAAGGCCGCGTCCATCCGGACGTACTTTATCATGTGTGATCAGACGGCGCACTTCTTCTTTGACGATATCGTGCAGCACTTCTTTCACATCTTTCAGCAATTCCGGTGTTTCAAGGTATTTCTCCTCAAAATGAGCAACCGTTTCGTCGTTCACAGCGTCAATCGCATCCTGACGAGCGTGTTTCTCCGCAATTTTAACAGCTTCCACCAGACGTGCGCTTGCAAACTCACGCACACTGCTGTTCACTTCTGCGTTTACAGCGTGGAGCTTCACTTCCATTTTTTCTTTACCTGCAACCTGTACCAGCTGTTCAATCACCGTTACAATGTTTTTGATCTCGTCATGCCCGAACATGATTGCCTCAAGCATCACTTCTTCAGGTACTTCGTTCGCTTCGGCCTCAACCATCATAATCGCGTCTCTTGTTCCGGCTACAACCAGTTCAATATCGCTCACTTCCAGCTGAGCAATGGTAGGATTAATGATAAACTCACCATCAATACGACCAACCTTCACACCGCCAATCGGCCCGCTGAACGGAACATCGGAAATGCTCAGTGCTGCCGAAGTACCGATCATTGCAGCGATTTGTGGCTCGCAGTCCTGATCCACACTCATTACAATATTCAGAACTTGTACATCGTTACGGAAACCTTCCGGGAACAATGGACGAATCGGCCGGTCAGTCAGACGACTTGCCAGAATCGCTTTCTCTGATGGTCTTCCCTCACGCTTGATAAATCCACCCGGGATTTTACCTACAGCATACAATCTTTCTTCATAGTTCACCGTCAGTGGGAAAAAGTCCAGATCTTT
Organism: Paenibacillus sp. JGP012; assembly: GCF_014203995.1. Classification (NCBI taxonomy): domain Bacteria; kingdom Bacillati; phylum Bacillota; class Bacilli; order Caryophanales; family Paenibacillaceae; genus Paenibacillus; species Paenibacillus sp. JGP012. The sequence goes on along the minus strand of NZ_JACHKG010000001.1, from coordinate 498,763 downwards.
CGGCTCACTTGATGCTGTCACGGTACATAATACGACGGTATCTCCGTATGTCACCTTAACGGCAGCATTCGCCTGCTTGGCCAAACGCCCGGTTTCAAGCGTAAGCTTTCTTCCACCAAGCTGCATTTCAACACGCTGTTCCATGAAATCCCTCCTTTAATTCGTTCCTATCACAATGGATTCTGCATATTCACAGTATTTCCTGCTTGTCCGGCGTTCATTAGCAATGGTTATGCCAAACAAAGGCATACCTGCAAAACAAAAGCTCCTTGCGGAGCCCTCAGCTACAAATATATGGCAACATGTTCATCTACAAAACAACCCGGCTGTGAGGTCCGCTTGTCCTTTTAGACAAAAGAAAAGGCGGATAACAGCCAGGTTGAGTTTGAAAACATGTACGATAATTAACGACGCAATCCGAGTTTTTCGATCAGTGCGCTGTAACGTTTAACATCTTTGTTTTTCACGTAAGCCAAAAGCTTACGACGTTGACCTACCATTTTCAAAAGTCCACGACGGGAGTGGTGGTCTTTCTTATGCGTGCGCAAGTGGTCTGTCAAACTTCTGATGTTTTCCGTAAGGATAGCAACTTGCACCTCAGGTGATCCAGTATCGGACTCATGAGTTTTGTGCTCGTCGATCAGTTGTTGTTTGCGTTCTTGAGTCAATGCCATCCTATTCACCTCCTTCATTATAATCGCCGTTAGCCTCGTCACCGCCGGTGAGAGCCTGCAACCAAGCTAAGGTTAATGTCGTCTCAATCGACAACGTAGTACATTATATCATAGTTGCCCGGACAAAGTAAATGTAAACATCAATTTAAATGAAAAATGTAAACATCCTTTGTTTTATTCTATTTTCAGGATAACAGACGAGCGGCGGTCAATGCATCTTGGCGAATCTGAGCAATCAAGGCATCAATCGATCCAAATTTTTGCTCATTTCGTATGTAATGCACCAGTTCCACTTTCAGTTCCTGATCATAGATTTGACCGTCAAAATCAAGCAGATGCACTTCGTAGGTCGGTTTCATGCCATTCTCGTGAAAAGTCGGTTTGACACCCAGGTTCATCACACCAGCAAGCTCTTGATCGCCGACCTTCACCCGCACAGCATATACCCCTTTGGCTGGCGTAACGTAATGATCGACAAGCTCAAGGTTAGCGGTCGGAAAACCAATGGTACGCCCGCGTTTTTCTCCATGAATAACAGTGCCTCTAATGCTGTATGGACGGCCAAGCCACTGACTGGCCTCATCCATTTCGCCACGTTTCAGCAGCGCACGGATGAGTGAACTGCTCACTTTCTCCCCGCCAAGCAGAAACGGAGGAACTGTCTCTACCGTCATCTCGCTTCCACCCAAGGTACGCAGCAACTGTTCATCGCCTGCTCCTTTATGACCGAAACGAAAATCAAATCCGACAACGGCAGTTTGTGTCTGAAGAGGAAGTAACAATTCATGCACAAATTGCTCTGGAGATAACTTTGAAAAAGATTCATTAAATTCAACCACGTAGAGAATATCCACTCCCATACCAGCCAAAATCTCTTCTTTGTCTCTCAGCGGGGTAAGGTATCCCTCGTAATCCCCTTTGCGCATAACTTCCTTCGGGTGTGGATGAAAGGTCATGACAGCTGCCTTCTTACCCGATTCCCGCGCAATGCGAACAGCGGATAGAATGACGCTTGCATGTCCGAGATGCAGCCCGTCGAATTGACCAATTGCCAGCACTTGGGGATGTGTACTCAGTTCCGCGGATTGTAATGTCTGCGGATAGGTTAACATTACGGTTTTCACAATCATTCACCTGCATTTCACTTGATGGGCCAAGCTTGAACCTCGTCATCACTCCAAGCCTGGTTCCTTTTTATTCCGGTAAGAAAACTTTAACAGCCCTCACGGTTGGTTTCAATTCATCCCGCTCAAATATCCCCAGAAACGTGCCATCCTGAGCATAGAGACGAAGCAGTCCAGGCTGCTCCACTGGCGGCTCCAGTAGGCGAGCGGAAAGCTTTTGCCCCTGAAGGGCCCCTTTCATCTGCTCTTCTCCGACCTTGTGGGCAGGAATGGAAGGAATCGCTTCATCTACCGGGATCAGTGCCTCAGCCAGCGTGCCTTCAGCCATGCGCTTTTCAACTTCTTCTATATGGAGACAATGCTCTGCAGATATTCCTGCAGATATGGTACGTTCCAGCTTCACCATTGTAGAGGGGAACCCAAGCTTGCGCCCGATATCTACACATAATGTACGGATATACGTTCCTTTCGAGCATAAGGCACGAAAAGATATGTCGGTTGTGCCATCATTACTCTCTATTCCGGTCAGCTCCAGCTCATAGATGGTAACTTCACGACTCTTGCGTTCTACCGTTTTGCCTTCACGTGCAAGTTCATATAATCGTTTCCCATCAACCTTTACAGCAGAATACATAGGCGGAACCTGTGAGATGGTACCAAGAAACTGCTCCAGTACCTGCTGTACCTGATCCTGTGTTACTTCTACAGCTGACGATGAACGTTCAGTGACTTCACCGGTCAGATCCTCTGTGTCTGTAGCAAGTCCCAGCCTGAGCGTTGCCAGATATTCCTTGGGAAGCTCCTGCATATACTCGACCACTCGTGTAGCCCGCCCCAGGCAGAGCGGGAGAACCCCGGTCACCTGAGGATCAAGCGTACCCGTATGACCGATACGTTTCATCTTCAGGATCCGGCGCATTTTGGCTACGACATCATGAGAAGTAAAACCGGCTGGCTTATACACTGGCAACACACCTTCAAACGGCTTTACCATTGTAAGTTCACCTGCTTCAGCACTTTTTCCACGACTTCCTCCAGCTTGCCTTCCAACCGGCAGCCAGCTGCGAGCACATGTCCGCCGCCACCGAAGGTCTGTGCTAACGCTGCAACATCTACTTTACCAGCTGAGCGCATGGATGCCTTCACTGCATTGTCATTGATGACTTTGAAAAAGATACCCACTTCCACACCGCGAATGTTGCGAGCGAAGTTTACAATGCCTTCCAAATCCTCATTAACTGCTCCGCATGCCTGCATGTCATCTGGTGTAATAACAACCCAGGCCACTCTGCCATCTTCCGTCATCTGCAAAGAAGAGAGCGCTTTGTTCAGAATGCGAACCTGGGGAAGCGTAACTTCCTCCAGCAGCATTTGCGCAAGATGAGGACCATCCACACCATGTTCCAGCAAACGCGAAGCTACGGCCATTACATTCGGGCTTGTATTGGCATATCGGAACCCGCCCGTATCTGTCAACAGACCTGTGTATACCGCCGTAGCAATGTCCTTGTTCCACTTAATATCGAAAAGCTGTAGAAAATCAAACAAAATTTCGGCTGTTGCCGCTGCATCTGATTTGATTATATTTACTGCACCATAACCGTTGTTCGTCGGGTGATGATCAATATTCAAAATTATGGCGTCTTCTTCAAAATATTGACGGGTAAGACCCACTCTGGCAAAATCAGCACAATCAACACAGATGATCGCTTTATACTTACGCTCCGGGGGTTGTTCGGTCATGTTCACAATGGCATCGGCCTGCCATAAAAAACGCATGCGCTGCGGAATTTCACCTTCATTTATCATGGTGAATGTCTTTCCCAGACATGACAGCAGCCAGCCCACCGTTACCGTCGAGCTGACTGCGTCACCGTCCGGCTGTACATGCGACACGACCAGGTAATCGTCATGCTCCAGCAGGAATTGTTTCCCTGCCTGAAGCGCCTGTTCATAAGTGTGCATTGCCGTCTCCTCTATTCTGTTACTGGGATTCGTTTTTGTCGTTGTCGGAACCAATATCGCCAAGCAGCTTTTCAATCCGGCTGCCGTATGCAATAGATTCGTCGATCTTGAATATCAATTCGGGAACATGACGGAACCGGATACGCTTGCCCAGTTCCGTGCGCAGAAAGCCGTTTGCTTTCGCAAGTGCTTTAAGCGAGTTATCCTTCTGCTCCTGTTCACCGAAGACACTCAGATAAACTTTGGCTTGCGACAAGTCACCAGTCACTTCAACACCCGTAACGGTAATAAAGCCGATACGTGGATCTTTCAGTTCTGACTGGATAAGCAAACTCAATTCTTTCTTGATCTGCTCGCCCACTCTACCTGTACGAATCTTAGCCATTGTTGTTCACCTCATACTTCCTTGCTTATCGTTGTACGGTCTCCATAATAAAGGCTTCGATAACGTCGCCTTCTTTGAGATCGTTGTAATTATCCAGTGTAATACCACACTCGTAGCCTTGAGCTACTTCTTTGGCATCATCTTTGTAACGTTTCAGGGAATCCAGCTTGCCTTCATACAGCACAATGCCATCACGAATCAAGCGAGCTTCTGCTGCACGGGTAATTTTACCGGAAGTAACCATACATCCTGCAATCGTACCCACCTTGCTGATTTTGAACGTGCTGCGAACCTCCGCATGACCAATCACATTTTCTTTGTAGATCGGATCAAGCATACCTTTCATCGCTTGTTCAATCTCTTCGATCACGCTGTAGATAACGCGGTGCAGACGGATGTCTACTTGCTCTTGATCAGCAGTCAATTTGGCCTGACTGTCCGGACGAACGTTGAAACCAATCACGATGGCGTTGGATGCTGCTGCCAAAATGATATCGGATTCTGTAATCGCACCGGCACCACTGTGAATAATTTTCACGCGCACGCCTTCAACTTCGATTTTCGCAAGGGAACCTTTCAATGCTTCAACCGAACCTTGTACGTCACCTTTAATGATTACGTTCAGATCCTTGATCTCACCATCTTTGATGTGCTGGAACAGATCATCCAGCGTAACCCTTGTATTCGAGCCGAGATCGGATTCGCGCTGTGTGATCGCACGTTTCTCAGCGATCGAACGAGCTTTACGCTCATCCTCAAACACCATGAATGGATCTCCCGCACCCGGCACTTCTGTCAGACCTGTAATCTCAACAGGTGTAGAAGGTCCAGCTTCTTTCAAGCGACGACCTTTATCATTCACCATCGCACGTACACGTCCGAAGCAGTTCCCTGCAACGAAAGCATCGCCGACTTTGAGCGTACCATGCTGCACCAGAATACGTGCAACCGGACCACGGCCTTTATCCAGTTCGGCTTCAATAACCGTACCACGGGCACGTTTATCCGGATTAGCTTTGTACTCGTTCACTTCAGCAACGAGCAAAATCATCTCAAGAAGACCTTCGAGACCCATCTTCTGCTTCGCAGATACGTTAACAAAGATCGTGTCTCCGCCCCACTCTTCCGGTACGAGCTCGTAGTTCGTAAGTTCCTGCTTCACTCTGTCCGGATCAGCGCCTGGCTTATCGATTTTGTTAACCGCCACGATGATTGGCAGACCCGCTGCCTTTGCGTGGTTAATCGCTTCAACCGTTTGCGGCATAACGCCATCATCGGCTGCTACCACAATAATGGTAATATCCGTAACCTGTGCTCCACGAGCACGCATTGCTGTAAACGCTTCGTGACCCGGTGTATCCAGGAACGTAATTTTCTTATGGTTAATCTCAACTTGATATGCACCAATGTGCTGTGTGATACCGCCAGCTTCGCCGCCCGTTACATTCGTGGAACGAATCGCATCGAGCAATGTTGTTTTACCATGGTCAACGTGACCCATGATCGTTACAACCGGAGGACGGGACTGCAGGTCTGCAGGATCGTCATTCTCCTCGACATTTTCGAAACGGTCATCTTCAAGCACAATCTTCACTTCAACTTCAACACCGAACTCACCTGCAAGCAGAAGAATCGTGTCAATATCAAGCTCCTGGTTAATGGTTGCCATCACACCCATACCAATCAGCTTTTTGATAACTTCGGAAGCATCTTTATGAAGCAGCTTCGCTGTTTCACCAACCGTCATATCACCACGAACGATGATTTTCTTCGGTGTGTTATCAATTTTTTCACGCTGTACATACTGCTGCTGATTTCTGTTGCGGTTGTTCTTGCCGCCACGGTTATTGCGGAAATTGCCGCCGCCGCGGTTGTCGTCAAAGCGACGTCCACCGCCACTATTGTTGGAGCGATTTCCATTGTTGCTGCCTGCGTTACCTTGACTGCCTCTGCGTTGGCCACCTTGTCCTTGCCCTTGTCCTTGGCCACCGCTACGGTTGCCGCTGTTGCCAGCGTTACCACCACTGTTAGGTCCTGAAGTTCTGCCAGGACCGCCGCTATTGTTCGGACGTTGACCCGTGCCTTGCGGACGGGAACCCGTGTTTCCTTGACCACTCGAAGCTGGTCTTGGACGATTTCCTGATTGTCCTCCCTGGTTTGAGCCCTGGGAAGTTGTTGTTCTGTTACGGCTGTCTTGGCCGCTTGATCTTTGTGCGCCATTGTTATTGTTGGAATTTGGTCTATTGTTCATACCTACCTGCTTTTCCTGTTGTATTTTTGTTTGTACGGGACTACCGGTTGTACTGCTGCTCTTCGGCGTGTTCACTCCGCCGCCCGGCTTGTTGCTGTCCACTGGTTTGTCACTGCGCACAGACGAAGTGGCTACCGATTTGGCTTCGCCACCCTGTTTGGATGCGGCAGTGGATTTGATATCTTTAAAAAATTGTTCCACCTTGCTGACTGAACCATTCTCCATCACGCTCATATGATTGTTAACGGGAATATCCAGCTTTTTAAGAATGGTTATAATTTCCTTGCTGCTCATGTTAAGGGACTTCGCATATTCATAAACTCGCAATTTTTCCTTGTTTTCCTGTTTACTCAATATACTCCACCTCCGACATTATACCGACTTGCTTGGAGATCATTTTTGCAAACCCAAGGTCTGTTACTGCAAGAACCACCCGCGTATCTTTACCGATGCTTGACCCAATACGGTCGCGATCCCATCCGATAAGAAGCGGAACCTTGTAAGTACCACATTTGTCGCGAAATTTCTTTTGTGTATTCGCCGAAGCGTCGCCTGCAACTATAACCATCCTGGCGTCACCTGAACGGATCGCTTTCAGTACAATTTCTTCACCTGTGACAAGCTTGCCAGCACGCATAGAAAGCCCGAGGTAAGATAATACTTTTGCATCACTCATCCTCTTCACGCCCCTGTGCAGCAATAAATTCATCCTCTACTGCAATGAAGTCAGCAGCAAGCTGTTCATATATCTCGGGTGAAACTTTGCTTTTCAGCGCCCGGTCCAGCGCCCGATTTTTAAGTGCAAGCTTGAAGCAGGACTCTTTGCCACACAAATATGCGCCACGTCCAGACTTTTTACCCGTCAAATCAATCAGCACTTCATCCTCAGGCGTTTTAACGATGCGAATCAGCTGCTTTTTAGGCATCATTTCCTGACAAGCGACACATTTGCGCATCGGCACTTTTTTTGGTTTCATACGTCAGCGCCCCCCGTGCTTTCCTTTAGTCGACGGAGACGGAATCCTGGTGCATTTCTGAAGAAGAATCTTTTTCTCTACCGAATTCCTGCTCCGCCTGGCTCTCACTCTTAATGTCGATCTTCCAGCCTGTCAGTTTGGCTGCCAATCTGGCATTTTGGCCTTTGATGCCAATGGCAAGGGACAGTTGATAGTCAGGAACGATCACTCGAGCCATCTTTTCCTCCTCGAACACGTGAACCTCCAAGACCTTGGATGGACTCAGGGCATTAGCCACATATTCATCCACTTGTTCGGAATAACGAACGATGTCGATTTTCTCACCGCGCAGCTCACCCACAATGGTCTGCACGCGCATTCCTTTAGGACCTACGCAGGAGCCCACCGGATCAACTTCCTCGTTGCGGGAGTGAACTGCAATCTTGGAACGGAATCCAGCTTCACGAGCAACGGAGCGAATCTCCACTACGCCGTCAAAAATTTCAGGCACTTCCAGTTCAAAGAGACGTTTCAGCAGTCCCGGGTGAGTACGTGACAAGATGATTTGCGGCCCTTTGGTCGTATTTTCTACCTTGGTGATGTACGCCTTGATGCGATCACCGTGAACAAACTTTTCGTTCGGCATTAGCTCGGTAAGAGGCAGTGCCGCTTCGATTTTGCCCAGATCGATGTAGATATTGCGCAAATCCTGACGCTGCACTACTCCCGTAACGATATCTTCTTCCTTATCTACGAAAGCATTGTAGATCAGGCCGCGTTCGGCTTCACGAATTCGCTGGGTAACAACCTGTTTGGCCGTCTGTGCGGCGATACGTCCAAAGTCGCGCGGCGTAACTTCAATCTCCGCAATATCTTCCAGCTGGAAGTGTGGGTTGATTTCCCGTGCAGCAGGCAACGAAATTTCCGTGCGCGAATCCAGAACTTCTTCTACGATCAGCTTGCGGGCATACACCCGAATTACCCCCGTATTGCGGTTCATGTCAACACGTACGTTCTGGGCCGTGTTAAAATTACGCTTGTAGCTGGAGATAAGTGCAGCTTCGATTGCTTCAAACAGCACATCCTTGCTAATCCCTTTTTCCCGTTCCAATTCATTCATTGCTTCAATAAAATCCATACTCATGAATGTTGATCCCCCTTTCAAACATGGCATCTCATACGTAAAACGGCGAAAGGCTCGAAACTTGTGAGCACCTTGCCGTTATCGTGAGATGTGTCTTTTTCATTAATCAAGTGAACAAGGCACTTAAAACAAAATAGCCAGGCGCGCACTGGCAACCTTTTCATAAGAAACGGTATGCTGCTTCTTGCCTGCTTCAATGACAAGCTCCCCGTTATCAAAGGAAACCAGCTTGCCTTCGAACTCCTTCATTCCATTCACCGGCTCGTAGGTTGTGACAAACACATTTTTACCTACAGCTTTGGCAACATCCTCCGCTTTCTTCAGTGGACGTTCCGCACCGGGAGAAGACACTTCAAGGAAATAGACAGATGGAATCGGATCGTTCTCATCCAGCTTGGCGCTCAGCTTTTCGCTGATCAAGACACAATCGTCGATGTCAATTCCACCTTCTTTGTCGACATACACCCGTAAAAACCAGTTGCTGCCTTCTTTGACGTATTCGATGTCAACCAGCTCGAAGCCTTGTTCGTTCAAGTAGGGTTGGATCATTTCTTCCACGGTAGATTTAATATTCGTTGTGCTCAAAACCGATAACCTCCAACTTAGGTTACACCATCTGTATCGCTGGCAGATGATTAAATACCCAAGATTCTTGTATACCAAAGACTAAAGAGTGGGTTTCCCCACTCTTCAGAAATTCGTACTATCTCGTTCACTTCAAAAATTATAACATAGTCTGGTAATAGTGACAAGTAAGCCATCCTTTGCGGACCAGCCGCACTAATGAAGAAAAAATCGGATCCTTCTGCATCACCCATTGGAAAACAAGCTGATCCGGCCTGGCTTAGAACAACGAAAGCTGGTTGCTCTCAGGCAGCCCGCGGAAACATCCCATGTTGGTCAGCAGCTCCACGATCGTTTTGGTCGCTTTTGACTTCTGCTGGAAATCCTCAATCGACAGGAACTCACCGTGTTCACGTGCCGCCGCAATGTTACGAGCCGCGTTATCCCCGATGCCTGCCAGTGCAGAGAACGGAGGAATCAAGGATTTTCCGTCCACAATGAACTTTGTCGCTTCGGAACGATACAGATCGATCGGTTTAAGCGAGAAGCCGCGCGCCGTCATTTCCAGCGCCATTTCGAGAACAGGCAGCATGTTCTTTTCTTTTGGCGGAGCCTGGAATCCAAGCTGTTCAATCTCTACAATTTTGCGATAGATTGCATCATAGCCCTGACACACCAGCTCGATATCCAGCTCGTCTGCGCGAACGGTAAAATATGTCGCATAATATTCGATCGGATGATACAGCTTGAAAAATGCAGTGCGCACTGCGGAAATAACGTAAGCGGCCGCGTGGGCCTTCGGAAACATGTACTGGATTTTGAGACAGGAGTCAATGTACCATTGCGGTACCTTGCACTTTTTCATCTCATCAATCCATTCCTGCGGCAGTCCCCGCCCTTTACGCACACTTTCTGTAATTTTAAACGCCAGACTTGCATCCATTCCCGCCTTGTAGATCAGGAACAGCATGATGTCATCCCGGCAGCCAATTACCGTCTTGATGTTACATGTACCATTTTTGATCAGGTCCTGTGCATTGCCTAGCCATACTCCCGTACCGTGAGATAACCCCGAGATCTGCAGCAAGTCGGCAAAAGACGACGGCTGGGATTCGACAAGCATCTGACGCACGAATTTGGTTCCCATCTCCGGTACACCGAAGGTTGCAACAGGAGATCGAATCTGCTCCGGCGTTACCCCAAGCGCATCCGTGGAGTTGAACATGCTCATAACCTTGGGATCATTCATTGGAATGGTCGTCGGGTCAACTCCTGTCAGATCCTGCAGCATACGCATCATGGTCGGATCATCGTGCCCCAGAATATCAAGCTTCAGCAGATTTTCTTCAAAAGCGTGATAGTCAAAGTGGGTTGTTTTCCACTCTGCCGTAACATCATCTGCCGGGTACTGCACCGGAGTGACATCTTCCACTTCAATATAATCAGGAACAACGACAATACCGCCGGGGTGCTGTCCCGTGCTTCGTTTCACACCCGTACAGCCGGATGCCAGACGATTAAGCTCTGCCCCGCGCCATTTTTTGTGATGTTCCTCTTCATATTTCTTGGCAAAACCAAATGCTGTCTTCTCGGCAACCGTACCAATGGTGCCTGCACGGAATACACTCTTCTCACTAAACAGCACTTTTGTATAGTTGTGGGCATGCGGCTGATAATCACCCGAAAAGTTCAAGTCGATATCGGGAACCTTGTCCCCTTTGAATCCAAGGAAGGTTTCAAACGGAATATCCTGCCCTTCCCCTTTCAGATTACCTCCGCATTTCGGACAAGGTTTCTCTGGAAGGTCGAATCCACTCGGCACACTTCCGTCCAGAAACCACTCGCTGTATTTACATTCAGGATTCACACAGATGTAATGAGCCGGAAGCGGGTTAACCTCGGAAATTCCCAGGAACGTTGCCACAACGGATGAACCAACCGATCCCCGAGAACCTACGAGATAGCCGTCCTGATTTGACTTTTTCACCAGACGCTCCGAGATCAGATAGTTGGCTGAGAAACCGTATTTGATAATTGGCTGAAGCTCCTTCTCGAGCCGCGCTACGATGACCTCCGGCAAATCTTCTCCATAAATGGATTTGGCTGTGTTATAGCAGGTATTCCGAATCTCTTCATCCGCACCTTCCAGAATTGGCGTGAACAGTTTATCCGGGAACAGCTTGATCTCTTCAAAACGGTCCGCAAGCTCTATGGTGTTGGTAACAACTACCTCATACGCCTTATCCTGTCCCAGGAACTGGAACTCCTCCAGCATCTCTGCCGTGGTTCTAAAGTGAGCATCCGGTTTACGCTGATCTTTAAGCGGGCTGAAGCCGGTAATACCATGAATCGTAATATCGCGGTAAATTTTATCCCTTGGCTCCAAATAGTGCACGTTCCCCGTCGCAATGACAGGTTTGTTTAATTTGGCTCCGATGTCCACCACTTTACGAACCGCAATTTTAAGCTCCTCTGGCGTGGCTACAAGCCCCTTGTCAACCAAATGCATATACATGGTAAGCGGTTGAATCTCCAGAATGTCATAGAACTCTGCGATTTCCTCCGCTTCTTCCACGGATTTGTTCAGGACAGCCTCGAAAAACTCTCCCTTTTCGCAGCCGGATATAACGACCAAGCCTTCCCGCAAGCTTACCAGCTTGGATTTCGGTATACACGCAACACGTTTGAAATATTCCGTATGAGACAGGGAAACCAGCTTGTACAGGTTCTTCTTGCCCACATCATTCAACGCATAGATGCCACAGTGAAATGGTCGTGTATTGGAAAGGTCCACCCCAACGTAATCATTCAAACGATCCAGCATCGTCAGACCTTTTAACTGTGCAGCGTCATTGAGAAGTCCGTTCAGGATTCCCGCGAGTGCAATCGTATCATCAATCGCCCGGTGATGGCTTTCCAGTGCAACTTTATACTTGTCCGCCAGCGTATTCAGGCGGTGATTTTTCATTTTTGGATATAAAAGCCGAGCCAGCTCCAATGTGTCAAGCACCGGGTTTGGCATCTCGGGCATACCGAGGTTTTTGAGTGACGCCTGAATAAAGCCCATATCAAACCGTGCATTGTGTGCCACCAGCACTCCATCCCCTGCAAAAGCAACAAAGTCACGAATGACGGGCTCCAGTTCAGGTGCATCTTTGACCATCTCATCGGTAATATTGGTCAGCTGCTGAATGTTATATGGAATTCGTTCATGTGGATTCACAAACGTTGCAAATCGGTCGATCTCTTTACCCTCTTGCACTTTGACCGCCGCGATCTCGATAATTTTGTTCTGTGTAACAGAAAGACCTGTAGTCTCGATATCAAAGACAATATAGGTGGCTGTTTTCAATTCAATCGGCTGCGGTGCCATAACGACAGCAACAGAATCATTTACAACGTTGGCCTCAAGACCATAAATCATTTTAATCCCGTTTTTCTTTGCCGCCTTTGCTGCCTCCGGGTACACCTGCACGCCGCCATGATCCGTAACAGCGATGGCTTTATGCCCCCAGTCAGCGGCTGTCTTCACGTATTTATCAATGGATGTCACGGCATCCATCGTGCTCATCGTCGTGTGCAGATGGAATTCTACCCGCTTCTCCTCCGCCGTATCCTTGCGGGATGGCGGTGCTTTAATTTCGGTCAGATCGGATGGAATCATCGCCAGCTCAGGAATTTGCATAAACCGGTCGTATTCTACACGTCCGCGCACTTTTACCCATTTTCCATTAGCCAGCAGGCTGAGAATTTTGACATCCTCTTTCGTTTTGGCGAACATCTTCATTTGCATGGAGTCCGTAAAATCCGTCAGATAGAATGTAAACAGCGTATTGCCATTGCGCAGTTCCTTACGGTCCAGACCAAAGATTGTTCCTTGAAGAGTAATTTTTTTCTCCTCATCCTGAACCTCCTGCATAGGCACAGCCGGCTCTTTGATTTCATAACCCATTTGCAGACGAACGTCGCCCTGATCTTCTTCCTCCGGCAATTCGGTCTCAACGACTTCGCTCATCATCTTCTCAATAACCTGTCGCTCTTCTACCTTCTTCTGCGCCTGAAACTGCTCCATCGCTTCTTTGTTGCTTCCCGCTTCACCAACCTGTATCTTGATGCGCAGCGGCAGGTGAAAATACTTTTCATAGAAAGTAGCGATGGCCTGATCAATCTGTTTCTTGCGTGCCAGTTCCATTGACGTGGAGTCACTCATGGTCAGCTGCAGCAAATCAGCTTCGCATTCAACAATTGCACGATTCATCCAGCCATTAACTGACGGAATCTCGCGGGTGACCCACTCGAGAAACAAATTCCAGTATTCATTCACGATATCACCGGACAGCACTTTATCCGTATATTTAAAGCCAAACGTAATCTTTGCGATATGATTCATTTTCTCCTGAATATGCAGACTGAACGTTCGATAGATCGGCGCAGGCACCAATGTGTCCTTCCCGATCTGAATATGCCATTCGCGATTGGTACGATTGGTCTCGACCTGTTCAATCCATCCATCCAGGAAATAAGGATCAGTCAAACCCGCCGGAAGCTCTGCCTGTTTCATCAACAACTCAAACCGCTTTCTCTTCTCCTCAAATCCACTCATCGTGTTCCTCCTGTACCCCCTTAAAACATGAAAAGCCTCTGTATTCAAAAATGTTCCCGATCCGAACCCGCACCGATCCATTTTATCCGACAGAAGCTCTTCATTCATGACTAAACCGGTGAATAAGCTCTCTTGGTCAAACTATTCTGACCAGGGTCAAAATACGCCCTAGTATGCTCTTGCAAACACAACCGTGTGCTGCGCTTTTTCACCACAAGCCAAACATGTGTGCTTTTCTTCCGCAGGCTGGAACGGAATGTTCCGACTTGTTGCCCCGGTAACTTCTCTCACTTTATCCTCACAAGCTTCCGAACCACACCAGCCAGCAAGTGTAAATCCACGTTTGTTCTCCATCAGCTCTTTCATTTCATCCAGTGTATCTACGGAATAGAAATTGTCTGACATAAACTGGCGGGCACGGTCAAGCATATCCGACTGCACTTGCGTTAACATCGCCTGAATTTCTTCTACCAGATTGGCCTGCTCGACAACCTTTTTCTCACCCGTGATCCGGGATACAAGCACGCATACGCCGTTCTCCATATCACGTGGGCCAATCTCCAGGCGAATCGGTACACCGCGCATCTCGTATTCATTAAACTTCCAGCCTGGACGAACATCGCTGCGATCATCCATCTTCACACGAATACCAGCTTTTTTCATCTCTGCAAACAGCTCATCGGCACGACCTACAACCGCATCACGTGTTTTAGGCGGTCCGATTGGAATCATGACCACTTGAGTTGGTGCCACTTTTGGCGGCAGCACAAGACCACGGTCATCCCCATGAACCATGATCAAAGCACCGATCAAACGTGTGCTCGTTCCCCAGGAGGTTGTATGAGCCAGCTCCAGTACATTTTCCCGGCTTAAGTATTGAATTTCAAAAGCTTTGGCAAAGTTTGTGCCCATGTAGTGAGAAGTACCCGCTTGTACGGCGCGTCCATCCTTCATCATCGCTTCAATCGAGAACGTGTCCACCGCTCCGGCAAACTTCTCTGATTTGGTTTTCTGACCTGTAATAACCGGAATCGCAAGATACTCTTCTACAACCTCACGATAAATCTCCAGCATTTTCATCGTTTCTTCGCGTGCTTCCTCTTCGGTCTCATGGGCTGTGTGTCCCTCTTGCCACAGGAATTCACTTGTACGCAGAAACGGCAGTGTTCTCTTTTCCCAACGAACCACGTTAGCCCATTGGTTAATCAATACTGGCAAATCGCGATAGGACTGAATCCACTTGGAATACATGTGTCCAATAATCGTTTCGGATGTCGGGCGAATCGCCAAACGTTCCTCCAGCTTTTCTCCGCCAGCTTCAGTGACCCAAGGCAGCTCCGGATTAAAACCTTCCACATGTTCCTTTTCCTTCTGGAAAAAGCTCTCCGGAATGAACATCGGGAAATACGCATTGCGATGGCCTGTTTCACGGAAGCGGCGATCCATCTCATCTTTGATATGTTCCCAGATTTCGAAACCGTCCGGTTTAAACACGATACAGCCACGAACCGGTGAATAGTCCATGAGATCTGCCTTTTTGATCACATCAATATACCAGCGTGAGAAATCCTCACTCTGAGGTGTAATTTCAGTCACGAATTGTTTATCGTTTTCCTTTGACATAAGACTCCAGCGTCCTCCCATAAAGACCAGCACTGAATATTCAGAGCGTAGTCAAACCGTAATTATCCGTTAATTAAACGTAGTATATCATTATATGTTACCGCCAGCATCAGCACAAAGAGCATTGCAAATCCAACAAAATGCACCATGCCCTCCCGGTTTGGATCAACCGGACGACCGCGAAGCGCTTCAATACCCAAGAATACGAGACGACTGCCGTCAAGCGCAGGAATCGGAAGCAAATTAAAGATACCGAGATAGAGGCTGAGAATGGCTGCCCATCTTGTTAATTGCTCAATTCCCTGCTTCGCAATCTGTCCTGTAACTTCAAACGTACGCACAGGACCACCGATATCGTCCATGCTGAATTGATTGATGAGATGTCTGAATCCTTCGAAAATGACTTTGGTAGTATCCACCATGGCCACTCCTGAAACTTTGAAGGTTTCCACGAATCCCACAGAGCGTGTAGGCAGTGTAGGCACAATGCCAACCTTGCCGCCTTCCTGTCCTTCCACCGCCCGAGGTGTAATCGTAATATTAAACGTCTCATTACCTCGACGCAGTGTCCACTCCATAGGCTTGTCTTTAGATTCGGCAATCATCTCCACCATTTTCTTTGAATCTGTACCGATCACTGTACCGTTAATCGTTTCAATGATATCGCCCTTTTGCAAATTCGCCTGATCTGCAGCTCCGCCCTTCAATACTTCACCAATTTGCAGGTTTTTCGGATTTTCTACCGGAACTCCTGCCATCTGGGCATAGACAGCAAACAATACAAAAGCGAGAATGAAATTCATCAAAGGCCCTGCAAAAATAGCCATCGCGCGTTGAGCTACTGTTTTGCTGCCAAACTGCCGATCCTTTGGAGCAATCTGCGTCTGTTTGCCACGGCTCACCAGCATCGCTTGCGGATGAATGCGATAGTGCTGCATTTCACCGTCTACATCCAGCTGAAGCTTGAGCGCATTCTCCATATCAATGGAAATCACTTCTCCGCGAATAACATTTTTGCGATTGTCCAGCTGATCCAGATAGATCCATTTGACCTCATCATCCACTGCTCGAACCGCAATCGTCTGTCCTTCCTGAATTTCAATCAGTTCCGGGTCTTCTCCCGCCATCCGAGCATATCCGCCAAAGGGCAACAAGCGCAGTGTAAACTGCGTCTCATTTCTTTTATATGAGAATAATTTGGGACCAAAACCGATCGCAAATTCCCGTACAAGAATGCCGGCGCGTTTGGCAAAATAATAATGCCCCCATTCATGCACCGTCACGATGACAAAGAACATGAGCACCGTTAGAAATACCACTTGTATGGTTTCCAATCCCTATCCATCCTCCTTCACGGCACGTACCGCAGTCTGTCCCTCTAGATTATCATTATTCTCTAATGCCGCACAAGAGAATCACTTCTTCCTACTTCGTATGAAAAAAAGAGATTACAACATGGATGCCAGCTCTCGGCTGTTCTGATCACAAGCAGCAATTTGCTCTAGATCAGGCTGTTCCACATTGCTGTGTGCCTCCAGCACTGAAGCAATGATATCTTCTATTTTAAGGAATGAAATCTCCTTCCGCAAGAAACGGGCTACGGCAACCTCATTGGCTGCGTTATACGCCGTTGTTGCCGTCCCCCCCATTTTACCACACTCATATGCCATTCTTAAACACGGGTAACGCCCCATGTCCATCTCTTTAAAATGAAGCTTTCCAATCTGCGCAAGAGACAGCCGCTTCGCCGGAGAAGACATACGATCAGGGTAAGTCAGTGCGTATTGAATTGGAACCCGCATATCCGGAGTTCCGAGCTGTGCAATGATGCTTGTGTCTTCAAATTCAACATAAGAATGAATAATGCTCTCAGGATGGAGAAGCACATCAATCTGGTCATATGCCAGTCCAAACAACCAATGTGCTTCGATAACCTCAAGACCTTTGTTAACCATTGTCGCGGAGTCGATCGTGATTTTGGAGCCCATGGACCAGTTTGGATGTTTGAGTGCATCCTCTACGGTCACCTGCTGCAGCTGTTCACGTGTCAAATCCCGGAACGAGCCCCCGGACGCAGTCAATGTGATACCCGCCACAGTTGAGCGATTCTCACCGTTTAAACACTGAAAGATAGCTGAATGTTCACTGTCCACGGGCAGGATGGAAACACCCTTCGCCGCAGCTCTTGCTGTAACGATATGCCCGGCTGTAACCAGTGTTTCTTTGTTGGCTAGTCCAATCTGTTTACCTGCATCTATGGCAGCAAGCGTAGACTCAAGACCAACACTTCCGACAACAGCCGTAACTACAGTGTCTGCGTCTGTTCCTGCCGCAATCTCAATGAGACCCTCTGCACCATAATACACTTTGGTGCCCGCTGGCATATAAGGCATTACCTTTTCAGCTAATTCCTTAGAGCCTACCGAGATTTTCTTCGGCTGGTAACGTTTCGCCTGTTCAATCAGCAAATCCGTATTGCCTCCGGCAGCCAGGGCTTCCACTTGAAAATGCTCTGGATGCATATCGACAACATCTAGTGTCTGCGTTCCAATTGAACCTGTCGAACCGAGTATCGCTATTTTTTTCATTGCTGCACCTCACTTCTAATGAATCCAACGCCTGCCGGCAGTCATTCCTGACTGCTCAGGCCGCTGCTTCCCAAGTAAATCCATCTCCTCTTAATAAGGCAATAGCATCAGTATATGTACAAATGGAAACACAACAATCCAGCTGTCGCACCGATCTAAAATACCGCCATGCCCAGGAAGAAGATTGCCTGAATCCTTGATGTTGTATACACGTTTGTAGGCAGACTGGATCAAATCCCCCATCTGACCGACCACTGCACAGGCAATCCCGATCACAATAGCTCTGGGCCAGGAAATCAGCCCGTCAGAAACAAGCGCGAACACCACCGATGTAACCACAGCGATAGCAATCCCACCCAGAGCCCCTTCGACGGTTTTATTAGGACTGATGGAAGGCCAAAGCTTGTTTTTTCCAATCCACTTTCCTACAAAATAAGCTCCCGCGTCGCTCGCCCAGATCGAGCCGAGCAGCAGAAATGTCCAGAACAAACCATGATGCAAATGTCTGGATTCTGCAATGTAATAAAATCCGGTTCCAATATACAACACGCCTATAAAGAGCATCGCGATCGTATGAATTGGAAGTCTGTTCTTGGTGACAACGGACACTGTCATTAGAAGCAGCATGACAATCCATGTCACTTGAAACAAGGATAACGGCCTTAGCTCCCATACCATTTCCCAAGGAAATACGATGGAGATGATTCCCGCATATCCGATCAGGGCTACACCTGAAAAAGGCTTCACCCCGGTCATTTTAATAAACTCGTAATAACCGATGAGAGCCATAAGCAGAACCAACCCGTGATACCAAGGTCCCCCTAACATGCAAAACCCCAAAAACAACACACCTGCTATAATTCCTGTCGTTATTCGCTGTTTCAACGGCTTCATCCTCCATCTATTTCAAACCGCCGTAACGCCTTGATCTGCGCTGATATTCGGCTACTGCTTCAAGCAGATGCTGTTTGCCAAATTCGGGCCAGTATATATCCGTAAACCATAATTCACTATATGCAAGCTGCCATAACATGAAATTGCTCAGGCGCAGTTCGCCGCTCGTTCGAATCAATAAATCAGGATCGGGCATATCTGCGGTCAGCATATGTTTATCAATGAGTTCAGGTGTGATATCTTCAACCGCAAGTTCACCTGACTGTACTTGAAGCGCGATATCTTTGACACATTCCGTCATCTCTCGGCGGCTTCCATAGTTCATCGCAAAATTCAACACAAGACCAGTATTATGTTCCGTAAGACGAATGGCTTCGCGCAAAGCATTGACGGTATGCGAAGGCAAATGCTCTTCATGTCCCATCATGCGAATGCGTACATTTTTTTCTATCAATTCATCCAGCTCAATAGCCAAAAACTCTTGCGGAAGTCTCATCAGAAAATCCACTTCTTCTTTTGGACGCGTCCAGTTTTCTGTCGAAAAAGCGTACATCGTCAGATATTTGATGCCCAGTTCATCCGCCGCGATGGTTGCACGTTTAACTGCCTTCATGCCGTTCTGGTGTCCGGCGATGCGCGGAAGCCCCAAACGTTTGGCCCATCGTCCATTGCCGTCCATGATGATGGCGACGTGCTGCGGGATATTATCCTCGGATATAGTCAGCGTTTCCTGCTTGTCAGCCCCATTCCACCACGACCGAACCCGTTTGATCATTCCTGTTCCTCCAAAATCCCTGAAGTTTCTTTGTCTGAAGCTTGAAAAAAGAGACAAAACCCCACCGTAATGGAGGGGCTGCGCTTGTCTTACACTTCCATGATTTCTTTTTCTTTGGCAGCAAGTACCTTATCGACTTCAGCGATATATTTATCGGTCGACTTTTGGATGTCATCCTGATGTCTGCGGGATTCATCCTCAGAGATCTCGGACTTTTCCATTTTCTTAATATCATCATTCGCATCACGGCGAATGTTACGGATGGCAACTTTACCTTCTTCGCCAAACTTTTTAGTCAGTTTGACAAGCTCAGCTCTACGTTCTTCCGTCAGCGGAGGAATAGACAAACGAATCATGCTGCCATCATTAGCCGGGGTGAGTCCCAGATCAGATTTCATGATTGCACGTTCAATATCGTTCATTGCCGATTTGTCCCAAGGCTGAATCATCAGTGTACGGGAATCCGGTGTACTAATGTTAGCCAACTGGTTCAAAGGTGTCATAGCACCATAATACTCAACTTGTACACGATCCAGAAGAGCAGGTGTTGCACGGCCTGCACGCAAGGTAGCCAGGTCACGGCGCAGCGCTTGAATTGCTTTTTCCATACGCTCTTCGGCATGTTGTTTCACTGCTTGTGGCATTAATCTACACTCCCTTTAACGATTGTCCCGATGCGCTCACCGAGAACAACGCGTTTGATGTTGCCTTGCTCTGTAATGTTGAATACAATCAACGGAATGTTGTTGTCCATGCAAAGTGAGGACGCCGTTGAGTCCATTACGCCAAGGTTTTTGTTAAGTACATCCAGGTAAGTCAACTGTTCGAATTTCTCAGCTGTGCTATCTTTAAATGGATCTGCCGAATAGACACCATCCACTTTATTTTTCGCCATCAAGATCACTTCTGCTTCAATCTCCGCTGCGCGCAGTGCTGCTGTTGTATCCGTGGAGAAGAACGGATTACCTGTACCTGCTGCAAAAATAACGACACGGCCTTTCTCCAGATGACGAATGGCTTTACGACGAATGTAAGGCTCTGCAATTTGCTGCATAGCAATTGATGTCTGTACACGCGTAGGCACTTCAATCTGCTCTAGTGCGTCTTGCAGCGCCAGAGAGTTCATTACCGTCGCGAGCATCCCCATATAGTCAGCAGTCGCACGATCAATGCCGTTTTCACTACCAGCAATACCGCGCCAGATGTTTCCGCCGCCACATACGATCGCAACCTGTACTCCAAGTGCAACTACATCCTTTACCTGCTGAGCAATGGATGAGATCGTTGCTGCATCAATGCCATAGCCGTTTTGACCGGAAAGAGACTCTCCGCTCACCTTTAAGACAACACGTTTAAATACTGGCTGTTCCAATTGTTCACCCTCCACTTTGAATTGAACACCTCCCAGTGTTCAACCAACAAAACTTCTCGCGCATGGACTCCTGCTTAAAAAGAAAGGAACACAACAGTGTTCCGTTCTTTTTAGGAAAAACGTTCAACCGATCAGTCACTGTTTTCCTGAGATATAAGGGAGTTTGCGCTTCGAAGTTTCATCATTCTTATATCTTCGAAAATCATTCCTGCTTGTCGGTTTGATAACCGTCTTATTTGTTTACTTGGGACATAACTTCTTCTACGAAGTTATCCACTTTTTTCTCCAGACCTTCACCCAGTTCGTAACGAACAAAGCGACGGATAGAGATGTTTTCACCGATTTGGCTGATTTTTTCATTCAGCAATTGAGCGATTGTTTTGTCTGGATCTTTAACGAAAGATTGCTCCATCAGGCAGTATTCTTCGTAGTATTTACCGATACGGCCTTCAACCATTTTCTCAACGATTTTTTCTGGTTTACCTTCGTTCAGCGCTTGAGCTTTCAAAATTTCTTTTTCTTTCTCAAGCTCGTCTGTAGGAACTTCTTCGCGTGTAACGAATTTAGGGTTAGCAGCTGCGATTTGCATTGCTACATCTTTAACGAAGTCTTTGAACTGGTCTGTTTTACCAACGAAGTCTGTTTCGCAGTTAACTTCAACCAGAACGCCGATACGGCCACCAGCGTGGATATAGGATTCTACAACACCCTCAGTAGCTGCACGTCCTGCTTTGCTAGCTGCTGCGGAAAGACCTTTCTCACGCAACAATTCAGCTGCTTTCGTGATATCACCGTTTGCTTCTTCCAGTGCTTTTTTGCAATCGAGCATACCTGCGCCCGTTTTTTCGCGAAGTTCTTTTACTGCACTCGCATTAACTGCCATTATAAATTCCCTCCAGATTAAGTATAGTACGTACACTCTAAAAAAAGGGCAGTGAGAGGTTATCCACCTACCAACCACCCTTTTCATTTAATTCATGAATGATATGTTCGAAAACTATTAAGCGGAAGTTTCTTCGCCTTGGTTAGCTTCGATAACAGCGTCAGCCATTTTACCTGTCAGCAATTTAACAGCGCGGATCGCGTCGTCATTACCCGGGATAACATAATCGATCTCGTCCGGATCGCAGTTTGTATCAACGATACCAACGATTGGAATACCCAATTTGCGAGCTTCCGCAACAGCGATACGCTCTTTGCGTGGATCGATGATGAACAGGGCGCTAGGCAGGCCTTTCATATTTTTAATACCGCCCAAGAATTTCTCGAGACGATCTTTTTCTTTGCGAAGCAAGATAACTTCTTTTTTAGGCAGAACAGCGAAAGTACCGTCTTCTTCCCAAGCTTCCAACTGTTTCAAACGATCAATACGTTTTTGAATAGTAGAGAAGTTAGTCAGGGTACCGCCGAGCCAACGTTGGTTAATGTAGAATTGACCAGCGCGTTCAGCTTCTTCTTTAACGGAATCTTGTGCTTGCTTTTTAGTACCAACGAAAAGGATAGTACCGTTCTCGCCTGCGATTCCTTTAACGAAGTTGTAAGCCTCTTCGACTTTTTTCACCGTTTTTTGCAAATCGATGATGTAAATTCCGTTTCTTTCAGTGAAGATATAACGATCCATTTTTGGGTTCCAACGACGAGTCTGGTGACCGAAGTGTACCCCAGCTTCAAGAAGCTGCTTCATGGAGATTACTGCCATCTTCACACACCTCCTAATATGGTTTTTTATTGTGTCCTCCGCCAGCATCATTTTTCGCCAAGACTCTCCATCAGGAAAGCACCCTCAACAAAATTAGCACAGCGTGTGTTTTAACACCGTTATTTAATATAGCATAAGTGAAAGCCTGTTGCAACATTATATAAACTAAATTTTCAAGCACAAGGAATCAAAAAGAACCGCCTGGTCCGAGCATGCTCAGCTTGACGGTTCTTTAGTGATCTTGGCAATAATGGATTTAAAGCTCTCACCTTTTTCGAGAGAATATGTGCCGACTTGAATCTTGCGGTTAATTCCTTCTGCTCTACCAGCTTTAATAAAAGCTGCTGCATCGTTCACAATACCGGCTTGCTTCAGATTCTCGGCAACCATAGCCAGACTGTTCCCTGATCTCACCTTGAATGTTACGCTTGCCCCTTTAGGCTGTGACGGTTCTTCAGGCTCGGTCGTACTTGGTTGTTTGATCTCTGATTGTGCCTTGACATTGTCTGACTTTGGTTGCTGTGGCTGTTCGGGCTGAGCAGGTTGTACAGCAGAGCTTGTCTGATCAGGGGTTGAAGCTGTTTTGCCCTGCATCTGGCTGCTTTCCTGCTTTTTCTTCTGCACCCATTCTGCTTCCGTATACAGCTCGTCCTTTGCACTGACCATCTTCATATCCATGCTCTTCGCTGCTGACTCAAGTTGTTCTTTCGTCCAATTCTCAGGCAGAGCTGGTTCCAGATTCGTGTCCAACAATGCCTTTTGTCCTACTGTTGCAAGTTGAAGCATAATGGCGCCAATCATCATGCCACTACCTATCCCGATCCATAAAGATCGCTTGTCCATGGCTTAGCTCTCCTCCTGCTCTGCCAGCTGAAGTATTAACTGCACCTCACCCAGCTGTATGCCTGTTTGTTTTGCGATAGCGTCCATAGACTTGCCTTCATCATGGAGTCTGAATAGCTCTGTGTAACGATCTTTAATAGATTCACGCCGTGGCTCTTGAGACTCTTGCTCAACTTGCAAGTCTGACGTTGCTGTTGCTTGTTGATCCGCCTCAGCTTTCACACTGTCCATAAGTCCCTGCGCCTGAAGCCCTTCTGCAGTCTGTCTGGCATTAACAATCATGGCAGGGCTTTGATCAGGCTCAGGCATTCTTGCTTTTTCCCGTTCCAGTTGATCCAGGCGCTGCTGCAATTCCTGAAGCTGTGACATCATACGCTGGTCTGTTGCAGCCGCCTCGCCTTTAAGTTCGGCTACACGCTGGATCAAAGCATCGTTATCCTGCTCAATCTCCGTCATATAATGTTCAAGCGTTGACTCCATCTCCTGCACCAGTTGATGCGATGATTCCTGCGCCTTGTCTTTGCGTGGCATAATCAATGCGTAAGCGATAGCGCAAGCTCCTAATATGACAATAATGATCCATGGTGCCAAATTGCTTCTCTCCTTTTGATACGACGGCCGAGGATGCAAATCATGCTGCTACTTGTTTAAGCACTCCTACATCGACAAATCAATATGTTTGCCCTTGTAAGGATGCTCCGCAGGCTTGATATTCTCTTGATCCTCGGTTCCATCATGCCCGCCTGATCCGCTGTGGTGCTTCCCGCCGCCTGCATGACCATCACGTACCGAAGTATGCGCCGTCTCAGCCATGGCCTCACTGCGCTGCCTAGCCTCATTCGCTTCTTTGTTCATCTGATCCGCAAGCAGATTCTGATCGGTCACGGGCCTCTGCTGGGCTTCACTCTGATAACGCCCCGCCTCGCTTGTACGCGGCACGGCAATCTGAAGCTCCACTGCTTTGAAACTCATACGCTCACCTCACGGTTTCGAATGGATTTCCTCACAAGCCTGCTGCTGCATTTTATGTGCACGGAACCATCGTGATATCCCCGTCCTGATAATAAAATGACATTCGACTGACCGGATCTTTAATAAATTTCGTATATCTGCCGATAACTATTTTAGAGCCTCCGTAGATCATCTTCAGGACATCCACACGAGCTCGGCTTGTATCTTCAAGTATCTTTTCAATTTCCAGGATACGTGTTTTCATTTCTTCACTCTGACGGAGAGCTGATTTTTGGGTTGCGATTAATTGGATTCTCATCGCTGTCTTATTTGGAGTCAGTTGTCCGGCTGCAGCCAGTTGATCCAGCAAAGTCAACGCTTTCTTGGTTTTGTCCAAGGAATCCATCTGCTCCCGGAGTCCCTTGCGCAATTCATTCATTTCGTTTCGCAGTTTCGGCAACACGCCAACTTCAATAGAGGTTACTGTAGACATCGTATTGCCCACCACACGGGCAGATACAAGTTCTCCAGCCTGTGTTGAACCACCAACAATAAGACCTTTTGTTCCGGCACAGATCACAGCGTGACCCGCACGAACATTGGAATGCATAATACTCTGGGATACAAGCACATCCTCACCTGCATCAACGTTGCCTTCCTGAATAAAAGAGCATTTCACATGATGTTCAGCATGCACCAAACCTTTGTTGTATCCGATAATTCCACCAGTAATTTCAATCGAGCCGCCTGCTTCCAGCTCCGCTCCTTCGACACCACCGTTAACGCGAATATCACCTGCCGCTTTAACTTTAAAACCGGTAAGTACATTCCCGCGGATGACAACATTACCTACAAAATCAATATTTCCATGCTTGTAATCCACATCGCCATTGACTTCATATACGGGAAAAACATTGAGTTTATTGCCTTCTGTTCTGCTAACCAGTCCGTCCAATGCGGCATACATTGCAGAACCTTCAGGATTGACTACGACATTTTTTCCAACTTTGAATCTCGCTTCTTTACCGGGACGAAAAGGGACTTCTTCACCTGTCACTGCTTTGCCTGGCACACCGTCAACAGGGGCAATCCGTTCTGCGATGATCTGGCCTGTGCGTACATTGTCTAATCGAATCAGCTCTTTGTAATCAACGCTTCCGTCTTCCGCCTCCAGAGGACGCTGCTCCTGATCCTCGTCCTTGCCAATGAGAACATGTATGTATCCATCCGTTCCATGAACGGGAGGATTGCCTTCGGCGATCTTGCATTTATCCTTGAGGTAGGCAGATGGATTACTCACAAAGAGCAACAAAGCTTCCCGAGCCAGACCATATTTAATGCCCTTGCTCTCAACAAATTGCTCAAGCTCTTCTATGGTGCAGGAGAATCCCTCTTCTTCGTTGTAAAATTCAAGGTAAGCCGTGCATTTATCATCTGATAAAACGACGTTCAGACATTTTTCCATAACAGTCATTTGAGTCAACGCAGATCTTCCTCCTTATTAGCCTGTCCACTCCCTGTTTGTATGGTTAACTTCTGCTCTCTAGTCTTTACGCATCAGCAAATCTTTTTGTTTATCCAATGTGCCGCGCAGACGCAAAATGGCTTTGGAATGTAATTGGGAGATACGAGACGGCGAAAGAGACATGACCTCTGCGATTTCACTCAGAGAAAGATCTTCATAATACAGAAGTGAAACTACCGTTCGTTCTTTAACTGTTAACTTCTCTAGCCCCTGCACCAGCGCTTCTTTCAGGTAAAACTCATTCACTTTATAATCCGGATTTTTAGCCTTTTCATCGATCATTAATGACAGACGGGTTTCAGACTCTTCTTCACGAATTGGATCTTCCAGCGAGCAGAGTGACATCACGGCCACCTCCTGGAGCATATGTTGAAAATCCTTTGTTGACACGTCCAGATACTGACTCATTTCTTCATCGCTGACAGAACGCAGATAGGTCTGCTCCAGCTGCTGATAAGCATCTTCAATCCGTTTTGCTTTCTCTCGTACCGATCTGGGAACCCAGTCTCCCTGACGCAATCCATCAAGGATAGCTCCGCGTACCCTCCATGAAGCATAAGTCTCAAATTGCAGACCTCGTTCATAGTCGAATTTCTCCAGCGCATCAATAAGACCCATTACCCCATTGCTCTCTAGATCATCTTTCGGAACATTTTTGGGTAAACCAACGGCCAAGCGGCCTGATACATAATTAACAATATGAAGATATTTTTCGATCAACATCTTTTTTGCTTCAAGATCTCCGTGTTCTTTCCACTTTTCCCACAGATCAGAATGGTTCAAATGTGAAGCTTTACGCTCGTTCAACTGCTTTCACCCTCCTTATTTTTCTGTCAGGTGACGAACGGCCTGCGCCAATTCCTCCGGGTCTTTGGTCCGGACGAGTTTAGGCGGATCCAAAGGGGCAAATCCCGTTGGAGCTTTCGTCTCAGATGGCGGTAGACCCTCTCCAGTGGAGTCGCTCTGTCCATTCTTGAGCAAATCATTCAGCTCTTGTCCATCGTCTTCGAGTTTGATGTCCACCTGTGAACCTCTTAGATCTTGAGCACTCGCTGAATCGTAAGTTGATCCATGTTCTATACGAGGGCTAAGCAGTATTCCCAATCCCCAACGCAGACCATATGCAAGGACATACCAGGCTGCGAATCCAATCAATCCGCGTATTAAACTGGTAGTCAGCACATTGCTGCTGAATGCTACAAAAAAAGTCAGAACGAATCCGACTATGCCTGCTCCAAGATTAATGCGGTAGTTTCCTATCATTTATTATAGTTCCTTTACACCCATTTGTACGCTACGAATAGTTAAAAGTCCCGTCTCACAATTCATTTCGATAGTGCGACCGTAATTTCCTCCTGTATCTTCCGCCAGTAGAGGAATTTTGAGTTGTTCCAACATTTCTCGGCATGAATCGGCATTACGTGGTCCAATACGCATCGTATCGCCAGCACCCGAAAATGCAAACATCTGTGAACCCCCTGCCATCTTGGATACAATCCGAGATTGTGATGCGCCCATTTTCAACATCTTCTCAAGTAGTTCAGGCAGTGCTGTATCTGCATATTTAGCGGTATTCAGTTTGCCTTCGCGGGCAATATCAGAGCTGGGCAACATCACATGTGCCATCCCTGCCAGCTTTAATTGCGGGTCATACATCGTCAGTCCCACGCACGACCCCAAGCCAGTTGTACGGATTACGCCAGGAAGCTGAGCGATATTCAAATCCGCCATACCGACTTTAACGATGCTTTTGTCCTCAATCATGGTCCAATGGCACCCCTAGCGATTCAAAAATCTTTGCAAATGAGGACGGATCGGGAATCAGGAAAAACTGTCCTTCGACCTGATCTTCACCTTCAAAGAAAGAAGTATCAATTAATAATGCAGCATCGCCCATTTCTCCAAATTGCAGCAGCCCATAACTTAAAATTGCACCAGCCATGTCAATAGCCAGCCCGGGAACCGTTGGATACATCGATAGCTTAGTGAAATCAGCCAAGGAAGACAAGTATGATCCCGCCAGAATATTTCCGATCTCAGACAGAGCTGAATGCTCCATCTCAGTAAAAGTCAAACCTTCTTTTAACTCAAAGCCCGCAAGACGGTTCAACAGCATCTTGGCAGCCTCTGGCGTCATCATAAAGAAAAGATTGCCAGGCGCTTCACCCTCTACGCGAAGAAATATGGTAACTACAATGCGCTCGTCGCCACCCACTTTTTCCGAAATCTCCTCAAACGGGAGCATCTGAACGGTAGGTACACCCATATCAATCGGTCTGTTAAGGAGCTGAGACAACGCCGTAGCGGCGTTGCCTGCTCCAATATTACCGACCTCTTTGAGCACATCCATCTGGAAACCCTCAAATCGGTTGAATATATCCACGGTGCTAGCCCTCAACACTTTCCAGCTGTACAATCTCGCTTTTATTCAATACTTCGTTGAGGTTAAGCATGATCAACAAGCGGCCATCTTCGAGTTTGGCAACACCACGCAGATATCTGGCCTTAACGCCCCCGACCACTTCTGGCGGAGTGTCGATAGAACTGCTTTTGATATCGATAACATCGTTGGCGGAATCTACAATAAAACCAACCTGCATATCATCTACACCTACGATTACAATCCGCGTTTGATCGGTATACTCGGTTTCAGGAAGGGCGAAACGACCGCGAAGATCGATGACCGGAATCACGACTCCGCGCAGGTTGATAACTCCTTTTACAAAAGAAAGGGTTTTGGGAACACGGGTAATCGGCATCATGCGCTCAATCGTTTCAACCTTGTCTACCTCAATACCGTATTCCTCGGAACCTAATCTAAAGACGATGACTTTCAACTCTTCTTCCATGTTAAAAACCTCCCTATTAAATGTAAGACGCAAACGCTTTGTTTATTTAATAAATGCGTTAGGATCAAGAATCAGAGCTACTTGTCCATCTCCAAGTATCGTTGCACCGGAGATTCCTTCAATAGCTGGGAGATAGGTTCCCATAGACTTGAGAACGATCTCGCTTTGGCCGATGAACTCTTCTACAGCAACAGCTGCCAGACGATCTCCTTTGCGAATAACGACGATTTCGGTTTCTTTCTCGTTCGCATCGTTGAAATCCGGCACGCCGAACACTTCGCTTAATGACAAATATGGAATCAGGGACTCGCGGAACGTAATCATTTTATTGCCATGGATGTTGCGAACTTGTTCACGCTGCACAATCGCTGTTTCAACAATGGAGGACAGTGGTACTGCATACTTCTCTGAACCCAGTCTCACAAGCATTGCCGCAATAATGGACAACGTCAGTGGAAGCTGTACGGAGAAGTTGGTGCCTTTGCCCGGCGTGGACGTAATCGTTACATTACCGCCAAGTGAAGTGATTTTGGATTTTACAACGTCCAGACCTACACCCCGGCCGGAGATATCAGAGATTTTATCAGCCGTACTAAAGCCAGGAGCGAATAACAATTGATTGACTTCATCATCACTCATCTTCGCACCCTGCTCCTCTGTTACAACGCCGCGTTTAATCGCAGTTTGCAGGAGCTTGTCACGATAAATCCCTTTACCATCATCTTCAATCTCGATAAATACATGATTGCCGCTGTGGAAGGCACGCAAATTAACGGTACCCATCTCCGGCTTGCCGGCAGCCACACGCTCCGAAATAGATTCTACGCCATGGTCAACCGCATTACGCAGCAAATGCACCAGCGGGTCGCCAATTTCATCGATAACGGTTCGATCTAGCTCCGTTTCAGCACCAGTGATAACGAGATCAATCTTTTTATCCAGCGTTTTGGCCAGGTCGCGAATCATCCGCGGGAAGCGGTTGAATACGGTGTCTACCGGTACCATCCGCAGCTTCAGGACGATATTTTGCAAGTCTGTGCTCACTCGGCTCAAGTGTGCTACGGTGTCAGACAGATCATTGTTCCCTGTCTCACTTGCCAGCTGTTCAAGGCGGGAACGGTCAATCAGCAATTCGCTGAACAAGTTCATCAATACATCCAGCCGTTCAATGTCAACACGAATGGTACGTGAAGGTGCAGCTGCCTGTTTAGGCGCTGCGGCCTTTGCTGAAGCCGCTTTGACTTCTTCTTGAGGTGCAGAATTTGCAACGGGGGCCTCCAAGACAGCCACAGAAACTGGCGCAGCGGGGGCCTCGGCCGTAGCGGCTACCTGTTTCGTTACCTGATTTGCCATTTGCTGCAGCGTCTCTTGATCCAGCTGAATCAATTTGGCACTCTCGATCTCGGAGATGCTCATGATGCCCTTTTCCAGTTCTTGCGCCTCTTTAGTCGTTATGTAATACAACGAGAAACTGCGCTCAAACTTTTCTTGCTCGATATCCTGAACAGAAGGATATGCCTTAACCACTTCACCCGAACGCTCAAGCATATCAAACACCATGTACGCCCGAACACCTTTTAACTGGCTGTGCTCACTCACAAGCACGTCAACATAGAACACACGGTGTCCTTCTGCGATAGACTGATCAAGCACTGAATATTGGTATTCGTCCAGTTCAACCGCATTGGAGAGCGAGGCATCCGTTTTTGTGTC
The DNA here is from genome assembly GCF_014203995.1 of Paenibacillus sp. JGP012. Taxonomy (NCBI): domain Bacteria; kingdom Bacillati; phylum Bacillota; class Bacilli; order Caryophanales; family Paenibacillaceae; genus Paenibacillus; species Paenibacillus sp. JGP012. The sequence continues at coordinate 468,265 of NZ_JACHKG010000001.1, read as the reverse complement.
CGCTTTGGCCGCAGGAGCACTTCCGCCTTTCCATTCACCGCTTTCGATAGCTTGGAGCGAAGCCACGATGGAGGAAACATCCGCTTTACCTTCCCCGCCACTCGTAATATCCTGAACCATAGTTTCCAAGGCATCAAGGCCTTTGAACATGGTATCAAAAATATAATCTTGCATTTTCAGCTTCTCGTTACGTACCATATCGAGCACATTTTCCATTTTATGTGTCAGTGAAGCCAGGTCTTCAAATCCCATAGTTGCCGCCATACCCTTGAGAGTATGAGCAGAACGGAAGATAACCTGCACTATGCCCAGATCCTCCGGATTTGCTTCAAGTTGTAGCATGTTTTCGTTAAGGGATTGCAGATGATCATTAGACTCATCAATAAACATGGATAAATATTGGTTCATGTCCATTGTGAGGCACCTCCTCCGTAAGTTACACTCCGTTATTTCACTGCTTGAACAAGTCTTGGCGCAATCTCCTGCAATGGCAGAAGATGACGCACGCATTGCAGCTCAACAGCTGAACGCGGCATACCATAGACAACACAAGTTTCTTCATTTTCGGCAAAAGTAGAAGTTACTCCCGTTTCGTATAACTTTTTCATCATACGTGCTCCGTCACTTCCCATACCTGTCAGAAGAACAAGATGTCGCTGTAAAGATGTAAACGGCAGAAGCGATTCAAACATGGTATCCACCGAAGGTCTGTGCCCATTCACCTGTTGATCTTCACTCAATTTCAGAATGAATCTGCCGTCCGCTGCCTTGTGAACTCTCATATGAAAACCACCAGGGGCAATGTATGCTGTTCCTCTTTTCAGCTGCATACCATCTTCAGCCTCCACCACATGTAGTGGACTGAATGAATTCAACCGTTGAGCCAGCGAACGCGTAAAGTTAGGCGGCATATGCTGCACAATAATTACTGGTGCTGGCAGATCAGCAGGCAGTTGCTCCAATAAGGTTTTAAGCGCTCTTGGACCGCCAGTTGAAGATCCGATTGCTACAAGCTTGTTGAATGATCCCTCCATGCCTGCCGGGACTTTATAAACCGTATTTGGTTTCGTTATCTCCTTCGCAGGTACGGAAGCCTTACTTGCTACCGGCTGATCTGACGTAAGACGTGACGTGTTAACCGTCTTCGCCTCCTTGCGAGCTTGCAGCGGACTGACAGGCGGCTGGTCTGCTGTCTGCTTGCGAGCAGATTGACCCGGCTTCACCAAGTTTTCTTTTTTACTGAACGCACGATCAGGCTTGGAAGGAGATAAAGGCGCGCTGGTTAGCTTTTTGGCCTGAGCCCCATCTTTACGCCCCTCTAATGAAGGCTGAACCTTCGGAACATCAGGCAAAGCCGTTTTACTGCTCGGTTCACTGATGTCTTTGGACGGTATCTCCTTCTTCAGCGTCTGGGCTGGAGGCATTCCGGCGTTGCGGGAAGCATCCATCTTTTGGATCGCTTCTTTACGTTCAGCTTTTCGCTTGACTTCTTGCATGGCAGCTCGCATTCGTTCAACGAGTGCTTTGCCAACCTGAGCAATATCCTGATCATGCACGACAGATGGTTTACGGATAAAATCAAATGCACCTGCTTCCAGAGCCATAATGGTTTCTTTCATTCCTTGTTCATTAATGCCAGAAAGCATAATTACAGGAATGGAGGATTGGTCCATAATTGTTTTTAGTGCATCCAGCCCGTTCATCTCGGGCATTTCAACATCCATCGTGATAATATCAGGCTTAAGCTCTAACGTTTTTTGGATGGCCTCTTTCCCGTTTGACGCTGTTGCCGTAACTTTAAACTCTGAGTCCGCTTCAATTAAATCCGTCACAATTTTGCGCATAAAAGCGGAATCATCGACAACCAATACTTGATAGACCGCCATATTGTGTCACCTCTGTTTCCTTTATTCAGAAATCATGTTGTTCGTCTAAGCCACTTTTTCATAAATCCCCTGATTCCTGACAAGGTTTCGGATTCCGGAGCCGCAGGTACAGCCAAATAACGAAGGGCAAGCTTCTGTATATCTTTGGAAGCTTTGCAGTTTGGATAAGCCAGGCGATAGGGCATCTGTTTCTTCACCGCTGCAACCACCTGTGCATCCTCCGAAATATATCCCAAGAGTGGAATATCGGTCTGCAAAAACCTGCTTGCTACTCCAGCTATTTTGTCTGCCACACGCTCCGCCTCCCTTTCGTCTTCGACCCGATTTACGATCATACGGAAGGGAGTTGATTGCTCCTGGCTGTGCATTACTTTGACTAAGGCATAAGCATCAGTTATTGAAGTCGGTTCAGGTGTAGTTACAATCAGGCACTCATCGGCAGCACCGATGAATCTCATATTCTCCTTGGACAGACCCGCCCCAGTGTCGAAAATGACATAATCCATCTCCTGTGCAATGTCCTCCACTTGACTGGCGAAAAACTCCAGATCACGATCAGACAAAGAGAACAGCTCTTTCATTCCCGACCCCCCTGCAATGTAAGGAAGCCCGTCTGCACCAAGTTGTATGATTTCCCTTATAGTTTTATGTCGGTATAAAAGATGATACAGATTATAGGAAGACGTCGTTCCCATCAAAACATCGATATTAGCCATACCAATATCTGCATCAAAAACCAGCACCTTCTTACCCAGGGAGTGAAGTGTAAGTGCAAAGTTCAACGTAAAGTTGGACTTGCCTACCCCTCCCTTGCCGCTTGCCACTGTAATGATTTTGGAAGAACGAGGGCTTCCCCTGCCTTCACTGCCTCCCTGAGGTGCAGAGACCAAACTTCGAAGTGCCGCAGCCTGATCCTTCATTGTTTCCCTTCTCCCAGCAGCGCCTTACACAGCCATTCTGCATCAGGCTTCAGCAGATCATCCGGGACGTTCTGACCGTTGGCCACATAAGCAAGCTTGAGAGGAAAACGATGAAGCAGGTTGAAGAGCGGACCGCATGTTCCTGTTTCATCCATTTTTGTGAAAATCAATTTGTCTAATCCGTATTTGCTGAAGTGTTCTGTAATTTGCACCATATCTGCGCTTTTGGCGGTCATGCTCATCACCAGAAAAGTTTCGCTGTTCTCCACTGGAGCGAGCAAACTTTGCAGCTCGGACACAAGCAGCTCATTTCTATAATTTCTGCCCGCTGTATCCATAAAGATCAGATCACAGTGAGCTAAACGGGAAATGGCACGCTGTGTATCGCCTGGAGACTGCACCACTTCCAACGGCACATTCAAGATCGACGCATACGTTCTGAGCTGCTCCACTGCTGAGATTCGATATGTGTCGGAGGTAATAAATCCGACCTTGCGTTGTTTTTTAAACATCTGTTCCGCAGCAAGCTTGGCAATCGTTGTTGTTTTACCAACCCCTGTCGGGCCAGCTACGTACACAATACGTGTCGTTGGCAAGATGCCCTCCTGGATGCGCTCGTTCAGAAAACGGATGACCTGTGATTGCAATGCCAGCTCTATATCCTGCTCTTGCATCTCACCCTCAGTTAACCTCTCCTGAATGGGTTCAAGCCAGGACTCCCACACTTCCGGCCAAATCTCCTGTTCTGTCAAATGCTGGCGCCAGCTCAACAATGCCTCAGGAAAAGTTTCAACCACTGTCCCCTGCCTGGAAAGTTTGGTCATCATCTGCTTCAAATCCTGGAGCTCACTGAGCAGCTTGTCCTGCTGTTGTTCCGAACCAGACTCTGACTTAGTAGATGTTGAACCCGAAAAATCCGCCCCTTGCGGTCGCGGTTTATGCTCACTGCTCAAAGAAATAGAGCCATTATCCATCTTTGCATCCTCATGATTGGATCTGGACACAACTGGAACCATTGCCGACTTCTCCTGTGGAATATGATCAACCGTGCTTGTTGCTGCTTCCTCATCGGAAGCAGTGACAAACGAACGCGCAGTTTGAGCATAAGCTTCAGGCACCAACGCACGAGGCACTGGTGTAAATGAATTTTGAACCGGTGATGCAGCAGTTTTCTTTGCTTGTTTCTTTTGTTCGTTATCTACTGCTGCAACAACCTCGATCCGTTTCTTGCGAAACATCCCCAGCACTCCGCCCACCTTGATTTCTTTTGTGGACAGAATGACGGCGTCGCTCCCCAGGTCTTTGCGAATCTGAAGCATAGCTTCGGGCATGGTCTCAACAACGTATTGTTTTACTCTCATAAGTTCACCACCCCGATACTTTGAATTTCAACATTCGGCTCCAGTTCGCTGTAGGAAAGCACCGGAATATCCTGCATCGTACGTTCAATAACCTGACGCAGATACATTCGAATCGTTGGAGAAGTTAAAACGATGGGCTGTTGGCCCGATTGAATTAAACGATTCACTTGCTCGCTCAGCTTTTGGTAAACACTTTGAGTGGACACCGGGTCCAGCGCCAGATAGCTGCCTTGTTCCGATTGCTGCACACTTTCAGCAATTTTCTTCTCAAGACCAGGTCCAACGGTAATGACTCGAAGCGTTTCGCCTTTTTGAGAATATTGCTGGGTAATCTGGCGAGACAACGACTGTCTGACATACTCGGTCAGCACATCCGGGTCCTTTGTGTAAGTCCCGTAGTCTGCAAGTGTCTCAAAAATCGTTACCATATCACGTATGGAAATTTTTTCTCTAAGCAGCTTGGCAAGAACCTTTTGCACGTCACCAATTGAAAGTACAGAAGGAATCAACTCATCCACAAGCGCAGCATAATTCTCTCTGAGGTTGTCCACAAGCGCCTTCGTCTCTTGTCTTCCAAGCAGCTCATGTGCATGCTTCTTGATCAGTTCTGTCAGATGTGTCGCCACTACAGACGGCGGATCAACAACCGTATATCCAGCAAGCTCTGCCCGATCCTTGGTTACTTCATCAATCCATAATGCCGGCAGTCCAAACGCAGGCTCTGTTGTCTCGATTCCCGTTACAGATTCTTCATCGTAACCAGGACTCATCGCCAAGTAATGATTGAGAAGCAGTTCGCCGCCGCCAACCGCGTTTCCCTTAATTTTGATTACATATTCGTTCGGCCTCAGCTGAATGTTATCCCGAATCCGGATAACAGGAACGACCAGCCCGAGCTCAAGCGCACATTGTCTCCGAATCATGATAATCCGATCAAGCAGGTCCCCTCCCTGCTGATTATCAGCAAGCGGGATCAACCCATATCCAAACTCGAATTCAATAGGGTCCACCTGAAGCAAGTTAATTACACTTTCAGGACTTCTGACCTCTTCAATCTGCTGCTCTTCCTCCAGTTGCTCTTCCGCCTCCTGTTTCAGATTCAGATTGTTCTGCATCCTCCAGGCGGCAAAGGCGAGCATGCCGGCAAGCGGCAGCGTTGTAATTACATGAATTGGTGTAAAGAAACCAAGCATCGCGATAACAAAAGCTACAATATAGATCAATATCGGATATGTAAACAGCTGGCCGGTAATATCTTCTGCCAAGTTCCCTTCCGATGAAGCTCTGGTAACGATTAGCCCTGCCGCAGTTGAAATAAGAAGTGCAGGAATCTGGCTAACCAATCCGTCACCGATTGTCAGTACCGAATACGTAGAAAGTGATGTTGCAAAATCGAGACCATGTACGGTCATACCGATAACAAAGCCGCCAATCAGGTTAATTAAGAGAATGATAATACTTGCAATGGCATCCCCTTTGACGAATTTACTTGCACCATCCATCGCTCCGTAAAAGTCGGCTTCGCGTTCAATTTTGGATCGACGCTCTCGAGCCTGCTGCTCATTGATCAGTCCGGCATTCAAGTCAGCATCGATACTCATTTGTTTCCCTGGCATGGCATCGAGGGTAAATCTTGCTGCTACTTCAGCAACGCGCTCAGACCCTTTGGTGATAACGATAAACTGAACCACAACCAGAATCAAAAATACGATAAACCCTATCGCAATTTCTCCACCCGCAATCCAGCTTCCGAAGGTTGCTACAACCGCTCCCGCTTCTCCCTTGCCCAATATCAGCTTGGTAGTCGAGATATTCAGTGCTAGGCGGAATAAAGTAGTAATGAGCAGTAAAGCCGGAAATATAGAAAACTGCAACGCTTCTTTGCTGTTCATCGCAACAAGCAGTATCATCAAGGCAATGGAAATGTTGACAACAAGCAGCATATCCAGTAACCAGGCCGGGATCGGAAGAATCATCATCAACACTATGCCGATAATACCCGCAAGGACAGCTAAATCTTTTGTTTTCAATGAATGTACGGCCTCCGATCCCTTTTATTTCACTCTGCCCTTTAATTTATATACGTAAGCCAGCACTTCAGCTACCGCTTGAAACAAATCGGCCGGTATGGCGTCGCCAATCTCGGCTCTCTGGAACAATGCCCGTGCCAGCGGTTTGTTTTCCATCGTAATCACACCGTGCTCTTTAGCAATTTCTTTGATACGCAGGGCAACGTAATCCTGACCTTTCGCAATAATTTGCGGAGCCTCCATCTCAGACCCTTCATACTTCAGCGCTACGGCAAAGTGAGTCGGGTTCGTGATGATTACGTCTGCATTCGGTACTTCCTGCATCATACGCTGCATAGCCATACGACGCTGACGCTCCCGGATTTTACCTTTGATCAGCGGATCGCCTTCCATTTTCTTGTACTCGTCCTTGATATCTTGCTTGGACATACGTAGTTTTTTTTCATGATCATACTTTTGGTAGATGTAGTCAAAAATAGCCAATACCATTAAAGCAACAGCAATTTTAACACCGAGGTTCAAGGTTATTGAAGCGGCGAAATGAAGAATAGCATCAAGGGAAAAATGAGAAAGTGCCGCTATATCCGACTTATATTGGATAATGGTACTGTAAACCAAATAACCAATAATCGTCATTTTCAACACTGACTTAGCAAATTCCACCAATGAACGCATTGAAAATATGTTTTTAAACCCTTTGATCGGATCTAACTTCTCCAACTTTGGCTTCAATCCCTCACCTACAAGGAGAAAACCTACCTGCATATAATTCACTATCAAAGCGGCAATATAGGCTACAAGCAGCACAGGGGCCAGCAGCAACATAACTTCTATGCCGTATCTCATCATTAGAGCCATCACATTTTCACTGTTTACTTCCATGCTCAATCGGTTCATGAAAATATCCGTAAATAATCGAACGATGCGATCCTTGTAAAAACCACTAAAGATCATCAGAGTCAGAAACGTTAATAGAAGAATGGAAGCACCTGAAATTTCTGCACTCTTGACAACTTGTCCCTTTTTACGAGCATCCTGCCTTTTCTTAGGGGTAGCTTTTTCCGTTTTCTCTCCGGAAAACAACTGGAGGTCAAGTTGAAGCTTCATGCTGGTCTTCCCCTCCATTCCCCTCATCCCGGCCTTTGCCCGATGGTGCCAAGCAGTTTCTCCATGGATTTGAATATCGCTTCAAACAATTGACCAAACACAAAACCAAAGCTAGGAACTAACAAAAGCAAAATGGCCAGACCTACAAGAACTTTAAGTGGCATTCCCACAGCAAATACGTTAAATTGAGGAGCCGTTTTGGCTAGGAAACCCAGCCCCACATCTGTTAAAAATAACGCTACAACGATAGGAGCTGCCATTTGGAAAGCCAACATAAATGATTCTCCCACGGCTTTGACAAGAAATTCAGCTATACTTCCGTCCGCCAGTCTAATATAGAAAGCATTAGACAGTGGAATCCAACGATAACTGTATACAATTCCATCAAGCAAATAATGGTGGCCATTCATGGTAAAAAACAGAAGAATAGCAAAAGCGTATTTCAGGTTACCCGTGAGCGGCGCAGAAGCTCCAGTCATCGGATCGTATACATTTGCCATACCGAAACCAATCTGAAGATCAATAAAAGTTCCCGCTGTCTGTACAGCCGTCATCAGAAGATAAGCTGTAAATCCGAGAAGCAAACCTATAAGGACCTCTCTGATGATCAGCAAAATGTAGCTCAAATCCGTCGGAACCGTCTGGTGTATGCCAAAAGTCATGTATACCGTCAACGTAACAAAGGCAGAAATACCTACCTTAAACGATGCAGGTACATTTCGAGCAGAAAAGACAGGTGCAGTTACAAAAAATGATGCTATTCGACAAAACATAAGCAGAGCGACAGGGAAACTTTGCAGCAATGTCTCCATTGGCTAAAGCCTACCCTATGTATCTGTATAAATTATCGAGTATGTTGTACGTAAAATCGACGAGTATATTCAATATCCAGGGACCAAACAAAAGTACCGCCAGCAGTACAGCGATAATTTTTGGCACAAACGCCAGCGTCTGCTCCTGAATTTGAGTTGTAGCTTGGAAAATACTAATGATTAGTCCTACAACCAGAGCTAGTATAAGCATAGGTGCACTGGCCAGCAATGACGTGTATACTGCTTTTCCGGCCAGACCGATAATAAATTCCGAAGTCATGACCGTCCTCCTTTAACTCTCCGGTTCAAGTGTTAAAACTTAGCAACAGTGACTTGACTACCAGATACCATCCGTCTACCAGCACAAAGAGCAGTATTTTGAAAGGTAATGAAATCATGACCGGTGGAAGCATCATCATACCCATAGCCATGAGTGTACTCGCCACAACAATATCAATTACCAGAAACGGAATGAAAATCATAAACCCCATCTGGAAGGCTGTCTTGAGCTCACTGATTGCATACGCCGGCACCATCACGGTTATCGGAATATCCTGATAGGAATTGGGCTTCTCTGTCTGATTGTATTTCATAAACAGCAGGAGATCCTTTTCACGCGTGTGCGTAAACATAAATTTCTTTATCGGATCTGCTGCTTTTTCCAGCGCCTCTGTTTGTGTCAAATCCCCTTTAAGATAAGGCTGCAGTGCAACCTGATTTATAGAGGATATCGTAGGCGACATGATGAAAAGTGTCAGAAAAAGTGCAAGACCAACCATTACCTGATTCGGAGGCATCTGTTGTGTTCCAAGTGAGGTCCGCACAAAGCCAAGCACGATAACAATTCGTGTAAAACTTGTCATCAGCACCAGCAAAGCAGGTGCGATGCTAAGCACGGTAATTAATAAAATAATAGATAATGAGCTTGTACCTGGCGTACTGCCATCACCGTTCCCGATCTGGATATCAATGTTCGGAATCGGCTCGGCAAAAGCCACCGTGACGGATGCCAGACTGATAAGTCCTATGAAACAACACGCTAACCAAATCTTTTTCTTCATGAATCCCTCGACCGATCTGTAGTATTGTCATGATCCAGGAGCTTCTCCATCTTCTCTTTACGGTTAGGCATCTGCCGAAGTTTGGATTCAAACATCTCATGAAAAGAAGCGGTGTCCTCAATTTCCATTTCCCGAGGCGGCTCTTCCTTACGAAGACGTTTCGCTAGTTTGGCAATGATAGGCGAGAGGCTCCCTTGCTGTGCAGCAGCATCCTGTGCAAAGGAATCGATAATTCGCTGCGCTTCTTCCACATCCGAAACTTTATCCAGCAGCTGTATGTTTTCGCCCACTCCAATCAGATAAACGTTTCCGCCAATCTCGATAATTTGCAGCGACTTGTTTTGTCCCAGACCGACCCCGCCCATAATACGAATCGTTCCGCTTCTGAACCATTGCTGATTCCGTTTATTCAGGAATCGGATCAAATACACAATCAGAACCAGGATGACGGCCAGGACAACAATCACCCATACAAGCTGTAGATAGTAATTGATTCCTGCGCCAGCTGGTTCTGGAGAATCACCCAGAGCCATCATCATGTTTGTTAAGCGCCCAGTGTTTTGCTGATCGCTTCAATAACCCGGTCAGACTGGAACGGTTTAACGATGAAGTCTTTTGCACCAGCCTGAATTGCATCAATAACCATTGCTTGCTGCCCCATCGCAGAACACATAATTACTTTTGCATTCGCATCAATTTTTTTGATCTCTTTCAGTGCAGCAATTCCATCCATCTCAGGCATCGTAATGTCCATTGTGATCAGGTCAGGACGAAGCTCTTTAAACTTTTCAACGGCTTGTGCGCCATCCGGTGCTTCTCCAACAACCTCATACCCGTTTTTGGACAAAATGTCCCGGATCATCATTCTCATAAATGCAGCGTCGTCTACGACTAAAATTCGGTTTGCCATCTTGATTCAAGTCCTCCCTAAATTGTGCTTATTGTAATTTTTGAATTCGGTCCCATTGGCTTACGATATCTATAACACGAACACCAAAGTTCTCATCGATAACAACGACTTCTCCCTTGGCGATCAATTTGTTATTGACCAAAATATCGACAGGTTCTCCCGCTAACTTATCCAGTTCGACAATCGAACCTTGTGATAATTCCAAAATATCTTTAATTTGCTTCTGGGTCCTTCCTAATTCTACGGTGACTTTAAGGGGAATGTCCATCAATAAATTCAAATTGTTCTCGTCAACCTGACCATAAGACCCATTTTGGAAATTCGCAAATTGAACAGGCTGTACATTCACATTCCTATTTGGTACACCGCCATAATGTTGAGGAACACCATAAGGTTGCTGCGGAGGCATCCCATATGGTTGTTGCGGTGGCATCCCGTATGGCTGCTGTGGCGGCATGCCTTGAGGCATCCCCATCGGCGCTTGTTCATATCCACCGTAGTCCGGAACAGGCTGCTGTGGTGCCTGTGGAGGCGTCTGCTGCTGAACTGGCGGCTGTTCCATAACCGGCGGCGGTGTTGGAGCCGGTGGCGCAGCTGGCGCAGGTGCAGGCTCAGGAGTTGAGGCCACAGGTGCACTGGCTGTAGATTCTTGAGCTCCTCCTATTAACATATCCACCATATTTTTAGCAAAAGGTACAGGGAGAAGCTGCATCAGATTTGAATCTATCAGATCCCCTACTAACAGACGAAACGAAACTTGAATAAGTGTTTCATCTGGCGGCAGATTGGTAACGCCCTCTCCACTTTCCAAGTTGAGAATATCGATCCCTGGAGGCGAAATATTAACAAACCGGTTAAAGATGGTCGACATCGATGTAGCAGAAGATCCCATCATCTGATTCATCGCTTCCTGGACCGCACTGATATGAATTTCATTGAGCTCTTCGTCGGCCGGATTCCCTTCACCGCCCAGCATTAGGTCGGCAATAATTTGCGCATCTCTCTTTTTAATAACCAAAGAGTTAATACCCTCGAATCCATCAACGTAGTTCACATGAACAGCAACATGCGGTTTAGGAAAAGCTTCTTCAAACTGTGTCCGGCTAATAATCGATACTTTAGGTGTTGTAATATCTACCTTGAGGCCCAGCAGCGTGGATAACGCTGTGGCAGCACTGCCAAATGTAATGTTACCGATCTCCCCCAAGGCATCCTGTTCGAGCTCTGTCAGAAAATCATCTACTGTCTTCTGAACAGGTTCGGAACTGGTTAAGGATTCAGACTGCCTTAGCAAAGCGTCGATCTCTTCCTGGGATAAATAATCCTTACTCGTCAAATTCTTCAACTCCTTCGGTGACAATTTGATCTATTTGTACAGCCACACGATCCTTTATGGTTCCTGGACTTCCGAGATACTTCAGTCTGTCACCAACTTTGATGGAAAGCCCTTCTTCTACCGGTTTATTCAGTGTGATGACATCGCCAACCGATAATCCTAAAAATTCAGCAATCGAAATTCTGGATTCGCCAAGCTCGGCTACAATCGGTAATTTGGCTTTATTCACACGTGTTTTCAACGCATCGTATTCTTCCGGAGCTCTCGTTTTCTTCTCCGAAACAAACCACTGATGTGTTGATAACCGGGACATAATAGGCTCAAGAACGACATGTGGTATACACAAATTGATCATGCCCGTGGTGTCACCAATTTTGGTGCTAAGCGAGATTAACGCAATCGTCTCATTGGGCGACACAATCTGCATAAACTGCGGATTGGTCTCCAGCGCTTCCAGTCTTGGCGAAATATCCAGTACCGTTTTCCACGCTTCCTGCAAACTCTCGAAGGCCCGGCTGAATATACGCTCCATAATCGTCGTTTCAATCTCCGTCATGCTGGCAATTTTGGTTGGAGCATTACCTGTACCGCCCAGAAGACGATCCAGCATCGCATAACCCACGTTGGGATGGACCTCCATCACCATTCTCCCCTGCAATGGCTCTGCTTCGAAAATGTTCAAAATCGTCATTTTGGGAATAGAACGAATAAACTCATCATAAGGCAACTGTTCTACCTGAACGACATTGATCTGAACGAACGTCCGCAGCTGGGCCGAAAAATAAGTGGTGAGAAAGCGCGCAAAGTTCTCGTGTATACGAGTCAGGCTTCGAATGTGATCTTTGGAGAAACGCACTGCCCGCTTAAAATCATAGGATCTGATTTTCTTCTGAGTCTCTTCCTTTTTCAGTTCCTCTGCGTCCATTTCACCTGAAGAAAGGGCTGCTAAAAGGGCGTCAATCTCATTCTGTGATAATACATCCACCATGTCCTCACCCCCTTACATGTCTACAGCGTGTTCTGTTCATTACATTGGTGCAATAACAATGTCTGAAATGCTGGTGCTTTTCAAGTTTGGCTCAGGCAACGCCTCATTAATTAGGCCTGTCAACTTCTCATTAAATTGTTTCATACCTTTGGCCGTATTCAATTCCTCAGCCTTGGTGTCAGCAAGTGCCTGAATGATAATGGGCTTCACCGTAATGCTTTGAATTTTATCAAAATCTTCTTTGGCTGTTTTATCAGATAACCTGAATGAGAAACTTACCATAATAATACGATCAGGATCAGCCAGATTCGTTTTAATTTGTGGAAGCTCTGACGATACTTCTACGATTTCATCCGCAGTCATCTTTTTTTCTTCAGCAGCCGCTGCTGTATGTGTATTGTCGTTCTTGTCTGGCTGTAACTTCATCAACACAAAAACTACGACCACAATGAGTGTGATTGCAAGCAATGCAGTTGCAATCCAGGGCATCATCTTTTTCATCAGGACTCCTCCGTTTGCTGCACTTTAATCGTGGCCGCCTGCACTCCAATTTCACGGTTGTATTCTTTGATCTTGGAAATCACTTCATCGGCTTTTTCAAGCACAATCAGTCGTTTTCCTGTTACCAGAGTAATATACGTGTCCGGCGTCTCTTCTACAATCTCGACCATCAGCGCATTTAACCACATGGGAGAACCATTTAACCGCGTAACCGAAATCATGCTAAGCCCCCTCAATCAGAGTGGAGGAGCATGCTCCTCCACCATTATAAAATTATTAATCCGTTATTAACGTTTCAGGTTAACAACTTCTTGAAGCACTTCATCAGACGTTGTAATAATCCGGGAGTTAGCCTGAAATCCACGCTGTGCCACGATCATTTCGGTAAACTCACTTGTCAAATCTACATTTGACATCTCAAGCTGACCTGCAATGATTGCTCCTGTTCCATTCTCCGTACTGTTTGCAGTCACTGGCTCAAGTTCTCCATCAGGATTGGCATTCGCTGTCATACGGTACAGGTTTCCGCCGATTTTTTCCAATCCCGAAGGGTTAACCACTTTACCAATACCCAGTTGGACACCTGCTTCGGTTGTCCCATCAGCCATCGTCTGGTTAATTGTTCCGTCCTGTCCAATCGTAAACGAAACAACATCATCTCCAAGCGTTATGTTTCCTCCCCCACTATCCAGTACAAATAATCCGTCAGAAGTGACCAGGTTGCGGGCTGAATCCACATGGAAATCGCCTGCACGAGTCAAGTAAGGTACTTCTTGGTCTTCACTCAGACGAACCAGAAAAAATCCATCTCCGTTAATCCGCAGGTCGGTTGGATTATTTGTAGTCATTGGGCTGCCTGCCAAGTGTAATGTATCGATGGAACCTACAGAGACACCTAGACCGATTTGTTTTGCATTGACACCGCCATTTGTATCAGTCGGAGCAGTTACACCAGAAGTCGTTTGGCTCATAATGTCTTTGAACATCACTCGGCTTCCCTTAAATCCAACGGTATTTACGTTGGCGATATTATTACCAATGACATCGAGTTTTGTTTGAAAACCCCGCATCCCGGAAACGCCTGAGTACATCGATTTCAACATTTTATAAAATCCTCCCAGCCTTAATTTGGTTTACCGCGTCAATCGGTCAGCGGCATTCCGGCTCCCGAGAAGGGCCAGCCGGTTAAGAAATAATTACGGCACTATCGATCTGAGTAAAAACGTTATCCCTCATGCTTTCACTGTCCATCGCTGTAACTACGGTTCGATTTTTGACATTAACGATAAAAGCCATATCCTGCATCAAAATCAAAGATTCTTTGGCTCCTTTGGCAGCAGCCTTGTCCAGCGCTGTTCCAATCTGTTTCATCTGTTCCGACTTCAATTCAATCCCACGCTGTTCCAATCGTTTAGCCGCGTGATTACTGAGTTTAAGCAGATTACTTTCCAGGACTTCTGCGAAAGGCTTAGCAGGAGCATTCTCTGTCTCTCCCGTTCGTGGTTTACGAAGCACCCCTGGAGTAACCGGTCCTGTGTACATTTGTCCAACGGTTATGCGATCACTCATATCGTTTGCTCACGATCCGCGGCATTTTGCGTCTCGTTGCCAGCTGTACCATTAGCATCATTTGAATTCCCGGCATCATTCTGTACATTCTGCACAGAGGTTTCATCCTCGTCAGCCTGCTTTGCACGATTCACCTGAATGATCTCATCCAGCTTGATCTCATCCTTGCCTACCTGGGCATACTGTACACCGTCTCGCACAATAATCGAGTCAACAATTCCTTGACGAAGTGTACCGCTGTCAGCTTTATCCGCAGAAAGCCAGCTGATCTCCATGCCAATCATACCGGATACAGCTCCAAGTGACTGATTTAACGTTTTAAGCTGAGACGAGATATTCACCAGTTGTTCCACGGAACTGAACTGAGCCATTTGGGCTATGAACTCTTTGTCTTCCATCGGTTGCATCGGGTCCTGATTCTGCAGCTGGGTAATCAAAATTTTGAGAAACTGATCCTTACCAAGCTCTTTCGTTGCAGGATTTGTTGTCGCTTTGTTGGCAGCCGAGTAATTGGGCCAAACATTATTTGTAGAAATAGATTCATTTGCCATAGATTCACCTCATTCCTGTTTAAGCCTCTGCACTGAATGAATCACGTTTAATATCGCCGTCCTCCACTTGCTCACTACGCCAGTTGCGCAGCTCCTCCTGAAGGCTTGCTGCTGTTACAGCTTCATCGTTCTGCTCTCCACGTTCACGGGAACGCCGTTGCTGTTGAGACTGACTTCCTTGTTGACGTCCACCATCCTGATACATCTCTGATCCAAGCGAGCTGTTCTGGGTTACTTCAAGCCGTTCTACTTGAATTCCCTGAGATTGTAACGATGAACGCAGCTGCATCATCTGTTGCTCCAGCATATCTTTGGCCATCACATGCTCTGTCATAAAGCGTGCAACCAATTGTCCGTTTTGCAACGTAATCTGCACATCCAATTTGCCCAAATGCTCAGGCCGAAGTGAGATCGTAGCCTCGGAAAATCCTTTTTGCTGCACAACATCCAGTTTGTTTACCACAAATTTTGTCATTTCTTTAGCAAAAAGGGATGCTTGCATAACAGGTTCTGCCGGTTTGCCTGCAGCTGTACCTGAGCTGCGTAAGGACAGCTCTCCAGCGGTTACGATAGAGGTGTTATGATTCTGTACGTCCGCATCAGAAGTCTGAACTGAATCCGTCCTAGCCGTATTTACCGTTTGAACAGGCTGATCTTTCGCTGCACTGAATGTATCCAAAATCGTTCTGAGTTCAGCCCAGCCTTTTTTACCATCGGTTTCAACACCCGCCTGTTTCAATTGAGCTTGCAGCTCTTGTAGCAGTTGTTTGAATTCAGGAGCAGATTGCAAGAATGAACGATCTGGTTTCTTGACCTCCGCTGCGAGCTGAGTCAGCAAGTCCTGAAGGACAAAACGTACAGCTGCTGGATGCTGAGAGAGCTCCATAGCTGATGCAGACTTAACCGCATTAGCCTGATCCTCAGCATTATCGTTCGAAGAACCTTGCTGCTTGCTGTTCGAGTTATTGTTTAACAGGGCGTACAACTGCTGAATTAACGTTTGAAGACCTTCAAGCAAGGCTGGATCATTTTCCAAAGCTTCTTCCAATGCATCCAGATCACCAAAAAGTTTCTTCAGCTTATCACTCAAATCCAGTTTGTCTGTATCCGCAAACAAGGAACTCAATGTCTCATTTAAAGAAGAGTCTTCTCCTTCATTTTCGGAAGCAAAAGTAAACACAAGCGGATTAGCCGTCTGACTTGCCGCTCCATTTGCAGGATCGGTGCCTTGACCATTCCCCCCTGCCCCAGCCAATGATTGTGCTAGCGTCTGCAGAAACTCGCCACCAGTTGTAGCAGCATCTTTGGACTGTGCACCAGACGCTTGAGTTGAACCAGAAGCTTTCCCGGCTGAAGCTGTGGAGTTCATTTGAAATACAAGTGACATTTTTTCACCTCCCTCCTTTACCGTTCAGATTCTACCGTTATTTATTGCCCATCAGCCGATTCAAAACTTTAGCTGTCTCGACCGAATCTTCCTTGGACATATTTTCCAGCAATTGTGAACGAGTTGCATCATTAACTGAATTCAGTATTGTCAGTGTTTTGTCTGGACTTATTTTGTAGGTTTCCAGTAACAACTTGGCACCACTGGACGCAGACATGGAGGCAAAGGTCTGACTTAACTGGTTTTTGTCCAGATTTTTGCTGTTCGTCGCTGTTGTTGTAGATGCGGCTGCAGTTTCCTTTTTCAATCGGGATTGCAATGCATCCACTGCCAGATCCCCTGAAGGTTTCGCATCCTTCATCATCATCGTCACATCTGCAGCGGTTTTCGGGTCCATTTTCTCCAGCACCTTCGTGCGTGCCGTGGACTGCATCGCACTTAACATCAGCACCATTTCTTCATTCGTCATATTTTGCAAAATCGGCGCAGCTTTACTTGGACTCATATCCGCATACATTTTGGCCAAACTTTTAATTTGCTTCTGATAATCACTTTCCGTTTCCGGCTGTGCCGTTGCCGCCGTTTCAGCAGCCTTTTGGGCATCATCCAGTTTTTTTTGCAAATCAGCCGTTTTCTGTGTTTCGGCGGCTGCTGCTTCTTTGGCTGCTTTGATCTCTGCATCTTTGGCCGTAACTTGAGACTTCAGCTTCTCAATCGTTGCTTCAGCGCTTTCTACCTGCTTTTCCGAGCTTTTCAGCTTTTCCTTCTCGGGGTCCAGCACCGGATCAGGCACCCAGTTCTTTACAAAAGGAATTTTCTGGGCAAGTTCAAGTGCATTATTCCGAATATCTACATTAAACAGGGTAAGCAGTACACCTAGCAGTACAACGGTAAATACAATTGGAATGGAAATCATGAGAAACTTTTCCCATCCATTCCCGGACTCTTTTTCCATATCAGTGTCGTTTACAGCCACCGTTTATTCCTCCTTCACGAGACAACTTCGCGTCCGGCTCACATATCAGTTCGCGCGTCCGGCCTTGGCAGCGAAGCGTACAGTAGCCATCTCGTCCAGATCGTTCTGTTCCCGGAGGAGCATCTCCTGCTGAAATCTGATTTTGGCCTTATCTCTCGCTCCAAGCCACACTTTTTCGTCTATTACCTTTCCATTCAGAAAGGTCTGATTCCGCTGCACATTAACCTGAGCATGCTTGACATCACTGCTCTTTCGTGAGATACATTCGTCCAGGTGATATGCATAACGCTGCAGCTCCTGTAAACTGGATGCTGATGCACAACTCTCTGCAGAAGATTGAATAATTTCCATCAGACTGTTCCGATCATTGATTAATTGCATCAGATGTTCTTCTTCCGTCTGCAATTTACCAATAGCCGAAGATAACATCCACTCTGCCTGTGTCTTCTCATTGCTCTTCAGGTCAACAACCTTCTGGAAATGATATCGAAATTTCATCGTTTACCCATTCATCTCCTTGCAAACTCTAGAATCAACCGCTCCTGTACCTCACTCAACGTTGTCTTTTCATCAACCTTCTGCTTCGTAAACTCCCAAATATGATCAATCTGGTCCATCGCTTCATCTATTGCGGCATTTGATCCACGCTGATAAGCACCGATGTTAATCAAATCTTCTGATTCCTTATACACGGCCATGAGACGTTTCATATTGTTTACCGCTTCAATCTGTTCTTCAGGAGCTATATCCTTCATGACACGACTGATGCTGGCAAGCACATCTATTGCAGGAAAATGTCCTTTATTGGCTATCGCACGGTTTAACACAATGTGACCATCCAATATTCCACGCACCGCGTCTGCAATCGGCTCGTTCATGTCATCCCCGTCAACCAGTACAGTATAAAATGCTGTAATCGAACCCGTTGGTCCTGTGCCTGCACGTTCCAGCAGCTTGGGCAGACTTGCGAATACCGAAGGGGTATATCCTCTCATTGCAGGCGGTTCACCTACAGCCAGGCCCACTTCTCTTTGCGCCATCGCATAGCGGGTAACAGAATCCATCATCAACATGACATTCATGCCCCGATCCCGGAAATATTCCGCAATCGTTGTTGCAATAACGGCCCCCTTGATTCGGATCAAGGCAGGCTGATCTGATGTTGCCACAATGACCACAGAACGCTCCAGACCTTCCGGTCCCAGATCCCGCTCAATAAAGTCACGCACCTCACGACCACGTTCTCCGACAAGTGCAATCACATTGACATCCGCTGCGGTATTCCGGGCAATCATGCCCATCAATGTACTTTTACCAACACCTGACCCGGCAAAAATACCAACCCGCTGCCCTTTGCCTACCGTTAGCAAACCATCGATTGCCCGGACACCCACACTCATCGTTTCAAGTACACGTGGACGATCCATCGGATTTACAGGTGTATTGGAGGTAGAGTACATCGGCATTCTGGAAGGTAGCAACGAACCATCAAGCGGCTGTCCAAGTCCATCCAGCACTTTACCGAGAAGCTCTGAGCCCACCTGCACTCCGAGCGGCTTCCCTGTACCTACGACGTCACAGCCGGGGCCGATTGCTTGAAGCTCCCCTAGCGGCATAAGCAGCACTTTGTTATCCCGAAACCCCACGACCTCAGCCTGAAGCGGCTTGGCAGATTTTCCGGGGTAGATGTAACATACATCACCGATGCTGGCATCAGGGCCTTCGGACTCCACCATCAGCCCTATCACCTGAGTTACTTTGCCGTTAATCCGAACAGGATCAAATTGCCGCAGATGCTCCATATAACGCTGTGAACTAAGAACTTTCATGTTGATGTTTTCGCTCCTCATCCTCAAGTGCTATGCGGATCAGTTCTTTTTTTATCTCGGCAAGCTGTGTATCAATCCGTGCATCAACACTCCCGAAGGCAGAACGGATAACACATCCTTTATCCTTAACCGTTGCATCTGGCAGAATCTGCAGCTCTGCTTGCGAATCAATTGAGAGAGCCAGTTCTTCCCGTGCAGCTTGTACAAAAGAAAACTGTTCAGGCGCCACACAAAGTGTAATCTGTCCCTGTTCTCTTTTTCTTGATAAACTCTGACGTATCAGTTCGAGTGTTTGTTCAGGCTCCACCGTCAGCTGCTTGTCAATAACTTTCTCCGCAATGCCGCACGCAAGTTCAACAAGGAAAGGCTCTGCTTCCTGAATAATCTGATCTTTGGCAACATAGGCTTCCTGAAGCACCTCTTGTGCTTCTCTCATCATCTCTTCGATCTTCACCTGGAGCTCTACTTCAGCTTGTGCTCTTCCTTCTTCAAACCCTTGCTGGAAACCTTGAGAGCGCAGAGCCTCAGTCAGATGCTCATCCTGCTCTCGTTGTTCCTGCCACCAGCGATCAATCTGTTCCCGGGCTTCCTGAAGCATTCGTTCTGCTTCTTCTGAAGCGTCACGCACCTGCTTTTCCGCAAACTCCTTGGCATCCTCCAGCATCTCGGCAGTAAGACGTTCTGTCTCTTCATCCACTCGTGCACGAAGCACTTCTGCTTCGGAAACTGCAGCTTCGCTCCCATCCAATCCAGACTCTTCTTCACTACCGTAATAATGATGATTTTCGAGCCTTTTATGGTCTTCGACAGGAACGTACTGGAAAGATTTAATCAAATTAGACAATGATATCATCTCCTCCGCCACGTGCGATAATGATCTCACCGGCTTCTTCCAGTCTGCGGATTGTACCTACGATACGTGTCTGAGCTTCCTCCACATCACGCAACCGTACAGGCCCCATAAATTCCATCTCTTCCTTGAATGTTTCGGACATGCGTTTCGACATATTCCGGAACACAGCCTCCCGCACTTCCTCGCTTGCCACTTTGAGTGCAAGCTGCAGATCGGCATTGTCGATATCCCGGATAATACGTTGAATGGAACGATCGTCCACATTGACAATATCTTCGAAAACGAACATGCGTTTTTTGATCTCTTCTGCCAGCTCCGGGTCTTGAATCTCGAGGGAATCCAGAATGGTACGTTCTGTTCCCCGATCGACACCATTCAAAATCTGAACGATGGATTCGATACCACCAGCATTCGTGTAATCCTGCGTTACTGTTGATGATAGTTTCTGTTCCAGCACACGTTCCACCTGTGAAATAACTTCCGGCGAAGTACTGTCCATAACCGCTACTCTGCGAGCGACTTCAGCCTGTTTCTCCTGAGGTAGAGAAGACAGAATCGCCGCGGCCTGCTCAAATTGCAAATAGGACAAGACAAGAGCGATCGTTTGCGGACTTTCATTCTGAATAAAGTTCAAAATCTGGTTCGGATCTGCTTTACGTGCAAAATCAAACGGTCTGACTTGTAGTGTAGCGGTCAACCGATTAATAACTTCAAGCGCTTTGGTCGAGCCGAGCGCCTTCTCCAAAATTTCTTTGGCATAGTTAATACCGCCTTGAGAGATATACTCTTGTGCCAAACAAATCTGGTGAAACTCGGACATGATCAGGTCCTTCTCCGAAGCATCCACCTTACGTACATTGGCGATTTCCAATGTTAGCTGCTCAATCTCCTCGTCACGTAAATGCTTGAAGATTTGCGCTGACACTTCCGGACCTAACGTAATTAACAAGATTGCTGCTTTTTGTCTTCCAGTCAATGTTTGACTTCCTGCTTTTGCCAATGTGTTCACCTCTATTCGTCAGCCAGCCACGTACGCAGCAGATTGACGAATTCGTCCGGCTTTTTCTTGGCCAAACTCTCCAATTGTTTGCGCACTTGACTTTCGTTCGTCACACTGTCCAGTGTAATGGACGGGAACTCTGTTGCTACTGGAAGCGGAATATCCTCTTCTTCCTCAATTTCATTTTGTTTACGACGACGACGCACTAACAGGATTACGACTGTAGCAATCAAAGCTGCAATCAACGCCCCGCCACCCCACATCATTGCAGGTGTCAGCTGGAAGCCTTTATTGGCATCAGCAGCCGTTGCGAACCCTTGTGACATGACTGAAACTTTTTTCGTCAAATCTGCGTCTGTTATTGTAGTACCTGAATCTGCCAATGAGGCACGAACGATATTCACCAGAATATTTTCAATAGCATCACGAACCGGCTGCTGCAATTCGGTTTGTCCTGCAGGCGGTTCAACCGCGACGTTAATGGTTAAATCTTTTACAGTATATGGGCTTGAAATGATATCTCTGGCAATTCGATTTACTTCATAATTAATCGTGCTGGATGATTCCTCTGAATTCCCATTGCTGTTTGTATCTGAGGAAGGATAACCTGGAACATCCTGTTGACCGGTCCCTGCGACACCACCGGACGGTGTAGCTCCTCCTGTATAGCTTTTTTGAATCTGCTGCACGCTGATCTCGATGCCCTTCATGTTCTCTTGATCCACAGGTGTAACCATATTTTCTTTGCTGGTCACCTTGTCAAAATTCAGTTTCGAGGCTACGAGCACGTTAACCTTGTCCTCACCTACAATTTGAGAAAGGAACTGTTTAACGTTGTTCCGCACATCACTTTCAAACTTTTTCTGTAGAGCCATATTTTCCTGAACTTCAGATGACAACCCACCACTGCCACCGCGAGCCGTCGGAATGAGCTCAGCCTCATCCGTGTTGGTGATGGTGATATTTTCAATCGGCAGGTTCGGGACAGCCGTTTTAACCAAATTAAAGTATCCGTCTACAGCTGCCTGGTTCGGATGATAACCGGGTTTGAACTGAAGTGCTACGGAAGCCGAGGCTTTGTCCTGCTCTTCCAGACCTGCAAAGATGTTATCTTTCGGCATGTTAACAAGCACTTTGGCATCCTGAATTCCCTGCATTCGCTCAAGAAGCTTTTCAACTTCTCCGTTTAATGCATTGTTATACTTCACATCAAACTCTTTATCTGTCATACCAATCGGCGATGAAGAACTTTCAAATGCTTTATAACCGAGCGAACCATTTTGAATAATGCCTTGAGATCCGATATTAACTTTCGTCAGCGCTACATCTGTACTGGGCACAGAGATGCTCTTTCCATCCGCACTGAGCTTGTAAGGAATATTGGAAGAATTCAGATAATTGATTACACCAGCTGAATCGCTTGCATTTAAATCAGTGAACGCAACTTCATATTCTGTTTTGGATAACTGCATGGTCAGAACGACTGCTGCCAAAATCAGAAATAAGAAGGTTGAAATAAATAATGTTTTTTGCTTCTTGCTAAAGCTGTTCCAGTACTGTGATGCCTTGTCTCTGTACTGGGCAATTCTCTCATTCACTCTGTCACCCCATCCGAAACTTTGCTTAGTCTGTCCTTCCACAAGGCCTTAGCGTTCCATTAGCCTGTATGAGGAGCAGCATCGCAGCTGCTTGTCGTAATGATCAGCGCTATTGTCTGCGCAAGTGTTTCTTATAACTGTGTGCGCATAATTTCCTGATAAGCCTCAACCACTTTATTTCGAACCTGAGAGGTCAGCTGCAGACTTAACAAGGCTTGTTCTGAAGCAATCATCACCTGATCTACATTCGCCTTGCCGATCAAAAATTGATTAGACATTTCATGCGCTTGGGACTCCTGTGCAGCGACAGACCCTAACGCATTTTGTAAATATGTACCGAAGCTCTGAATGCTCTCGGCTGGTGTAGAAGGTTTATTTTCAACAGTGCTTTTCATCTGTAACTGCTGGGCACCTTGAATGTTGAACATATTATTCTGAATCATGAATGTCCCTCCCCTTATCTCCTGGTTTCAATGGTTGTCGAAAAATGCAACAGATTAAGATCTACCGATCTCCAAGGCTTTGGAAATCATCGCTTTGGTTGAATTCAGTGCTGTAACGTTTGCCTCGTAAGAACGCGAAGCCGAGATCATATCGACCATTTCCTTCGCAATATCCACATTCGGCATATAGACATAACCTTCTGCGTTTGCGTCAGGATGAGTAGGATCATAGACTGGCTTGAGTGGTGACTGATCTTCTCGAATTTCGGTTACTCTGACACCGTCACCCGTTCCTCCACCTCGCATCTGATTTTGCAGCATTGTACTAAAGGACGTTTTATTCGGCTCCAGTACAACCATTTTCCTTTTATAAGGAACTGCAACCCCGTTAACCATGCTCGCGCGCGTGGTTTCCGCGTTTGCTATGTTGGATGAGATGACGTCCATTCGTAACCGTTGAGCCGTTAGGGCCGAAGCACTGATTCCAAAACTGTTACTAATATTCAACGATGTTATCTCCCTTCTACGCCGATTCGCATCATTTTAATCTGTTCGTTGACTTGCTGGATATAAGCGTTGTAACGCAATTGATTGTCCGCCAGAAGGCTCATTTCCCGATCAATATCCACGTTATTCTGGTTGTTATTCATGGAGGTGGACTGGTCCATATTGACTACTGGCGTTGGTATAGAAGAGGAAGGACCTATGACAAAATGCCTTGGATCCGTTACTTTACCTTTGAGAACAGGCAGATCACCGTTCATCTGTTCCTGTAGCATTTCTTCAAAAGAAACGTCTGAGCGCTTGAAATACGGGGTATCGGCATTCGCGATGTTGTCAGCAATCGTTCGTTGTCTGATGTTCGACGCATCGAGTGCACCTTGCAATCTTTTAAAACTGATATCATTTAAAAGATTCACGATATCCCTCCTCTCTTTAGAATTTATGGTAAAAGATTGAATCTTTTTACGCGAAATTGCTATATGTTTTTTCGACAAAAACATTCGTCTTTATACGTTTTTCTAGGACTTTGGTAGAATTAACTCTGATGTTGTCGTATAACATAAGTTTCTTCGAGATTGGGATATATTACAATAAGAAAAAAGCCCTATCTTTTCTGAAAGAGAGGGCTTTTTGTGTGTTTTCTGTAAATTATGAATTTTTTCGTAAATATTCAGTCCCAAATCAAAAATGTGTTAACAATGTTGAAATACAAGCTCAAACATTTTTAAAATAATTGTGATTCTGTAACTCGCTGTTTCTCATGAAGCAAGAGGTAATCACATGCATTTCGGAAGCTTGACTATTTGTTGGTTTTAGCATTTTTTACCGCTATATTAGGGTTTAGAGCTACTAGAGAGTGTATCTCAAATGAAGTTTCTTCTACGTCGCTTGACCCTTCTTCATAGAATAATCGTCTGATCTACATTTCTTCCTCAACACTTTCTTAACAATTACATTTACTGTTTCTAATTGATGTCTGGCAAAAATTTAGCCGCTTCTCATTTTTCCGCAAATCAACAATTTGCGTAAATGCGCAAGTTTTTTCAATGCTTCGCATGAATAATAAATGCAAATTAAATAATTAAAATTCTTTTAATGGAAATGAATGGTTTTGTTTTTGTGTGAATAAACCACCATTCCTCTGCCCTTTGCCCTGATTAGTCTGCGGCACAAGTCCTACTTTTCAGTCTATTCAATATGTTACATCTCTTATATCGGTGTATCTCCAAGAAAGATTTAGTCATTCATAAAAATAAAAAAGTATGTACCGAAAAACAGGACCTTCTCCATGTCATCCGCAAGAGTTCACAGATAATTAGAAAATGTCTGTTCCGATACATACTCATTAGCTAACCATACGTTACAGCTTATTGGCTAGCCGGCCGCAATAAACTCGCTTTATCACCAAACATAAGAGGCTGTTACAAAATATACTGACTCAAATCACGATCAGTTGCGATATCATTTAACTTCTCCCGCACATACTCAGGTGTAATCACCATATGCTCGAGCGTAAGCTCAGGAGCTTCAAAGGACAGATCCTCCAGAAGTTTCTCCAAAATGGTATGCAACCGGCGAGCACCGATATTTTCTGTGTTCTGGTTAACCGATTCTGCCAATTTGGCGATCTCTCGAATCGCTTCATCGGAGAACTCGATTTCGATATTCTCTGTGCGCAGCAAATCCACATACTGCTTCGTTAATGCATTCTGAGGTTCTGTCAAAATAGACACAAACTCATCCAGTGAAAGGCTATTAAGCTCTACCCGAATCGGGAAGCGTCCCTGAAGCTCAGGAATGAGATCTGAAGGTTTGGCCACATGGAACGCACCAGCCGCCATAAACAGAATATAATCCGTTTTGACCGGACCATACTTGGTCATCACCGTCGAACCTTCTACGATTGGAAGAATGTCACGCTGTACCCCCTCACGCGATACATCCGGGCCACTTCCACGTCCTTGGCTCGCCACTTTATCAATCTCATCAATAAAAATAATGCCTGTCTGTTCTGCACGTCTTATGGATTCCTGAGTCACATCATCCATATCAATCAATTTACTTGCTTCTTCCTGAATCAGCACTTTACGCGCTTCCTTGATCGCCAGTTTGCGCTTCTTCGTACGACGCGGCAGCAAGCTGCCAAACATCTCCTGCATGTTCATACCCATCTGATCATTGCCTTGACCAGCAAACATATCCATCATGTTTGGAGTATTATCCTCCACATCAATCTCGATGATGTCATCTTCCAGTTTACCAGACAGCAAATCAAATCTAATTTTGCGTCGGCGCTCTGCCACTCCTGCATCAGGTTCCGGCTCGTCTTGCTCATTAGCAGCATTCCCCGCATTGTTGTTGCCAAAAATCATTTCAAACGGATTACGCTGATTTTTGGACTTGGACTGGGAAGGGGCCAGGATATGTACAATGCGCTCGTTCGCCGCTTCTTCCGCTTTGTCCTTCACCTTTTCTGTACGCTCAAGCTTCACCATACGCAGTGATGTTTCGATCAGGTCACGGACCATGGACTCCACATCACGGCCCACATATCCTACCTCTGTGAACTTGGTAGCTTCCACTTTGACAAAGGGTGCACCCACCAGCTTGGCAAGACGGCGGGCAATCTCTGTTTTACCTACACCTGTAGGGCCAATCATCAGTATATTTTTAGGCACAATGTCGTCCTGTGTGTGTTCTGGCAAAAGACTGCGCCGATAGCGGTTACGAAGGGCTACCGCCACTGATTTTTTCGCCTGTTTCTGACCTACAATATATTTATCCAGTTCCGCAACAATTTGTCTTGGCGTTAAAGCTTGCGTATTCATATGCTTCCCTCCTGCATGTAAGTTAACGTTCAAGTACTACAAGAACAAAGAATCTCCTTAACGTAAGCCAGAGCAGATGAAACATCTTGCCCCTGTACGGGAGATTTCTTTGTTTTTTTACAATTCTTCCACAATGATATTACTGTTCGTATATACACACAGCTCAGAAGCCACCTGAAGGGATTCGCGTGCGATGTCCTTAGCTTCCATCTGTACAGCGTGACGTTTCAGCGCCCGCGCAGCAGACAGTGCAAAATTACCGCCTGAACCAATCGCGATGATATCATCATCCGGTTCTATAATCTCGCCACCGCCTGAAATAAGCAGCATACCCGTTTTATCCATGACGATCAGCAGTGCTTCAAGCTTGCGCAAAATGCGGTCCTGCCGCCAATCCTTTGCTAGCTCCACAGCAGCCCGCTGCAGATTACCGTGATGTTCTTCGAGCTTACCTTCGAATTTTTCAAACAACGTAATTGCATCAGCCACAGAACCTGCAAATCCGGCAACAACCTGTCCGCGATATAAACGTCTCACTTTTTTGGCTGTATTTTTCATAACAACGCTCTGGCCCATCGTTACCTGACCATCACCTGCAATCGCCGCCTTGCCATTATGACGGACAGCACAGATCGTTGTCGCATGAAATGACATATCCATGATATCTGCCTCCTCACGAATAATTTATACGCGTTCTGGAACGGTTAGACCTTCGGAAGCAGCAAACTTGGCGATTCCATCCAGGGCACGCTTGGCAAGTGCTTCATTTTTTTCTTTTTTGTTGCGAATTTTAGTTTCCAGTTTCGGAAGCAAACCAAAGTTTGCGTTCATCGGCTGAAAATGCTTGAAATCAGCTGTTGTAATATATTGAGCCATGCTTCCTAGCGTTGTTTCCACTGGAAGTACAACCAGTTCCTGACCAAGTGCCGCTTTGGCCGCATTCATGCCTGCAATCAGACCGGATGCCGCAGATTCAACATATCCTTCCACCCCTGTCATCTGACCGGCAAAGAACAGATTCGGGCGATCTTTGAACTGATACGTCGGACGCAGCAGCTTCGGTGAGTTAATAAATGTATTTCGGTGCATTACACCATAACGTACAAACTCCGCATTCTCAAGACCTGGAATCAGAGAGAATACCCGTTTTTGTTCGCCCCATTTCAGGTGGGTCTGGAAGCCAACCAGATTGTAGAGCGTTCCCGCCGCATTATCTTGTCTGAGCTGTACTACGGCGTGCGGTAATTCACCTGTATGCGGGTTAACCAGACCTACCGGCTTCATAGGTCCAAACAAAGCCGTTTGTTTTCCACGCTTCATCATAACTTCGATCGGCATGCAGCCTTCGAAATAAATTTCCTTTTCAAACTCTTTGAGCTGAGCAACCTCGGCGTTAATAAGCGCTTCATAGAAAATATCGAACTCTTCTTCTGTCATCGGACAGTTCAGATAAGCCGCTTCTCCTTTATCGTAACGGGAGGCGAGGTATACCTTGTTCATATCAATCGAATCTTTTTCAATAATCGGTGCTGCTGCATCATAAAAATAGAAATATTCCTCACCCATCAGTGCCTTGATCTGCTCGGACAACGCTGGTGAAGTGAGGGGCCCTGTAGCTACAACGACAATGCCATCTTCAGGCAGCGAGGTCAACTCTTCATTCACCACTTCAATAAGCGGATGCTGATGCAGTGTGGATGTAATTTCCCCCGAGAAGCCATCACGGTCAACCGCCAAAGCACCTCCCGCTGGAACAGCATGACGGTCAGCAGCGCCCAGAACCAAAGAGTTCAGCATTCTCATTTCTTCTTTCAAGACACCTACTGCGTTAGCCAGCCCATTGGCACGCAGCGAGTTGCTGCAGACCAGTTCGGCAAATTTATCCGTATGATGAGCCGGTGTTTTGACAACCGGTCTCATCTCATATAGTTTAACGCGTACACCTCGGCTGGCAATCTGCCAAGCTGCTTCTGATCCAGCCAGTCCGGCACCAATAACCGTTACTTGTTGTTCACTTGTCAAAATCATTTACCCCCATCATATGCTAATCCGCTGACTCATCTTCCGTTTCTTCCACCGGCTCCTGATGATCACATGAAGTACATTGTAATTTGGTTCCTTTTTTGTTTCGTTTCTCTATCATTAAAGATCCACAGCTAGGACAAGGCTTGGCGGAAGGTTTATCCCAGGAGACGAAATCACATTCAGGATACTTGTCACATCCGTAGAATATACGTCCTTTTTTACTGCGACGTTCCACAACATGCCCTTCTTTACATTTCGGACATGTTACGCCGATATCCTTGATGATCGGTTTGGTATTACGGCAATCCGGAAAACCCGAGCACGCAAGAAACTTCCCGAAACGCCCCAGCTTGTAAACAAGCGGTTTGCCGCACTTTTCACATATCTCATCGGATACCTCGTCTTCAATCTCAATCTCTTTCATTTCTTCTTCGGCAAACTCCAGCCGCTTTTCGAAAGATTCATAGAATTCGGCGAGAACTTTAACCCAGTCTTCGGAGCCTTCCTCTACATGGTCAAGATCACCTTCCATGTTCGCGGTAAACTCAACATTCAGAATTTCCGGGAAAAACTCTTCCATCTGCTCGATAACAAGCTCTCCGAGCTCGGTCGGCATAAACTTCTTTTCTTCGATCGCAACATATCCGCGCTTCTGAATGGTCTCCAGTGTTGGCGCATATGTACTCGGTCTGCCTATGCCCAATTCTTCCAGTGTTTTAACAAGCCTTGCCTCCGTATAACGCGGCGGTGGCTGCGTAAAGTGCTGTTTGGGCTCAATTTCCTGCTTTTCAAGCACATCTCCACTTTTGAGCGGAGGCAGCAACCGATCTTCCTCGGTGGTACCATCGTCATTGCCCTCAACATACACTTTCATAAAACCCTGGAAGCGGACTTTCGAACCCGCCGCCCGGAAAATGGTATCTCCTGCAGCGATATCTACCGAAAGTGTATCGAGAATAGCCGAGGACATCTGGCTTGCTACAAAGCGTTCCCATATAAGCTTGTATAATCGGAACTGGTCACGACTCATAAAGGATTTAATCGAATCCGGATCACGCAGTACGGAAGTTGGTCTGATCGCTTCGTGTGCATCCTGAGCATTGGAAGCCTTTTTGGAATAATTGCGCGGGCTTTCCGGTGCAAAGGTCTCTCCGTATTTGCCAATGATATATTCCTTGGCTTCTTCCTGTGCTGAAGCCGCAATACGGGTCGAGTCGGTACGCATATACGTGATCAGACCGACTGTGCCCTCTTTTCCAAGGTCTACACCCTCATAGAGCTGCTGGGCAACCGACATCGTTTTGGAAGCCCGGAAATTAAGTTTACGCGCCGCTTCCTGCTGCAGGGAGCTCGTTGTAAATGGCGCAGAAGGATTACGCGTACGCTCTTTTTCTTTCACTTCCTTGATCGTAAAGTCAGCGCCCTCAATCTGTTTGAGAATAGCCTGTACTTCTGCTTCACTTCCCAGCTCGGTCTTGGTGCCGTTTAATTTGTGGAACTTCGCTTCAAACGGATTACCATCTGCACTCAGTTTGGCCGTGATGCTCCAGTATTCTTCCGGCTCGAATTCATCAATCTCGTTCTCACGATCCAGAATAATTTTGACCGCAACCGATTGAACCCGCCCTGCGGACAAGCCCTTTTTTACTTTCTTCCATAATAGTGGACTGATCTTATAACCCACAAGCCGGTCCAGAATACGTCTGGCTTGCTGTGCATTGACAAGGTCCATATTAATTTTGCGTGGCGTTTTGAATGCGTCCTTAACCGCCTGCTTCGTAATTTCATTAAATACAACCCGGCAGTCGGCCGTGTCATCCAGTTCAAGCGCATGTGCCAGATGCCAGGCAATTGCTTCTCCTTCACGATCGGGGTCGGCTGCGAGATATACTTTTTTGACTTTCTTGCGCGCATCCTTGAGTTCCTTCAGTACTGAACCTTTACCGCGGATCGTAATATATTTCGGATTAAAATCGTTCTCTACCTCAACGCCGATCTGACTCTTTGGCAAATCGCGAACATGTCCCATTGAAGCTTTCACGATGAACTTGCTGCCCAGGTATTTGCCAATCGTCTTCGCCTTTGAAGGCGACTCCACGATTACGAGTGCATCCGCCATAGGTTCATCCTCCTCTCAGTCATGAAACTTCTTGCCATATAAGTTGAACTTCGAAATTTACACGTGACACTCCGATGACAGAGTTTGAGTGTAAATAATTTTTCGACTTATATGGTTCATGTACTTTCATTTTCATATTTTATATATTCCACATACTGCACAGGTTGCAGCATCGTCATACCCTTGCATATTTGGTTCCAGGTAATTGGGTAATCTGCTTTTTTATGATTAAAGATAACAGAACTGAATGTAAATGTCCAAAATCCCAGCCTAACTGATCAATCAGTTGATCCAAGGATTGCTCTTCCTGCTCAAGTAAAACGATAATCCGCTGTTCATCTGCAGACAGCTGCACTTTCGTAAACAGCCCTTCTTCTGCATGTCCCTGCATTTCTGCCGAACGTCCTCTATTGTAAGGAAGTTGTTTGGTATTTGGCAAGTCCAAACGATACTCTTCCAACAAATCAGCTGCACAAGTGACCAGTTTTGCCCCCTGACGAATCAAATTATGTGCCCCGCGGCTCTTCGGAGAAGTAATGGGTCCAGGAACAGCAAATACATCCCTTCCCGCTTCCAGTGCTGCATCCGCGGTAATTAATGAACCACTGCGCAGATCTGCTTCGACAACAAGTGTACCAAGTGTTAATCCGGCTATAATTCGGTTACGTTCGGGAAACAGCCCTTGACGCGCTCTCGTTCCGAGTGGATATTCGGACAAAAGCAGACCTGTTTCGGCAATCTGTTCCGCTAAGCCTGTGTTTTCAGGAGGATAAACATAGTCCATTCCCGTTCCAAACACGGCAATTGTTTTGCCCCCTTCTCGTACAACAGCCTCATGACACACACGATCAATACCTCTGGCAAGACCACTGACAATGGTTAGTCCAGCCTGACTTAATTGTGATGCAAGCTTCTCACTTACCTTGCGTCCGTAGACGGTAGGCAGCCTAGTTCCAACCATTGCAATCGAAGGTGTATGCAGCAGCTCAATATCCCCCCGAGCATACATAATCCAGGGAGGCTGAACGGTTTCCTTCATTAATACAGGATAATTGGAATCCAAATAAGTAATAACCTTGAGGCCACGATTATAAACCTGCTCTCTTCTATATTCAATCCAGCTTGCATTAAAATCCTTGACCAGCCGGGCAGCCTGATCTTTTCTCAATCCAGCTGTTATCCAATCTGCTTCCTGGTAATCAAACAGCTCTGTCAGTGAATGTGCGCCTGACATCAATTTGGAAATGCTTTTTCTACCGATGCCCTCCATTTCATGCAGCCCGAACAAAATCCAGCGTTCCTCCATCTTGTTTACCTCCCGTGGAGGAGAGAAAAACTCCCCTCATATTGTGTGATAAGTTTTGATAAATTGCAAGCGTTTACACCTGTTCAGCATTACAAACCGCATTTCTTGTCAAAATAAACGCAAAAAAAGCAACCCTTCGTCCCTTGTAAGGACAAAAGGTTGCTTACCTTTACCGTTTTCTGAATCAACGGTTGCAGAAATAAACGATCTCCAAGCCGTTTCTTCTATTATAACGGAACAGGATTAATGTGTCGTGCACAGATTCAAAATGCCGCGTTCTTCAAGCACACTTACCAAAGTGGAGCCCATTTCGGCTGGTGTTGGAGCGACTTTGATACCGCAGGATTCAAGCTTCGCAATTTTCTCTTTGGCTGTACCTTTACCACCAGAGATAATTGCGCCTGCATGACCCATACGTTTACCTGGAGGCGCTGTAACACCACCGATGAATCCAACCACCGGTTTCGTCATGTTCGCTGCCACCCACTCGGCTGCATCCTCTTCCGCAGTACCACCGATCTCACCAATCATGATTACAGCATGCGTTTGAGGGTCTTCATTGAAACGTTTCAGGATATCGATGAACTCGGAACCCTTAACCGGGTCTCCGCCAATCCCTACCGCAGAAGACTGACCAATGCCACGAGTTGTAAGCTGATGAACAGCCTCGTACGTCAGTGTTCCGGAACGGGAAACAACACCAACGTGTCCTGGCATATGGATATATCCAGGCATGATACCGATCTTGCACTCGCCCGGTGTAATAACACCTGGACAGTTAGGACCGATCAATACTGTATTTTTCCCTTCCATGAAACGGTCCACTTTGACCATATCAAGAACAGGAATACCTTCGGTAATACAGATGACAAGATCCAGTTCTGCGTCAACCGCTTCCATGATGGAATCCGCCGCAAATGCAGGAGGAACGTAAATGACGCTCGCTGTTGCGCCAGTAGCTTCCTTCGCTTCCTGCACCGTGTTGAATACCGGCAGGCTGACTACTGAACCGTCTTCCAGCGTGATGTCAACATTGGTTCCGCCTTTACCTGGCGTAACACCGCCTACCATTTGGGTTCCGTAGTCCAATGCGCCCTTCGTGTGGAACATTCCCGTTGAACCCGTAATGCCTTGCGTAATGACTTTTGTATTTTTATCGATCAAAATACTCACGTTGCTTCACATCCTTACGGTTATTTTTCAATTCCCGGACAGCTCCGGTACGAAGGAATGAACTTATTTTACGAGGGCCACAATTTTCTGTGCACCATCGGCCATGGAATCAGCTGGAACGATATTCAGGCCGGATTCACCCAGAATGCGTTTACCCAGTTCCACGTTAGTTCCTTCAAGACGAACAACCAGCGGTTTGGTCAGGCCAAGCTGCTTCGCGGCTTCAACTACACCGTTGGCAATGACATCACAACGCATGATACCACCGAAGATGTTAACAAAGATACCGGCTACTTTGGCATCAGACAAAATAATCTTGAATGCTTCAGTAACTTTCTCTGTGGTCGCACCGCCCCCAACATCAAGGAAGTTGGCAGGGTCGCCGCCATAATATTTGATGATATCCATCGTCGCCATCGCAAGTCCTGCACCATTAACCATACAGCCGATGTTGCCGTCAAGCGCTATGTAGCTGAGGTCATATTTGGAAGCTTCGATTTCTTTTTCATCTTCCTCATCCAGGTCACGAAGCTCTTGAATATCCTTGTGACGGAAGAGAGCATTGGAGTCAAAATTCAGCTTTGCATCCAGTGCGATAACGTTTCCATCTCCGGTAACAACCAGCGGGTTGATCTCGGCGATCGAGCAATCTTTTTCAACAAATGCCGTGTACAGCGCAAGCATAAACTTCACAGCTTTATTCACGAGTTCATTCGGAATTTTAATGCTGTAAGCCAGCTTGCGTGCCTGGAACACTTGCAACCCGATTGCAGGGTCAATAACTTCTTTGAAAATTTTCTCAGGTGTAGCTTCAGCTACTTCTTCAATCTCCGTACCGCCTTCTTCAGAAGCCATCATAACTACACGACCTGTAGCACGATCGACCACAACACCCACGTAATACTCTTTGCGGATATCACAGCCCTCTTCAATGAGAAGACGTTTCACTTCTTTACCTTCTGGTCCTGTCTGATGGGTTACTAATACTTTGCCCAAAATTTCGGAAGCATAGGCACGCACTTCGTCGATGCTTTTTGCCACTTTCACACCGCCAGCTTTACCCCGGCCTCCTGCGTGAATTTGCGCTTTAACCACAGTCACCGGACTGCCCAGTGCCTCTGCAGCCGCAACCGCTTCATCGACTGTATAAGCAACCTTTCCATTTGGAACGGTAACTCCATACTGTTTCAGTACTTCTTTTCCTTGATATTCATGGATATTCATTCTCGAATCCTCCTATCAACATGACTGCAACAAGGCGGGTTGGTAGACGAACAAAAGACAAATGTTGACTATTTTCACTTAAACCCAATTCATTGTAACATGTTTTTAAAACGCTTTCCTTAAAAAAGTAATGGTTAATAGACAGCTTTTTGATATGGATATGATCCCTTTTTGTGAATGCTTGGATATAAATGGAAAAAACCTTAGCTGAATTAGCTAAGGTTCGGTGTAAATGACAGCTCCAATTATTTTTTGGATGCATTCATATTGGTTGCGTGCACTTTATCCAGCAAGCCTTTGAACTGACCAAGCAGTGCTTCAAACTCCTTGCTGTTCAGACAAGCATCTCCCTGTATGGCATCCGGAATGCTAAGCGCTTTATTTTTAAGTTCACGTCCTGTATCGGTCAATGTAATTAATACTTTACGCTCGTCCTGAGCGGAACGCTCCCGATAGATGAGTCCGGCTGCCTGCAAACGTTTCAGAAGAGGTGTCAACGTACCTGAATCAAGGTATAACGCCTCACCGATCTCCTTAACCGTACACTCCTGCCGCTCCCACAATACCATCAAAACCAGATACTGAGAATACGTTACACCCAGTACCTCAAGATAAGGCTGGTACAGCTTGGTAATCTCACGTGAACAAGCGTATATGGCAAAGCATAATTGATTGTCCAGCTTCAAACGATCTGTCTGCATGTTGTCTGTCTCACCTGCCTAATGTACATTAAATTGCATTATTGGATTTAAGGCTATCCTGACTGCTTCACCTAAGTTTACAGTGATTCAGATGCCTTGGTTCTATCTTATCACAAAATAGATAAAAAGAAGAATAATTGAGCACAAATTATTTTATCAACCTAATAAATCATCGTAAATTAAGTTGTGTAAAATATAATCTAACAGACTGAAGATGCTGACGGGTTGACGCTCTGATCGCTTTTCTATAAAATGCAAGTAGAAGCTGAGGAAGCACCTTAATTCGAAGAACGGCCCGACCTGTGCGGAGCCGATTATCCGAGTGAGGTGTTTCTTTGTTATGTACGGAAAGTTATACAGCTCATGTCTCTATGGTATTGACGGCGTATTAATTGAGGTAGAAACGGACCTGTCGAATGGTTTACCAATGACCTCCATCATCGGACTTCCTGATTCCGCGATCCGTGAAGCCGTTGAACGAGTTCGGGCTGCTATTAAAAACTGTGGATACCAGTATCCTTTGCAACGCATTACGATTAATCTTGCTCCCGCTGACCTGCGTAAGGAAGGTTCTTCCTTCGATCTCGCCATTGCTATTGCCCTGCTTGCAACCAGCGGTCAGCTTGTGCTTCCTCCAGAGGAACGCACTCTGGTGCTGGGGGAGCTCGCACTGGATGGCTCCATTCGCTCTGTGCCCGGTATGTTATCCATGGTTGATCTGGCTAAAAGACAGGGCTTTACATCGGTTCTGTTACCTTCCGACAATGTACAGGAGGCTCGTCTGATTCGTGGAATCGAGATATACGGCTTGCGTCACCTGATGGACCTGGCACCTGACCTCACAAACAGTCCAGACCATCCGCCAAACGATATGAGCAATACGATGGGGAAAACAACCGGTACAGGGCCAATTACCTTGAAAAATTATAATCATCTGCGAAGCTGTGTGCCGGCCAGCTCACCATGGATCAAGACAACGTCCTCTTTGTCCTCGGAAAACTATAGCGATGTGCTGGGACAGCATCATGTCAAACGTGCTTTAATGATTGCCGCTGCCGGAATGCACAATATTATGCTGGTAGGTCCCCCTGGTACCGGTAAAACGATGTTAATTAAGCGACTGCCAACGATTTTGCCGCCTTTGTCCGAAGAGGAAGCGCTCGAGGTGACTAAAGTGTTAAGCGCAGCCGGACAACTGAAAGAAGCGCCACAGGGACTGATTACGGACAGACCGTTCCGCTCGCCCCATCACACGATATCGGCATCCGGCCTGATTGGAGGTGGCGGCATTCCAAATCCGGGTGAAGTCAGTCTCGCTCATCGTGGAATATTATTTCTGGATGAGCTGCCCGAGTTTCAGCGTCAAGTTCTGGAGGTGCTTAGACAACCACTTGAGGATCAGACGGTAACGATCAGTCGCGCAAGAGCTGCGTTCACGTTTCCTGCACAGTTCATGCTCGCCTGCTCTATGAATCCGTGTCCCTGCGGCTATTTATCAGCTCAGGGTCAGGATCAGCGCTGCATCTGCAGTCCTGCTCGCGTAGCAGCATACCGTGCCAGAATTTCAGGTCCACTGCTTGACCGTATCGACCTGCAGATCGAGGTTCCTCCACCGGGGGATTGGCGAAAGTCGGGAGCCTCCCCTTCTTCCGCTGACATGCAAAGCAAAGTGATTGCAGCCCATGCCATTCAGGCCAAACGTTACGCGAATCATCCGGTTCGCTGGAACAGTCAGCTCTCGGGTACCTTTTTACGAAAAACGATTCACCTGCCGCCTGCAGCGGAGCTGCTGTTAGACGAAACGTTGACTACACTTCAACTTAGCATGCGTGCCCGTGATCGAATTATGAAGATGGCCCAGACGATCGCAGATCTGGATCATGAAGGAATGATTCAGACCGCTCATGTAGCGGAAGCAATCCAATATCGTCAGTTAGACTTGAATTTATTTTAATGATGTGGAATGCGGCTTGACCAACATAAAGAGCCGTATGAGAGCTCTCCATATATGTTAATGAAGAGTCTGATACGGCCTTGAAAAAGGCTTTTATACCATTCCAACAAGACTTTGATACCAAACGTTTCGTTAAAACAGGATGTTATTCAAACAAGGTAAGCTTGTCCTTGGCAGGTGTGCGATCTTTCGGTGATGGAACAACCTCAGGGTATCCCATATAGATCATGCCTATAATTTTCTCTCCGGCCTTGATGCCCAGCTCCTTACGGAATTTGGGTGCATAGAGAAATGGCTTTGTTACCCAGAACGTGCCAATCTCCTCACTCCAGGCCGCGAGCATAAAGTTCTGAACCAGCGCACTGACTGCAGCAAAATCCTCATCCCAGATCGCTTGTCTCGGGTCTTCCTCCATTACAACAAGCATAATGGAAGGCACCTGCAGCACATTGGCCGAAAACTTGTTATCTTCGCCCATCTCGGCTTCAATGGCCTCTGCCAGCTTTTCACGTCCTTTGCCGCTAAACAGTACAAATCTCCATGGCTCGCGCAATTTATGGTTGGGCGCCCAAACCGCTGTATCGAGCAAATCTATAATCTGCTCCGTTGGAACAGCCTCTTTTTTAAACTTTTTGACAGTTCGGCGGCTCTGGATCGCATGCCGGACTGCATTACCTGTGTTCGTCGCTTTACTCATGGCTCATGCCTCCCTCTCCACATCGTACATGCAGGTTACAGCTTCCATTATACACGCTTCTACTGCCGAGATTCAAAGCCGACCCAAAGTGCAGACCTTGATGATCCTCTTATCCCCTATGATCCCGCCCTAGTGTGATACGCTGTTCAGAACATGCAGGAGTCTGTTGAAAATAGTGTCATGCTTCTTCGTTGTATGTACAGCTTCACCCCAACAAAAAAAGATGAGACCTTAGATATCTTCGTCGATATCTGAAGTCCCATCTCTTCAGTCATTTGTTATTATTTCAAGCTTAAAATGCGTTCTGTACATGATTGACGGATATAATCTCACCCTTAGAGCTCATCATCACAGCAATGACATCAAAGCGAATCTGACAAGCATGCTCTCCGATCATTTGTATGTAAACGGCTGCGGTGGAACGCACCTGCTGCATTTTGCGCTGATCGACAGACTCCTGCGGAGTCCCGAATGCAGCATGTGAACTGCGGCTTCGAACTTCGACAAAAATCAACAAATCCCCGTGAGATGCGATGATATCCACTTCTCCGCTGCGGCAGCGCCAGTTCCGTTGAAGGATACGATACTGCTGCTGCTCTAACCAGCGGCAGGCCTTTTCTTCTCCAATTCGACCCTTCTGCTGACGTGTCAGCTTGCCATTCAGCTTCTCGCCTGACCCTGAGTCTACCATGTCTCCTCCTCATCACGACCAGAGGCAAGCCGGTCTGCTCGGTACACATAGGTCAGCACCTCAGCCACCAGCTGGTACAGCTCTGCCGGAATCTGTTCATCCAGATCCAGCTTGGAGAGCACTTCCACAAGTGCTGCATCCTCCTGCACGGGAACCCCGTTTTCCTTGGCTTTATCCAGAATAGCTTCGGCCACTTTACCACGGCCTTTGGCTACAACAATCGGCGCTTCGGTTTCTCCGGGAACATATTTTAACGCCACTGCTTTTTTGGATAACAAATCCGGCTGCGGTGATTCCTCCTTCATACTTTGAAATCCACCCCTTTATATCGCTCAGGGCTGTAGTCCGCTGCAGTCACCTTTCGCTCTGCTCCTGCCTCCTGCCCTTCAGGCCAAGCCTCTGCTCTAAAGGTCAACAACTGATAACCCAGCTTGTCGAGTGATTGCTGAATCATCTCACGGCCGCTCTCCAGCAAAGCTCCCATTACCTCATTGTCATTAAGCACACGCAGACTGACAATATTATTCACTACATGCACATCCACCAGCGTATGTCCCAGGCTCTTCATGTCCAGATCAAACAGCAAGCGGCAGTTGGACGCATCCAGCTCACCGCGCTGACCACGGCGCGACTGAATCTGCACCGAAGCGGTCTGTTCTCCATCCGGGCCGGTGATGGGGATAAACCAGTGCATCTGTGCAAACGTTGCACTGCGATCGGTGGTAAGCAGCAGCTGCTGACCTGTCAGATACTGCACCGCTTGGGCGGCGGCATCTTTCAGTGCCGCCGGAGCACTGTCGCTGCTGGCAAGCTGCAGCAGCAAGCCCTTGAGCGTGTCCGCGTTCGCCGGACTCGCTGCCTCCCCCACGCGCGGCTGCATCGCCGCGCCGTGAACGGCCTGCTGCTCGTGCTCCGCACCGAGCAGCTTCAGCACGCGCCCCACCCACGGGTCTCCCCCGTGGGTGACAGGCGCGTGCGCTGCCGCCGCGCCCGCAGGTGCGGCGGCTGGCAAGGGCTGCGGCGAGCCTTCGGCAGCCGCAGCCACCTGGCCGCCCTGCTGCGCAGCAGGGGCGGCCTGAGCTGCCGCGCCAGGCTGTGCCGGGGCGGCGCTGGACGCGCTGCGCAGCGCGTCCAGCAGCGCCAGCAGCTTGGGCGCCAGCTGCGCTGGCGTAGGCGCCGCTGGCGCGGCCTGGCCTGCTGCGGACTGCGTTGCCGCAGCAGCAGGCGTGTCAGGGCGGCCGTCTGCACGCACGGCCGCTGCTTCAGGCTGGCCGGAGCTTCCGCGGCCAGCCACAGCTTCAGCCGCCCCCGGAGTTCCCGGGCGGCTGCCACTCATGCCCGCGTCCGCAGCTCGCGGGCTCTCCCCCGGTATTCCGCTGCCCGCCGGAATACCTGCACTGCCTCTGCCAGCCACAGCTTCAGCCTGGCTGGCAGCCCCCTTCGCGCCTGCCTCAGAACTGGCCTGCGCCTGACTCGTCTGCTGCGGCATGCTGCCCTTCGACGTCTGACTCACATCATCAGCGGCAGCTTCCCCACCACTCGCTGCTGAGGCAGCATTAGCAGCTTGCATAGTCTGAGCCTGCTGCTGCGAGGACAAAGCCGCTGCCCCTGGCATTCCCGCCGCCGGGCGATTCACAAGAGC
Source organism: Paenibacillus sp. JGP012 (assembly GCF_014203995.1). Classification (NCBI taxonomy): domain Bacteria; kingdom Bacillati; phylum Bacillota; class Bacilli; order Caryophanales; family Paenibacillaceae; genus Paenibacillus; species Paenibacillus sp. JGP012. Next base: position 428,283 of record NZ_JACHKG010000001.1, on the reverse strand, counting down.
TGCCGCTGTGGCTGCATCCCCTTCTGGCTGGACAGCTGCAGCAGGAAGCGGTGCAGACGTTCCCGGATGTCCCGTTACAATTCCAACTTTGGCATTGGCCGCTGCCTCTCCTCCCGGAACCGGTTTACCTGTTGTCTGAGATAGCAAAGACTCCAGCTGCTCCGCTAATCCGCTCAACAGCTGATGCAGCGGAGGTCCAAATACAGTCTGATGTAATCCTTTTACTGTCTCTGCCGTCACAGGAAGTCCGCGCTGAAAAGCAATCCCCGCTGCCTGTACCCATTCTTCCACAGGCACTTGGGCAGGCTTGGCTGCCATCATCGTTTGCACCATCGCTACATTATCCTTGGTCAAAGGCAGACCGCTGCGCTGCATCGCTATCAGCAATTCCCGATTATCCTTGGTGTCAGGCAGACCAACCTCCTGCATGAGATTGTTCAGAGAAGCCTGCGGCAGCTCTGTCAGAGAACCCGCAACGGGCTTCATAACGGTCATGCCATTTTCACCTGGAGGCTGTACCTGAAGCAGTGTCGTTTCGCCCGGACGGAGTGGGGTCTCCAGTTTGGCACGTACCTGCACACCTTGAATCTGCAGCACGGCCTCGCCCCCATCATCCGATACGCTGACCACAGAGCCACGAACAACCTGACCCTCCTTTAATTCGAGCGGCTTCGCATTCCCTGGTTTGCCGTCTCCAATCAAACCACGAATCATAGAGCTAATATTCAACTCTCTCCCCCTCCTTCCGAGATGTTCTAATTCAAAACAGCGTTTGCTGCTCTCCTAACAAATTACCGAGAAAACTGCGCCGATGCATCGGCGTAGCCCCGAGTGCCATAATCTGTTCGCGATGAAATTGCGTAGCATAACCTTTATGTACGGATAAACCATATTCCGGGTATAACGCATCCCATTCTCCCTTGCACAGACGATCTCTTGTTACCTTCGCCACAATGGACGCGGCCGCAATAGATTGACTGTTCGCATCCCCTTTAATAATAGACAGCTGTGGAATATTCACATCCACCTTTTCAGCATCGACCAGCAGATAGTGAGGGGTTTCACTGAGTGCCTCCACAGCATGTTTCATCGCCAGTCTAGCCGCCTGTTTAATGTTCATTCGATCAATCGTTTCGGCATCCGCATATCCTACGCCAACAGCCAGTGCGTTCTCCATAATCATGTCATACAAAGCTTCGCGCTTTTTCTCGGACAGCTTTTTGGAATCATTAACCCCTTCCAAAATAAGCCCTGGAGGTAAAATAACCGCAGCCGCAACGACATCCCCAAACAAACAACCGCGCCCTACCTCGTCTATCCCGGCAATATATTCAAAGCCGCTCCCCCAATATTCCCGCTCATACAACAACAGGTCCTGTGGTTCGCTCGCTTCCTTTTTCTTTTTCTTCCGTTTGCCCGGCTGACCGGGCAGCTGCAGCTCAAGCATTTCATCGTTGACAGCCATGTTTTTCATCTCCTTTATACCTGATTCATACAGCAATGTGGTTCCATACCATCTATTAAACGTTAGACGTTGTCACTCGTATCTTTGTTTCGATGGAGTCCAGTCACTGCACAACGTTCCCTTGTAAAAAGGAATACACAACATTGTGATGTCTTCATTTATCGGTTATTTTCATATCAAATTGAATACATGCAAACAGATGTTTCTACAAATTTACACCACCAATTATCATAACATGATTGCGAGACTACTCATATACAGAAGAATCAATTCCACCAAGCACACTTTACTTCAATTCTCTTCCAAAAAAAATCGTTATCTCATCTAGCACTGACCCTTGCTCTGAACAAAAAACGACCGTTCCCGGTAATCCGGTAACGGCCGCTTCCTTCGGCTCTTGTAATGCTGTCTCTACTTAATAAGGAGCTTCCATTGAGAAACGTCCCATCTTACCTGCGCGTAACTCCCGCAAAAACGCCCGCGATGCCTTCTCCAGATCGATACGCCCACCGCTAATGACACAACCGCGGATTCGGCCAACCTGTTCCATGATGGCAATTACGCTGTCGGAATCGTCTGCATCCCGGGAGAAATCCTGAAGACCGTATCGCTCTTCAAGCGCATCCCAATAATAACGCATCAGATAACTGATTCCAAAAAACGCAATGTCTTCTGCATTCAAAATTTCCTCTTTGATTGCACCCGTCACAGCAAGACGGTACCCGACATTTTGATCTTCAAACTTCGGCCACAGAATGCCGGGTGTATCCAGCAGTTCCATCTCCTTGCCCACTTTAATCCACTGCTGGCCCTTCGTTACACCTGGGCGATCTCCTGTCGCAGCAATGCTGCGTCCAGCCAGCCGATTGATTAATGTCGATTTGCCTACGTTTGGAATACCGACAATCAACCCACGAACAGCACGGGGATTAATGCCTTTTGCCAGTTGACGATCAATCTTCTCCTTGAGAAGAAGTCTTGCCTGAGCAGGAATATCTTTTACATTTGTGCCTGTGGAAGCATCCACAGAAAAAGCAGTAATGCCCTCTTTTTTAAAATATTCAATCCACTCTTGCGTCACCTTGGCATCGGCCAAATCCGACTTGTTCAGCAAAATCATACGTGGCTTATCCATCAAAATCTCGTCGATCATCGGATTACGGCTGGAGACAGGCAGACGGGCATCCAACAGTTCGATGACCACGTCAATGAGCTTCAACTTGTCCTGAATCTGGCGTCTGGCTCGGGTCATATGACCTGGAAACCATTGTATCGTCACCTTGTCTTCACCTCATTTAATACATACTTTGAATGTTAGTGGTTGATCCACTTAATCTCTCCAATTGGCCAGAAAATAACATCCGCACGGCCAATAATATCTTTCAATGAGACATAACCGATCATCCGGCTGTCTGTACTGTTCGGACGGTTGTCTCCCATAACAAACACATGCCCTGGCGGCACCTTGCCATCCGGGAATTGTTCATTCGGGAAATCCTTCACGTTATACGTCCCGCCATTCGCCTCGGCTGCATCGATAGCACCCTGGATATAGGTTTCGTTAACCTTCTGTCCGTTAACCGTTACCGTATCTCCCTGAACCTGCACCGTATCCCCAGCTACCGCAATGACACGTTTAATGAAATCCCGTCCTTCGGAAGGTACATGGAAGACGATAACTTCACCACGCTTCGGCTCACGGATATCGTACAGAATTTCATTGACAATGACACGTTCTCCTGTCGAGAAGTTCGGCTGCATGGACGGCCCGTCCACTACAAATGGTTTGAAGAGCAGCCAGCGAATCAGAATGACCAGCACCAATGCAATAACAATGGCTTTCAGCCACTCCACAATTTCATTTTTCGCTTTTTTGGATCGATTATTTTTTTCTTCGGCAGGTATGCTCTGGTCCTGTTGAACTTCTTGTTCCATATAAGATCTTCCTCTCTTCACAGTACATGTTTATAGCAGTATACATCCAGTCTTTTGCCGCATCCCAGCATCAAGCATAGAAAGCAAAAAACTCCACTCAGTTATGTAATTCTTGCAGCCAAGCATTACAGTACATTCAACCACAATTTTAAATGCCTTTGATAACTGATGTCCAATCCTCCCGGACTTTACGCCGCATATCCGCCATACCATTTTACTCGGAAGTGTACCTCCGGTTCAACTTTTCCCGGACAAAAACGAAAAGGGCTTGTCTCCAAGCCCTTCCCGGTATCCGTTATATTAACGAATTTCTTTAATTCTCGCTGCTTTACCGCGCAGTTCACGAAGATAATAAAGCTTCGCACGACGCACTTTACCACGGCGAGCCACTTCGATTTTCTCGATTTTAGGGGAATGAAGCGGGAAAGCTCTTTCCACACCTACACCGTAAGAAATTTTACGAACTGTAAAAGTCTCACTGATTCCACCACCGCGACGTTTAATCACAACACCTTCGAACAATTGGATACGCTCACGAGTTCCCTCGATTACCTTAACGTGCACTTTCAAAGTGTCACCAGGACGAAAACTCGGAATATCTTTGCGAAGTTGTTCTTGAGTAATCGCTTGAACGATATTCATCTATGACTCCCTCCTTCCGTACAGGCGTTCATACTTCTTCCAGAGATCACCTTGTCTCCTTCATTATCCATAGAGGACCGCCGTATTCCACACAACAGACTTATTGTATCATGTGGCATATCAAAACACAAGAAAAAATAAACAGCAATTTGCAGCATTGCAGCAGTCTGCGCCACAAACTCTTTCCCTGCTTTTACACAGGAAGCTGTAAAACGTGACCGACTTCCTATAATAACTGCAGAAGTGATTTCCAGTAAGATGAAAAAGTCAACCTTTAAGCAGGATAAAATAATGTAACTTTCCGACATAGAAGATCGTCTATCATGTAGTAAAACGCTCGTTCCGCGAGCCGCTTATACAAACTAAAGACATAGATGAATGTTAAAGGAGAAACAGAGAAACATGAAGTACACGAAAAAAATTCTGCTTGCCGCCGTTGCCTTGCTCACATGCACCATTACTTTATACACATATGCTGTCAATCATCCAACAAACGCATTATCCCACAAAGCCTGCTCGTCCTGGAATATCGTACAGCGCAAGATGTTTACATTCTCACATCCTGACTTTTCCATGCGATCTAAGCTCGATCGCTCAAGCTTTGTTGTCAAACCAGGCACGGCTACAGAAGTCCCGGTACTCATGTATCATTATGTTACCCCTCGATTGGACAATCGCGAGCCTCACAATAAATCAGTTATTGATCTGGACTCATTTGAAGAGAATATGAAATATTTGTACGATAACGGGTACAAGACAATCACCCTAGACCAGCTTGAAAAGTATGTTAACGGCGAGATTACCTTGCCAAAAAAATCAATAGTCATCACCTTTGACGATGGATACCAGAACAATTATACGTTAGCTTATCCGGTGCTCAAAAAATATCATTTCCATGCTTCTCTTTTTGTGATTGGAAGTCGAATTCAGCCCAAACCGGTGGATTTTAACCCTAGCCAAAAAAGCGATATTTCCTGGCCCGAGATGAAAGCCGGAAGTGATGTATTTGAATACAACAGTCACACCTACGACCTGCATCACAAGGGATATATGGTGTGCGGAGACGATCTGCCCGTTACGCTGGATACCAGCCTGCTGGACCACGATATTGAACAAATCAAGCACATCGGTATCAATACACCTTATATCGCCTATCCGTATGGTTACTTTAGCGAACAAATGATATATAAGCTGCATCAGCATGGATATCGCATGGGGTTCACGGTTAGACCCGGATTCGTTCATCCCGGCGACTCACCTATGGTGTTACCCCGCTTGACCGTTACCAGTGATACCGATATGGCCACCTTGCTGCGCACAGGCTCCAACATCCTCAGTGAGAAGCCCTAGATCAGCACCCAGGGCTGCAGCCTGATTTCAAACTTTCTATTCTACTTAATCAAAAAAGCCGATAAGCACAGCATTAGCTGTCTTCTCGGCTTTTTTTCGATGTGAGCTTGGCCATTTTTCTTTTATACTATTTCTTCTCACGTTCAGCCTTGTACTGTTCAAGCCATTTGCGTTCCTTATCGGTAAGCTCCGCCGTCTCCAGCAGCTCAGGTCTGCGCTCCAGCGTACGAATCAGAGACTGTTCTCTACGCCAGGCCTCAATGTTCAGATGGTGGCCCGATAGAAGCATATCAGGTACCTTCATACCTCTAAAATCAGGCGGACGCGTGTAATGGGGATATTCGAGCAGGCCTGTACTGAATGAATCCGTTACTGCACTTGTCTCATTCCCCAGCACACCTGGAATCAGCCGCACAATGCTGTCAATGGCCACCATGGCCGGAAGCTCGCCGCCAGTAAGCACATAATCGCCAATCGACAGTTCATCCGTCACCAGAAATTCACGAATACGTTCATCGTAGCCCTCGTAATGACCACAAATAAAGATCAGATGCTGCTCCTGAACAAGTTCCTCCGCCTTCTTCTGCGTGAACGTTTCACCCTGCGGACACATCAGAATGATCCGTGGGGCTTTCATCGCCGCTGCGGCTTCCCCGCGCTGGTCCAGTATATCTTCTACCGCAGCAAAGATCGGGTCAGGCTTGAGCACCATGCCCCCACCTCCGCCATAAGGCGCATCATCTACAGTATTATGTTTATTGGTTGCGTAATTGCGGAAATTGGTCGCACCGAGCGAAACCAGCCCTTTGGCCTGTGCTTTACCTAAAATGCTCGTGCCGAATACCCCATCGAACATTTCAGGAAATAATGTTAAAACATCCACCTTCATGTTACAGCAGTCCTTCCATCAGGTGAATCTTGACCCGCTTTTGTTCCACATCCACATCCAGTACAACATCATCAATGACCGGAATCAGCACCTCTTTACCTGCCGGTGTTTTGACAACCCAGACGTCATTGGCACCAGGTGTTAGAATTTCCGTAATGGTCCCAAGGGTTTCCCCTTCTTCGGTAATTACAGCACATCCCACGATCTGATGGAAATAATATTCGCCTTCTTCCAGATCGGCCAGATTTTCCTTCGATACCTTTGCCATTCCGCCTTTGAACTTCTCTACTTCGTTAATATTTCCATATTCTTTCAGACGAACAATATACATATTTTTATGCAAACGTGCAGACTCCACTGTAACCGGCACCGGCCGATCATCCGAAGTAAACAGGAACAGCTCGGCATTTTTAGCGAAACGAACCTCAGGAAAGTCAGTCAAAGGCATGATCTTCAATTCGCCGCGAATCCCGTGCGTATTTACAATTTTACCTACATTCATAAACTCTGCCATACAATCCTCCTACGGTATTCAATCAAAATAAACAGGTACTTCGACTCTCGTACGGCCGTTCCGGCGACGGTTCGTTCTTCCGATCGCTGTTACCCCCTCATTTTTTGAACTATTATAAAAGGTGAAAATGAGGTGATAAAGGCGAACGCTAACGCTTCTCCAGAATCGATTCCGTCCCCTACACTACTCCGAAGTAACTCATACCCCAAAATATTTTAATTCAATAACTAATCCAACATATTAAGTTCAGCATGCACGAAAAGGGGCTAGGACATGCATCCTAACCCCCTTTCGTATATCTTTAAGATATGATATCAACGGTAACCCGTTTATCCATCTTAACTGCTGCTGATGTGACGACCGTACGAAGAGATTTTGCGATTCGTCCCTGTTTTCCGATCACCTTTCCGACATCGTCGGGATGCACCGTTAACTCGTAAACGACAAGCCGGTCTTTCTCAACCGTCCGAACCGCCACATCTTCCGGATGATCGACCAAAGCCTTAGCAATTATGCTTACTAATTCTTCCATAGATGACCCTCCGAATCAGCACCTTATTTAGATAATTTAGACTCGTGGAATTTCTTCATCACGCCCGCTTTGCTCAGCAAGTTGCGGACAGTGTCGGATGCTTGCGCACCGTTTTGAAGCCATTGCAATGCTTTATCTTCATCGATCTTAACAACAGCCGGTTGTTCAACCGGGTTGTAGTAACCGATCTCCTCGATAAAACGACCGTCACGTGGGGAACGGGAATCCGATACCACTACGCGGTAGAAAGGAGCTTTGTGAGCACCCATACGTTTCAGACGAATACGAACTGCCATTTGAAAATTCACCTCCTTCAATGAAATCTGGTTCTCATATAAACTGCTGTTCAATCAACGGAAAGGAAACTTCATTCCTTTACCAAGACCTTTGAGCTGTTTCATCGCTTTGTTTTTGCCGCCTTTAGGGCCCATCATATCCGAGAACTGCTTCATCATACGGCGCATCTCATCGAACTGCTTGATCAGACGATTCACCTCTGCTAGCGATGTTCCGCTTCCGGTTGCAATCCGCTTCCGGCGGCTGTGATTGATCATATCCGGGTTACGTTTCTCTTCGGTTGTCATGGAATACACAATCGCTTCGATTCGGCCCATCTGTTTGTCATCCACCTTCAGGTCCTTCGCTTGTTTCATCTTGCCCATACCCGGAATCATATCCATGATCTGGTCAATCGGTCCAAGCTTCTTCACCTGATCCATCTGCTCCAGGAAATCTTCAAACGTAAACTCCGCATTACGCATTTTACGTTCCATTTCCTTCGCTTTCTCTGTGTCAATGTTGGACTGTGCCTTCTCAATCAGAGACAGCATATCCCCCATGCCGAGAATCCGGGATGCCATACGTTCCGGGTGGAATGGCTCCAGTGCATCAAGCTTTTCTCCCAGAGAAGCAAACTTGATCGGACAGCCTGTAACTGCTTTGACAGACAATGCCGCACCGCCGCGTGTATCGCCGTCCAGCTTCGTCAGAACAACGCCGGTCAGATCAAGCTGCTGATTAAAGTGTTCTGCCACGTTAACCGCGTCCTGACCCGTCATACTATCGACAACAAGCAGTACTTCATCCGGATTCACAACACTGTGAATCTGGCGCAGCTCCTCCATCAGTTCTTCATCGACGTGCAGACGTCCTGCTGTATCGACGATTACATAATCATTGCCGTTATCCTTGGCATGCTGCAGACCTTGGCGAGCAATCTCCACCGGGCTTGTCTGGTCTCCAAGGGTGAATACCGGTGCTTTGAGCTGTTCTCCGAGCACCTGCAGCTGCTTGATCGCAGCCGGACGGTAGATGTCACCGGCAACCAGCAAAGGTCTGCTGTTTTGCTTCTGCAGCATTTTCGCCAGTTTACCGGACGTTGTTGTTTTACCCGCACCTTGTAAACCGACCATCATGATCACCGTAGGCGGTTTGTTTGACTTCGCCAGCTTGGCCTGACTTCCACCCATGAGCTCCGTCAGCTCTTTGTTAACAATGTCAATGATGACCATTCCGGGTGTGAAGCTCTCCATTACTTCCTTGCCGACAGCCTTCTCTTTCACTTTGGCGATGAATTCCTTGACCACTTTGAAGTTTACATCCGCTTCAAGCAATGCCAGGCGTACTTCACGCATCGCTTCGGCTACGTCCTCGTCAGACACCTTGCCTTTGCCGCGCAGCTTGCTGAACACATTCTGCAGTCGGGTCGTTAATCCTTCAAATGCCATGATCCCACCTCCTTTAAGCTTACTTACGTTTGTCAGATCGTCTCGTCACAATTCATTGTGCATTGGTTACTCACCCAGCTGAGCAACGAGATCGTGTATTGGTTTGTTGTTATCCATCGTAACGCCAGCGCGTTCCAATGCTTGCTGTAACTCTTCAAGGCAGCGGCTGCGTCTCTCATACTTCTCCAGCAAGCCCAGCTTGCTTTCGTAGTTTTCCAGCACTTGCTCAGCACGCTTGATATGTTCGTATACCGCCTGGCGGCTGATCTCGAACTCGGCTGCGATCTCGCCAAGTGAAAAATCATCATGAAAGTAATACTTCAAAAAGGTTTGCTGCTTCTCTGTAAGCAGCGATTCATAAAAAGCAAAAAGCAAGTTAATCCGGTTTGTCTTCTCAAGCCGGTTTTCTTGACTCATATCGGGGCACTCCCTTCGTCAAGGAAAAACACTTTACACTCTTGCAACGTTCCTAATAATACCTAAAACTAATCAGTATGTCAAGCAAAAATACTTGTCACAATAAAAAGAGCAGCAATTCCGAAGTTCTACAAGCGGAAACGCCGTCGGAAGGCCATTTCAGAGCCCTTTTTTCTCCAGTTTGCCATACCATTATTCGCCTGATGCATCCCGCCTGAAAAACAAAAAACGAAACGTCTCGATACAACGAGGCGATTCGTTAGACGTTTAGCGAAGCGGAGTCAAATAGATCAGCACGGCAAAGAAATGCAGAATGCTGCCGGCCAGCACAAACAAATGCCAGATGGCATGGTGAAACGGAAATGCTCTCCATACATAGAACAGTGTGCCCAGTGTATACATCAGTCCTCCACCAACCAGCAGCACGATGCCTCCCGTTGGAATGACCGCTATAAGCGGATTCCAGGCGACAACGATCAGCCAGCCCATCGCGATGTAAAAAATCGTGGACATAAACAGAAACTTTTTCGTAAAGAAAGCTTTAAAGATCACCCCGGCGAGGGCAATGCCCCAGATGATGCCAAACAAGGTCCAGCCCAGCGTTCCACGGACAGCGATAAACAAAAAAGGCGTGTATGTGCCTGCGATAAACAGATAAATGGAGGAGTGGTCAAAAAACTCAAACAAATCCTTCGCTTTTCCCTCTTTAAGCGCGTGAACCAGTGTTGAATTCGTATACAGCAGCAGCATCGTAATGCCATAGATCGTAAAGCTGACCACGTGCCAGGCGGTGCCTTTCATACTGGAAAATACAATTAACAGCACTAACGCAGCTACACTGAGTGCTGCACCAATGCCATGTGTCACTGCATTAGCAACCTCTTCACGTCGGGAGTAAGTATAGGTATTGGCCATATCAACCTTCCTTTCTAACCCATTACTATCTCGGTTATCCTTCATTATACACGTATTGCCGATGACATTACACGTGAGCTCTCACATGATGCAGCGGCAATACGATGAATCATTCTATTTTTGGTTCACACCTTGTTGATCAGTTTAATTATTCTCGCCTTCAGCGTCCTCTGTCTGCTGTTCCTGGATTAATCCGGCGAACAGGGCATGTACAAACTGCTCGGAATCAAACTCCTGCAGATCATCAATTTTCTCCCCGAGTCCAACCAGCTTCACAGGTAAATCCAGCTCTTGACGAATGGCGACAACAATTCCGCCTTTGGCCGTCCCATCGAGCTTGGTGAGCACCAGACCTGTTACACCGCTTTTCTCACCGAAAAGCTTGGCCTGATTTAATGCATTTTGGCCTGTCGTTGCATCCAGCACCATTAACACCTCATGCGGAGCGCTCGGAATTTCACGTTGAATGACACGATAGATTTTGTTCAGCTCATCCATCAGATTAGTTTTATTTTGCAAACGACCCGCCGTATCACAGAGGAGCACATCTGCTCCGCGCTGCTTGGCAGCCTGCACTGCATCATACATAACAGCCGCAGGATCAGAACCGGATTGCTGCTTGATCACATCAACACCTGCGCGTTGTCCCCATACTTCAAGCTGCTCAATCGCTCCGGCACGGAACGTATCCCCCGCAGCCATAATTACTTTTTTCCCTTGCTGCTTGAAGCGATGAGCGAGCTTGCCAATCGTTGTTGTTTTACCAACACCGTTCACACCAACAAACAAAATAACGGTAATGCCATCCGGATTCATTTTCAGCTCGTTATTTTGCTCACCACGAAGCAAATCCGTCAGCTTCTCTGATAATACAGGCTGCAGCTCAGCCGCATCCTCAATCTTGCGTTTTTTCACCTCTGCACGCAGGTCTTCAATCAGATTCATAACGGTATTGACGCCCACATCCGCTCCGATCAGAATTTCTTCGAGTTCCTCATAGAACTCCTCATCTATTTTTTTGCGGCGAATGACCAGATCGGTTACTTTTTCCACAAGCCCTTTACGGGTTTTCTCAAGTCCATCCTTGAACTGTTTGGTCACCGATTCCGTTTTACTTGCAATGCTGTCTCTCAGCTTTTTAAAGAAACTCATAAAGCCCCTCCATCGTGTGCATAATTGAATCGTAATGGTGTGCAAAACATTTTAATAGCTGTACTCCAAGTTTCACCAGCCGAATCAGGCGATTTCAGCTTCCTCATCCTCCAGTTTAACCGATACCAGCTTGGAGACTCCACCTTCCTCCATTGTAACTCCATAGAGGACATCTGCTTCTTCCATCGTACCCTTGCGGTGGGTTACAACGATGAACTGTGTTTGTTCAGAGAATTCACGCAAGTATTGAGCAAAACGAACAACGTTCGCTTCATCCAGCGCAGCCTCGACTTCATCCAGTACGCAGAATGGTACAGGCTTCACATGCAAAATGGCAAACAGCAGTGCCATAGCCGTTAAAGCCCGCTCTCCACCGGACAACAGCTGCAGATTTTGCAGCTTCTTGCCTGGCGGCTGGGCTACGATATCTATTCCCGTTTCCAGCAGCCGTTCCGGGTCCATCAGCACAAGGTCAGCACGCCCTCCGCCAAACAGCTTCGTAAATACGGTGCCGAACTCACGGCGAATCGCATCAAACGTAAACTTGAAGCGCTTGGCCATCTCGTCTTCCATTTCACGAATAACCTGATACAACGTCGTTTTGGCTTCGACCAGATCATTTTTTTGCTCATTCAGAAATTCATAGCGCTCATTGACCCGCTCGAACTCTTCAATGGCCCCCAGATTCACATCGCCAAGAGCCGATATGGCACGTTTCAGCTTCTGTACCTCGGCCTGCGTACTTTCCACATCCTCGGGAACCGGATAACGCTCTTTGGCAAGCTCGTAACCGAGCTCATATTCATCGGTCAGCTTGCGCAGAATGTTTTCAAGCTCTACATCGAGGCGGTTAACCGAAATTTCGGTCTGGCGCATCTGTTCTTCCACGGCTTTGAGCTGTGTGCGCTGCTCCTTTGTCTCACTCTCTGCCAGCTCAAGCTTCTTCGACAATTCACTCCGTGCTGCTCGTTTGAAATCCAGCTCCTGAGAGGCATTTGCCTTTTTCAGCTTGTATTCGTTCAGATCTTCAATCTGCTTCACACTTTCGCTCTGCGTTTTCTTGAAGTCTGCTTCCATCGAAGCCAGAAGTGTACGATTCTGCCGCAGATCCTTGACGAGTGATTCCACCTCGCGCTCCAGTCTGCGCAGCTGCTCCTCATTGGAGAAGCGCTCCTGATCGAGCTTGCCTTCACGAACCTTCAGTTCAGTTAACTGGCTCTGCAGCTCTTCTTTGGCTGACTCATTGGCTTTCCGGGCAAACTCTGCCGCATGAATCGCACGATGCGTAGCCTTTTCCTCTTCCTCCAGCTGCTCCAGCTTTTTCTCCGCTTCAATTCTGGACTGATCGAGCTCCTTGATCTCTTCCGTGAACCCGCTCTTCTCCTGTCCTGCTGCAGCAACCTGCTCCAGTACATGACGCAGTTCATGCTCAATCTGCTTCATCTCCATGGAGGCCTGCTGCTCTGCATTCCGGGTATCATCACCGGATTGACGGAGCTGATCCAGCTTGTCCTGACACTGCTCTAACTGCGCTTTGACATCATCTACACTCCGGTGCAGCTTCACAATCTGCTGCTCGGTGTCCAGAATATCCTGATCCAGCTGGTCCAGCTGCCGCTTGCGGCTGAGCAAGCTTCCGTTTTTCTTATGCTGACTGCCACCAGTCATGGAACCCCCAGCATTAACGACGTCGCCCTCCAGCGTCACCACACGGAAACGATATTGGCAGCGTGCTGCGATTTTATTCGCAAACTCCAGCGTTTCTGCAATAATAACATTGCCAAGCAAGCTGCCAATAATCGAAGCGTATCGGTCATCATAATGCACAAGCTCGGCACCGATGCCAACAAAACCTTCCATCCCCTCAACCATGGAGCGTTCGCCTGCACCGATGGCACGGGGGCGAATTACGTCCAGCGGCAAAAAGGTCGCTCGTCCCAACTGACGCTGCTTCAGAAAGGCGATAGCCTGTCTGGATACCGCTTCATTTTCCATAACGATATGCTGCAGGGCTGCCCCCATGGCCGTCTCTACGGCAAGCTCAACCTTCTCGGGCACTTTGACAAGCTCAGCCACCGCGCCATGCACACCATTCAGTACACCTTTGCGTGAAGCCTTGAGCACTTCCTTGACCCCAAGCATAAATCCGTCAAAATCATCCTGCATCTCTTTCATCGTATCCCGGCGGGACACCTGGGCCTCACGCTTTTGCTCCCATTTACGCACCGTGCTGCGGCTTTCCTCAAGCAGCTTCTGCAGCGACTGCAGCCGCTCGCTTTCCGAAATGTAATTTCCGCGCAGCTCGCTGATTTCCTTGCCTAACTGAACTACCTTTTTCTGGATTTCAGCTTTACGGCTTTCCAGCGATTCCTTCTGCTCTTCCCACTTCCCGGATTCCTCTGATGCACGGTTCATTCTGCGCTCCAGCGTTTCTTTCTGCTGGTCCACATAACGGATTTCGTTTCGCGCCTGTGCCATCTGATTCATAAGCTCCAGCAGGTTTCCTTTCAGACTTTCCTCCTGCTGCTGACTGATGCCACCCGTTACCCCCACCAATTTGGCTTCTTCTTCGGATAACCGGTTTTTCACATCAGCCAGTTCAAGCTCAAGCTTGCCAAATTTCTCACGCAAAGCAAGCAGCTCGGCTTCCCGTTCACGATGTTTCTCTTCACTCACCGTCAACGTTTCCTTCAACTGCTCCTGATTCGCCTGTAAATGACGTGCACGTTCCCGAAGCAGCTCTCCCAGTCCTTCGCTCTTCTCTGTTGCCTCACTGAACTGCAGCAAGGCCGCTTGAAGCTCTTCGGTCTCGGTTTCCAGCTTACGCAGTGCATTGCGATCATTTTCAAGCTTCGCATCATGGGTAGACACAATGGCAGCAAGGCCAACTTCCTCCTGTTTAAGGGACGCCAGTCGTTCACTTGCTTTGCTCCATGAAGCATGAATCTGTTCAATCTGGTACACGTACATCGAAATTTCTTTCGATTTTAGCTCTGCACGCAGCTGTTTATAATGCACTGCCTTTTCGGACTGCTCCTTCAGCGGCCCAATCTGGTCCTCCAGCTCGGTTACGAGATCGTGGATACGTAGCAGATTTTGTTCCGTCTCATCCAGTTTGCGCGTAGCATCCCGTTTGCGTGATTTATATTTAACGATTCCAGAAGCCTCTTCAAAAATCCCCCGGCGATCCTCAGAGCGAGTGCTCAAAATCTCCTCAATTCGTCCTTGTCCAATGATGGAATAAGCCTCTTTACCGATACCGGTATCCATAAAGAGTTCGGTAATATCTTTCAGGCGGCAGGATTGTTTGTTAATAAAATATTCACTATCTCCGCTGCGATGCACACGCCGGGTCACGGTCACTTCTCCAAAATCAAGAGCTAACGCATGATCCTCATTGTCCAGCGTAAGCGAAACCTCACCATAATTGACGGCCTTTCGTGCATCACTGCCTGCAAAAATAACATCCTCCATTTTGCCCCCACGCAGTGACTTGGCACTTTGCTCACCAAGCACCCAGCGGATGCCATCAGAGATATTACTTTTTCCACTTCCGTTCGGGCCAACAACAGCTGTAATTCCACGAACGAACTCCATTTCCGTTTTGTCGGCAAATGACTTGAATCCACCCAACTCTATTCGTTTCAGAAACATAGGGCTTCTCGTCACCTCCTCTTGCAAATTTCAAAATAATGCATTCAGCGCGATTAAAGATCCGAAAATGCTTCCCGAGCCTCTTTACAAAAAAAAGAGCAAAAAGCAGTCCGGCCAATTACTTCCGCCGGGGCGGACCCGCGGGCTGCTCTTTGCTCTTCGTTTGTCTATGCGCCGCCTGGTACCGTTCAGGCCTCCGGAAGCTTCAAGCGTTCAAGCGCCGCGGATGCTGCTTGTTGTTCCGCTTCTTTCTTGGAACGTCCCGTACCTCGGCCAAGCCGTTCCTGACCCATATGGACCTCCGAGACAAACTCACGTTCATGGGCTGGTCCCCGCTCCTCTACGATCCGGTATTCCAGAGCCCCCATATTGTGATGCTGTGTAAGCTCCTGCAGCTCTGTTTTGTAATCGCTCATTTGCAGCTTGCTGCCAACCACGATTAACGGAAACACATGCTGATCCAGGAAAGCCCGCACAGGCTCAAGACCCTGATCAAGATATAATGCACCTATAAATGACTCGAACACATCGGCGAGAAGAGCCGGACGTGTACGTCCCCCAGTTAATTCCTCACCTTTACCAAGAAGTACATATTGTCCAAAACCGAGTGCTTCAGCAAATTTGACGAGGGAAGGTTCACAGACAATGGAAGCCCGCATCTTTGTCAGCTCACCCTCCGGACGGTTAGGATACAGATGATACAAGTACTCCGATACAGTCAGCTCCAATACAGCATCGCCCAGAAACTCCAGACGTTCATTATCCTGATGTTGACTGAACCGATGTTCGTTTACATAAGAAGCATGGGTAAACGCTTGTTTTAGAAGCTGTCTGTTGTCAAATTTGATTTGAAGTTTTTGTTGTAACTGCTTCAGATCTTCACTCAAACGAACTAGCCCCTTATGCTTCAAATTTTTTGAGAATAATGGTAGCGTTGTGACCGCCAAATCCAAATGAATTAGACATCGCCACATTTACTTTAGTTTGACGTGGAACGTTCGGTACATAATCCAGATCACATTCAGGGTCCTGATCCTCCAGGTTAATCGTTGGAGCCAGTGTCTGATGTGTCAGAGACAATCCGCAGATTACCGCTTCTACACCACCCGCAGCGCCAAGCATATGACCTGTCATGGATTTGGTAGAGCTTACGGCGAGCTTGTACGCATGATCACCAAACGCTTTTTTGATCGCGAGCGTTTCTGAACGATCTCCAACTGGCGTTGACGTTCCGTGTGCATTGATGTAATCCACTTCTTCCGGCTTGATGCCTGCGTTGCGAAGTGCCATCGTCATGCAACGTGCCGCTCCATCCGGGTCCGGTTCTGTCATGTGATGAGCATCGCCCGTCAGACCATAACCGATAACCTCTCCATAGATACGCGCTCCGCGTGCCTGAGCGTGCTCCAGTGATTCCAGAATCAGAATACCTGCACCCTCACCCATAACAAATCCATCGCGACCTGTATCAAAAGGACGACTCGCTTTTGCAGGATCATCATTACGTGTAGACATCGCACGCATCGCGCAGAAACCTGCCAATCCCGTAGGTCTGATAGTCGCTTCCGCACCGCCGCAGATCATCGCATCTGCATCCCCGTTGGCAATCAGCTTGAATGAATCGCCGATGGAGTGTGTTCCTGTAGCACAAGCGGTAACCACGTTAATGTTCGGACCTTTAGCACCTAATGAAATCGACATCTGGCCAGAAGCCATGTTTGAGATCATCATCGGGATAAAAAACGGGCTGACACGTTTAGGACCCTTTTGCAGAAGTGCATTGTGCTGGTCCTCCCAGGTTCCCAATCCACCAATCCCTGAACCAATGGATACGCCAAAACGCTCTGCATCAATGTTCTCGTTAATTTTCAGACCACTGTCCTCCACCGCCTTGAAGCCGGCAGCTACAGCGAACTGAACGAAACGGTCCATTTTGCGTGCTTCCTTACGATCCATATACTCTTCCGGGTTGAAATCCTTGATCTCGGCTGCAATCTGTGTCGTGTATTCACTAACATCAAACGCCTCAATCTGAGAGATTCCGGACTTGCCTGCCATTAAACTGCCCCAGAACGTTTCCAAATCTTTTCCGAGCGATGTCATTACGCCCATTCCGGTAATTACGACTCTTTGTTTCAACCGACTCACCTCTATATCGACTGCATTACGCAAGTATTTTGTGGGAATAGCCGCAGACGGCTATGCTTTACATCTTTCCGAAGATCAACGAAGCAAAATCGTCTGCGGGATGTGAAAAACCAATGAATGATGAGAAGTCCCGCCTGTTGAACAACAGGAGCGGGACTGAATTGACTTTAGGTATGAGATTGTATGTAGTTTACAACTTCACCTACGGTCGTAATTTTTTCTGCATCTTCATCAGAGATTTCCAAATCGAATTCATCTTCCAATTCCATGACCAATTCCACTACATCCAAAGAATCAGCACCCAAATCTTCTTTGAAAGATGCTTCAAGTGTAACTTCAGCTTCGTCTGCGCCCAAGCGGTCGACGACGATGCGTTTTACACGCTCCAATACATCGGACATCCGGTTCACCTCCTCCTAGGTATTATACGAGAATCGCAGGCAAAATGCCATAGAAGACATATGCGGCTCCCGGCCGGGGAACCCGGCCTTTTTCCGGCATTTCGGATCGTCCAGCGCCTGTTCCCCGACTTTAACTCAAGTCCAGGAATGTTTACATGTACATGCCACCATCAACATGCAGTGTCTGACCTGTCATATAAGACGAAGCCTCTGACGCAAGGAATGTAACAACACCGGCAATTTCATCCGGCTGTCCCAGACGTGACAACGGAATGCCGCTAAGCATACCATCAACCAGTTCCTGAGACAACTCTTTTGTCATATCGGTTTCGATGAACCCTGGCGCAACACAGTTTACGGTAATTCCGCGAGAAGCCAGCTCACGTGCAGAGGCTTTGGTTAAACCAATAACACCAGCCTTGGCTGCAACATAGTTCGCTTGTCCGGGATTACCGAGCACGCCCACTACAGAAGAAATGTTAATAATTCTCCCCGAGCGCTGCTTCATCATTGGACGAGTGACTGCCTTCAGGCAGTTAAACACCCCTTTCAGATTCGTTTCGATGACTTGATCGAACTCCTCTTCTTTCATACGCATGATCAGGTTGTCCCGAGTGATTCCGGCGTTATTCACCAGAATATCAACGTTCCCCCACGCATCAAGCGTCGTTTTGACCATCTGTTCCGCCTCATCCATCAGACCTACATTAGCCTGAATTGTAATGGCCTGAACACCTTTGGCCCGAATCTCTTCGGCTACCGCTTCTGCGGCAGCCTGACTGCCAGCATAGTTGACAGCAACATTTGCACCAGCTTCAGCCAGAGCAAGTGCAATGCTCCGACCAATACCACGCGATGCTCCAGTTACCAATGCATTTTTACCTTCTAACGGTTTAGACATAACCATTCCCTCCTCTCCCTGAATCTACACAAGTTGAACTTAGGTTATTTACACAAGCACTCCGATGACAGAATAACCTTTCAATCGCTGTTATCCCCAGATTTTTTTTAATTCCCTTCTTCAAAGGGAAAAATCCGGTGATAAAGGCGAACGCTATGCTTCCGATGCAGCTTTCTTGCAGAAAGCTTTAGCTTCGCTTTTCCAGGTTTTTTCTGTCCTCTCCGTTAAAGTGTAAATAAATAGTTCTACTTATGTGATTTAATTATTATTTTTAAGGTCAGCTGCCGTTGCTTCCAACGTTTCAAGACTGTTTACATTGTATAGTTTTACGGTTTTATCTGTTTTTTTAATCAAACCGGTCAAAACATTGCCTGAACCAATCTCGATAAACGTATCCACACCTTGCTCAATCAGCCATGTCACACTGTCTTCCCATAAAACCGGAGAATAGACCTGTGTCGTCAGCAATTGTTGAAATTGTTCATCTTCCGCAGGACGAGCCGTAACATTGGCCACCACAGGAACCTGTGCAGGTGAGAACGTAACCGTGCTCAGCTTGTCTGCCAGCTTCTCTGCTGCGCCTTTCATTAATGAAGAGTGGAACGGACCACTCACTTCAAGTGCAATAGCACGTTTGCCGCCCGCTTCTTTCACCCGTTCCGAAACGGCAGCAACGCCTTCTTTTACACCCGAGATGACGATCTGCCCCGGACAATTGATGTTGGCAAGTTCGACCGCGTGACCACTCCCGGACACATCACGGCAAAGCACCCCCAGCGCTTCCCGATCTGCACCCAGAACAGCAGCCATGGCTCCTTGTCCTCCTGGAACAGCCTCTTCCATATATTGACCACGCGCACGAACAATCTGAACAGCATCCTTGAAGGAAAGAACACCCGCAGCTACGAGTGCGCTATACTCACCCAGACTATGTCCAGCTGCGTAATCCGGCTCGATTCCTTTCTCTCTGAATGCCTCCAGCAAGGCAATACTTGCTGTGAGCAGAGCCGGCTGTGTATTGGATGTCTGTTTCAGCTCAGCCTCTGGTCCTTCAAAGATCAGGCTGCTCAGCGAGAAGCCTAATGCTTCATCCGCTGTGCGAAAAATTTCTGTGGCAGCAGGCACGGACTCATACGCATCCTTCGCCATACCTACCGTCTGTGATCCCTGTCCAGGGAATACAAAAGCGATTTTACCCATTTCCTTCATCCTCCAGCTGTCTAGTTTACCATACGAGTACGGATGCGCCCCATGTCAAACCGCCGCCGAAACCAACCATCAGAACGGTATCTCCAGCTTTCATGCGCCCTTCTTCAGCAGCTTCAACCAGTGCCAGCGGAATGGATGCAGCCGAAGTATTCGCATATTTGTCCACATTCACAACCACTTTCTCTTCAGGAAGCTCAAGCCGCTGCATTGCGGATTGAATAATGCGGACATTCGCCTGATGCGGTACGAACAAATCAACGTCCGTACGGTCCATACCCGCTTTGCGAAGCACCTCAACGGTTGCTGTACCCATTACACGAACCGCAAATTTAAACACTTCACGACCGTTCATGTAGATGTAGTGCTTTTTATTCTCAACCGACTCTGCACTTGCAGGTAAACGTGAACCGCCACCTTCGATATGAAGCAGACTTCCGCCTGCACCCTCGGCACCGAGGTCAAATGCTTTGAAGCCGCGTCCTTCCGGTACTTCACCGACAACGACAGCGCCAGCTCCGTCTCCGAAGAGCACACAAGTGTTGCGGTCTGTATAATCTGTAATACGTGACAAGCAGTCTGCTCCGATGACGAGCGCATTGTTGTACATACCGCTTTGGATAAAGCTTGTCGCTGTTGCGAGGCCATAAACAAAACCGGAGCATGCAGCGGACAGGTCAAAAGCAGCCGCTCCTTTTGCCCCCAGTTTATCCTGCAGAATGCAGGCTGTCGAAGGAAAAGAAGAGTCCGGTGTAATTGTTGCAACAATTATCAGATCCAGGTCGCTGCCTGTCATGCCTGCGGATTCAAGCGCCTTTAACGCCGCCTCATACGCCAGATCGGATGTCGCTTGATCCGGTGCAGCGATATGACGTTCCTTAATGCCTGTACGGCTGACAATCCACTCGTCATTTGTATCTACCATTTTTTCCAGATCACTATTGGTTAAAATTTTCTCAGGCACATATTTACCTGTACCGATAATCCCTACCGGGCGCAAATTATTCATATCGTCACTCACTTCCCGCTAATTTCCTTAGATATGCTGTCCACCAGCTGATTTTGTACTGCAATCCGTGCCTGACGCACTGCGTTTTTGATGGCATTGCCATCAGCCGAGCCATGGCTTTTCACGACCAGCCCGCTCAAACCAAGCAGCGGGGCACCGCCGTGCTCCGTGTAATCCAGCTTGCTTTTCAAGCCGCGCAGCTCTGGCATCAGCACAGCGGCAGCCAATTTATTTTTGAAGGATGAAGTAAACTTTTCTTTGAGCAGTCCGAAGATCGCTCCTGCTGCACCTTCCAGCGACTTCAGCAGAATGTTACCCGCGAATCCATCGCATACCAGCACATCACAAGCTCCCGTAAGCACATCTCGCGCCTCAACATTGCCAACAAAACGAATGGGCAGCTGCTCCAGCAGCGGATACGCATGTTTGGTCAGCTCGTTGCCCTTGCCTGCCTCTGTTCCAACATTAAGCAAGCCCACACGAGGGGTCGCAATACCTTGCACCTTTTGCCGATACAAACTGCCCATCAGCGCATATTGCGCCAAATGTTCCGGTTTGGCATCCATATTTGCGCCAAGGTCAAGCGCAAGCACGCCCACATCATCCATCGTTGGAATCATAGGGGCAAGTGCCGGTCGCTCGATACCTTCCATACGACCTACAACGAGCAAACCCGCAGTCATCAATGCTCCGGTATTGCCCGCAGAGATCATGGCATCCGCTTCACGTTCTTTGACCATTCGCCCCGCTACAACCATCGAGGAATCCTTCTTGCGTCTTACCGCTCTTACCGGCTCATCCTCTGCTCCGATGACTTCGGAAGCATGCCGAACACTCAAGTTGGCCGGTCTTGCTCCTGACTGACTTAAAAGAGGTTCGAGCTGAGCTTCATCGCCAACCAGGACGATCTGTGTATCCGTCCATTCCGTAGCGGCAGCAACAGCGCCTTCTACGGTTGACGCAGGGGCGTTGTCTCCCCCCATCGCATCAATGACGATCCTCATTCCAAATGCCCTCCTTCTTTGCTGTCTTCTCCATCTGAATGATAGATAACAAAATTGCCCTGGAACACCATTTCTTCACCAACATAAGTGAACACTTCAACCTTTGCTTTGCCCTTTTGTCCCGGGATTGATTTCACATAGGCTTTGGCAATGCATTTCTCGCCTAAACGAACCGAGCGCACGAAACGTATATCTGCGGAAGCGGTTAGTGCGATCTCGTCATTAATGACGGCTACAGCCAGTGAGTTGGCTTGTGCGAATACGTAGTGCCCACGCGCAATGCCTGTTCTGGAGAAAACATGCTCTTCCTTGATCTCGAATAGCGATATGCCGCTCTTGTCCAGCTGCAGATCGACGATATCACCAATAATTTCGTGCAGGGGCAAAGAGCGCACCTGATCATACGACCGCTCCGCCATGAGCTTCATACGTTCCCGAAGCTCAGGTATTCCGAGTTCCAGTCTGTCAAGACGGATCGTCTGAATACTTACCTTCAATTGACGTGTAAGCTCCTGATCGGTCACAAACGGATTCTCATCTATCATTTTAGTTAATTGCTGCTGCCTCTGTCTCTTCGGTAATCGCTCGATGCCTGACACCCCCTGCTGTATCATTTCCAGGACCACTCTTTGATCCGTTCAATCTGTAAATCCCGCATCTCTATACAATATAATCTCCGATCAACCAGAGCTGTTTCTGACGAAAGTATATGTTTATCTGTATGTAACGTCAAATCTTAGAACCTGGTACTAAACTATAGTATATCTCATCCTGTGTCAAAAAGAAAGGCTGGTCTAACAAAATCCACATCTCTACAGCAAAGTGTTCTGCAGCAATTTCATGTAACATCGAACGGCATGCCGCAATGGGATTTCTGTTCAATTCAAATGATTCCAACAACTCTCATACGTCATGTATTCCAACCATGCAAGCATAAAAAAGCAGCACCTCATCAAAATGAAGTGCTGCTCCATGTCCAGCTATTATTGAGAGATGATCTCTCTTGCTTTGTACGTTCCGCACACTTTGCACACGTGGTGAGCAAGCTTCAATTCGCCGCATTGTTCACATTTCACCATGCCCGGTACAGCCAATTTAAAGTGAGTGCGACGTTTGTCGCGACGCGTCTTGGACGTTCTCCGTTGAGGTACTGCCATTATTCCCACCTCCTTATCAAAATCAACCTTTGCAGGTAGTTGTTACGTTCGATTTTCAATCATGCTCATTTAAAAAAATCCTTGAGTCCTGCAAGCCGCGGATCGATAACCTGGTTATCACAACCGCAGTCACCTTCGTTCAGCTCATGGCCACACTTGGGACAAAGTCCCTTGCATGTATCGCTGCAGAGCGGTACAAACGGAAGATCCAGCAGAAAAGCCTCCTCGGCATAGCCTTTCAGATCAACGCTATCCTCATCCACATAGAGGGTATCATCATCTTCCGGCAATTGCTCCGGTTGTTTTCCCTGCTTGAATTGCTCATGAAAATCAATATGAAAATGTTCACTAAGCGGCTTCAGACAACGAGAGCACAACATGTCCGCTCCTGCCGTCAATTTGCCGTGAACATCCACAACGTTACCCTCTCTGCTCTCTGCGAACAAATCCGCTGTCAGCGGGGTAACGGCTGTGATATCTTGTCGGTTAGAAACCAGATGTTTGATATCCCACTGTTCGTTAAAATGCAGGGGGCGATCACTGGTTGCCACTTTGCGAAATGGCATTAACATGTTTCATCACTCCAAACGAAACCAATTTCATAAATAGTTGTCCAGACGAATGGCGGCAATATACAGTTCAAGATGATCCTAATATGTGCGTTCATTCCTGACTGTATGTAATCCGGTTTTCACCCGCAGATAGATTTATGAAATTGACTTAACAAACAAAAATCATTATACCGATTTCTGAAGAGGTTTGTCAACACTTTTAACTTTACACCCTATCCGAAAACCGATATTCCTGATGAACTCGTCACATCTAAACTATTATAGACTTACTGCATCATAACTACAAGTCATGTTTATCACCAGCATCTCCATGGTGGAACTCTCCGCTCCCGCCGGTCATTTCATATTGAATCTGAAACATATGTGCCTCTTTGTGTCTTTGTCTTCTTGCATGATTTGCTCTAAAGCAAGCTCTATTCTATGATGAAAGGTGCAAAGACCCTTGATCGACGGCAGGCTGGTTGTCAGCGGGTCGTATTGTAATTAAAAAAGTGTGAAAGATACCACGCAGTGCACATCTACATATAAATTAAGGATCACCGAGCGATCCAATTGGGTCCATATCCAGAAAAATTGATTTATGCACACCATGCATAGAAAGGAGCATCACTAATGAAAGCTGTAGGCGTTATTGTGGAATATAACCCGCTGCACAATGGACATGTGCATCATCTGAATGAATCGCGGCGGCTTAGCGGAGCAGACGCCGTTGTTGCCGTGATGAGCGGCCCTTTTCTCCAGCGCGGCGAACCCGCCATCGTTGGTAAAAGGGCACGCGCAGAGATGGCGCTGCATGCGGGCGCCGATCTGGTGCTTGAGCTGCCGGTTGCCTACGCAGTTCAACCGGCCGAATGGTTTGCCTTTGGTGCGGTATCGCTGCTGCACCGCACCGGGGTTGTGGACTCGCTCTGCTTTGGCAGCGAGTCCGGCGACATCGACAGCCTGCAGCGCATTGCGCGCGTGCTGGCTGTGGAGCCCGCAGGGCTGCGCGAGGAGATCGCGCGCCGCCTGCGGGAAGGCGCCAGCTACCCCGCCGCGTACGCAGGCGCGGCGGCAGCGCTGGCGCCCGGCGGCGTCGATGCTGACGACGCCGCGGCACTGCTGGAGCAGCCCAACAATTCGCTTGGGCTGCACTACCTCATCGCGCTGCAGCGGCTTGGCAGCGCGATCCGGCCCTTGACGGCGGCACGTACCGGTGCCGCCTATCACCAGGCGACGCCCGGCCCGGGGGCGATCGCCAGTGCCACAGCCGTCCGCCGCCTGCTGCTGGCGGACGGGCCCACCGCCGCCGCGCCGTACGTGCCGGCGGCAAGCCTTGCCATTCTGCAGCGCGAATGGCAAGAGGGGCGCGCTCCCATACACTGGGAGCGCTTTGCACAGCCGCTGCTACACATCGCGGCTACCCGCCGTGCCTGCGAGCTGGAGCGCATCGCCGAAGTCACGGAGGGGCTGGAGCACCGGCTCCTGCGTGCACTCGCCCAGCTCAAGGAGCCTTCCGTCGAAGCTCTCCTGAATGCACTCAAAACGAAGCGGTACACACGCACCAAACTGCAGCGCATGCTCACCCACCTGCTCCTGAATCACACCAAGCACGAGTGTTTCCCGGAGCAGTTAGCTGCAGGACCCGGATACTTGCGTGTCCTTGGCTTCACATCGACTGGACAGCACCTGCTTAAACAAATGAAAAAAACAGCCTCGCTGCCTGTCGTCGTGAAGCCGTCAACGTTCACACATCATCAGCTGGAACTGGATATTCAGGCACAGGCCGCTTATGCTCTCGCATATGGCCAAGCTGATTCACACGGCATATCACGCGCCATGTACAGCGATTACTACGAGTCACCGATACGAATATAGAAGAGAACAGAACTCAGCATTCAATTTTTTCAGACCATGGTCCACCTCAAAAAAATCCCTTGCTGTACACAGCCCGTTCAGGCTGCCACAACAAGGGATTTTTCATTCCATTTTTTCCGCAAGAACAACAATGACAACCATATCATCTTCATGATCATCTGCTTTTTCCCGTTCTCGTTACGCGTGACATTTTCCACCTGATACACTCCTGGGCACATCGTCCTCCATCTGAACCTGATCCCTGTTCTTCATCCATGCTCTCTGACAAATTACGAGTTCACAGACAGGGTATTCAGATAATTCAATGCATCATCAAGTGTGCTGACAGGCACAAGCTTCATGCTGGTGTGAATTTGTTTGGCCTTGGCTTCGGCTTCCTTGTAATTATCTTTGGGTACAAAGAATATTTCGGCCTTTTTACGGTCAGCGGCTACAATTTTATGCTGCACACCACCAATTGCTCCTACCACACCGTCCTTTGTAATCGTGCCTGTGCCTGCAATCCGATGCCCTTTCGTCAGATCACCCGGAGTCAGCTGATTGTAGATTTCCAGTGTAAACATCAGCCCGGCAGAAGGGCCACCCACCTGGGTGCTTGTAAACGTAATCTGTTTATTCGGATCTTCAGGTTTGACCTTCTGCACGGCCCCGATCATTACACCCAGACCTGGCCGTGTCTTTCCTGTCTGACTGTCCTTGACCTGAACCAGCGTCACGTCCTTGCTGATCGTTTCACCGCCGCGTTCCAGCTGCATCTCCACCGTATCTCCGGCCTTTTTCCCCTTGAGCTGTTCAGCCAAAGCCGTATTATCCGGCGTCGCTGTGCCGTTTACACCCAGAATAATATCTCCAGGCTCAATATCCCCATCCGGTTTCGGATTTTCCGAAAGCCCGAATACAAAGATGTGCTCCGGCACGATGGAATAGGCGATCCCCGCCTTCTCATATGCGGCTTCCATGGCAGAGGATTGCGAATCACTCATGAACCACATCTGTTCAGCCGAGTACTCCGCCTCGCTTTTACCCCGAAGACGATCTTCCTTTTTATCCACTTGTGCATTTTTATCAAACAACGAGGTCCCTAGCAAAAATAAGTTTGCATAAGTCGCCGACACGGTTGTCATCATGAAAACGCCGCGTTCATCCTTGTCACCGTGCTTCACGGTAACCATCGGTTTAACTTCATCCGCGCTGCCAGGTGTATATATGATATACGGCGTTGGCATATACACGGTAAGATAGACGATCAGAGCCACCGCGATCACATAGATCGAAGCTCTGAAACCGCCCGTTTTGCGGATTCGATTCATCCTATGAGCCTCCGTTCCATCTCCCCAAGATATGCTTGCGTGTAACTGTCTAGCTCATCTTATTTTCTGATTTAATGTGGTTATCATTCTAACACCTTGGCGTTCCTGCATACAATGGTACAGGCTGGATCGGCCGCTGCTTCATGGCTGTCTGTCTGGTCAAGGCCGAGCCGTTTACGGACGTGCTTCGGCCGTCCACAATGATGTCAATGCCGCTAAAGGCCTATTCAATAAAGAGGTGAGACCATGGCCGTATCCAGTGAGGTTCGCAGCTCAGGTGTATTACGCACCCTGATTCTGAGCAGCAGTGCATTCATGCTCGTTATTGCAGTAGTCGCCTCTCCCAAAGAAGCATTTGACGCCTCCATTCAGGGACTCGACATCTGGTGGAAAATCGTTTTTCCCGCCATGCTGCCGTTCCTGATGCTGTCGCAAATGCTGACTGCCTTTGGCTTCACCCATGCCATCGGGGTGATGCTTGAGCCCTTAATGCAGCGTGTGTTCAAGCTCCCTGGCCATGCAGGTTTTGCTCTTGCAGTAGGTATGTGCGGGGGCTTCCCGGCCGCAGCAGATGCCGTTTCCCGTCTGGTTCAGGATAAACAAATGACCGCCAGACAGGCGGTTATCGTAGTTGCTGCGGCTCATTTTGCTAATCCGATGATGATTTTGCTCGTCATAGGGGGGG
Source organism: Paenibacillus sp. JGP012 (assembly GCF_014203995.1). Lineage (NCBI taxonomy): Bacteria > Bacillati > Bacillota > Bacilli > Caryophanales > Paenibacillaceae > Paenibacillus > Paenibacillus sp. JGP012. The sequence goes on along the minus strand of NZ_JACHKG010000001.1, from coordinate 400,841 downwards.
CTTTTCTTCATCAGCCTGCCGCCGGGTATTTCCTGCTAATGATACACTGGATTAGCGGCTGGATTGCGACCGCAACAGCGGTGCGATTTCATCCAGCCGCTCGCAAGGGCAGCCTCGCGTCAGGCTCAACGTCCACTTCGATATCTGTCCTTGCACTAAAGTCATCCCGTAAGCTAAGTTTAATTACCCGCATGCTGCAGGTAGCTCGAGAAGCACACAGCCGGGATGCACGAGGGTTCGGCAAATTGCTTGGTGACACCGTATCCCAGGCGGTACAGACGTTGATGTTAACCGGAGGATACATTATCGTTTTTGCCGTATTCATCCGACTGCTTTCTCTTTATCTGACACCTGGCATTTCAGCGGCGCTATGGCCATCCATTCTTGAACTTCACCTGGGTACATATCAGATTAGTAAAACAGCGCTGGACTCCGCCATGATGATGGCTTTTCTGGCTGCCGCGCTCGGATGGGGTGGCATCTGCTCGCATTTACAAGTGACCTCGATTCTGAGATCTACCATTCCTGGGCGCCAATCCATACTGTATTTTATACTCGTTCGACTGGCACATGCCATGATCGCATTTGGCCTTACACTCTGGTTATGGAAACCATTCAGCCTATATTCCACAGAAGCCTGGACTGCTTGGCAGACCACTGCAGCTAGTGAGTCACACCCTTGGCTGTTACAGTGGTTCATGCCTTATTATGACACAACCAGTACGATCCAGATCATCTGGAGTGCCTTCCCTGTCGCAGCCGCAAGCCTCAGCTTGCTTCTTGTCATTATGATTAGTCTGTCAGGTACGCTCCTGTGGTTTACGCGCCGCTCTTCTCGCTGATTTTCTGACGAAGTGCTTCTTCCACCTCAGGTGAAACCAGATCGGTAACATCCCCGTTGTAGTGAGCAATTTCTTTCACAATGCTGGAGCTCAGGTATGAATATTTCGGATTGGTCATCATAAAAATCGTTTCCGCATCCGGGTTCAGCTTGCTGTTGGTGGAAGCGAGCATCAGCTCATACTCAAAATCCGTCACAGAGCGAATGCCGCGAACGATGACCTGAGCTTCCTTTTGCCGCACATAATTAGCCGTCAGATCACGGAAGCTGTCCACCTCCACGTTTGGCAGGTCGCTCGTTACCGTTCGAATCAGTTCCTTGCGCTCCTCTACGGTGAAGAGTGGATTTTTACTCATATTGTTCAATACAGCCACGATCACACGGTCAAACTGCTTCGATGCTCTCGCAATAATATCCAGATGCCCCATCGTTACGGGATCAAAGCTGCCTGGATATACGGCAATACGTTCCTTGCGCTGGATCATTTCAGTCATGAGGAGCCTCCTCTTCTATGCTGCTGTTCTCGTCATCCTCTGAAGCATTCGGTACATATTCGTAGATGGATACAGCCGTCTCCCCATACACCGCTTTACGTGTTTGCTCAAACGGCCCGAATTGCTCAGGGTACTCATGTTTGGATTCGTATTCGAGCACGATGGTTGCATTCGGTGCAAGCAGCTCCAGCTCATGCATCGTTAACATCAGTTCATGTCCATTTTTCATACGATACGGCGGATCGAGGAACACCAGCTCAAACGCCGTGTTCCGCTTTGCCAGCGCTTTGAGCGCCCGACCTGCATCGTTACGATATACAGCCGCCTGATCCTCCAGCTTCGTGGCCTTTAGATTCGCGCGGATTACCTCAATACTTTTCGGTTCAAGATCAACAAAAACAGCCTTGTCCATGCCCCGGCTCAGCGCCTCGATCCCGAGACCTCCACTGCCCGCAAACAGATCCAATGCTGTTCCACCCTCAAAATAAGGGCCAATCATGCTAAACAACGCTTCCTTCACCTTATCAGTGGTCGGTCGCGTACCTGTGCCGGGAACAGCCTTCAGCGGCCTGCCCTTTGCACTTCCAGATACCACTCTCACGAATGAGTCACCTTTTCTCTCTATGTAAGTTTATTGATAAAGCTATCGTACCACAATCAGGTTCGGTTTGAAAAATACTGTTGACCAATATGTATAAAAAGGAAAGCCTTGGGCCATTCTATAATTATCGACATCACAAGTGTCGTAGACAACCGCGGAGAAGACTTACGTTTCCCCATAAGCTCTTCATCCGGTTTCTCCTCTCCCATGAAAAAGAAGCTCTCGAAAGAGGGCTTCTTTTTGTTTCACAAACCTTTATGTACCAACGTTAATGAGGATTGTTGCTATTTTAACTTCACCTCAAAATCCATAATTGTTGACGAGTTGTTGACGAAATTCGCGTTGATTTTTTCGCCTTGATTTTGACTGTTAATTTCGCACTCCTCTCCACTTTATACACCTCTATTTTGTTTGATGCTATTGACTGTATAACGCTCTTAATGGAATTAATAAGAATGTGTTGGTCTCTATTTGCGTTGATCATATGTGCAACCCCTTGTTGTAGGCAATAGCGGTTTACCTCAAATATCAAAAACAGTCATAAGTGACTATAAATTCAATTAGAGCATGATAAAAAAGACCCAGTTTCAACCATCGAAACTGAAACTTATCTAGAAGTATTATTTAACTCCTTTGTGCATTTTCGTCTACTACAGTATTGTTTTACTCCACCCCATCTGCCCCATATGCAACCTTTGCATTTCTCTGGCTGCTTATTGGGGCGAATGCGTATCTTCTTCCGTCTTCTGCTGATCACTTCAATTCCTCCAATAAAAAAAGCCGATCCAGGGAAGGAACGACTTTGGCTGTTATATGTACAATAATGGCTAATCAAAACATGTTTATGATGAATAAAATGACGCTTTTGGTGATTCGTGTGACGCTTTTAAAAGATTGGCATCCGTACCGTCCGCAGCAAAAACGCTGTGCTCTTTGCTTTAAATGCATACCAGCTTTGTTACTATAGAGGAAGAACAAGACCATTTTATACAAGCTACCAAAACCGGGTCAAGGAACAGAAAACGGGTGAGTCCTGATGATTCGGGACAAACCAGCAGTTTTCTCTGCTTTCCTCACTTTATTGATAATAACTTTTCAATCATTGTAGGTTTTAGCATAAATTTAGTGAAATCTCAACCGGTGTCCAAACATTCTCACTTACTATTAATATATTAAACTATCAAAAGAAAAGGATGGTGTTATCAATGGCAACTCAATTTTTGGATTCCCGTCTTTCATTAAACAACATTTATGGTACTGGCACAGCCATTCTACCAGCAACCCCAACGTTACTAGGTGATATTGGACTTCAAACTGTTGGTGCAATAGGCACCCCAAATGAAAGCGATGTTCGCATAGAACTTTGGGGGACGATTGGAGTTAGTGGAACAGCAGCAAATACCGTTAACATTTTTGTTGAAAGAGGAGGTACTGGTGTGTTCGGAACAGGACTTCTAATTTTTGCTGCTACACTCCCTTTGACTGCTGGCCCCGCCTCCAGACTGGAAACTTTTGCTGCAGGTGACTTCCCTCCTGCGACTGATGTTGCAACTGGTCAAATTCGGTATACGATGTACGCATCGAATACAGGTCCTAATGATGTAACAATTACAGGTCCAGTAACCTTTAATGGTTTAGCCCAAGCAGGCACATCTTAAAACTAGATATAAAAAACAGGAAGCTCGAAAACTAAGAGCTTCCTGTTTTTTATATCTCACTTCTCGATTTAGTAGTCTTAATTTGAAAAAGCATCAAAATAAAAGCGAGAAGAGGAACGCCCCAGTCATAATATTCATCGGGAAGGCAGCGGAACACAAAGTACAATTCGATATGCATGAAGCATACTTTTCAGCGGCTTCTTCAAAAATAGGCTGTAACTCATCCGATAGCTCCGCAACCTTGGTCAGTCCTGACGTATCTGTTGTTTGGCCCAGAATCAAAGCGCACCCTCCTTGTCTCGACGATTCAAGTAAATTCTCGTTTAAGGCGTTCTCTTTGCTTTCGATTCGAAATGCGGACGAGCATCATCATTGTACAATCACCCAATTCCTCTTTTTATGCTCATCTTCACTTCTCTTCCGTCACAATCGTTGCATTGTAGATCACAACACGTTTACCGTTCAGGTCAAACAATACCTTGTTGCCATACTCCGTATCCTGCACATCGATCTTGCCTTCGTAAGTCTGAATCAATTCACCCGAATAGCTGTACACCTTCACTATACGTTCCAACCCGCCAGCATTATTGGATCTCATCGTTTTGAGTGCGCGTTCACCGGAAGCTGTATTAAAATACCAGATTAATGATCCAACAATGATGCCCAGAACAGCCAGCACCGTCACCCATACCCCTGTTTTTGCTTTTCTGCTCATTATGTCCCCTCCTCGGTCTCTTTGTCCTGTACACTACGAGCATAAAGCGAAAACGGTTTCAATCACTGAAACATTCAATCATTGATTTGAAGCTCTCTGAACCCTCCCTTCCAGCAAAAAATAAAAATAAAACAGAGGCCCTCTCATTCTCGTGGAGGAGCCTCTGGTTTTAACTGTTTATGAAGATGCAGTTCACATCTGTATTTAACGTGAACACAAAGTCTTTCTAATGCTTTCCTTACAGTGAACGAATCACAAATTCGAAGCTCAGCTCACCATTGGAAGGGATCTGATATTCTGGATGCACCGGAGCGCCCCAGCTGTCGTCACCACCGACACCCATTTGTTTACCAGCAACCGTAACGACAGTGTAATGCACTGGTGGCAACTCATATACATGCTGCGCATTTTCCAGCTCAAACGCTGTATATGGTGACACATTCAGTTCAACCGGCGAGCCGGAAGCTTCGATCTTGAATCCGCGTCCGGCATTGTCCGTCAGCTTGGCCCAGCGTACGCCTGTACGGTTACCCGACTCTTGTGGTACAAGATACGGAGCCATAGTATCTGCTACTTTGCTGCCATGGATGCCCAGACGTGCACCGAATGCACGATCGGAATAGTTTTCCTCTGGTCCCATCGCCAGCCATTCCACATTTTCATAGTCTGGAGACGTTCTGAACGAAAGGGCGTGGATTGGCAGGTTTGGCAAGCCCTCAGTGCCTTTGTACGTGTTATTCACATGCACACTGCCATCGGCAAGCACCGTATAAATCACCTTCACCTCTACATCTGCGGAGATGTTGAGCTTGTAGGTGAATTCAATGCGGTATTGATCCGGCTTCTGTTCATGTTTCCATTCTACACAGCGCGGCAGCAGGCTGGCAGCATACCAAGCGCCAAGCTCAAAGCCCATCGCTGTACCTTTGTCATTGTCTGTCGTTGCACGCCAGAACAGTGGTGCCGGCGGGATCGCAATCGTTTCGCGTCCGGAGAATTTCAGGGAAACCAGTGTACCAAATTGCTTGGAGAACAAGGCATGGGTTTGACCAACGCGAACGCCGATGTTTACGTCACCTTCAACCACTTGTATATAGCTCACCAGATTTTGATCTACAGCCGCAGCTGCCTGGCTGCCTTCTTGTGTGAAAATGAACTGGCCAAATGCCACTTCGTCACCTTTGTCAGCCCACAGCATTGCTTCTTTGAGCACAAACGCCACGTTGACAGCATATTCACCGCCTTCAAGAGCCTTTGCATTCAAAGGAAGCTCTACTACGGTTTCACTTTCCGCAGCAACATTTACATCCAATGTGCCGCGCAATACTTCATGCCCTTCACGCTCCAGGCTGTACACCAGTTCAAGCGCAGATGTATCTGCGAACAGGTTCTGATTTACAATTTTAACACCGTCACGACTTGGGAAGAGCTTGATATTCTGATACAGGAATTTAACCTCCTGCATTTTAGCCGTCACTTTACGATCTGCATGAACAATCCCGTTGCCGCAGAAGGAATAATCCGATGGACGATCTCCAAAGTCTCCGCCATATGCCAAATATTCTTTGCCATAACGATCCTTTTTGTAGATGGATTGGTCGATGTAGTCCCAGATAAAGCCACCCTGATACATCGGGTACTTGTCTTCGAGTTCAGTGTATTTATGCATACCGCCAATAGAGTTACCCATCGCGTGCATGTATTCGCAGCTGATATATGGTTTGGTCGGGTTATCGTTCAGGAATTCCTCAATGTCAGCCGGTTTCGCATACATCCGGGATTCCATGTCACTTGTGTCATTGAAACGACGGTCGTGGAATACACCTTCATAATGAACCAACCGTGTCGGATCAGCCTCTTTGAAGTATTGGGATACTTTGTAGATCACTTCACCGCCGTGAGATTCGTTACCGCAGGACCAGATCAGAATGGACGGATGGTTTTTGTCACGCTCCACCATAGAGATTGCACGATCCATAACAATGTCATGCCACTCCGGCTTGTCGCCAGGGATAACCCAAGATGGCTCAACTGCGCCAAGCTTTTGCCAGGAGCCGTGAGTTTCCAGGTTCATCTCGTCAATAACATACAATCCGTACTCGTCACACAGCTCGTACCACAGACTTTGGTTGGGATAGTGTGATGTACGAACGGCATTCATGTTGTTCTGCTTGATCGTACGAACATCCCACAGCATGTCTTCCTTCGTAATCGCACGACCACGGCGCGGGTTGAATTCGTGACGGTTAACCCCTTTGAACACAATGCGTTTGCCGTTGATATGCATAACCTTGTCGATCATTTCGAACTTGCGGAAGCCAACCGCTTGCGGAACAACCTCTACCAGATTGCCTGCCGCATCATATACACGAATATACAAACGATAAAGATACGGAATCTCGGCACTCCACAGGTTCACTTGACCGATTTCTTCACGAAGCTGCACCAGCCCATTACCCACTTCATGACCGCCAAAGGTTTTAACCGTATTGCCGTCCTTGTCGCGAAGCTCGGCTTCGATCCGCGCACCTGCTGCCGCTTTTCCTTCGAGTTTCAGATCCAGCTCCAAGGTACCGTTTGTGTAAGACTTTTCCAGATCCGTCCGAACATGCACATCACGAATATGTGCTGCTGGCACGGTATACAGATATACGTCTCTGAAAATACCGGAGAAACGCCAGAAGTCCTGATCCTCCAGCCAGCTGCCCGTGCTGCGTTGATATACTTCAACAGCCAGCTTGTTCTCTCCATCCTGAAGGAACGGGGTCAGGTCAAAGTCAGATGGTGTGAAGCTGTCTTCGCCGTAACCGACAAACTGACCGTTCAGCCATACATAAAATGCGGATTCCACACCTTGGAATGAAATATATACCGGGTTTGCTTCCCAGCCCGTTGGTAGATGGAAGGTGCGAATGTAGCTGCCCACCGCATTTTTGTCCTGCGGCAGTGCCGGTGGACGAAGTTCATTCAGACCATCCCACGGATACTGTGTATTTACATATTGAATCTGTCCGTACCCTTGCAGTTGAATATGTCCTGGCACTTCAATATCATCCCAGCCTTCGCTGGAGTATTCCGAAGTGTAGAACAGCTCGGGACGGCAATCCGGGCGGATCGAATAGTTGAATTTCCATGTTCCGTTCAGATCATAACGCATCGACATGGAAGCATTAGCGACAGCCTCTTCCATCGTATGGTAATAGCGGTGATCGGAGTATGCGTGCAGACGGTTCACCTCAAATACACTTACATCTCCCAACCAGTTGATATCTGCCTTTGTTGCTTTCATCGGCTCTCTCTCCCTCTTTAGAACGAATATCGTTTTGAGTTATTTCAAGCTTACAACAGAATGTACCTAATATGTGCTTTATACAAAAAAGACAGAGGTACGCCTGTACAGGCGTCCTCCCTTCTTTCCTGCATTCGTCCTTATGGACGTCATATGCGGTTAACTTTATTTTACCGAACCAACCATACCTGCAACAAAGTGTTTCTGCATAATGAAGAACACGAGTGCTGTCGGAAGGGTTGCAATAACAACGGCTGTCATGATAACCCCATAGTCTGGAGCATAACCTGCGCCAAGGTTAGAAATCAACAACGGAATGGTTTGCTGATCAGGCGTTTGCAATACGATCAGCGGCCACAGGTAGTTGTTCCAGCTGCTCATGAACGTAATAATCGCCGCTGCTGCATAAGTTGTTTTCATCGTCGGCATATAGATTTTCAAGAAAATACCCAGTTCGCTCAGACCGTCAATACGTCCAGCCTCCAGCAAATCTTTCGGGAACATTTTGGTGTTCTGACGGAAGAAGAAGATCAGGAACGCTGTTGTGATGGTCGGCAAAATAACGGATCCCATCGTGTTGATACCGATTGCCGGTACCGTACTCGAAATGGTTGCAAACATACGATAGAGTGGAATCATAATCGCTGCAAACGGAATCATCATCGACATCAACAGGATGTTAAACACGATATCACGGGATTTCGTACGATATACTTCAAACCCGTAACCAGCCATGGAACCAATCAACAGAGCCAGAACGGTGGAAACGATCGAGATAATCGCCGAATTGCCCAGTGCCTGAATCAGATTTGTAGAGTCGAGCAGTTTGTTAATGTTTTCAATTAAAGCAGAGCCCGGCAGCAAAGTGCCTTTGGTTACGTCTACCGATTTGTTTGTAGCGCTGACGATCATCCAGAAAAATGGGAAGATGGAAATAAAAGCGACGATGGACAGGAAGACATATGTGAAAATGCGTTTTGCTCTTGATTTAGCCATTTTTATTATCACCTGCCACTTTGAACTGGATAATGGACAAAATAATGATCAGAATTACGATGGAATACGAAACGGTTGCTGCATAACCGAAGTCCGGTGAATATTTGAACGAAAGGTTGTAGATATACTGAGAAATCGACATGGTCGCGTTACCCGGACCACCTTTGGTAATATTCATAATTTCATCAAAGATTTGCAATGTACCAATCGTTGATGTAATGGATGTGAAGAGAATAATCGGTTTAAGCAATGGTACAGTAATTTTGAAAAATTGAGTGAATGCATTCGCTCCGTCAATCTTCGCTGCTTCATAGATCGATTGATCGATGTTCTGCAAGGATGACAGATAGAAAATCATGTTATATCCGGTCCAACGCCAAGTAACGGCGATTATGATCGTAATTTTAGCCCAGAACGGGTCAGTAATCCATTGTATTGGTGTGCCGATAATGTGTAAACCCAGTAATGCTTGGTTCACCATACCATCCGGTGCAAACAAATATTTGAATACAACCGAGTAAGCAACAAGTGAAGTTACACAAGGCAAGAAGATTGCAGTACGGAAAAAGCTGCGGAAACGAAGTGTGCTGTCATTCAGCAATACGGAAATGAACAAACCGAGAATGATCATTAAAGGCACTTGAATGATCAAATAAATAAATGTGTTCGATAACGCTGTACGGAACGTTGTATCTACGAGCAATCTTTTGTAGTTTGCAAGGCCCGAAAACTCAAGGTTGGCACCTTTGCCTGACTTGAATGATAAGAGCAGCGCTTGAATCATCGGATAGAAGTAGAAGGCTACAATTCCGACAACAGCCAGCAAAACAAAAGCCCATCCAGTCAAATTATTTTTCTTTTGGAGACTGTCTCCTGTATTTATGGCTTTCACAGTATGGCTCCTCTCTCTCCATGCAACATGGGTAGAACCTACAGAGCCTCTCGCCATGTCCAGCTCAACTTGCGCCAGACAAGGGAGATGGCTCCGTTGTTTCCTTGGTTCTATAAGTTACCTTGGTTATTTTAGTTTAATTGTGCTTCTGCTTGTTTTTGTGCATCATTCAGAACGTCATCAAGTGATTTACCGTTCAGATATGCTTGCATTTCTACAACCAGAATATCTTCGATTGCATATGTGTTGCTGCCATAGTTTACTTTTGGAATTTCTTTAGTCCAGTTAGCGAAATCAGCGAAGATTTTTTGACCGCTGAAGAACTCATCTGGTTTGTTGTATGCTTCACCATCAACAGCCGGCGTGTAAGTACCGATTGCACCGATTTTAGTCAACAGATCTTGATACAGTTGTTTGTCGGAACCAAACGTTTTAGCCATGAAGTCAGCCGCTTGATCTGCACCAGGAACATTGTTCATGATATACCATGAGCTACCACCCAAGTTGGATGCGTGTACAGAGTTTGCTTGACCAGCCATTTTCGGCATTGGAGCTACAGCCCATTTACCGGATTGGGAAGCTTCTTGACGAACGGATGGTGAGAACCAGTTACCTGTAGGAATTGTTGCTACGTCACCGTTGTTGGCGTTGGCAACGAATTGGCTCCAGTCGGAGTGCAATTTAACAATGTTAGCATCCATCATTTTTTTGTATGTTTCGAATGCTTCTTTCAATGCAGGATTGTTGTTCAGATCAGGTGTTTTACCGTCTTCAGCTGTGTACCATTTACCTGCAGTCTGGATCATCATACGGATGATACCCAGGTCGTTCGGGTCAAGGGACAGAAGCTCTTTACCCGTTTTTGCTTTTACAGCTTCACCGATTTTGATGTAATCATCCCACGTGATATCTTGCAGGTCAGCAGCTTTGTAGCCTGCTTGCTCAAGCAAGTCTGTTCTGTAGTACAAACCAGCTACGCCGGAGTCAAACGGAATACCGTATTGTTTGCCTTCATAAGAAGTTGGTCCAATTTTGTAATCTGCAAAGTCAGATGCTTTGATTGTTGAAGACAAATCCTTGAACGCATCTGGATAAGCACTCAGGAAGCTTTGTGCACGATAGTCTTCGATCAGAACTACGTTTGGCAGACCGCTGCTTGTTCCGGAGTTCAAGCCAGTGTTCAGCTTCTGAATGATCGCATCTTGAGCATTTTCAATGATGTTGATTTTCAGATCAGGGTTTTCTTTTTGATAAATAGCTTTAGCTTGCTCCAGAGCAGCGACGTTAAAGGCTTTATCCCAAGCCCAGATCGTAATTTCATTTGTTTTCTCGCTGCCGCCACCGCTTGCAGCTTCTTTACCTCCACCGCCGGATGAACATGCGGACAACAGTAATACGGTTACGAGCATCAATACCCACATTTTTTTCAAAACATTCAACTCCCCTTCGACCTCTTTGTTTGTAAATTTGTTTGCGTTTTCTGAAAGCGGTTGCTTTCGATGTATTCATCTTATCATTCCCATTTCTCCATTCGTTAGTAAAAATTTTGTGCAGATTTGTCTTCTTATTGCCACAATGAAAACCTTTACAGTAAACGGTTGCACTAAATTTAGCTTTTTGTACTTTCTTTTGATTTTGTATTATTTTGAGCTGAATATTTTACAACTATGCAGTCGGTCATACATTTGCATATGAAAAACCCCTCATCTGCAAACGACCAAATGAGAGGTTCTTTGTAATTTTAGATGAGGGTTTGTATAGCTTTAACCTGTGATCAGAGGCAGCGTTACCGTCACTCGGGTGCCTTCTCCAACAGTGCTCATAATCGTTACCCCATAGGGGGAGCCATACAAAAGTTCTATGCGATCATGTACGTTTCGGATACCAATCCCGCTAAACAGTTGACGATTGTTCTGGGGATTAGGCAGTGCTCCTTCCATATTCAAGCCTTCAATGCCATCTCCATTATCCATAATCTCACAGATGAGTGATTCCCCTGCACGGGACACCATGACATGAATGGTGCCCATTTCTTTTTTGATAAACCCGTGGAAGAAGGCATTTTCAATAAAAGGCTGAATGACGAGCTTGGGTACATGATAATGCGTACAATCCGGTGCTACATAGAAGGCCGCCTTGATGCGACCACCATAACGCACATGATTGATGAATACATAGTTTTTCAAATTTTCAATTTCCTTCTCGACCGTAACGGTCTCGCTCACATCACTAATCGTATTCTGTAACAAGCCGATCAGCGCATTGATCGTCTCCGCAGCCCGGTCCTTGTTGCCCTGCTGCACAAGAACTTTGATGGAAGCCAGCGTGTTATAGAGGAAATGCGGATTAATCTGACTCTGCAATGCCGCAAGCTCAGCATTACGCTGCTCACGCTGTGTTTGCACAAGCTGATCCACATAGTCATGAAGCTCATCCAACATATAATTGTACGCATGACCAAGCTGTCTGCTCTCGTAACTGCCGCTAACCGGAATATAGTTGTCCAGATCACTCTTCGTAATATTGGACATCTGCTTCACGAGTCTGCGCAGTGATTTCGTCATCTGGTTTGTAATCAGGAACACCAGCAGCAGAGCCCCGACAACAATCGCAGCACAGATCAGGGCTACCGTCTTCATGTCGATGAGCTGCCCCATTGCAGACTCTTTATCAACGATATTCACCAGATAAAAACGGTAGAATGGCAAATATTCCGATATGATAATGCTCTCCTGTCCCATTACACGTGCCGTAATGTTTTTAGGAGCATTTTCTTTTATCGTCTCGGCATATGATAACAATTCTGGCTGATTCGTACCGATCCAGTCTTCCCGGTTGGACGAGACGATCTCTCCCTTTTCGTTCATGATGACTACATCATTGCCGCGACTGGTGAAATTAGCATAAAACTGACGGAATGCCTCTTCTCTCATCGTTATATACACCGTTCCGTACGTACGGCTTCGTGTACGGTCGGTCAATGCCTTCGTAGCGGAGATCATCTGCAGCTCGCCTTCATTGGTTTTACTCTGATAGTCGTCAAAAATCAATCTGCTCGGCGACTGAGCTGCCTCCTTCGTAATCTGCTCCTGCTTTAGCTCTTCTGCTGTTTTCTGAATATAGGAGGGATTGGTTGAGTAAGAGCGTCCATTCACACCGGCAATCGTAATGCCTACCTCATAAAAGTCAATGATCGATTGAACCCGCTTCATCGTTTCCCGCATATTATAATATGACTTGGACAAGGTGACTGAATCTCCGTCCCCTTCGGATAGAAACCCGCGTATCGCGCCGCTCTGAGCTACGTTATTGGTCACCGCAGCAATTGAGTCGTTAAACGCATCAAAGTTCGTCTTGATCTGGCTGAGCACCTTGGAATTCGTGATGCTGAACGTTTCCGTAAACAGGTTGGTAGACATATGAATTGTTGTCCATAGGATAAGAACAGAGACAAGTACAATGCTGACGAGCATAACCAGAATCAGCTTGGGAAACAGTCCAAGACGAGCCAAGCCGCTGTACAACCATTTTTTCATGAATACATCTCATCCATTTCTTTAACCTTCATTTCTTTAAACTTCATTTCTCTAAACTTCTATCCCTGGAATCTGCCACGGGAGTTAAGCCCAGAATTTACGTCGGTATCGGCTTGGTGATAGTCCAGTGAATTTTTTGAACACTTTACAGAAGTAGCTGTGATCCGAGTATCCGACCATACTGCTGATTTCGGATATTGTCACATCGTCTGAACGAAGCAGCTCCTCAGCCTTTTCAATGCGAATTTTATTCAAATATTCATTAAAGCCTTCTTTTTTGTGTGACGAGAAATAACTGGACAGATACGATGGGTTGAAATGGAAATGCTTGGCCACCTCGGACAGCCCCAGCGGTTGATCGTAATGCTCATGCATATAATCCAGCAGCATTTTCATATTAGGATCACTCCGTTTGCCACCTGAACCGGATACACATTCCTCAACCTCGTTCATGAACTGATCCAGCACCTGCATCACTTCGTTCAGACTTGACGCTCCATCGACGTTTTTGAAGTACGTGTACTTGCTCTCCTCCAGTCCGGAGGATTGCACATCCATATCTGCCAGCGTAATCGTAACATTAAAAATCAGGTTGCCGAGAAAGGATTTGATTTCAAATACGTCGGCTATATAATCCCGTCCAAGCGAGGCGGCATGATCACGTAAATATTCTCTGGCCGACTCCACCCGATTGCGTTTCACATGCTGCAAAAACATATTGACATTGAACTGATATCCTGCGGGATGCATCGGTGGAAGCTCGCCATCTACCAAAATCGCACGATCTGTATAATAGAAGCAAAACTCCATTAATTTAACCAGACGCTCACGGTAGATCTCACCCATCTTCTCAAATGAGCCAAACCTCTCGCTGAGTACCCACACTGAAGCGTGCTCACCAGTTCTCGTCCCCGACTCCTTAGCCCACTCCCGAATTTGTTCAACCATCTCTTCATCCTGTTCTGGTTTTACATTCAGCAGCAGAACAGGCAGACGGCTCTCCGCGGGCAAAACCGCGCAGCCAATCTCAGGCAGACGGCTCCGTAATTGTGCTTCAATCCGCTCATGATCCTGATTCTTCAGTCCACTCTCCGGCTGGAAAGCGAACAGACGAAAGGAGCCTAACGGAAATGCTTCCCGCAGCTTAGGCATTTCATTGTCTTCATCCAGCGTAAAGCCGGATAGCATTTTATCCATGAGCTGACCGATTCGATAGCCCTCATGTGAAGGCTCATAGTGAAGCTCTGGAATTTTGCCAGCCGTGCGTCTAAGTACTTCAAGCAGTTCGTTTGTGTCCAGCTTTGGCTTCAAAATATAGTCCGCTGCTCCATGCTGCAATGTTGATCGAACATACTCAAATTCACTGAAACTGCTCAGCACAATTACCTCTATCTGCGGATAAGCCGCCTTGAGTGTGCGGACAAATGTTTCACCGTTCATAACAGGCATCACGATGTCGGTTATAACAATATCCGGTTTCAACAGCTCCACCTGCTGCAAACCCTCTTCGCCATTGGAAGCCTCTCCAACGATATTAAAGCCTTCGGCTTCCCAGTTCATATGGTGCTTTATACCTTGTCTAACCAGAAATTCATCGTCAACAATCAGCACCTTGCACAACCGGTTCATGATCGCGACCCCCCTGTCTCATCTATCGCTCTGTATCTATACAGTTTAACTCTATATGTGTTGGTTATTGAAGTCTCCCCTTGTTAGCGGTTACATGAATAATAAAATAATCGTACATCTTGTTATATCTCAAATCCTGTGTTTAAGCAATGGTAACTATCTATAGTGTACACTATATTTCGACAAAACAAGAAGTCCCAAAACGCCTGTACCTATTCAGGCGTTAAGGAACTTCCACAGTTATTCTGCTATTCCGGGTGCTGGGACCCTATATTAAGGCTCTACTCCCCACTGCAGCTGATCAGCAACAAAACCGGTAACTTTCGACCACTCTGTATACGAGGAAAGTGCATCTGCGAATGAATAATCATCCGTTTGATTATAGTTGGTCCAGTTGTCTTTGGAGAAACGGGTCTGAATCTCTGTACTCTGCCCCGCATTCAACGTTCCTGCCGAGGCTTTGAAGCCAATCTCCAGTACATGGTCCGCTCCAGGCAGCCCCGGAGTTAATGCACTGAACGTACCCGTAACGTTGTTGTTACCTACAGCAGCCCAGTCACAGAAGAAATTTTGCCGCTGGCTGCCGTTAATCGTATAGTAGTATCTGATTTTCACATCCGACAGATTGAGTGGAGCCGTGCCTGTATTGGTCAGTCTGAATTTGGGATTGATGGAGCTGCTGGATGCCGCTGTTGTCCCGTTATACATCTCAATCCGAATCGTGCCACTTGGAATCACCACTGTTGTATCCTTGACGGTCAGATTCAGCGTGGCCGGATTGCCTGCACTAAACTGGAATGTTAATGTGGCTGCCCCTTTTGGCAAAGTAGCCAGATACGCTTTATGAAACACAACCTGATTTCCAGTTACACTATAGTCGGTTCCGGCTGCCAATATCGTATTTCCGTTGCGGATAGAGGTCAATGTATTGCCGTTGAGTGTCAACGCTACAGGAATATCAGCCTGATGATCGATGTTCAGATCAAATTGAGCCGTTACAGGGGTGATCGTCGAATTCGGTACTGGCGTTGTGCCGCCATTTCCGTTAACCGGATCTGCATAGAGAATTCCCCGTCCATTTGTTCCAAGGTAAACTCTGCCATATATACGCGGGTCACCTGTAATAGTTGTTACACGAGCGTATTGATGCTGATCATCGTTGATCCGCACCCAGCTTGCTCCTCCGTCATCCGAACGGAAAAATCCTCGTGTCCCGTCAATCTGTGCCACGGTATATAAGGCAACAACATTTTGCCCCGGAGCTGCCTTACCAAAACCAATGCTGTCCGCTTCCTCCACATTTGCCAGCTTGGTAAAGGTTGCTCCCGAATCTGTGGAGTGCCACAAACCATATGGCCCATCTTCCTCATTACCACCTGCGAACCACAACTCCCCTTCTACACCCGGTACAGCATGAAGGTCTGCGTTGCCTTCCACTGGAAGACCTGCAGCTGGAGATACAGTGAATGAAGCTCCACCATTGGTACTCACATACATTTTACCGGCTGCGAAGCCATAGAATTTGTTCGGATTCACCCGATCGGAGATCACTTTGGCCTGTGCAGGAATTCCTGTGCTTGCCGTCCATGAATCACCACTGGCAGAGTAAAATACTCCCCGGTCCGATGTGCTCCACACGATACGATTGCCACTTGCCGAGATCGCAACAGTCCCGCCCCCTGTTGTGCCTGAAGGCTCTGCGCTTGCTTTGTACCATGTGCTGCCTCCGTCGCTGGATAGCCCTATGGATCTCGCATTTGGATCAACCGTGTAATCGGCTTTACCCACACGTACCATCGTATTCGGACTTAATTCAGCGAAATCAATGCTTTCTGTTGAAGGATAGTTCGGGTTCGTGAACATTGTAGCAGGAGCTTGAGTCAGATCATCATGGCGGAACCCGGCAATGTCGCCCAAAGCGCTGACCAGATTTGCTCCACTTGGCGGGCTGATCAGATCCATTACATTGGTCTCCTCAATGCCTTTGGCCATCACGGAGATATGAATCTTCTCATCCTGATCCCAATCGGTCAGATTATTGGTTCCGTAGATGGTTGCACCCGTTCCATACATCAACCGATCTGAATCAAACGGATCAATCTCCAGCGCACTAATCATCCAGCCAAGTTTGGGTGTAATCTCCGGCGGTGCAGGATTAACGCCAAAGGTTAACCAAGGTGCTGCAGAAATATCCTGCGTATATCTGAATTTACGGTCAGGATATCCTTCAAAATCCCAGATGCGTGTCCATGTATCTCCACCATCCTTGCTTCGAAACAGGATGGCATCAGGCCACCAGGAATTCATCGTGGCTACCATAAGTGTACCGGGTTCCTGTGCATCAATAGCCAGGCCGCCATAACCGTAGTAGTTATCCGAGCTGCTGCTCGGCACAGGGCTAATATTTTTCCACACCCCCGTCGCTGTGTTCAGCTTCCAGACCTCTCCCTTTGTGCCGTCATAAGGTCCTGCACCGTTGCTATAGGTAATGTACAGACTGCCATCGACATCCAGCTTCCCATGATGAGGCAGATAACCTGTCGGCTGCCCGGGAACAGCTGTCCAGGTCAAACCTCCGTTTGTACTGCGATATATGCTTTCACTTTTATCCGCTACTCCAACATAGATCGTCTGTGTTGCCTGTCCTGCTGAGCCGGTTGTTTTATCAAAAGTGATCCAGGCCAAACCTGTAATATCACTGGTATATTCATTCCCTGGATTCTCTACATAGTTGCCCGGATTCGGGAAGCTGGTCACTTTGTTCCAGGTTACTCCATAATCGGTGCTTTTCCATAACCCGTTGCCGCTGCGTGCCCCAAAATATAAAATCCGATGATCATTCGGGTCGATCGCCAAGCGTTCTCCCATGGAGCGACCAGGCATGTTTCCGCCCACCTTGAAGGGAAGCTCCGTTTTCTCCCACGTATCTCCCCGGTCTGTGGATCGAAAAATATACCCGTTATCCTGTACCCACGAGTTCGTATACGTGCCTACAGCCATATACACACGATCCGGGTCTACCGGGTCCGTAGCGAGTGCGTCCACCCCATTGTTGTTCCAGTCATCCCACCCGACAAAGTCGGTAAGCGGTTTCCAGCTGCTATCAGCCGGATTCCAGCGATACGCTCCACCAATGTCTGTCCGGGCATAGATCAGATCCTTCTCCGATTCGTTGAAAATGATTCCCGGTATATATCCCCCGCCTCCACCAGTTACAACGTTTTTCCATTCATAAGCTTCGCTTGGAGCCGCCGCCGCCGTTCCAGACATGCCTACTCCACCCAGTGAAGCCGTTACGATAGCCACACTTAAACCAATCATCCGCAGCTTCCTCATCCACGTTTTCATCTCAACATATCCTCCTTTTCATGGTTGAACATGTGCTGTAATCCGCTCTATCCCCGCTGTCTCATCCTGATGATGATGCCGTTCCAGACGAATCCATAGAAGTTGCTTATTAAGGAAACATCACCTCCCTTCACATTCGGGTTAAGCGCTTACAAAATATCTGTAAATAAAACCACAAAATAGTTTATTGTACAATAATTAACATTCGATGGAAAACGTTTTATCCCTTTCTTTCAAGCTGTCTTTCAAAAAAATATTTTCTCTTCATATCCTTGCTTCCAGGCGCAAAAAAGGCGCTGCAGAAGCAGCACCTTAAATCTTCTTATGTTCAGCAGATTGCTCAGCCTTTTCGCCCATAAGCATGAGTTTCCTGCCCTTTCACACCAGGCTTCACCACGAATAGTGAACCTGCTTGCGGCGTTTCTTGCAACCTTTCTTCCTTGATCCCGATTCGTGCGGTAGTAATATAGAGCTCCTCCAGGTCGGATCCGCCAAAACAACAGGAGGTCACCTGATCCGCAGGTACTTCAATCTGCTGTAACAGCTCCGAGGTTTCCGGGTTCCAGCGGGTAACTCTCCCTCCGCCCCAATGAGCAACCCATAACATTCCTTCAGCATCCACAGTCATGCCATCCGGGAATCCCATTTCTTCAGGAATGGAAATAATGCTGGTCCGATTCGAGATTGTGCCGGAAGCCAGATCAAAAGCAAAACGATCTATCGAACGTGTTGGCGTATCAATGTAATACATGAACTGACGATCCGGGCTCCAGCCGAGACCATTGGAAGTAGATACCTGCTGCACCATTGTACGCACCGGCTGTCCTTCCTCCAGGCAATATAATGATCCGGCCTTTTGCTCGTTATTCAGGCTCATGGTGCCAGCCCAGAATCGTCCATTGGCATCGCACTTTCCATCATTGAACCGATTGGTCGTTTTATCCTGTTCCGGGTCGGCAATGGCTTGACGTTCGCCCGTAGACAGATCATATGTATAAAATCCGGTACGAAGCGCAACAATCACCTCGCTGCCGCGATACGGAACGACAGCCCCGACGTGCTCACCCACGTCATAGACCTGATCCTGACCTGTCACCGGATCAAATGCATGCACCTTGAACCCTTCGATATCCACCCATAACAAACGGTTATTTTCTGCATCCCAGCTGGGCCCTTCTCCTAATAGTGCAGGGGTATCCACGACTACAGTTACTTTACTCATATCATCACTCCTTGTTTTCAGGATTTCTTATTACCCAACCATTCAAATCCAATCACATCCAGAAAAGCTTTGCTCAAGATCATATGACCTGTAGCATCCGGGTGCACTCTGTCATGTGTCAGCACGGATGTATAATAGTGATCCCAGAATGGTGCAAATGCGGCCTGTGTGTCCACAAACAGAGTCTCATATTCCGATGCTACCCTGCGAACAGCTGCTCCATATATGTCCATAGTAGCCCGCATCGGATCTTCCGGATTTGCTTCAAGATAATACGGTGTCATGAGCACAAGTCCCTTCACCTTCGGGCGAACAGATGCCACCAGTTCACGCAGTGTGGCTTCATATTCATCCAGGAACACATGTGAATCTGCCAGCGGATGATCAAATTGGCGCCATACATCGTTAATACCAATCATGATGGTCAACCAGTCCGGCTTCAGCTCCAGCACGTCACGCTCCCAGCGCTGCTTCAGATCACGGACTGTATTCCCGCTATTACCCACATTTTGTACCCGAAGCATCAGTTCGGGATAAATAGACCGTAACAAGGCATACACCTGTGCGACATATCCATGGCCCAGCCCCGAACTCCCCTCTCCTACAGGATGTGATCGTCCGCAGTCGGTAATGGAATCACCGATGAATAGAAGCTTGTCATTCTTATGCAGTTTCATGAGTCTGATCTCCTTCGCTTGATATGAAATCGATGAGTACGTTACTCAGGGCGGCATCCGTTCTTGTGTTTCTTTCTTGGGCAGCCTGTCGTTACCAGCCTTGATTTTTAAGCCAGGTCAGGCACAGATCAGACCATACCCGAACCGTATTATCATTCTCAGCCAGACCTAAGCCATGCGGCCCTTTCTCGAATACGTGCAGATCATAAGGGATACCGTGTTTACCCAAAGCGAGAGCGTAGCGCAAACTATTTTCAACAGGAACAGCCTGATCGTTACTCGTATGCCAGATAAACGCTTCAGGAGCGTCTGCCTTGACCTGCTGCTCTGCACTAAAGGCCTGAATCTGTTCCTGTGTTGCATCTTCGCCCAGCAGATTTATTCTTGAACCCGAATGTCCATATGACTCCATCGTAATAACCGGATAACAGAGAATTACACGGTCTGGACGCGAGCTCTGCCGCTCGACAAAGTCCTCGTGATCCGGTTGTCCTGCATCATATTGGGTACCCAGTGTGGCTGTTAAATGGCCCCCTGCCGAGAAACCTAACACCGCGATTTTGGACGGGTTAATTCCGTATTGCTCCGCATGTGCTCTCACATAACGGATTGCACGCTGTCCGTCGGCCTTGGGAGCTGGATGCTGATGAGGAGCTACGCGATATTTAAGCACAAATGCACTGATACCTGCACGATTCAACAGTTCAGCAACAGGCGCACCCTCATGATCTGCGAGAAAACCGTAACCGCCTCCTGGACACACAATGACAGCGCTCTCGGAACCGGGTTGAATAAAAGGAATCAGATGCGGCATTTCGTCTTCATGACCTGCAGCCGCATAAGGCGCTGCCTGATCCCACAAAGGGATAATAGAACTCATGATATGGCTCATCCTCTCTCGTTAGCATGGAAATATATCCGTTTAATCGTTTTCGTTACTAGGATTCGATACCATCATAACGGGAACGGCATCATGCATCAATACCTTACAGCATATCTTTTTGTTCAAGCCGGCCCTAAATTAGTACAAGTTCCGGAACTGTTCCGGTGTTACCCCTTCAATCCGGCGAAAGGTGGCGACAAAATGACTGGCATCCCGAAATCCTGCCCGTATGGCGGTCTCTTTGATTGTCAGCTCCCTGCTGCCTGTCAGCAGCTCTTTGGATTTGCGTATCCGCAGCAAAATAAAATAACTGTAGGCCGTCATGCCAAAGGACTGTTTGAACAGCGTGTTCAAATGTCTCGATGAAATTCCGGTAATGCATGCCATCTGCTCCAGTCCAATGTCGGGATCTTGATAATGCTGCTCCATAAAGGCGAGGAGCGGAGCCAGTCTGGCTACGGCTTGCGAGATCGAGGAGCGATTGCCGGTCATGCCATGTTTTTTGAGCAAAATCAGAAAACGGTACATGTCTGCTGACGCTTCAAGTCCGGATAAATCCTGATCATTGCCGATGGAATCCAGCACATGCCGGGCGTAACGATTCAGCGGACTATGCAGATCCCACTGCTGGAAAGCAGGCTCACCCAGACCAAGCGAATCGACAATTGCTGCACATTGCGATCCGCCAAAAGTAATATAGATCGTCTCCCACTCCTTCTGAACACGGACGTACTCATGCGGCAGGTTGGGTGGAAGCAGAATACCTGCATTTTCACCGAGTGTTGCCGAAGCCCCGGACAATTTGAGTTCACCCGCTCCCTTCACCGTTTGCAGCCAGTGATAATACGGATAACCTGCAGGTCTGTAGACTTTTTCCTGACTTCCGTTATACCCGATGCTCTCGATGTACAGCGGCAGCGACTGGTCTCGCGGGGTCATAAAATAACGTTGATGACGGGGCGAAATGAGCATAAAAGCCTCCTCGCATAGAACTGCAATCACAAGCTTTATATCCCATAATTGAGTTCCATATTCTTATATGAGTTATCACTTTTGTTATATTTTAAAAGTCATATGTATCATATAGTATAGAATTATTCTTATACAAGAGGTGAGCGCGTTGATAAGCAGCAAACTGCCCAAAATGTTCTATGGAGGGGATTACAACCCTGAACAATGGGATCATGAGACCCACCTGGAGGACCTGCGTATGTTTAAACTGGCAGGTATTGATATCGCTACCATTAACGTTTTCTCCTGGGCGCTGATTCAGCCCGATGAAGTAACCTACAACTTTGAGTATCTGGACCAGCTCATTAATCGTCTCTATGAGAATGGAGTATACGTCTGCCTTGCGACAAGCACGGCTGCTCATCCGGCCTGGATGGCTAAAAAATACCCGGATGTGCTTCGTGTAGATACAGACGGGCGCAAACGCAAATTCGGCGGGCGGCATAACTCCTGCCCAAACAGTCCAACCTATCGCAAATACTCCGAGATCATCGCTGACAAGCTGGCAGCCCGATACAAAGATCATCCCGCTGTGCTCGTGTGGCATATCTCCAACGAATACGGCGGCGAGTGTTACTGTGATAATTGTGAGAAGGCATTCCGTGTGTATCTCAAGAAACGTTATACGTCCATTGAACGGCTCAACAAAGCCTGGAACACCAACTTCTGGGGGCACACGTTTTACGATTGGGACGAGATCGTGCTTCCAAGCAATCTAAGCGAGCATTGGGGCCATAACAGCTCCTCGTTTCAGGGCATCTCTCTGGATTACTCCCGGTTTAACTCGGACAGTATGCTGGAATGTTACCTGCTGGAATATCATGCCATCAAAAAGCATATCCCCGACTCCGTCGTTACAACCAACCTGATGGGCTTTTTCAAACAGCTTGACTACTTCAAATGGGCCAAATATATGGATATCGTCTCCTGGGACAGTTATCCGGGTCTTGCTACACCGGTAAGCTACACCGCGATGGCACATGATCTCATGCGTGGACTCAAGGATGGTCAGCCGTTCATGCTGATGGAGCAGACACCAAGCCAGCAGAACTGGCAGCCTTACAATTCGCTGAAACGTCCAGGTGTGATGCGGCTGTGGAGCTATCAATCCATCGCACATGGCGCGGATACGGTTATGTTCTTTCAGCTGCGTCGTTCAATCGGGGCATGCGAGAAATATCATGGCGCTGTTATCGAACATGCCGGACATGAGAATACACGGGTGTTCCGCGAAGTAGCACAGCTGGGCAAGGAATTGCAGCTCCTGGGCGATACGACGCTCGATGCGGCAGTGCAGTCCAAGGTAGCCATCGTATTTGACTGGGACAACTGGTGGGCTATCGAAAAATCAAGCGGACCGACCATTGCGTTGAAATATGTCGATCAGATTCACAAATATTATGCAGCCTTCTTCCGCCGTAACATTCAAGTGGATATCGTAAGTGTGGATACAGATATCAGCAGTTATAATCTTGTGCTTGCGCCTGTGTTATACATGGTCAAACCAGGCTTTGCTGCCAAGCTGGAGCAGTTTGTTGCTGCTGGCGGCACATTCCTGACCACCTTCTTCAGCGGCATCGTTAACGAGCATGATCTGGTGACCACAGGCGGTTATCCGGGCGAGCTGCGCAGCCTGCTTGGCATCTGGGTTGAAGAGATTGATGCGCTATTACCCGAGCAGAAGAACACGATCGTGCTGCAGGAAACATTCGGTTCACTTGAGGGCGTTTACGAATGTGGCATGTTATGTGACCTGCTGCACAGTGAAGGGGCAGAAGTGATTGCTGAATACGGTGAGGACTTCTACAAAGGCATGCCTGCGCTTACCCGCAACAGATTCGGTCAAGGGGAAGCATGGTATGTTGCCACAGACCCGGATGATCTGTTCCTTGACGGTTTGCTTGGTGAGCTTGCAGCAGCCAAACATATCAAACCTTTGCTGGAAACGCCGCAAGGTGTGGAGGTAAGCGCACGCACCAAAGATGGCAGCTCTTATCTGTTTGTCATGAATCATCATGCGTCTGCACAATCGTATGACCTGGGTGAAAATGCTGCTCGCGACCTGTTAACAGGTCAACATTATACAGGTGCGACCGAGATCGAAGCGCGCGGCGTGCACATATTGGAATGGACCACTTAACAAATGCTGTATGAAATATAAGGCCCTTGTACTTTGCACCACCAAAGCTCTCCGCCTGAACAAACCAACAACCGGATGTCTGCAGGCAAGCAGACCGTCCGGTTGTTGGTTTGATTTATTATGATCGTCATCATGGATATTTAAGTTAAACTATTCATTTACACGTGAACGCAGAGGACAGAAAAAACCTGAAAAAGCGGAGCGGTCGCCTTTATCACCGGATTTTCCCCATTATTTAAAGGGAATCCAAAAAATCTGGGGATAACCGCTACTCTCCAGGTTGTTCTGTCATCGGAGTGGATGGTGTAAAATATTTAGTTCTACTTATAGTTACAGAATAACTCCGTCCTTGAAAATGGCAATCTCGCGGAAACCATGCAACTCACTGAGTGTGTTTGCACGCCCTGAAGCAATGTCAATGATCTGGCTGAATAATTGCACCTTGACCTCGTCCATCGATTGGCCTTCAAGCAGTTGCCCTGCGTTAAAGTCAATCCAGTGTTTTTTGCGTTTCGCCAGATCGGATTGTGTCGCAATTTTCAGTGTAGGCACTGGACCGCCAAAAGGTGTGCCTCGGCCTGTCGTAAAGAGCACAATATGAGCTCCCGCTGCAGATAATGCCGTCACCGAAACCAGATCATTCCCTGGTGCCTCTACAATATTCAGACCGGTTTTGGTCACTCGTTTACCGTATCTCAACACATCGACAACCGAGGAACGTCCTCCCTTTTGCGTACAGCCGAGTGATTTCTCCTCCAGTGTTGTAATGCCGCCTGCCTTGTTGCCCGGTGAAGGATTTTCATAGATGTTCTGACCATGATTCACAAAGTACTGCTTGAAGCCGTTCACAAGGTCTACCAGATCATTAAATACATGCTCATCGGCAGCACGGTTCATCAGAATCGTCTCCGCTCCGAACATCTCGGGTACCTCTGTCAAAATTGCCGTTCCTCCTGCGGCAACCAGCAGATCGGCAACAGCACCTACCAGCGGATTCGCTGTAATGCCGGATAACCCGTCCGATCCCCCGCATTTCAGACCAATTTTCAATTTGCTCAGCGGCAGCGGCTGACGCTGCTCTTGCTCTGCAATCTCCACCAGTTCTTCCATTAAACGAAGTCCCTCTTCAAGCTCGTCCTCGGTCTCCTGCGCTTTAAGAAAACGAACCTTCTCCCGATATTCAGGCGCAATACATTCGCGGAACTCATCCACCTGGTTATTTTCACAACCCAGACCGATGACAAGCACACCCCCGGCATTCGGATGCTCCACCAGCGAAGCTAACAGCTGCTGCGTATATTTCAAATCATCCCCAAGCTGGGAACATCCGAATGGATGCGGAAAATGGTACACCCCGTCAATACGGCTGCCAAACTGAGCCTGCCCCATACGGGCAAGGGCTTCACATACCTTGTTGATACATCCCACGGTATTCACAATCCAGATCTCATTGCGAATTCCCGCTTCGCCATTCGGGCGCAAATAACCATCGAAGGAGCGCAGATGCTCGGGCGGCATGTCCATAGGGACTGCTTTTCCAGGCTGATATTCGTACTCAAGCAGTCCGTGCAGGCCTGTCTTCAGATTGTGGCTGTGTATCCAGCTCCCCTGTGCAATCGGCTCTTGGGCGATCCCGATGGAGAAGCCGTATTTCATCACATCTGCACCTTGCGCGAGGTCATGTACTGCAATTTTGTGTCCTTTGGGCACATCATGCAGCAGAGCGAATGATACCCCATCCGGCAGAGTAATTTCTTCCCCCTTGACATAATCCCGAAGTGCAATGATGACATCATCCTGCGGCTGGATCGCAATCCAGTCATTGATTGTACTGGTTGTACTCATTTCGCTTCACCTTCCAGTTTGCCGACTTCATGCACAAGTGCTGCACGCAGCCCTTCTTTTTCATTCAAACTCTCTCCCCAGATGCCTGCATCGGACAATACGTCTGCAACCCTGTTCTCCAGATCAGCTGCCGCTGTACCGCTCAGACTGTCATACCCGTCCCAATGAGCAGCCAACCTTTTCAGCACATCAGGATCATCCCGCAAGGAAATCATTTCACCGTTCAGCAGCTGGGCCTTGTATCCGTCCTCTGTTGGAATCGGACGATACAAGTACAGGAAGCCTGCCAGCCCCTGCACCAACCGCTCGGGCCAGCTTCCCTGATTTTGTTCATAAGCAAGAAGGGTTGGCAGCACACGCACCTTGATTTTACCAACGGTATTTAATGCAATGTCCTGCAGCTTGTGATCGATGTAGGGATTCAGGAAACGCTCGAACACTTCTTCTGCATATTGCTCCAGTCCAAGCTCAGGCATATCCATGGCTGGCACAATCTCTTCAAGCACCGCTTCCCTGATCCATGAGCTGAACTGCGGGTCTTCCATCGTTTCTCTGACATGCTGTTTGCCCCGAAGCAAGCCAAGGGAGGACATGAGTGTATGTGAACCGTTCAGGATGCGAACCTTCCGCAGCTGATAAGGCTTCAGATCTTTGACCCAGTGCACGTTCAGCCCGGCCTGCTTGAGCGGAAGCCTTTTGTCCAGTGACTCCTCCCCCTGGATCGCCCAGAAATGATAGGGCTCTGCCGTATTAATCAGCTGATCCTCGTACCCCCAGCGATCTGCGAGCTCCTCTGCTTCTTCGTTTGTCGGTGCACCCGTCACAATGCGATCCACCAGATTGTTCAGGAACAAATTATGATGCTCGATCCACGAACGGAAGCTGTCGGAAAATCCGAAATCCTCGCTGTGACGGAGCACGCAGCTCCGCAACACATCTCCATTGCCCTCCAGCAGCTCACACGGAAGATGAATAAGACCTCTAGATGGATCTCCACCAAATCGTACATATCGCTGATGCAGGAAAACCGTTAATTTACCAGGAAAGGACTGTACCGGCTCACCCGGAACATAGTCAGAAGCTATATATTTCAACCCGGATTCGGTTGTATTCGAGATGACAAACTCAAGCGACGGGAGCTCTGCCAGCTCCAAAAACGTCTGCCACTCCTCGTACGGATTAATATATTGTGAAAAAATGGACACCATCTCTGTACGCTCTACACGCTTCCCGTCAGACAGCCCTCGCGTAATCATCGTGTATAATCCATCCTGATCACGAATCTGCTCCAGCTTGACCTTTCCGCCGGGCCGCGGCTGTGTCACAGCTATACTACCGTGAAACTTGCCCTGTCTTGCACTTTCATGCAGCATCCAGTCTGCGAATCCCCGTAAAAAGTTCCCTTCCCCGATCTGCAAAACCTTGACGGGACGTTCCATCATTTCTTTACATTTGCGCTGACTATCATTACCGAGCAAATGCAGCTTTAACCTTGGCCGCTTTGTGCTTGCAGACATGGACATTCACCTCACCGATTATTTGTAAACCCAGAATACACATCAGATGCTGTCATCCTTTTATTGTAAACGCTTTAAATTCATTGTATCATCAATAAAAGGAAATTAAATTGCTTATTTTGCGTTAAATATACTCTTTCATGACTAGAAATAACATCTCACCAGAGACATTCGTCTCCAAAAGGAGTATTTTTATGGAACACTCACCTGTACGCACTACGATCCAGACCGAATCAGGCATACCGCTGCGGCTCGTCTACAGTGATACCAAGTCCCCGCAGAACGAGCTGCCCGATCACTTGCATGACTGGCATGAGATTATTTATGTCTACCGGGGACAAGGCAGTATTTTTATTGATACGGGGCTTGAAGAGATGCAGGAGGGTGATTTGTTCCTTATTCCAGGCAGCACAGTGCACCGTGCTTTGCCCGATGCCGGCAATCCCGTGACTTCGTCGGCGTTGTTCTTTAGCCCGGGGCTGCTGGCTTCATCTGCGGGTGGCATGTCCTCAGCGCTGCTGCATCCATTCGAGCGCTGCCGTAAACGCCGGGTATACAAAAGGCAGCTGAACAAAGAGCAGCGCGCACAAGTATCCGCTTTAATCGAGGACATACATGCCGAATTCCAGCTTGACCATCATCTGAGTGCTCACGCAGCACAGCTGCATCTGCAGCTGCTGCTCATTTTTCTGGAACGCCTGGAGGCAGAAACCGCTGCCGGACCCGCTCATGCTACAGCGTCACTTCCGGCCCCATCCTGGCTCTCATCTACACTATCCAGCATGGACCACAAACTGAGAAGCGGCCTCTCCTTACCCGAACTTGCTCAGCAAGCTGCCGTGTCTCCTGCCCATTTTAGCCGTGCCTTCAAACGTTATACCGGGATGACGTTAACGGACTACGTTTTGGCTCGCAGAGTGATTATGGCGAAGGAGCATCTTGTGCAAGGAGATGCCACAATGGCGGCAGTCGCAGACGCCTGCGGCTTTGAGAGCCTGCCTCATTTTTACAGACAATTCAAGAAGCTTACAGGTACAACCCCCGCCGCTTACCGCAGAACGATGGTACGTCATCGTTGATATGCACTCACAGTTTATTTGCAGGAAAGATATGGTATGATATTCAAGGCTTGCTAAGCCCGATCAAATTGTTACTGGAGTTGAACCTGTGATTATCAAATTTCTTATTTTTGGTCTGCTTTGGCAGATCGTCGGCAATCCATTCCTTGCCGTTCTCATTCTGCTGGTCATTCTGTACATTCTGGACCGGCGCTTTGTAGGTGTATTCCCGAGCCTCACCAAGCCGCTGAAACGGATGCGCAACATTTCGCGGCTGAAACAGCAGCTTGCGTTAAATCCCAACGAAGTATCCTCCAAGCTGGAGCTGGCAAGGCTGCTGATTGAACGCAAACGTTATAATGAAGCCCATGCTTATTTGCTTGAACTGGAGCGCCCTTATGAGCAGTCGGCAGAATACTGGGAAGCGTTGGGCACAACTGAATTGCATCTGGGTCACACTGTAGAAGGCGAACGTCATATTTTACATGCGCTTGAGATTAATCCGAGAGTAAAATACGGGCAGCCTTATCTCACGCTTGCCACCGCCTTCAAAGATACGGATCGCGACAAAGCACTTCATTATGTGCAGCAATTTCAGGAGATTCACTCTTCGTCCAGTGAGGCCTTCTATCTACTCGGCTCCGTCTATCGTTCGATAGGGCGTAACGATGATGCCAAGCAGGCTTATCATCAATCCCTGAATGTATATCGTTCCTTGCCCAAGTATAAGAAACGTCAGGAACGCCGCTGGGCTGTTCGCAGCTGGTTTCGCAAGATGACGATATAACCTCCTGATATCCGTTTCAAAAACTTCAACACATACAAAGTGCACTGGCCCCTGCCCATTTAACCCGAGCAGAAGCAGTGCACTTTCATTCATGACGAATTATTCCGTTAACAATCTGCGTAATTGAAGCTCATTCAGCCGCATCCATTCCATTCGCTGCTTCAACTTCACAATCTGCTCCACAGCAACTTGCGGCTTATCTGTTCCTTCCAGCATTCGGCTGATGAAATGCATCACCACGTCCAGACTTCGCAGCAGAATTAACGGAGGAATCGCTCTCAGCTCCTGAGCCGTCAATTCCACTTTTTCCCGAAATCCCTGAACCAGTCTGGCCTGCGCCTTCCACATCCAAGCTTCACTCTTGTCCATCGTCAGCATGTCAGACATCGGAACGGCCAGTTCCATTACTCGCAGATCCCAAGTAGCAAATTCGAAATCCAGAATTGCACAGATGTTTCCTTCGGAATCAGCCAGCACGTTCGAGGCGTTCACATCTCCGTGTACAAGCTGATGTGGGAGCTGATCCATTCCGCGCAGCGCTTCAAACAGATCCGGAAGTTCATCCCGCAGCTGTCCAAGCTGTGCAGCACAAGCAGTCAGTGCCTCCGGTGGCGAAGCACACAGTTCCATTAGTCTGGACGGTGAACAGAGCGGATAAGCCTTATCAATCCGGTAATATGGTGGATAGACAGGCTCCGACTGCACATCCAGTCTGGCGAGTGATGAGGATAAATGACCGGCTGCACGTCCCAATTGCAGCAGCTGATCCGCATGCTCCCATACTGGATTGACACCTTCCAGATAATGAAACAACGTCACAATTTTCGTTCTGCCTGTAAACTCATCCTGAACGACCTGATACATCCTCTGATTTTTAACAGATTCAACAGGTCTAGGCGAATCCAGTTTGAAATCGGAATGCTGCAGTGCAGTCAATACGTCATGTTCAAAAGCTATTTTCGCTTGATCATTATGTGTTTCATATTGTCTCATAATATAGATTTCTTCGTCTGTATGCAGCACGAAGGTCGAATTGTTCATGCCTCCTTCGCTGCGTTTGCCCTGCCACTCCGATGTAATGCCGTACAAGGTCAACACGTCAGAGATGAATTGCTGCTCCGCCCGAGAAAGACAATTGTTATGCAAGTTAGACACCTTTTTAACCCCTCTGTTCCGATGATTTGAAGTATACCTCTCATCATATCGAAACTCATATAACAGGTCTAGCTTTCTTTAGCTCTTACACTTCACCTACACAAAAGGACTATATCCCGTCCGGTTCAGTTGCTCAGCAATAACCCGATATCCTCGGGCATTGGGATGAACTCTGTCCCAAAACAACAACTCGCGCTCACGCCCCTCGAACTTGTCATACACTTGGGCACATGCATAGTTGCCCGACCCTGCACCATTCAGATAAGCGTTATATTGCCGAACCCAGTATGCTGCCTCTGTCGATTGCGGATACGGGTTGTACAATCCAATCGAACGAACAAAATACTTGCCATTGCCTTTTAGCTGTCGAATTTGTTTCATCGTCAGAGATACGTGATTGCGCGTTTCACCCAGAATCTGTGTCATTTTCCCCGCGCTTGGCACACCACCGCTCGCTTTAAAGGTTCGGATCAGATCATTGCCGCCGATAGATATCGTAACAATATCCGCTTCGCGCACCGCCTGACGAACTCGGGGGTGGTTGTGAATCATCTGCAGCAGTTCCCCGGAGGTCAGCCCGTTCACTCCCAAATTTTCCATCGATACAAACGTACGAAGATTCATCTCAGCCATTCGCCGGTAGATGGGCACAAACCCGGTTCCGAGCAGCGCTCCCGTACCCACAGTCAATGAGTCTCCTATAGCTACATAACGATATACCATCCCGCCGCCCCTCTCTCTGTTGATCTGCCTGTTCAATAAAGAACTGCCATATATCATATGAGAGCCAGCACGTCAAAGCGCGGGATAATGTCCTTAGGCAGACACCCCTCTTTGCCATGATAGCAATGAGGAAGAAAAAGGCTCTGCCGCGGTATACGGCAGAGCCTCCTTAAACATCATTGATGACTGCATTATTTGCTCGGTATATTACATGCCTACAGAACGATTGGAATCCGCAGAGTCGGCTTGTTCCTTGTTCGGAAACGGCCACCAGTTTGCTCGCCCGAACATCTTCACCATGACAGGTACGAAGAATGGCAGGAACAATAACGAGTACAGAACCAGCCCGCTCAGTACAACGGTAGCAATCTGCATCATCGAAAGCACTCCTGATGGATACATCGCGGCGAATGTTCCGCTTAGAATTACCGCTGCGGAGAGAATAACGGTCCCCATATTTTTCATGGCGTGTAATATCGCATCCTGGGCTCTCATGCCTTTGTTTTCATTAAAACGATCCATGAGGAAGATGCTGTAATCCACACCAAGTGCGATCAGCATGACGAATCCGAAGAACGGAGTCACCCAGCTGATTCCAGCGTAGCCCATAATATTCACGAAGACAACTTCTGTGAGTGCCATCGATGTGAAATACGCAAGAAGCAAAGAAATAATGAGATAAATCGGCATAATTACAGAGCGAAGCAGTATAACCAGAATAATAAAGGTTCCTGCCAGCATCAACATCACTGTGCGAATATAATCCTTGTTCGAGATGGATTGCAAGTCGGCAAACGTACTGGTTACACCACCAATAGCTACGTCAGCCTTTTCAAGCGCACTGCCTTGAACCGCACGCTGCACTGCTGCTTCAATATCCTGCACACGATCAATCGCTTCCGTACCATACGGATTTTCTGCAAAAATAACATCCAGTGTCATTGTCTTGCGATCCTTGGACAGATACGTATCAAAGACCTTCTGGAAGTCCTTGTTATGCAGTGCTTCTGCCGGAACATACCAGCCTGCAAGATCGGAATCCGGCGAGTTCTGCAATTCTGTCAAATAATCCTGTGCAGAATCCAGACCTCCTGCCACTTTTTTAATTCCGTCTACGCTTTGGTTCAGGCCATCTGTAAGCTGTGTCAGTTGACCGCTCAGATCGGAGAATCCCTGCTGGATCTTCTCCTGTCCTCCCTGCAGCTGACCCAGACCATTTTGAATAGAAGGAATCTCCTTGATCACTTTACCTTGACCGTCCGCAGCCTGCTTCAATCCAGACTGCAATTGTCCAATGCCTGCAACGATCTGACCCAGACCATCAGCCAGCGCCTTTTGTCCAGCTGCGGCAGAAGCAAAACCTTCATTCGCTTGATTAATTCCGGCTGCAGCTGCACTCAGATTGGTTTGAATCTGGGACAGTCCCTGCGCAAGCTGCGCTGTACCTGTACCTGTCTGACCAATCGTACCTTTAATTCGTTGGTAGTCAGCATCCTGCTGCAGCTCAGGGTAACGCTCCTCAAGCGCAGCAAAAGATTGTGTCAGACTTGTCAGAGCTGTTGACACTCCAGTCAGCTGCTGCTCCAGTTCCTTCGTGCCGTCGCCCAGCGCAGCTACACCGGCTCCCGCTTGACGATAGGCTTGCAGCAGCTGATCATTCGCTTTCGCAAGCTGCTCTGCACTGGATTTGGCTTGCTGAAGACCCGCCTTCAGATCGCCAGCACCAGATGAACCGTCGCGGATACCTTTTTCAATCCGCTTCAGCCCATCGCTAAGCTGTGTAATACCGGATTGCAGCTGGCTTGTTCCCTTGGTCAGCTCTCCGGCTCCATTAGCCGCTTCTTTGAGCTGAGGTTCATTTTTGCTCAATTCATTGCTTGCTTTGCTAAGACCATCGCTGATTTTGTCCAGACCCGTCTTGCCTTCGCCCAGACCATCAGAGAGAGTGCCCACCTGTTTCGTAACTTCAAAATCCTTGATCTCATCCCCGGTTGGACGTGTTACACTGCGTACACCTGCAACACCAGGAACCTTTTCTACTTCACGACTAATTTTCTCAGCTACAGCCATATACTTCACATTGTCCATCGGCTCGTCATTCTGAATGACAATTTGCCCCGGCAGGGATTCACCTGGACCAAAGCTGTCTGAAATAATGTTAAAGGCTTTAACTGAATCATATTTGTCACCGATCTCATCGAGACTGTTAAATGACAATTTTCCATTATAAGTCACCAGCAGGGGCACAGAAACCGCCGCAACAATCAGCAGGGCTGCCCACGGACGTTTAAGCGAGAATTTCCCGGCTGCACTATAGATTCCGCTCTCCGCATGCTCAAGTGAGCCTTTCGATGGCCAGAATAGCTTTCTTCCAAGCACGGCCATAAAAAATGGAACAATGGTGACAAGTGCAAGCATCATCACAGCTATACCGACAGCTACGGCCACCGCAGATCGATACAGCATAAACTGTGCAAAGCCGATGGCCACAAATCCAACCAATACCGCGAGCGCCGAGAAAAATACGGTTTTACCCGCTGTACGATATGTAGCAATAATAGCATCCCATGTGTTCTCATGATGCACCAGTTCTTCCTTGAAACGGCTGATCAACAGGATACAATAATCCGTACCTATCCCGAACATAACCGCAACCATGAAGATCTGTGTGAACGTGGAGATCGGAAAGTCCACTCCGTCAACCAGGAACGCTACAATCTGCTGGGATACGATGTAACTGATGCCCACCGTCAGAAGCGGTACAAATGGAGCGACAAACGAGCGGAATACAATGAAAAGAATAAGTAAAATGAAGATAACAGTAATGTATTCCGATTTCTTAAGTCCTTCCTGGGAGCTCTCGATCGTATCTTCGTCAATCAAATTTTTACCTGTAAAATAATGTTCAACCGGGACTGATTTCATAGCGTCATTCAGATCCTGACGCATTTCCTTGACGGTACGGTCACCAATCTCGATGGAGAGAGATGTCAGAATGGTTTTGCCATCCTCCGAGATCATCTTGTCTGCCAGTTCAGGCTGAGAAAATGGCTCTACAATAGACACGATGCCCAGCTTCTGCTTATCGGCCTCAAGCTGCTTGATCGCCTTCTCTGCCTCCTGCTTGCCTGCTGCTCCGAGTCCATCCGGATTATGAAATACTAACGCAATGGCCGTGCCCTTCTGTTCTCCTTTTTGAGCCGCGGCTTCTTCCAGAATCGCCGCAGCATTGGTGGAAGAATAGCCTTCCGGGACGGAAAACTGCCCCTTCTCACGAATTAACTCACTCATATTTGGCGCGGTGAACATTAACACAGCAGCTGCGACAATCCACAGCCCCATGATCCACCAGCGTCCTTTCAAAATCGCTCTCATTGTTCTTCCAGCCCTTCTTCTTGTGTTAGCAGCGCTGCCAGCTTCTCAAATGATTCAATAAAATTCTGGACCGCTTCTGGCGTAAAATGCTTCAAGTAAGGCTCCAGGACGTTCTGAATCTCCAGCTCGGTTTCCCTGTAGATCTGCAGTCCCATATCGGTCAAGGTGAGATAGATGACGCGACGGTCACGCTCGTCACCTGTACGATGCACCAGACTTCGGTCAGCCAGCTTGTTCACCAGAGCCGTGATGCTGCTCTTGCCTACACATAGAAGCTCAGCCAGATCCGATGGGGTACATGCAGGCTTCTCATGAATGAGACGCAGTGCACTGAACTGATCCTTCGTGACCGTCTGACCTACCTTTTCCCGTATCTGAGTATCAAATCGCTTTGTCACCAAAAACCAGGCGTCCAAATATCGATTGACCAAACTTTTTGCATCTGTGGCGCTCATGGATATCCTCCCCTCCAAATTAGTTCACATAACGAACTATTCATCAACAAAACTATTCTATAATGAAACTATGTTATAAAGCAATACTTTTATCCTATTTTTGAAATCAAAAAAAACAGGACATCTGACTCAGCCCATTTGCCAAGTCCGACATCCTGTCGGTTGTATCCAAGTATAGGAGTATGTGAGTGCAGCTTCTCATGACTTTAAAATGGTCACTTCTATGCACGCACTACTCGTCCTGCTCATCTTCTTTCTCTAATACACAGCGGAATCTCTCCACACCAGGATATAACTCACCAAGGCTGTATACGATAAATCCGCTGTTACGGTAAAACTCAACCGCTTCATGGTCCGTTTCTGCGATCAACGTATCGGGATTATGGGCGGCAAGCAGCTGTGAGATCATTCCGCGACCATAATTTTTGAACCGATTCTCCGGCAGCACGGCTATATGGCGAATTGTAATTTCGCTTGGCCCGGTGTGCTCATATCCAATAAGACCGACCAGTTGCTCCTCGTCTTCATAACCAGACAGAAACAATGTCTCCTGTGTCTCGTACTCCTGTATCGCTTGGTTCACCTGATCCGGGTCTGGAAAGACAGAGTAGGATAACAACTCCTGAACTTCCAGCTCCTTCAAACGAGGCTTCAAATTTTTCAACAAAACAATTCCTCCAAAAGACTTATTCAGCTCTGCAATCGCAAAGAAATGCTCAAACCCGTTATCGTATTGTAGACTTTATTTTTGCAAAGTTCAAGACGAGTCGATTAATCCTTCTGCACAGCAAACCGAAGCAGCTCACAGCGAAACTCCGTGGGTTCATCATACTTTTCTTCTTGAATCGTCTGGGTAACATGCTCTTGAAAAAGGATGTTCCACCCCTTGTATGCCTGTTCCAGCAATGTGATGGCTTCGGATGTGGACAGATTTAATTCGATCAACGGCTCGATCTGACGGCCTGTTTGAATTTCCTTTTCCTCTACGCTGGTGCTCATCGTTATACAATGAATGCCTCCGAGCCGAGTTCCCGCTTTTAATCGCTCCACCGTTTCAAGCAAAGCTTTTTTGCTGGAGGTATGCTCCAGACATGAACAAGCTGCAATAAAATCAAAAGCATTCGGCTGAACCTGATAATGCTCAACATCTGCTTTTTCTGCCCGAACGATGTGATTCACCTCATACTGCTTCGCATACTTGTTAAGTCCGTTCACCGCTTCATCCAGCAGATCTACACCAATGACTTGACTTTTGGTTTCTGTCAGACGCTGTGCGATCGGTATTGTGTGTCTGCCCACACCGCATCCCAAATCAAGTACACACAGTTCTTTTTTGTGAACAAGCAGCCGTTCCAGCATTTCCATAACTAGGGGCATCGGTCTGGACATCCATGTTCCGTCTTCAAACAATTCATTGTTTTTATAGAAGTTGGAATGATACCCCGCTTCAGCCTGACGAGCAGCCTCAAATTGTTGTTTTCCCATTCCGGTACCTCCTGCAAATCGATTTAGACGTTCACAGTAACGTTCACCAGAAAGCGAAATAAAGAATCATGTGTTTCTTCACTTCTTGATAGATACCTGGATGCACTTCAGAGGGCTTCAAGACACGCCTTAGTCGGTGTTAGCCTGTCGAAGTGCTTCACATGCCGCCTGATACGCCGGAAGAAGCTTGTCCAGCAGCGGCTCTGCCAGATGTGTCTGCTCTTTTTTGGCATGTTCTTCTATCTGACTAAACAGGTTTGAAAGATAGCTGATGCCAAGACTCAGGCTGCCTGATTTCAAGTCATGTGCTGTCTCGACTGCCGCTGTATGATCCGCAGAAACCACATGTCTGCGCAGGTCTTCAATCTTGCCGGGCGTCTCCGCACGGTACATCTCCAGCAGCATGCTAAGCAGCGTTTCGTTCCCGTCCGTATTCAAGGCGGCAATTTCACGAACAACGTTCATATTCAATATCTCAACCGGCTTGGACGCCGAGTGCCATTTTCGGATAGCAACTCCAAGCACATCCAGGGTACATGGTTTACCTATAAAATCATTCATCCCGGCCTCGTAACATCGTTCCTGCTCACTTTTCATCACATTACCTGTCATTGCAATGATCGGTGTCGGTTCACGCATTTCATTCTGCTCGATGATTCGAATCTGGCGGGCAGCTTCGATTCCGTCCATAACAGGCATCATGCTATCCATCAGAATCAGGCTGTATGTTTTATGACGAAACGCATCTAGCGCTTCCTGCCCGTTGGATACACATTCCACTTCCGTATATCCTAGCTTCTTTAATTGTAACTGCACAAGCTGGCGGTTAATTGCATTATCATCAGCGAGCAGTATAGGCAAGGCAAGCGCGGACTTCTTGGTTGCTTCATGAACATCTGTTTTAGGAGCACAGCTATCATCATGACCCGGGCCAGCTGAATGAACCGGTGAATCATCTCCCGCAGCTTGCTGCACGGATTCATCGCCTTGATCCGCCTGTACACCCAGCTCTATTTCAAACCAGAAGGTGGAGCCCTGCCCTTCCTTACTCTTGATGCCGATCTGCCCGTTCATCAGGGTAACCAGTGATTTACATATAGACAAGCCAAGCCCTGTACCCTCATACTTTTTCGCACGCCCCTGCTCCGTCTGCACATAAGGCTCAAAGAGACGGGCCTGATCTGCTTCTGGAATACCTATCCCGGTGTCTTGCACCTCAAATCGTATAAGCTGTGCATGATGGGCTTGATGCTTCAATCGTTTCACACGCACTTCTACCAAGCCATCCGTCGTAAATTTGTTTGCATTCTGGATCAGATTAATCAGCACCTGGGTTATTCTTGTCGAATCCCCTTGCAGTACAGACGCCACTTCAGCATCAAAATCAATCAACAACCGATTTCCTGTCTTCTCGATTTGCGGCCGAAGCAGCTGCGCAATCTGGTCCAATATCGCCTGAAGGTTGACTTCGCCCTGTTCAAGCCGCATCTGCCCCGCCTCAAGCTTCGATAGATCCAGAAGGTCCTGAATTAATTTGAGCAGCAGCTTCGCTGCTTCCTGGATAACAGTGACTGAATTTTTCTGTTCCTCGGACAAGGGAGACAGGGCTAACAATTCCGCCATTCCCAATATGCCATTCAACGGTGTGCGAAAATCGTGACTGACAACCGCCATAAAAGCACTTTTTGACTCGTCCGATTCTACTGCCTGCTGCCGTGCCGACTCCAGGCTCACATTGTTCTTGGCAAGTCTCCGCTGGAGCGTGACCAATTCGTTATTCATTTCCGAAAACGCAGAGAGCGTGCGCTCCTCCTGCTCTTTGCTGCGAATCATCCGGTCTGACAACTGCTCAACCGTTTGACGCAGTCTCTGTATCTCTTCATTGTCATTAGACATCACTTCATCCCTTTCCTGCTTCACTTGCCGCACTTACATTGTCAAGCGATACCGGATGAATAAGTAAATGCTCCGCAACAGCGACAGCCTCCTCCGCTCCCGGTGCATAACCATCCGCGCCGACTGCCCGCCATAAATCCTTGTCTATATTAAACGGGTAACCGCCTACCATTATTTTGACATGTGCCGTTTCTGCATGGCTTCGAATGCGATGAATTAAATCTTTAGCCAGATGAAGATGATAAGTCATCGTAACGGAGATTGCCACTACATCACTTTTATGCCGACCAATGGCCTCCACAATACTTGCATTCGGAACATTTGCACCGAGATAATGCGTATCCCAGCCCTCCATCTCAAATACATCTGTAAGCATGCGTAATCCAATCTCGTGCTGCTCACTTCCGACACAGGCAGCAACCAGCCTTTTCTCCTGATTAGGCTGAAGCAGCCATCTGGAATATAATCTTGAAATAAACGATTGTGTTGCTGCTGTGCAAAAATGCTCCTGGCCCACACTAATCTCGCTCTGCTGCCACAATCGACCGATCTCGTACTGCGCTGGCTGAAAAATGTAGCGATACATGTCACGAATCGATGCACCAGCATCCAGTTCTGATTCGATCAGTTCAAAAGCTTCCTTTCGACGATTATGAAGCAGATGCTGTACATAAGCCTGAGCCTCCAGTCCATAGGGCAAGGAGGCATGAATAAAGCTACTCTGCGATTCCGGCTGACAGGTCGCTTCAATGCCCATTTCAAGGTACTCCAGAAGAAATTCAAGATAAGGATGTTCGAACTCTTCTTCTAATGACTCTTTAATCAGCTGCAGGTTCACTTCCAGATCTTCGGCAGATACCCGATAACCAGCAAGCAGCACCTTTAACCAGGATATATAGTGAATAAATAAACTTGGACTCTTCACAAGCACACTTTCTGCCAAATAACTCAGGCTGTACCGTGAGTCTTCCTTTGTTCGTATTTTTCCGATTGGACCGAAACGTTCCATTAAATCAGGCTGTAGCCGATATTGCTTTTCGGTAATTTTCTCAGCCAAGGTTCCTGCATTTTGAAGTAAACGCTCTCCAGCTTCCCGATGACTCATAGACACATTCCTCCCCTGTCTTCATCCTGCAGCTGTATGAACTCTACTTCCTCTATTATTGAGTTATAATAAAAAATCGAACTAAATCACGCAATTTAACTATTCTATTATACACGAACAAGAGTTCATATTCTTTCGAATTTCAATCTTCCTATATTATGTATCTGTACGCAAGTCACATAGTTAGGATCAGAGTCCATTTATGGACACAAAAAAAACGGATCTACGTTATGAACGCAGGTCCGTTTTGCCTTCTGCAGCAAGTCCGAGTTTTTTCAGCAGACGTATCGCTTCCACCTTCTCGGAAGCTTCAAGTCCATCCAGGATATCAATAATCACTTGATGATGCTGTGGAAAGATTTCTGTAAACAACTGTTTGCCTTCTTCCGTCAGCTCAGCGTATATCACCCGCCGGTCTTCCTTGGAAGGTCTGCGAAACAGCAGATTTTTATTTTGCAGCTTATCGACAACATACGTTATATTTCCACTGGACATCAGCACCTTCTCACCAATCTTCTGCAAAGCTTGTGGTCCTTTATGATACAACAGATCAAGTACACCAAACTCTGTTGAATTCAGTCCATGGCTCTGGATGTCCCGATTGGAGCGTGATGTCACCGAATTATAAGCTCGAATAAGTACAACGAATAATTGCAATGACAGGTCCCGGTTATCCTCCGTGTTCAGCATTTCTATAATCCTCCATCAGTTGTTTACATTTCTGTCCGCCCTTATGGCATACATCTGCTCCCATTCCTCACGAAGCATTCCCATTCGAATAGAATCATAATACTCTCCAAGTACAATCCGGCACTTCCGCAGACGTGCCTCAATCTGAAATCCAACCTTGGCAGCAGCCCGCATCATTCGCTCGTTGCCCGACCAGGTCGTTAGTCCAACCCGGACTATAGGCATTTGTTCGAACAAATAACCTGACCACATTTGAAGAGCTCTCGTACCAATGCCACGGGCCCATCTTAAGGGTTTGTAGATCACAATTCCTATCTCAAGCCACATGGATGACGAATCTTCTATATAATAGCTGATCATGCCAATGATCTCTCCGTCCGCTTCAATAACCCGAATAGATGCGGGGTGTGCTTCCTCGTGATCCGCTCTCATGCGTTTGAACG
The DNA here is from genome assembly GCF_014203995.1 of Paenibacillus sp. JGP012. Taxonomy (NCBI): domain Bacteria; kingdom Bacillati; phylum Bacillota; class Bacilli; order Caryophanales; family Paenibacillaceae; genus Paenibacillus; species Paenibacillus sp. JGP012. Next base: position 360,375 of record NZ_JACHKG010000001.1, on the reverse strand, counting down.
TATTCTGCTCAAAACGCTCGTAACTCACACGCTCCAGCGGATAATAAGGCGCATCCCATCGTTTCCATTCAGGCTCGTCCTCCCCATAGATCAGTTCATAGAGTTCAGCCAGATCTCGCGGCTCCACGCATCGGAGGACAAGCTCATCTTGTCTAAGTATCGGTTCAGTTCTCGTGATTATACTCACCCTCTTCCCATTCTAGGTTCACAGGCCCTCTTCCTATTTCAATGTTCACAGACCCTTTTTCTTTAATGATCACGGACGGTGAAGCTCATCGATCGTGCCATCCTCTTTCGCGATAATAACTAGGTTTGCCATATCCACAAATAATCCGTTGTCTACAACACCAGGGAGCATATTAAGCTGCACATTCAATTCTGCTGCATGCTCAATTGTGCCCAGATGACAGTCTGCAATCAGATTGCCGTTATCGGTAAAGTACCGTTCTTGCCCGTCCATTCTCCACTGCGGCTGACATCCCATTTTTTCAAGCGTCTGAAAAGTCCATTCCGAGGCAAAAGGCACGACTTCAACAGGTAGCGGGAATTTACCCAACTTCTGTACAGCCTTGCTACCATCAGCAACAATAATCAGTTTATCGCTGTTTGCTGCCACTATTTTCTCACGCAAAAGAGCACCACCGCCGCCTTTGATCAGATTGAAATCCGGATCAACCTCGTCTGCTCCGTCAATCGTCAGGTCCAGACGCCCGATTTGATCAAAAGGAATAATCGGAATGCCCCACTCCCTTGCAAGCTTGTCTGAAGCCTCCGAGGTAGCTACCGCCTGAATGTTCAATCCTTCCCGAACGCGTTCCCCGATTCGACATATCGCATAATATGCAGTTGAGCCTGTGCCCAAACCAACCTTCATTCCATCTTCAACGAATGATGCTGCATGTTCTGCCGCAATTTGTTTCAGATTCATCATTTAACCCCCGCCTGCTCTCAATTTATAAAAAACCATATGTAGTTATTATAGATAAAACCTTATGTAATGTATATCCATGCTTCTGATGCAGCAAGGTGTTCATTTCTGGATGTTTGATAGTGTAATTTTACTCACTATGTTATAGAATACAGAATGAAACTAAAAAATGGCAATTGATTACAATAAACAGTTCTTTATACCTATTTTTCGAGAAATATGTCCATAAATACGTAGAAAATTAAAAAACTTTTAACAATACTCTTCAATTTAACGACATTTTACACGACATAATAGATAGAGATGTGTTTTAATAATTAGACACCTATGGTTTCAAGAGGTACATAAGTCTTGATACACAAACAGGAAACCGAGACCATTGTCGCATATTTTCAGAAGGGGATGACGAGATGAGATAGCTTGCTCGATTCGAAGTATAGCTTACAAACATTTAACTTTAATAGAGATCAGGAGTGGAATTTAGTGAAATCATTAAGCTGGAAAAACATGTCGTTTTTCTCCAAAAACCTATTGCTTTCATTTACCAACATTATCATCATTGGTGTAGCTTTGATTGCAAGCAGTTATTACTTCCAAAAAACGATTCTGGTCGATCAGTTACATGGACAAGTAGCACAGATTACGAAAAAGTGGGCAGAAGATATTAATCCCGTTGATGTACAGACCGCAATTACCGAAAAAAGCTATGATGGTAAAGCACAGACAAAATTAAGAGCCTATTTCGATGAAATGCAAAAATATTATCCTAACATTGCACAAGCCTATATCTTTGGTGTTGAGCTTGGCGGCGATAACAAACGATTAACCTCGCTTGTCGCGATGCCAACAAACCTGAGAGAGGCTTTTCAGAGTGATAACGTAAATATTGGTGACATGTACGAACAGCCTGTTGTCGTTGCCAATGCGCTCAAAGAAATGCTGAATACAGACCGTCCAACATTCACCTCGTTTTATTCAGATGACTTTGGAACATGGACAACGATCGCTTACCCGATCAAGGACAGCAATGGCAAAATTTTTGCTTACTTCGCTGTCGATGCCGATGCAAGTGCGGTGCCGGCTGGTCTGAATTCCTTGCTGTTAAATGGAACGATTATTCTCGTTGCTTTCTTGCTTTTGTTCCTTATCATCCAATATCTGGTTGTTAAAAACACACTTTCTCCGATTCGTCACCTGATTAAAGGTATTGACGAGGTCAGCAAAGGCAACCTTGATGTCAACATCCCGACAGGCAAAGATGATCTGGGACTCGTTAACGAGAAATTCAATGTCATGGTTCGCAAAATTAATGACACTATCGTAAAAGTGCAAGTGACTTCTCAGGAAGTCAATCAGTCCGCCAAGGAACTCTATGAAGTATCTGAACGCAACAGTGACAACGCAGACTCTATTAATCATAACGTAACCCAGATTGCGTCCAACATCCGTTCACAGGAGCAAGCGACGCGGGACAGCGCTCGTGCCATGTCCGAGATGGCTACCGTTATTCAAACCATTGCAAGCAGCTCCGCCAGTGTAGCGGATGAAGCTTATGAGATGGAACGCCGCTCACAACAGGGTAACAGCGTAGTTCGACAAGTCTCCGAACAAATGAATCTGATTACTGAGTCTGTAAAAAACACAGCATCCGCAATTGAAGTATTGGAAAGCCGTTCTCAGGAAATCGGCGATATCCTGAACATTATCTCGGGCATATCCAGTCAAACCAACCTGCTTGCTCTTAATGCCTCCATTGAAGCTGCTCGTGTCGGTGAAGAAGGTCGAGGTTTTGCGGTAGTTGCTGGTGAAGTACGCAAGCTCGCTGAACAATCGGAACAGGCAACCAGCCAAGTTGGTGTTTTGATTCAAGAGATTCAAGCCGGTATTAGACAAGCCGTTCGTGCGATGGAGCAAGGCACCTCGGAAGTGGATACAGGGCTCACAGTAGCAGATCAAACAGGTCAATTGTTCGACGAAATTCTCGAAGCAGCGAAAAAGGTTTCACAGCAAATTCAGGAAGTATCAAGTGCAACAGAGGAAATTTCAGCAGGCACAGAAGAGATGACAGCAACGGCTGAAGATTTGTCCGCAAGTGTAAGTAAAACAGCAGTAAGCAGTGAACAGATTTCAGTATCTGTTGATGAACAGAAAGCTTCCTCAATTACACTGGTAGATTCCTCTACTCGATTGAACGATATGTCCGAAGAACTGCAAGAGCTAATCTCTCATTTCCATGTAAGCAAGCAACAATAAAAATAAACCAACACTCGGTTTCAACCAAGGAGGATACCTGAAGTGATTGAAAACCAATCATCATCCAACATAGTGGAATCTGGCTTGCCCGTTCTTCAGATTCCACTGGATTATGGGCGCCGCCAGCAAACTTTCTCTTATGAGTCTACTCATATTACATTGCAAGCGTCATTGAGTCGTGAACTTCAAAAGAGGTTTGGGGAACAGATGGTGTATCCTGCATTCCTTTCAGCCTATGCGGCCTTGTTATTCCGATTGTCTGCAGAACAGGAGCTTGCCATTGGGGTACTTGCGCCAGATCAGGCAGCTTCCTATCTTTCATTACAGCTTCAGGGCAAAACAACGTTTAATCAATTGTTTGAACAAATTACAGAACAGCTGAAAATTCATTATACACTGCAAACCGGAGGGTATCCTGAGACACTATTTATGCTGAATAGTGTTCAGCTGCCTCAGGCCCCTCAGGTGATGAACTGGAACATTCGTTATGATCATAATGAAATTATTCTTGACATGTTCTACGACTGCTCTCTGTTAAAGGAATCTACAGTGCTGCGATATGCAGAATATTTCCAGACTTTGCTTCTCGCAATGCTGCGTGACTACAATAAAGCCATTGGGGCTGTAGATATCCTTTCTCCTTCCGATCGTTTGATCTACCGCGAGATGAATGATACATCAATGCTTGAGCCAGTCCATCCAACAATCCATGGGTGGTTCGAAGCAACTGCGGCTGCGTACCCGGATTCCCCGGCGATAACTTCTCCTTCAATGAGTTATACATACCGGGAATTGAACGAGCGGGCGAATCAGGTTGCTCGTGTGTTGATGTCCAATGGACTGCAGCAAGGTGAATTTGTAAGCATCTTTATGGATCGAAGCCTGGAAACGATCATTTCATTGCTCGGTATATTAAAGGCAGGCGGTGTTTATGTACCCATTGATCCTGAACATCCAGAGGAACGCAACAGCTACATTGTTGAAGATACGGCCTCATCTTTTGTACTGACAACAGAAGCTTCTTATGAGCAGGCTGCAGCATTATTCTCTGGTATTTCGACGGTACGCCAGATTCTCTCGGTGGACGGTCGCCTTGCAGGCTTTGCAGCAAGCAATCCGAATCTGGATATCAAGCCGGACGATCTCGCTTATATTATCTATACCTCTGGTTCAACCGGCAAACCTAAGGGTGCGCTGATTGCCCACCGGGGAGTCACCAATCTGGGCAGCGTTGTACAGCGCGACTGCGACATTCAGCCCGGAGACGTTCTGACCCAGTTTGCCACATACAGCTTCGATGCATCCGTGTGGGACACGATCGGCGCCCTGTTCTATGGTGCGGAGCTCTACCTGCTGTCTGCGGAAGAACGTGTGTCCATCGAAGAGTTTGCAAGTGCAGTTGAACGCACAGGAACAACCATTATCACCATTTTGCCAACGATTTTCTTTAACCAGCTGGCTTCCTATCTGTCTGACGAAGGCTTTCACAAGCTGGCAAAGGTGCGCATTATTACCGTAGCCGGAGAAGCACTTTACGGCGAGCAGGTTCGGGCATTCCAGCGTAAATTTGGCAATCAGATTGATATCGTTAACGTTTACGGGCCTACAGAATGTACAGTAGCTACGACCACTTACCGGATCAGTGAGCAGATTTCAGAAGATGTCGTTAACATTCCCATCGGCAAACCGATTCATAATTACAAAGTATATATCGTCAATGAAGAGCAGCAGCTCTGTCCGATAGGTGTTCCCGGTGAAGTATACATCGCAACGCCTGCCCTTGCCAAAGGTTATCTGAACCAGCCTGAGCGCACCGAGCAATCATTTGTTGATAATCCTTTTGCTATCGGAGAAAAGATTTACAAATCCGGCGACATTGCCAAGGTACTGGATACAGGATTGCTGGAGTATGTCGGACGTAGTGACTCCCAGCTTAAAATTCGTGGTCACCGGATTGAGATCGGTGAGATTGAAGATCATTTGGCTCGACTGGAGCAGATTCAGGATGTGGCTGTTATTCCGAAAAAGGAAGCAGATGGTCAGAATATGCTGGTCGGTTATTTCACCTCCAAAGATGGAAGCACCGTTTCGCCAGCTGACATCAAAGCAGCGCTTGCAGAGAAACTGCCATCGTATTTCATACCGAAATGGATCTGTCAGCTGGATATGATGCCGATCGCACCGACAGGCAAAATCAACCGTAAAGCAATGGTATCCATGCCGCATACAGAACGTCATTTTGATCAGCCTGACCGGGTGATGCCCGAAACAGAAACGGAAATCATTCTGTACAATGCGTGGAAAGAAATCCTGCAGCATGACGAGTTCGGTATCGAGGACAGCTTCTTCAGCATTGGCGGCGACTCCCTGCGGGTCATCCATGTATTGGTTATTCTGAAGCCGCATTATCCACAGCTGAAAATTGCCGATTTCTTTGCTGAAAAAACGATTCGTGCACTTGCCCATCGAATAGAAATGTTATCCCATCAGCGTACGGATACACAGGCTTCTGTCCGCAGCGGAGTGCTGACTCAGCTTTCCGAACATCCGGTCGAGCTCTCATCCCAACTGGGGTACCCGGATATTGTTAAACCCGAGCATGTGCTGGTGACTGGTGCAACGGGTTATCTCGGCTCTCACGTGCTGCAGCAGCTGATTGTCAAATCTTCGGCGCGCATCTATGCCCTCGTTCGCCGTGCAAGTGACGGAACAACAGCCATGCAGCGATTAACCAAAGTCATGCAAAGCTATTTCGGAAAACAACTGGCTGATCAGCTTACAGATCGTGTGGAAATCGTTGAAGGCAATCTGGAGGAAAAAAACCTTGGGCTGTCTGGTGAACAGCAAGCTTACATTCAATCACGCATTGACCGCATCATTCACTGTGCAGCTGACGTACGACATTTCGGAGAAGCATCACAGTTTGCCAAAACGAATGTCGAAGGTACCGTTGCCTTGCTGAATCTGATCCGCAACAAAAAAGGAGCCTCCTTCCATCACGTATCGACCATGGGTATACCGGAGGATCTGGCCCTTAGCGGGCAATGGGAATCCACGCTGCAGTACGATCGTTTCCCGGCTGAGCTGCATGTAGACAACCTGTACTCGGACAGCAAGCTCGAAGCCGAGAAAGTGCTCATGACTGCCGCAGAAGAAGGTGTGCCTGTCAGCATCTATCGTGCGGGCAATCTCACATGTCATTCTCTCACCGGTCGTTTCCAGACCAACATCGACAGCAATGCGATTTACCGAATGATCAAAGCAATGTTGATGCTGGGTAAAGCGCCTGCTGCAGATTGGATGATGGACTTCACGCCGATTGATTATGCAAGTGAAGCGATCGTACATCTGGCCTTACGTCAGGATACAGCCGGACGAGTATTCCACATCTGTAATCCGGAGCCGATTCGTTATGATGATCTGATTGAAGCGATCAAACAAGCCGGTTATCATGTTGAGACGATGCCGTTTGAGGATTATAACCGCTGGCTGTTCGATGCCACTATCCCTAAAGAGCCAGAAGCCTTACAGCTTGCCATCGCGCAGCTTGAAGGTGATGGAGCGAAGGATTCAGCATATGCCTATGCATCACCGGTAACAACTGCATATGTTGAACCGGCCGGAATTTCGTGTGCCAGAACAGACCATCGTTTCATCAATCTTATGCTGGACTATGCCGTTCAGATCGGATATTTCCCGGAGCCGATTCGTCCGAATTACGGAACAACGACGGTTGCGGATTAATCGAGGTTCGGCAAGTGTTCTCTATAATAAACATGAATTAATAAACATCAATGTACACCTTTATTTCAAAAGCCACTTTCTCGCTGCACATAGCGAAAAAGTGGCTTTTTCTTGCCAAACGATAATAGAAAATGCAATCAGGGCAACCAGCGAATCACAGCAATAATCGCAAGATGAGCCGGATAGAAATAACGCCAGATCCAGCGTGGTCCCTTCAAGCGAAACGCCGCCTGATAATACTGAGCGATAGCAATCCCGATAGTTGCCAGCACACTGTACATCTGTAATGAACTGTGGTACAACAGCAGATAGAGTCCATTCAGAATCACATGAGCCATAACCAGCACAGGCCCGTTGAAGTAGCGGAACAGCAGTACCAGCAGCAGGCCATACATCCCATAGTCCATATGTGTGTATTCCATGACTACGCCCGCTCCGATGGCAATCAGGATACCAAGAGATCTGGAAGGCAGCTTATCCAAAGCCAGCAAAACAAGCAGCGCCGACCACAAGGTCCAAACCACATTCAGCGAGAAATGATTAAACGCTGCCGTAAACGGCAATTGAGAAATGACCGCGATCCAGAACAAACGCCATATGTATTTCTGCACATTACGTGTATGCTTGTAACCAATATACACCGCAAAAGCATAGATCGGGAACGCGATACGTCCGATAATTCTCAGTTCCACAATATGCGGAAAAAATACAGCACCTATATGATCGATCAGCATCGTAATCATGGCAATCCATTGCATCATATCAGCTGCTCCCTCCTTTTACCTGCCCTTAACGCCAAGTGTCTCTCTTACGCTTCATTTCCAGAATAAACACTACGTTCATAATACATGAAGCCCTGATCCTGTGTATACGCTTCAGACTCATATAATGCTTGAGCATGCAGATTACTCACAGCAGTGCTTAGCGTAATACGGATGATCTGTTGTTTCTGTGCCTCTCCGGCAACGGCCTGTAACAGTTTTCTTGCAATCCCTTGCTTTCGGTAAACCGAATCGACATATAGATCGTTCAGTACCCAGATCGGTCCCATAGAAACGGAACTAAAACTGGGATAAATCTGCACAAAACCAGCAGCCAGCACCTGTGATTCGCCAGAATAGTGTGATACGGATTCTGCTTCAGCTGACGCGCACTCACCTGCTTCACCTAATTCAGCAATAAAAATGATAGATTCCTCATTACGGAATCGTTCCTGGATAAAACAGCGGGCTCCCTCCAGATCTGAATGCTGACCGTAAAAAATACGGTAATTGTTAAAAAGCCTTGATACTTCAGAAATGTCGTTTTCTCCGTTCGCTTGTCTGATTCGAACTTGCACGTCCTGCGTTTGCTGCATTTCTATTTCCTCCATAGCCCTCAAATCCTCCCTGTGCTTCATATCTTCATGCACCTCATATCTTCCTTAATTTAATTGTAAAAGAAATCTTCGTTGTGCCCCATTCATCAACTGAAGCAAAGTTTGCAGTAAATGATGCGTAGGCCAGAAATGCAGCAGCTTACGAATTGGCATTCGCTCTTACGCGATACAGCCTTTACTGTTCTGGTTGAGTCGATGCCCATGTATATACTGTCGTCTACTGGCTGCGTTCGGGTAAACACAAAAAGGCAACGAAAGCCTCGCCAGCCCCGTCGCCATAACTTTGATTGTCTATTTGAATTCCAGATTCAGCTGCCCTTGGGCATGGCCTGGTTCAGGAAAGATAACACCCTTTTTCAAAATCAGATTCGCATATTGCGCCCGTTCCCCTGTGGCAACAATGACATAAGCTTTGGCGGCCCGTTCATAAAAATCAAAGCGTTCCTCATACTCCAATGCATCGGTTATGCCTTCATGCTCTTCAATGATTCGCCGGTAATCCTCCCAGATGATCGGTATGACGGGATCTCCCTTAACCACCTGCATTACAGCGGCGGGCTTCTCTACATACGTATCCAGCGGAAACAATTGTAATACGGCCTGTAGCAGCTGCACAGCGTTTACGCCATCACAGCGTATCAGTCGCTGCGCATGACTGGCTGCCGGAAAGTTGGCATCCGAGATTACAAGTTCATCGCCATGCCCCATCTCGGACATGAATTTAAGCAGCTCGGGCGGAAGTATGGCAGGGATATTTTTTAGCATCATTAAACGCTCCTTACACACGAATTGAATTGCCTTGAAAGCCGTTTCATTCCTATTCTAACAGGATTCTGTGTGCTTTGCACCGGGATGCAATCACCTTGAAAGCATAAATTGGCTTTGACAAAATTACTTGTTTCACATATAGTTGTTATAACAATTAAATGAATTTAAACGATGTTATTTCGGAAAGAGAGGCTCATTGATACATGGATTATTCTCTGGAGCAATCCGTTGGATTCATGCTCGGACTCACCCATCGCAAATCAGCCGCACTGCTGGCATCTCAATTCAAGCCATACGATATCACGACAGAGCAGTTCTCTGTCCTTTTTAATGTGAATCGTTCAGAAGGTGTGAACCAGAAGGAGATCGCCGGGCTTGTTTTCAAGGATCAGCCAACCACAGCACGAATTATTGATTTGCTTGAGAAGAAAGGCTGGGTCGAACGCCGGACAAGCGAACATGACCGCCGGGCATATCTGCTGTATATAACCAAGGAAGGCAAAGCTTTAATTGATATTCTAGTACCGATCGAAAGAGCAATGAATAAAAAACTTGCAGAAGGTATACCCGCAGACCAGATGGAAGCCTTTAAGCATACTCTTTCCCTCATCAATCACAATCTGTAACTATCACAACTCAGGGGGAATGTCTCACCATGAAAGAACAATCTGCACCTGTCCGATTATGGACAACCGATTTTATTTTGCTAATGTTATGTAATTTTCTGCTGTTTCTTCAACTGCACATGATCGTTTCACCCCTTCCCTCATATGTACAGGATCGTTTCCACGCCAATGCCTTTCAAGTCAGTCTCTTCACCTGTCTGTTCGCATTGAGTGCCATTGCGGCAAGGCTTTACTCCGCCAAGGCGCTGGAGAAGGGTTTGCGTAATGCGATGATCTATATCGGTCTGTCTGTAGCCCTGCTCGCCACGCTTGGCTATTATTTTGCTGCCGGCATTGCTGTGCTGTTGCTGCTGCGCATGTTGTTTGGTGTTGGATTCGGCATGAGCAGCACCGCCTTCCCAACGATGGCCTCTGACATTGTGCCCGTGAAGCGGATGGGTGAAGGCATGGGATACTTTGGTCTGTCAACAAGCCTTGCGATGTCCATGGGTCCAATCATCGGTGTTACGTTGCTGCAAGGGGCCGGATTTGTGACACTTATGGTGTGCACTGCGGCTGTTATCGCTGTAATCTATCCACTCAGTTACAGCCTGACCCGCAAAAAAGCGGCTCAAACGCAGCAGGCTGCTTCAAGCCAACACTTACAGCAGGCTGCCGAACCCGCTGCGGTAACTGTATCGGGTGCTCCATCTTCTGCATCGGGTGCTGCCGGGAAAACAACCTTTAACCGCAAACTGATTCTTCCTAGTATACTGAACGGCCTGTTATCCATTACTTACGGTGGACTGGTTGGATTTATCGTCCTGTTTGGCAAGGAAGCTCATCTTGCGAATCCGGCTTTGTTTTTCCTATTTAACGCTATGGCTGTATTGCTTGTCAGACCTTTTGCTGGTCGTATTTACGACAGCAAAGGACCTAAAGCTTTATTAATTCCAGGTGCCGTATGTATCGCACTCGGACTTGTTATCCTATCCACAGCATCAACGATGCCGGTACTGTTTGCAGCAGCATTTATGTACGGGATTGGTTATGGCTCCATGCAATCGTCACTGCAAACCTGGATGATTCAAGTGGTCTCCCCTGCTCAGCGGGGAATGGCTAATGGCATGTTTTTAAATACGCTTGATCTCGGGATTGCTACCGGAGCGCTTCTGCTTGGTTCCATCGCTTCCCTGACCAGCTATACCGAAATGTATCGTTACTCTGTATTGTTCATGGTGCTCTTTCTGCTGATCTATCTGATCCAGGGTAAACGGAGCGGCAGTTTTCAGATTCAGACGCATCCGCTGCTGTCACACACACACATCACGGCATCCGATGCTTCTGAGCAGAACACTTCCGGTTCTGAGAATAGAAAATAGACCTCAGCGCATTGCACAACAAAAACGCGTTTACACCGGGCAGCAGTTTATTTGCTCTCGGAGTAGACGCGTTTTTTATTTTACCCTTTTAGACATAAAAAATTACTCAGATACGTCATGTCAAAATGGACTTTTTTTACGACGCAAAGGGACTCTGTATGCTGGGTTTGTTTCGTTCTCTTGCTCGTGCTGATGCCGCTGCTTCGAATCTCCTTCGGAGGACGACTGCCCTCCCTTATTCGGCTTCACCGCTAACAAGGTAAGTAAAGCCCCGGCTGCACCTGATGCGGCCAGAATGCCAAACAGCAGGAAATGATGGGCTCCAATGAGCAAGGACACGACAGGCGGGCCCAGTGATACTCCGATAAAGCGCATACTGCTGAACAAAGCTGTAATCGTACCCCGCTGTTTTTTGTCCACCCCTTCGGTTATTAACGTATCGAGACACGGCAGTGCAGCCCCGATTCCGACGCTTCCTAGCGTAAATAACCCCACGACAACATAGATATTGTCGAACATGCCTATGATCCCCAGCGATACGGTAACCAAGGCAAGCCCCGTGAAGCCCAGCCATTTCATTTTGGATTTGTTTTTCCCGATCCATTTGCCCGCAAAAAAAGAAGCAAGACATAACGCGGCCAGCGGGATCGCCAGTACAAGGCCTTTCACCACACCCTTTAACGCAAATTCACTCTCCAGTGTCTCCGAAAGGTAATACAGCACGCCAAAAAGAAGGAACATGCAGATGCCGCCAATGGCAAACAACGCATATAACCAACGCCCTTTTTGTTTTAATACGCCACGGATGGACGCAATAAATTCAGAGAAGGTCTGGGGTTTCTCGCTCCTCTTCGGTGTTTTGACCAGAAATATAACGAGCAATAGCGAAATCAGACAAAGCACCGGAACAGCCAGAAACGGGGAATACCAGAGCCAGACCGCCAGCGCTGCTCCGAGAATCGGGCTGAGCACTTTGCCAAACGTATTGGAGGTTTCAATAATGCCCAGGCTTTTACTGACCTGATCTTCATCCTTAAACATGTCCCCCACCAGTGGAATGACAATGGGAAAAGCACCTGCCGCACCGATCCCCTGTAAAAACCTTCCCGCAAGAATCGTCCAGTAAGCGATATCACCTTGCATTATCCATGCTGCAGCACCAGCAACACCCCCACCGACCGCCGCAATAACAAGACTGGGGATAATGACCACTTTCCTGCCGAATCGATCCGATAAATATCCTGCCAGTGGAATCAGCAGAATCGCAACTACAGCATATACCGTAATCAGCATACTGACCTTGAATGAAGATACCTTCAATTCCCGTTCAATCTGTGGCAAAATCGGTATAAGCATGGAGTTCCCCAAGGTCATAATCACAGGGATGGAAGCAAGTGCGACGAGGTCCCACTTTTTATCAGACATACCCTAACCACCTTCGCAGATTGTACACACAACAGCGTTATTGTCGGTCTAACCAAGGTTGATTATTCAGGATATGTCAAATAAACAAACAGACGGTGCCTCACGCACCGTCCGTTCCTATTTCCTATTTCCTATTGTAACATGTTACAGCTCTATAGTAAGCTCGCTTGTCCCTGATGCTGCAGCTACGATTACCCCATGTGAGCCAGCTTGCTGCGTACCACCATCTACACTTGATACCGAATCAATGCCACGAAGCACGATGCTCCACGGCTTGCCTGCACCTTCTGCGCGAACCGACAGCTTCGACCCGCTGCGTGATACTGCGACTTGCAATTCCCGCTCTGCGGTTTGATTAACAACTACAGCCTGTGCTGTCTCTCCATCAGCAAGTTCAAATAAATGCAGGGATACATTGTCGGCAAAATCATAATCCGGTTTGCTGTCAACTGCACCAACCGCGATCAGACTGTTTGGCTTGATCATCATTGGCAGTGTTTTGAAGTCATGATTTTCACTGATCCAGCGTCCTCCCTCAACCTTGGCTCCTGTCAGATAATTGGTCCATGTTCCTTCAGGCAGGTAATAACGAACGTCGCCTTTTTTGTTGAAGATCGGCGCAACCAGGATCGAGTCACCAAACATGTACTGCAGATCAAGCGTCGCACACGTTGGATCGTCTGGATACTCCAGCACCATTGCCCGCATCATAGGCAGACCCTGTACAGAGGATTCAACCGCAGAGTTAAACAGGTAAGGCATCAGGCTCAGCTTCAGCTTCGTAAAGTCACGCACAACATCGACAGCCTCTTCATCGAATAACCAAGGTACACGGTACGATTCATTACCATGCAGGCGGCTGTGGGAAGAGAGCAGGCCAAACTGTACCCAGCGTTTGTATACATCTGGCTCGGCTGTCGCTTCGAATCCGCTGATATCATGGCTCCAGAAGCCGAACCCGGAGAGGCCCAGAGACAATCCGCCGCGCAGTGATTCTGCCATGGAGGAATAGTTGGAAGAGCAGTCTCCTCCCCAGTGTACTGGGAATTGTTGACCGCCTACGGTAGCGGAGCGTGCAAACAAGGCGGCTTCATTTTTACCCAGGTTTTCTTCGAGCACATCAAATACTGCCTTGTTGTACAGGAAAGTATAGTAGTTGTGCATTTTCACCGGATCAGAACCGTCATGGTATACAACATCGGTCGGAATTCTTTCGCCAAAGTCGGTTTTGAAGCAGTCCACGCCCTGGTCAATCAAACCTTTCAGCTTGTCTTTGTACCATGCAGTTGCCTCTGGATTCGTGAAGTCCACAAGCCCCATGCCCGCCTGCCATTTATCCCACTGCCATACACTGCCATCAGCCGTCTTGACGAGATAACCTTTTTCCATGCCTTCATCAAATAGAATGGATTTCTCGGCAATATACGGGTTGATCCATGCACAGATTTTGAGTCCCTTGTCCTTCAAACGCTTCAGCATGCCTTCCGGGTCCGGGAACATGTCCTTGTCCCATTCAAAGTCACACCACTGATATTCCTTCATCCAGAAGCAGTCAAAGTGGAAAACAGAAAGCGGCAGATCACGCTCAGCCATGCCGTCAACAAAGTGACTCACCGTCGCTTCATCGTAATCCGTTGTGAATGACGTTGTCAGCCACAGTCCAAACGTCCATGCTGGCGGCAAAGCCGGTTTGCCAGTCAGCTTGGTGTAGTTGTCCAGCACCTCTTTGGGATTGGCACCACCGATAATAAAATACTCCAGCGTTTCTCCTTCTACACTGAACTGCACCTTTGATACATTTTCAGAAGCAATCTCGTAGGATACCTTTTCAGGATGATTGACAAATACGCCATAACCTTTATTCGACAGATAAAACGGAATGTTCTTGTAGGCCTGCTCGCTGCTTGTGCCGCCATCCTCATTCCAGATATCCACAACCTGGCCATTTTTCACAAACGGAGTGAAGCGTTCACCAAGGCCATAGACATACTCGCCCACACCCAGCTCCAGCTGCTCCCGGAAAAACACCCCTTCTGTCGCTGACTCGATATATGCCGGGCCTCTCCAGCCGCTGCCTGTCAGACGTTTATCGTTATAATGGAAGCCTATATCCCAGCCCTTGGATTTGTTCACGCTTACACGAAGATTTCCGCTTTTCAGCTCTGCACCATGCTCATCTTGTGTAATTTGCACATCGGTATTCAACGTGTTCAGAGCAAACTCAGGACCCGGATTGACTTTGCCCTTGTGGTGATTTAACTGTACACGAATGACGTCAGGCATTGGAGAGCTGTAGGTTGCTTTGAGCAGCGTTCCGTTCAGGGTGTCCCCTTTGCGCTCAATACGTTTTGTTGCTGCATATACGGTAAAGGAATCGCCCTTTTGTACAATATCTCGAACGTCCGCAGGATTTTGAACATGATATCCATCACGGATCTGCCAATAGCCATCTGTAAATTTCATCTTGGATTACCTCCTTCGGTTATACTATAATGATATTGATATAAATAATGAATTTCTTCTTCTATTTTGACTAAATATATCATTATTTTGATATTTCAAAGGTTATTTAGCTGATTATCGATATATATTGCAAACGATTACATCTTTTCATGGATACAAGGGGGACATTATGGAACGTGAACGTTTAAGGGAGGATCGTATTCATGGCAATGCCATGTATCCGGTAAGTGTGTATCCTGACATTCAGCAGCTGAATGGGGACAGCATTCTCGATTGCCACTGGCATGACGAGATGGAGTTTACGATGGTGACGCAGGGCTCTGCCGTGTTTCAGATTGACATGAACCGAATTGAGGTCAAGGCAGGAGAGGCTATTTTTGTTCATCGGGGCGAGATTCATGCGGGCAACCTGAGAGGCACGGAGCCTTGTATGTTTTCCTCTATCGTGTTTCACTCCGATCTGCTTGGCAGCCATAGCTTTGACGCAGTGCAGGAGAAATTTATCGTTCCCATCATACGAAAAAATGTACGACTCCCCTCTCATATCACGCCGGATGAAGCCTGGGGAGCAGAAGTGCTGGAATATCTGGAGCGTATCTTCGCAGATCACGCAGCCGGAGCAGTAACCTGTGAAATGACTACGAAAGCCTATCTCTATCTGATGTTTGCCCGTATGTTTGAGCATCGTAAGCAGCTGCCGCTCAAAGGCTCTGTTCATGGAGGAAGCCCTGACAAGGTGGAACGTCTGAAATCGGTGCTCGGTTATATTCACAAGCGTTATCCTGAACCGCTCAAGCTGAAAGAACTGGCGGAAGAAGCGAATATGAGCGAAGGGCATTTCTGTCGTTTTTTCAAACAGATGGTACAGAAGAGTCCGGTGGACTACATTAATTATTACCGTGTACAGCAGGCCTGCCTGCAGCTTGAGAATACGGATCATAAAATTGTCGACATTGCGATGGACGTTGGTTTTGAGCATCTGAGCTACTTTATTACCACCTTTAAAAAACACAAACATACCACCCCGTCCCATTATCGCAAAATGTTTACGCACAACCTGAACCTGGAGCCTGACTCCCTTAGCCAGCTTATCTAAAATAAATAAAAAAAGGTGCTGCAGCGATCACTTCTGCAAGCACCTTTTTAAAGTTAAAACAGGAACAGCTGTCGTTCAGGTATGCCTTCAAGCTTCCTTTCCTTTATGGAACAGTTGATACTTGCTCTTCTCATGCACACCTTATTTCTTTAATGTTTGCCAGGACGTGTACTCATGAATGGAGAAACCGTTGAAGGATGGATGCACACTGGCCATTTTCTCTACAAGCTTCAACTGCTCTTCCATGTAAGCTTCTCCCTCTTCGTAAAACGTAATAAAATCCCCTTCCTTGCTCTGCTTCGTTTCTACAGCAATCGAGATGGTTTTGCCTACAGAGGCTGCATCGATCAATTCATCCTTCGCAACATTATAGATCGCGGCCGCTGTGTCCCGATAAGCCATAATCGTGATGGAATCGAACTTGCGAATCATCCAGCTGCTTACCGCCATCGTGGAATTTGGAATTTTGTAATTGTCCAGCCAGAATGGCAAATCTGCTCCGACCGGTATTTTCATAGCCGCAGCGCGTTCCACAATATAATTCACATTGCCCTGCCACTGTGTGATGACACTCGCCTGATTTGTTTTCCACTGCGGATGTACATGTGGCTCAATATCCAGATGAATGCCAGCAAACTTCTCCTGGGACAGCGCCTGTGCCTGATATGCCTCAATCCAGTCCATAAAAGAAACGATCTGATCCCGGCTCTCCGTCAGCCCCCATGCAGAACGTCCATCCATGATATCAACAGCGATGTTCTGTGCCCGTGCAAGACGAATAAAGCTTTTATATTCAGGAATTTTAATGTCCCGGTTTATTTGCAGATAGATGGTATTCACATTGTTCTCCGCAGCAAATTGCAGCACATCCTGTGCATTGCTTCTGATCTGGGTTGTATCCCATACCCAGGTTGCTCTCACAGGATGATCCAGATGGCCATGGATTTCAGTGTAGCTGTCCACAGGTTCATCGGAACCGATAGCAGATACCTCGGAAGAACAGGCTGTGCTCAAACACAAGATCAGACAACTCATCAGCAGCAGGAAACGAATCTCTCTTTTAGTTTTCATATTTATACACTCCCTTGAAGTTATGCAGCTCTTACGTATAAATCCGGATGAATTGTTGTCGTTTATTATTCACTTTTGCACTTTAATGGAAGCACGATGAATGAAAACTTCTTCTATACGCAATATCACCTCTAAGACTCACGACGAAAGAATCATATAACTTTATTTCGGGAATTCACAGTTCTGAATACATAGGTCAAAAGTCACAAATATTAATATTTTATGTAAAATATAAATTCTAACCACGACTTCAGTCATCATCCTTGTTTTGAGAGAGACAATTCTACAGACCTAGTGAGCGCTTTCTTTTCCCAAGACAAAAAACCGCCCGAAGGCGGCCTGTAATTCAGCAATATTTATTATGATCTTTTGTTCTGATTGCACGGACATGTTATTTGTCTCTGAGGTCAGCTTAATCCGCAGCAGGCTCATCATCAAAGAGCGAAACCCGCTCAATGCCTTCTGCTGAGATTCGCACCAATCCAATGTCAGACAAACGCAGCTCAGGAATAACTACTAAAGCAAGCAGGGACAGCGTCATAAACGCATTATTCAGCGTACAGCCAGCCGATTGCAACGCCTCGCTGACTGCTGCCGATTGCTCGGCTACAACTTCGAATGGTTCCACCGACATGAGTCCTGCAATACGAAGCGGGAACTCCGTCACGCCTGCATTCGTTACAACAGCTACACCGCCTTGCATAGAGATGACCCGATTGCCCGCTTCCGCCATGAGCGCATCATCGTTACCGATAATCAACAGATTATGGCTGTCATGAGCTACCGTCATTGCGATGGCAGCCGGAGATGTGAACCCGATGCCTCCAACCAGAGCTACGGCGCGATTTCCGGTTTGTTTATGACGTTCCAGCACCGCAATTTTGCATACATCACCCGTCACGGGGAGAACCACCTTGCCGCCCTGCACACTCACCTGCACACGCTTCTCCTTCGTCTCCACATGATTCTCTGTCACGTGAATCACTCGTGCACCAATGGTACCTTGTATAATCGGAGCAGCCAGCTCCAGGTCCCGAGGCTGAATATTGGCTTCCAGCTTCACCGTATTCAAAGCCTCTTCAGGATACGTGAAGGTATCCCATACCGCTGTCATTTTGCCATTCTCGGCCACGACTTGCCCTGCAGCAATCGTCATGCCTACACGCACATCGGCCAAGCGTCCGTCCAGCAAAATAATGTCAGCTATGTTGCCTGGAATCACCGCCCCGATATCACGCGCTACGCCGAAGCGTTCGGCTGTATTAATCGTTGCCATCTGGAATGCCGTTACGGGCTTCACCCCTTGAGAGATCGCCAGTCGAACCACAAAGTCCATATGCCCTTCCTTGAGCAGGGATTCAGAGCTGCGATCATCTGTCACCAGCATCATCCGGCGGGTATCCAGTCCAAGCTCCGTACAAGCTTTAATGGTCTCGGCAACGTCATGCCATGCAGACCCCTGACGCATCTTCGCATACATGCCAAGCCGCAGCCGTTCCACGACATCCTCTTTGGTTACACACTCATGATCCCCTGTAACACCACTTGCCGCATAAGCGGGCAGGCGCCAATCATCCGATGCCCATGTAAAATGACCATCTGCCACCTTGCCTGCGCGCAGTGTCGCCTGGATCTCCCCGATCATCGTTTCATCTCCATACACGACCCCCGGGAAGTTCATGACTTCACCCAAACCAATCATATCAGGCCCCCAGGAAAGAGCTTCCGCTACTTCTTCAGGGCCAATAAATGCCCCCGTCGTTTCCAGTCCCGGATGAGTGGAGGGAACACAGGAGGCTACTTGCAAATAGGCAGCCATCGGTGTAGTCCGTGCTTCATCCAGCATCAGCCGTAGTCCCTTTAGACCAAGCACGTTTGATATTTCATGCGGATCGAAAAAACCACCGGTCGTTCCCGAAGGCAATACTGCTCTTGCGAACTCGGACACTTTCATCTGTGTGCTCTCGATATGACAATGACCATCCAATAAACCAGGAGCAATATACTTGCCTTTTGCTTCAATAATTCGGGTGTGCTCTCCAATCGTATGGCTTACATCCCTGCCGACATAGGCAATTCTCGCCCCTTGTACAGCGACCGACATGTCTGGCAAAATCTCTCCCGATATGACGTTAACCAATGTACCGCCACGAATCACCAATGTTGCCTTCATATCTCCCCGTGCTGTAGCAACCAGATCGGGTACGCAATCGGCCATCAGCGGCCGTTCAAAAGCTGATTTATTCAAGCTACCTGCCTCCTTCATTCAACGCTCCAAAAAAATAGATTGTTACGATTATATGAGTCTTGGCTTCATGTGTAAAGAAAAATTACATCAATTGTGTATACACACAATGAAATCCACCTGAATTATCAATATACACTAAAAAGTGTCTGTTTACTTCACCAAACAAATCAGGTCTCTTCTCAATATAAGCATGCACATAAATCTGGATACAGCATACACATAAATCTGGATACAGCATACACATAAATCTGGATACTACATATACAAAAATCTCGATACTACACATATAAAAATCTCGATAAGGCATGCAAAAAAAGGCTGGACAGAAGTTTGGATTCTGACCAGCCTTTCTTAATGCAACTCCGATAGCGATTAACGATTAGCGTACAACGAGCAGCGGAAAACCAGCATTACTCTACACGAGTCGCAGTCATATCACTCACCTCATACCATTCCTCTGACTGTGAGGTAATAAACGGGCTCGGTTTGCCCAGACAATATACATGCAGCAGATGCATCGCTCGCGTACAGGCTGTATAGAACAGCTTGCGTTCCTGTTCATGGGAATAGGCTGCAGCAGACCCGTCATAGATCAATACCACGTCAAACTCCACACCTTTCGCCAGATAAGCAGGCACGACATGAACACCCTGCTCGAAAGCAAGTGTCGTTTTTTTGATCAGCTTGGGCGCAGTGTTAAGCTTCTCACTGAGAAGCGCGTGAACTTCACTGCTCTCCTCTGCTGTTTTGCAGATGACCGCGACCGATTCATATCCCTGCTCAATCAGATGATGAAGATCAGCCGTAATATGATGCATATGCTTCTCAAGATCAGCCGTTACGATCACTTTAGGCTTCTCACCGCTTCGATTAAACGGAATAATGTGCTCTCCCCCCGGAACCATGCCCCGTGTAAACTCAACAATCTCCATGGTGGATCGATAACTGCGCGTCAATTCGATAACCTCTGTATTCTCCGGTCCATATAGATCACTCAAAGGTCCCGTTCCGCTTAGCACAGACGAATGAGCGTAGATCGCCTGATTGAAATCACCCAAAGCCGTAATTTTGGCATGCGGGAACAGCCTTTTCATAAAGGCCAGCTGAAATGCAGAATAATCCTGCGCTTCATCGATAATCACATGACGGATGCCAGAGTTAATATGGAACCCAAGCAGCAGCTCTCGCAAATACAGATATGGTGTGATATCCTCATAAGCCAATTCCTGCAGCTTCAGCCTGCGCAGCGTCATCGTGGAGATCGCCTCCCAATGCGCGGGCAGCGGTTCGTTTTCCAGCAAACGCACCATCTGTGCCTGGTCCTGAAACAGGTTTGCGTACAGCTGACGGATATCGACAAAACGCAAGGATTTGATCCATTTACGCAGAGGTTTGAGCCGGTCACTGACTACCATTCTGGCCAGAATCTCTCTTTCCTGCTGGAAGTCATCAAACGTATGCGATTTCCCCTTCTGTTTGCGTTTTAACCGTTGATAAGCTCTCTGCAGGTCCTCAGGTTCCATTACATCCAGCTGCTGATCCACCCAAGGCGCATTTAATTCACTCTTGCCAAATGTAGATAGCTCCTTCAGCAGCCAGTCCCGCAGCAGCTCCAGTCGACTCACCAGCTTGACAGATGAGCCAAAGCTATAAAATTTCTCAGCCATCGCTTCCGCATCCACAATTACTCTGCCCTGAAAACGCACTGGCTTGAATTTCATGCCACCGGAAAGCATGCTCTCTTTATAACGTGTGATGACCTTCTGAAAGGATGCAGAGGACTTGAAGCGAATACTCGACATCCGTGCATCGTACTCCGGCTCCTGCATTGCTGTAAGCACATATTCAAGCTGAATAAACGGGTCCTCCAGCTGATATTCCCGGCCCAAGCGACGCTCCAGATACTCCTGAAATGTCGTCTGCAGCATGTTCTCTTCTCCAAGCTCCGGCAATACCGTCGATACATAGCTGTTAAACATCGGATTCGGTGAAAAAAGAACCATCTGATCCGCTTGCAGATGCTCGCGGTATTTATAGAGAAGATAAGCTACCCGCTGGAGCGCAGCAGAGGTTTTACCACTACCTGCCGCTCCCTGCACGATCAGCATTCGGGTCCGGTCATTGCGGATAATCCGGTTCTGCTCCTTCTGGATCGTTGCTACAATGCTTTTCATCTGGGCATCCGACGTTCGGCTGAGCACGGCCTGCAGCAGCTGATCACCGATGGTCACGCCCGTATCAAACATAAACCGAATTCGTCTGTCCCGAATAACAAATTGTCGCTTCATCTCGATCTCTCCGCTGATTTCACCGCTTGGTGTACGATAG
This sequence comes from Paenibacillus sp. JGP012, assembly GCF_014203995.1. Taxonomy (NCBI): domain Bacteria; kingdom Bacillati; phylum Bacillota; class Bacilli; order Caryophanales; family Paenibacillaceae; genus Paenibacillus; species Paenibacillus sp. JGP012. The sequence continues at coordinate 338,686 of NZ_JACHKG010000001.1, read as the reverse complement.
GAGATCGGTCCCGGTGCACCGTCGTAATACAGGTTGGAGATCGGTGCACGCCAGTCGTAGATCAGAAAAGACTCCTCCTTCTCATCCAGCAGTGAAGCAATGCCCAGATAGATTCGCTCTGCATCTGCATATCCATCTTCTTTGAAATCAATGCGCCCGAAATAAGGAGAATGATGCAGCCGTTTCATTTTATCCAGAGCCGCAGCTGTATTCAGATGACTTCGTTCGCGATCAGACAACACCTGCGACTGCTGCCGCATACTCGTTGACGTCTCCCCGACATCATCTGCTTCACTGAAGTTCATGGTGACCTCGTCCCAGAATTCTTTTCTCATCTCGACCACTTCACCACGGAATGAACCTGCTTCTTCTTCCAATGCAGTAATTCGATGCTCAATCAGGTCAGTGACTGAATTCACTCGCTGTTGTTCCTCATTCCATTGCTGTTCTGTACTCATTTGTTGATGCGCCCCTCTTTCCCCGGATTGTGTCTTCTAAATAGCCATTGGACAAGCCCGAAAAGGCAATGGTATAAGTTCTTGTTTTTCCAATCGTTACTCGTCTACTTTTTCAGGTCCTCAATTGTAGCTGCCCAGCGCGCCAAAGCACCGGCTTGATCTTTTAATTGAAAGGTAATGCCTGACGTTATTTCAGCATAAGGTGCCTCATCTATACGAATATGCCGGATGTTGCCCTCATATCTGTCGCGCGGATGCACGGCCTCTGCCAGGGCTGGCAAAGGGCGGACTTCCAGCCGGATGTGCAGCAAATGCTGTCCATGAATTGCAATTAAAGTAGCCTTACCTGTTTCCATCATATTCATACTTGTTTGAGTTCCTTGCCAAAGTGCGAGTCTGAGGCAGGTTGGGCTTATAGCCACCACTTCTCCCATGCTAATCATGGCCGTATGTGCCCACTGCCCGTCTGTTACCGTCAGCAGCTGCATAGCCTCATGCTGCTTGGTCTCCAGCCTGCCTCCATCTAACCATTCCATCAGTTCTGTATCCAGCTGCTCTATATGCATATCTTTATCCCTCAATTCCCTGACCCAATAGACCAAACAGCCCGGACGCTGCTGTCCGGGCTTGGTTGTTATTCTATTGTATATGATTTTCCAGGCTAAGGCCATTTCAGCCAGTTCAGCATAGTATCCTGTGACTCTTTATCCTCGCTGACACTGTGCACATGATCCGCCAGCCGATTCAAGCGTTCCAGCTGATAGCCATAATCATAGATGGCTGCGGCTACGATGGATAATCGTAACATACCTTCCTTGTCGATATCAAACTGCGTAATCGCCTGCTCCATGAAATGATCATTATCCGTCACAAACTGTGCTGCTTCCTCACCATTCGGTTTTAACTTGTCTTCGAATTTAAGTAAGGCATGCTCATGGAACTTGATCACCCGCTCCAGATGTGTATCAAAGAACAGATCCATCTCCGGGGTACGCTGTGCCTGGAAGTAATGACGTTCAACGGAATCCAGCACATCATATCCTTTTTGCAAACTAAGCAGCATCTGCTTGTATACGACCATCTGACGGGTTTCGCTGAATTTGGCGCGTTTCATCTTCTTCTGCTCTTCCTCAAACAGGTGATACTTGTCAGATAAAGACTTGATCGAGCCGCCCAGCGTATTTTTCTCCTCCCGGAAAATAACCTCTTTAATCTCATCGGAGATCGAGGTGCGAAGCAGTAAGGACATGCCGCTAAATACACTTTGAATCTGCTTTACAAACTGCACCTTGGGTTTGGGCGGAAACACCGAGATGTTAATCAGAAATGCAGACACGATGCCTACAAGAGTCAGCAGGAAACGATTCAGTGCAAAGTGCCAATCACCCGAAGCTTCCATAATAGAGACTACCGTGACAAGTGTCAGGCCTACCGTCTCACCCATATTTAATTTAAGACAGATCATAATAACAAGCACAATAATTAACCCGACTGCGATGGGTTCGTTGGACAGCACCATGCCCCCGAGCAAAGCCACAATGGCTCCCAGCGTCGTTGTCTGCAGCTGATCCAGAAAATATTTCCACGAACGATAGATGGAAGGCTGCATCGCAAAGATCGCTGCAATCGCGGCAGGCACAGGAGATTGCGGGTTCAGAAACAGGCTGCTCAGATATAAAGCAAGCGTGACCGCTATACCTGTCTTAAGTACACGTGCTCCAAATGACATGGCATCCCCCTCCTCTTACCCGGCCTGTTCGTTCACTTTTAATGATCATCATGTTCATTATTACCCCATATTTCGTTTTTTGCCTGAATGAGTTCAGGAGAACGATTTATTGTACCATGAGAGGTTATGCCTTTGCTATTCCCAGTTCCATGAACGTATTAGATATCATTAAAAAAAGCTTCATCCCTTTGCTGGTGTTCTGAGCATAATTTAACCCAAAACATGCAAAAGGATGAAGCGGATTCACATTAGTGCTTCCCATTCGTTCTTGAACTGCTCCACGAACTGCACCATATAATCATGACGCTGCTGAGCCAGCTGCCTGCCGCGGGAGGTATTCATCAAATCTTTGAGCTTGAACAATTTTTCGTAAAAATGATTAATCGTTGTGCTGCGCTCATTGCGATACTGCTCACGGGTCATCTGCTCCCGCGGCGGAAGTGAAGGATCGTACATTTCTCGCCCGCGGGCGCCGGCAAATGCAAAGGTACGGGCAATGCCGATGGCACCCAGTGCATCCAGACGATCTGCATCCTGCACAACCTGGGCTTCAAGAGAGCTGAGCGCAGCTCCTTGACCGCCTGCATACGAGATCGTGCTGATAATGTTCAGCACCGCTTCCCGTGTTTCTGGAGTGAGCGGCTGCGAATCCAGCCACGCGTGCAGCTTCACCATGCCTGCCTCCAGACTATCATTCAGCTTCTCGTCCGGTACGTCATGCAGCAGCGCAGCCAGTTCACAGATGAACGGATCAGCGCCTTCGTCATGTGCCAATCTGGCTGCAAGTCTGGTGACGCGCTCAATATGAGTCCAGTCGTGTCCATCGGCATGCCGGGAAGCATCCTCCTGCACAAAAGCACGAGCCGCGCGCAAAATGGATTCATTCACCGGATGATGCGATCGCTCAGATGCATTAGGTAAATCGGAAGTCATGTTAGGTAAATCCGAAGTCATCAGGATTCTCCACCTTCACGCGGCTGCTCACGCGGCACACGTCTTGCCACTCCCGTCTTGATTGCCGCTTCAATGACACGACTGCGCATGGATTTAACCACTTTATCGTTAAATACACTCGGGATAATATAATAACGTGTACGCTCTTCGTCCGATATGGATGAGGCAATCGCCTGAGCAGCTGCCAGCTTCATTTCTTCATTGATTTCTGTTGCCCGGCAATCCAGTACTGCTCGGAACATACCCGGGAAACAAAGCACGTTATTTATCTGGTTCGGATAATCCGAACGGCCTGTCGCCATAACGGCTACAATATCCTCGACCAGAGCAGGCATAATCTCAGGCACCGGATTCGCCATAGCAAATACGATCGGATTGTCCGCCATGGTCTGCACATCCTCGCGTGTAAGCAGATTGCCTCGGGACAAGCCGATAAAAACATCGGCATGGCGAATAACCTCCCGCAAGGAACCCTTCTCCATATCGGGGTTAGTACGTGCCGCATACTCCGTCCAGACCTCGTTTTCATACGTGTTTGTACGTATGATCGCGCCCTCGCGATCCACTCCGATCAGTCGCTTCGCACCGGCAGATAACAAAATATTGCTGCAAGCTACACCCGCTGCTCCTATGCCGCACACCACAATCTTAACATCCTCGATGGACTTGCCAACCAGCTTCAGCGCATTAATCAGACCTGCATACAATACAACCGCTGTACCATGCTGGTCATCGTGGAACACCGGAATGTCCAGTTCTTCATTCAGGCGGCGTTCAATTTCGAAGCAGCGCGGGGAAGAAATATCCTCCAGATTGATACCGCCAAACGCCGGTGATATCGCTTTCACAGTTCGAATGATTTCTTCAGTATCCTGAGTATCCAGGCAGATCGGGAACGCATCGACACCTGCAAACTGCTTGAACAGCATCGCCTTACCTTCCATAACCGGCATCGCTGCACGCGGCCCGATATTGCCAAGCCCCAGTACCGCACTGCCATCGGAGACAACGGCGACTGTATTTCGTTTAATCGTTAATGAGAAGGCTTTACCCGGTTCTTCGGATATTGCAGAGCATACCCGGGCCACATCCGGCGTGTACACACGTGACAGGTCTTCCCGGTTATGAATCGGGGTCTTTGGTGTCACTTCAATTTTGCCGCCCAGATGCAGCAGGAATGTCCGGTCTGACACGTTAACGATGGACACGCCTTTAAGCTGGCGTACGGCTTCTATAATTTTACTGTTATCCTGTGAGTCGGTGACTGCAACAGTCAAGTCCCGCACACTGACATCCTGATTGGTCGAAATGACGTCAATGGCAATGATGTCTCCTCCAGCTTCCGAGATGGCCGAGGCCACTTCGCCAAACTTGATATCTTTCGTTGTCATTTCCAGCCGTATAATAATGCTGTTGCCGTCCAGATTTCTCTGATTCATTTCAATTCCTCCCAGACAATGAAAGTCTAAAGTTGACAAGTTACGTATTTGTCTTCGCTACGTGGACACGATTATCCTTTATCTTGTCCAGAAAAAGTACAGAAGCCCCATTTCAGCATCAAAAAAAGATTACCCAAGCACCTGTTCCGAGGCACCCGGGTAATCCAGTTATTGTTGTTTCATCTTATTTTACACAAATGATGTTTCACTTCACCAACAATGGCATTACTTGCGATTCGCCGTTCTGCGCAGCACACGAATGTCGTAAGGCTGCAAGTCCAGGCTCGCTTCAACCGCTTCACCACTCAGTACATCTGTGTAAGCATGACTGTCGAGTTGAACCTGTTTCTCATGCTCGGTGTAGTTTTGAATGAATACATAATCGGAATTCCCGTCTGTACGCACATGAGCCGTTGTACCTGCAGCCAGCTCGGACTTGAGTCCGCGCTCCAGGTCAAGCTCTGCAATCAGCTTGCCGTAGAAATCATCATAAAACGGTGCTTTCATACGTGCAGCCATGTAGTAGGCTTTACCTGAGCCAAGCTCGTTCACGGTCAATGCCGGACGTCCTGCATAGAAGTCGGAACGATAGGAAGCAAGGGACTTCGCACCCTCCAGATGAATCAGATCACAGAGCTCAATTGCATCATACTCCGCTGTAAGTCCAAGCGCATTGCCCTGCTCTGGAATAATGCCATTGAGTTCCCGATCATGCAGTCCGTCGATCTCTTCGGACCAGATGCCCAGCGTTTTGCGAAGTGGTCCAGGGAATCCACCCAGGAAGCACAGATCATTCTCATTAACGATGCCCGACCAGTATGTCGCTACAAAAGTACCGCCCTGCTCCACAAATCTCTCGATCCGTTCGCCTACACCCTCACGAACGAGGTAGAGCATGGGTGCAACAAGCACTTTGTATTTGGACAGATCGGCATCCATATCAATCACGTCCACCGCTACACCTTTTTTCCAGAAGGCTTCATAGTGAGCTTCTACCGTCTGCTCGTATTTTACGCCGATATTACGCGGGCCCTGTGAATCATTCACAGCCCAGCGGTTTTCCCAATCGAAGATGATTGCGACTTCCGCCGGAACCGATGCACCTACGATATCCTGCATGCTCTGCAGCGCTGTACCTACGTCTGTAACATCCTTGAACACACGTGTATGCTCAGTACCTACATGGTCAACCACGGCGCCATGCAGCTTTTCGCTGGACCCGCGGCTTTTTCTCCACTGGAAGTACTGCACGCTGTCTGATCCGTGAGCTACCGCCTGCAAGGAGGACAACAGATGCATGCCCGGACGCTTCAGCTTGCTCACATCCTGCCAGTTGGTTGAGCTTGGCGTGCTCTCCATCAGCAGGAACGGCTGTCCACCTTTAATGGACCGTACAATATCATGCATCATCGCAATACGGGACGCCTGCTTCGCATCATCCTCTGCATCATGCCATGTCGGGTAGCTGTCCCAGGAAAGAAAATCGAGAATATCTGCGAACTTCCAATAGTTGAGACCACCGTAGAATTCCATCAGGTTGGTTGTCACAGGCAGATTCGGATTTTTCGCCTTGAGTGGTTTCGTCTCGTGTACGATGAAATCTGCTGTCTGATCCGTTACGAAACGGCGCCAGTCCAGATTCATTGCATGGACCTGAGTCTCACCATGCGGTGCTGGAGATTCGACCTGACTCCAATCTGTCACCGTATGGCTCCAGAATGTTGTCCACCACGCATGATTCAGCTCATCCAGCGTTTTGTATTTGTTTTTCACCCAGCCGCGGAATGCCTCCTGACAGTAATCACAGTGGCAATCCCCGCCGTATTCATTCGAAATATGCCAGCCAATGACGGCCGGATGATCTGAATACCGCTCAGCCAGTCTTGTGTTCATCTCCGTCACTTTTTCACGATACACCGGGGACGTATAACAATGGTTATGACGGAAGCCATGAAGGTTACGAACCCGGTTCTCGGAGACACGCAGCACTTCAGGATACTTTGCCGACATCCACACCGGACGGGCACCACTTGGTGTAGCCAGGAAAGCATAGATGCCACTCGCTGCGAAACGATCCAGCACCTGATCGAGCCATTCAAACGTATATACGCCTTCTTCCGGTTCAAGTGAGACCCAGGAGAAAATACCGATGGACATCACATTGCATTTGGCTAATTTCATCAAACGAATGTCTTCTTCCAGCACCTCTGGATAACGAAGCCACTGCTCCGGGTTATAGTCGGCACCATGCAGCATATGCGGTGCTTTGGAGCTTACAGGTGGAAATTTGTATGTCATTTATGAAAACTCCCTTGCTGTTGAATTACGATAATTTTGCTTTGGCACACCTTATTAAACGAAGGATGTGGCATTCAGTTCTTGCGCCGCAGTTAACGCCTTAAATGAATCGAGCTTGCGACCTTTGAAATCAAACATGGTCAGATTACCCCAGTTGTTCGGGTGTCCTACAGACCATTCTTCCTTGCTTGGAATCCATGCTGGCTCCCAATAATAGAAGCCATGGCCCAGACCACCGGGAACCTCGCGTATAATCTGCAGCATATCCTGCAAATATCGGGTTTGGCCTTCTACCGTTGCAGGATATCCTGGCAGCAGCATGTCTTCCTGATTCATAATCCATTCAATACCTTCCGGCTGCTCCAGCGTCCATGGGTAAGCGGTCTCCACAACGTTGATTGGCTTGCCGTAGCGCTTGGCCAGATCATTCAGATTGTCACGCAGCGCATCCAGCGTTCCGTGCCACCAAGGATAATAGGACAAGCCGATGACGTCAAACTCAACACCCAGCGCTTCAAAGCGATCATAGAATTTGCGACTCTCGGCATTATCACCGCCGCGGTCAATATGAATCATAATTTGGATCGAAGGATCAACCGATTTCACAGCAGCAATGCCATATTTCACAAGCCCGGCAAAACGCTGCCACTGCTCGTCTGTATCATGCTCTTCGCCGCCGACACGCCCATCATCCCACAACATGCCTGGTGTAATTTCATTGCCTACCTGAACCATATCCGGCAGAGCATCGTGTTCCTTTAATGCGCGAAGCACATCCGCTGTATATGTGCATACCGCCAGTTTAAGCTGTTCATAGGACAGGTTCTCCCACGCTTTCGGCTTCCACTGGTTAGCCGGATCAGCCCAGCGGTCCGAGTAGTGGAAGTCAAGCAAAAATTGCAAGCCCTGTGCCTTGATTCGTTTCGCCACTTCAATTGTGCGCTCCAGATTACAGAATCCGCCGACCGGATCATTCCAGATACGCAGCCGGATCGCATTGGCATCATTCAGCTTGAGAATGGTGAGCAGATCTGCTTCTTTGCCATCCGCATCACGATATGTCCCCCCATGCTGTTCAATCTCGTCCATAAATGACACATCCATGCCGAGAACAAATGGTTGTTTGGTTGATTGATTCAAAATATCAGCCTCCATGAATTAGGGATTCAGGCTCAGCCTTTCACTGAGCCCAGTGTCATACCTTTTACAAAATACCGCTGCAGGAATGGATATACAATCAGGATTGGCGCACTTCCGATAAAAATCTGAGCTGCACGTACCGTTGTCTGGGAGATCGTTTCCATCTCCTTCGGATTCATCGCCATCGTACTCATATCCCGTTTGATAATGACGGTCTGCATGAATGTTGCAAGCGGATAGTCTTTGGCGTTGTTCATATACAAGAGACCGTCAAACCAGGAGTTCCAGTGAAACACCATACTGAACAGTGCAATGGTTGCGATGGAAGGCATGGAGATCGGCAGGAAAATGCTGAACAGTGTTCTGAAATGGTTGGCTCCGTCCATCAGGGCTGCTTCTTCAAGCTCTTTCGGAATGCCGCGGAAGAAATTCAGCATCAGGATGACCAGGAAGGTGTTGACTGCACCTGGCAGCACCAGTACCCAGAAGGAATCCATCAGACCAATCTTTTGAATCACCATGTAGAATGGAACCAGACCGCCGTTGAAAATCATGCTGAATACGAAAATCCAGGAGTATACGGTTCTGCCTTTAAACTCACTGTTTTCCTTGGACAGCGGATATGCCGCCAGGAAGGTAATTAACAGCGTAATGCCTGTACCAATAACGGTACGCAGCAGTGAAATCCAGAGTGAGTTCAGAAAGATCGGATTGTTCATTGTTTTTTTGTAAGCTTCAAGAGAGAAGCCGACTGGCCAGAGACTGACCAGGTTGGCATCTGCCGCAGCTTTGTTACTGAAGGATACAGCCAAAACGTGAATCATCGGTACAATACACATGATGGCGACCAGAATGAGAAAACTGATATTGATAACGTTAAATACACGATATGACTTTGATTTATGATACATCGTAGTCCCTTCCTTCTCTGTTCATTCAATTAGAATATGCGGTATCCGGCGTATTTCTTGGCGAGGCTGTACGATACGAGAATCAGCACCATACTGATCACGGATTTGAACAAGCCAATGGCTGTGGCGAAGCCCATCTCACCGTTTTCCAGCGCCGAGCGATATACGAATGTATCAATGATGTCTCCCGATTGATATACAAGCGGGTTGTACAGGTTGAAGATCTGGTCGAATCCGGCATTCAATACGTTACCAAGCGCGAGCGTTCCTACAACCATCAGCATCGGTACGAGAGACGGAATTGTAATGTGAAGTGTCTGCTTCCAACGATTCGCTCCGTCGATCTCGGCAGCTTCATACAGTGCCGGGTTAATACCTGCCAGTGCAGCCAGAAAGACAATCATGTTATATCCGAATTCCTTCCACACATCCGTAACAATGATCGTTGGTCGGAACAAGCTGTTATCTCCGAGGAAGAAGTACGGTCCGAGACCGAAGGTGCCGAGTACCCGGTTCACCAGACCACCTGTTGACAACAGATCAAGCAAAATGCCGCCCAGAATGACCCAGGACAAGAAGTGAGGCAAATATACGAGCGTTTGGATCGTTCGCTGAATGGCCATCTTGCGAACCTCATTGAGCAGGATGGCAAACACAAACGGTACAAACAAGTTGAAAATCAATTTGAGTACAGCGATGATCAGCGTATTCCAGATGACCTGCAAGCTGTCCTCCCGTTCGAATAAATATCTAAAGTTATCAAGCCCGACCCAGTCCGAGCCGCTAATGCCAAGCCATGGTTTGTAGTTCTGGAATGCCATAACAATTCCGCCCATAGGCACATAACTGAAAATAATCAGAAAGATGATAGCTGGCAGCAGCATTACGTGGAATGGCCAAGTTCGTTTTAAAGTTCTCATGATTGCTCCCCCTGTAATTCTTCCTACTCAAGTACTCCCTGAGTGGCTTATAGGCAAATTATATCAACCTTCCAGCACCCTCAAACAGCGCATAAAAGCAATATAAATGGCACAAAAGCAACTACTTTGGGCTTAGGCCCTGCTGCTCAGCACGGAAAGCCATAAAACCGCTGTTTCACTCGATTTTCCATGTGTTTTTATGACGTTGAAAAACACAAAAAACGCACAGACTTGTATCGTCTGTGCGTCACTATTGATTTACATTTTCATAGAGAGGTTCGGCTTATTTTTTCACACCATCATACCACTCGTTAACTTCCTGAGTGATCTGATCGCCGCCGCCGGATTTCCATGTTTGAACAAAGGTATCAAATGAATCGATCGGGCTCTTGCCATAGATGATTTCATTGAATGCCTGATTCTCAATTTTGTTGAGGTAGTCCAGCTTGGCTTTCATCGTTTTGGTTGTAGGACCTGTGAACATATTTTTGAACGAAATATCTTTCTGCTCAAGCAGCACTTTAGCCGCCGCAGGAGTCTCCGGTCCATAGTTCACCGCTACGTCTTTTTCCAGCTTCGTTTGCGGCTCTTTGCCATCTGCCAGATTCATCAATGCCTTCATCTGTGCATCTGGAATACGTGCGCCGTCACGAACAAGCAGGTAACGTACAACGTTGACATATCCACCGTCAATTTCATCCGGTTTTTTCTGTTTGCCGTTGGCATCCAGCTGGTAGTCATACCCTTCAAACAGACCGTTGTCATACGGGCTGCCTGGAGCCGGGTCAGCATAGTTGTCAAACAGGTAGTTCTGGTAAGTGAAGAACGCTTCAGGGTGAGCCATGTCTTTTTTGATCAGGGTCACACCGTTAACAAACTGTGTTCCGTGACGCATTGCTTTGCCATCAGGGCCTGTCGGAATAGAAATTGGCTTCCATACTGCACTCGGTACATTTTTCACTGTATCTTTCAGCGGCCAGCCGCTCATCCAGTAAGGACCAGGGATAATGCCTGCTGTACCTGCAACCGCCGGTTCTGACGTTTTGTTCTCATCCCACAACGCTGCTTCCTGAGGAATGTAACCTTTGGTCAGCCATTCATTCAGCTTTGTCAAACCTTGCTTCATACCCGGGTTAACAGAACCATACTCCAGTTTGCCATCTGCACCCACATTCCACTGAGATGGCAGAGCTCCATATGCACCGAAGATCCAGGATGGATCACCCATCCAGGTATTCATGGATGTTTTGAAACCGATGCTGAGCGGAGTTACTTTATCTGGTGCCAGACCATCCGGATTTTTGTTTTTGAAAGCTTCCATAACCGCTTCGAGCTCATCAATGGTTTTAGGTGCTTTCATATTCAGCTTGTCCAGCCAATCCTGACGAATCCAGAGCAGGTAGTCATTGTTGTATGCGTAATCGAGTACCGGAATACCCATTCTTTTACCATCACGGCTGTACGCATTCCATACATTCGGATCTTGCTCCATTGCTTTTTTCCAAGTATCCGAAGCATACTTGTCAAACAGCGGACCCACTTCCTGATACATGCCGGAATCAATCAGGTCCTGAGCCAGCAGGTTATCACCTACGGTTACGATATCAGGCATTTCCTGACCCGAGGACATTGCCAAACGAAGTTTGGTTGCGAACGCGTTGTTTGTATCCGTTACGGACCACAGCGACTTAATCTCAATACCGAATTTGTCCTTGGCCCATTTCGTAGCGACGTTATTTTCCATCGATTCGCCATTTTTGAATTTCAGCTCAGGGTCGATGCCCCATGCTGTAGTAATGGTTACTGCGGGATCATACTTTTCCTTGTATTCATTTTGGGACCCGGATGCGCTTGGCTCAGCACTCTCCTTGCTCCCATTTCCTCCTGAACATCCTGCAAGAACGACGGTCAGACAGAGCGTCGTAGCGAGAAGCGACAAGAATCTCTTTTTCGTTGATTGCGCTCTCATGTTGTTCCCCCTTAATCGTTTTGGTTACCCTTTCATTATAGGACGGCCAGGCACATCAGCCTATGATAAGAAATCAAGATTTCTGCACCTTTACCAACCTGTATGCTCGATTTATGTTGTATTTATGTCTGATCCCGGAATTCATTCGGTGTCATGCCGTAATGTTTTTTGAACATTTTGCTGAAATATTGCGGATTTTGATAACCCAGCTCACTCGTAATCTCGTATATTTTTTTATTTGTATGTTTGAGCAGATACAGCGCTCGTTCCATACGCATACGGATCATGTAGTCTCCGAGACCTTCCCCCGTCTCTGCCTTGTATATTTTAGAGAGGTATACGGGGTGTAAATACACTTTGTCCGCAATCATTTTCACCGACAGATCCTGTCCCGTATCTCGGGTTACCAGCTCCTGCACTTGTTTAATGACATGCCTGCGGCTTTGTACCCCTTCCTGATCCGACAGCTCCTCCTGCAGCTTCTCGAGCATGTTCATTGCCCAGCGCCGCAGCTTCTCCGGGGATTGAATCAACTGGTGCGCAAGCACCAGATCGAAACCCGCATGATCTATCTCATGTACCAGATGTCCTTGTTTATGAGCGATGTACATAAAAGCATTTGTCACAGACAAATACATTTCATACGCATGCTCTCTGGACAAATACACCTTCTCCACAGCATTAAAAACAGCGTTCAGCTTGTCCGCCGCAGCCTCCCATTGTTTGGTCTCCAGCAGCTGAGGCAGCACCGGTGGCTTATACAGCTCTTCAAGCGCTTGCGCAGCATCGTTTTCGGCACGTTTGTTTAACGCTTTTTCCATGTCGATATATATGATTCTGTGCTCCTCGGGTCCGGAAAGGATTAAAGACCCCAAACTTTTGCGATACACATTTGTAAGCTCGTTAAATGGAAAAGGCGGTGTAACCACCATGGACAGATCTCCCTGCAGGTAACGAACCACATGCTCCCGGAATGTTCCGGCAGCTGCTTGCAGATTGCTTCCCTCCATTCGGGATAGCTCATCCGGCTCTCGGTTCTGAAGGAACATGACCAGACACTCATGCGGCCCCCGACCAAACCAGACGTTGTACGCTTCACCCAGCACTTCCTCGGCAATATTCCCGACAGCAAAATCCATCAGGTCCAGCGACTGCTGATCCATAGACGCAAATCGTCCGGCAAGACGAATCAGCATCATGACAGCAGGCTGCTCGGGGTCCATATGAAGCTCGTACTGCTCAAACTGCTCGCGCAATGCTTTCGTAGTAAGCACCCGGCCCAAGAGCAGATCATGCATCAGATTTTCGCGTAAAATTTTGTAATCCGATTTGCGGCTGTACAGCAGGCGATGATATTTGTCAAATTCATCCCATTCGTCACGCAGAGAGGTAATCGCTGCTGATACAGAATTCATAAATTCATCATCGTTAACCGGCTTCAAAATATAATCTGCCGCCTGCAGCTGAATCGCCTTTTTGGCATAATCAAAGTCACTGTGTCCTGTCAGCAAAATACAGCGCACATGCGGCCACCGCTGGCTCACCTCGCTAATCAGCTCAAGCCCGGTCATACCTGGCATTCGAATGTCAGTCACGACGATATCTACTGCGTTCTCCTCCATAATCTTCAACGCTTCCTTGCCGGAGGCCGCACGCAGCACGGTTGTTACTCCGATCTCTCCCCAAGGAATGGTGAGTTCCAGACTCTCGGTTACATACGTTTCATCATCCACAAGCAGTATATCGATCAATTCAATCACTCTCCCGGTTAACTTTAAGTTACTCTTCTTCGTATTCTTCAAGCGCAGGTTTCGGCTCTACCGGCCATGACAACACAACTCGCACGCCGCCCAGGTCGGATTCGGTAATATGAAGTCCACCCTTCTCACCATACTTCAGCTGCAGTCTTTGATTCACATTCCACAAGCCGCAGCCCATCTCCTGATCCAGCGTACCCGCAAGCTTGATGAGCAGCGCCTCCCGCTCCTCCTGTGTCATGCCTTGACCATCATCTTCAACAATGAGCAGTATTCGGCCATCCTTTTGCTCACCGGATACTCTGATCTCCCCTGCTTCTGCATATGCTTCAATCCCATGAATGACCGCATTTTCAACCAGAGGCTGCACAATTAGTGGCGGAACTTCGATACGCAGCATGTCCTCTGGCAAATCAAGCGTATAATGGATGCGCTCCATGCGCATACGTTGGATTTCCAAATAGTTGGTCACAAATTCAATTTCTTCGGATAGCGGGACCAGATCCCTCTCCTGCCTTGTTGTATACCTGTAATATCTGGACAGATTGTGAGACATGGCTACAACGGCATCTACACGTTTCAGCTTCGCCATGCTTGTAATGAATGAGAAACAGTTATAGAAAAAATGCGGATTAATCTGTGACTGCAGCTGCTTCAACCTAGCTTCCCGTACATGAATCTGCTCCAGATATACGTGCTCGAACAGCTGTTGAATCTTTTCTACCATCGAGTTAAAGCGTTCGGACAGAAAACTGAACTCATTGCGACCTTTCGGCTCGATTCGAACAGAGTAATCCTCCTGCTTCAACCGCTGGAATCCACGAATCAATTGTTTCACCGGCACCTGAACTTGCACATATAACAAATAAGCTGCGGTAGAGCTCATCAGAAGCAGGCATATCATGGACGAGTAGAACAGAATGTTGGACTGGTGAATCGGCTTCAAAATATCGGACAACGGCATATAGTCCACCAGATACCAGCCTGTGGTGCTTGACTTCACCGAATTGACCATGTATGGCTCATTGCCAATCACTACCGTACGGTTCTCCACGTCTTTCAAGGGCTGGCTGGACAATTCCTTGATCAATGGATCTGTCAATGTCCGATCCGATGTCCGGTTATAGATTACGCCCGTTTCCTCACGGAAATAAAAGGGATCATGTCTTCCATCCCCTTTGAATTTATCAAGCATGTCCCGAATGTTGTCACTGTCGAATTCCAGCTTGATGATGGTCTCTGCATTTTCGGCAGGGTCTTTGATTCCGTATGGGGATACGGTGATCCAGCTGAACATGAACCGGTCATTCTGCCCATCCTCAATTTTGTGAACATCCCAGCCTGAAACGATACTTTCTTTTAACGCATGCTTGTCATACGTACGGGCATCCCGTTCCGAGATCACTCTGCCGAGCGACGGGGAATACAGATATAATTTGGTAGCCCAGTTCGATGAGCTTTCCTGAATACTCAGCTTGTTCTGAATACGCTTGACCAGATTGATCGCATCCAGATCGAAATAACGGCTCTCCGCAAATATACGCCGAAAACTGGCGATATCCGGGTCATGGATCAGCAGATTAGGCCAAGAGGATAACAATTCAATGTTAGAGTTCACCTGATTTTGAAAAAACTCCAGCTGATTGCTGTTTGATTGGTTAAGCTCATCTCGAAGCACAGCCGTTGTTTTATGATTGGAATACCAGTACAGGAGTACAACAGGAACAAGCATAATCAGAATCAAAATGACCATCTTTGAAAACAGATTTGTCCGGTATGACATGGAAATGTTCATCTCGCTTTATTTTAATTTTCTTTAATCGTCCTGACACAAGTCGTGACATTAATTGTAGTCATGGCAGCTTTAAATACAATCTATTTCTTGTACAAGCTTCATAATGCACCGTTAGATGCTCTCATAAACAGACTGTCCCATATTATATGGTAAGCCTCACCCATCCTCTGGAAAAGGACATTAATGCAAGGTTTCAGCACTTAATTCAACTTGCACAAACGGAAAAAAGTCGGCGCTCAGCCGACTTCACTCCTGATAAATGATGTATTTTTTATGTTATTCTGCCTGTCGGTCATTCAGTATATATTGGTTATGTACTTGGATTTACAGTCTGCCTACACATGCTAAGGGATATCATAGTCAAAAACCGTATTGGTCCCATCAACTGCAACATCTAGTACGATATCATGCAGCTTGCCGCTCACCTGCAAGGGCCGTTGCGCCAATCCGGAGAATTCAAGCTTTCCTGTGAACGTCATGCGGGGCTCAAGTTTGACCGATATAGCGTCAAGCTCAACAGACTGTAAAGATTCAGATAACGGATCATCCTGATAACGGTAGCTTCCTGCCAGATCAGGCTTTACCATCGCGGCGACAGCCGAGCTGCTATAATTTTTCAGTAACAATTCACAAGTCGCACGAGCTTGACCGTCAGGATAAACCTGATACGTGCATGAGCTATCGTTCTGTGAGTACGATATGCTGCTTAAACCCGTGGCCCCCCATTTTACCACATACATCAACTTATCCGTCATAAACGAATAATTGGAGATTAAGATCACTACCGCAATCCACAACGTCTTCGCCACGAGCGGATACTTGGTCATGATCTCCTTCCGCGCAAGATAATACCCGCAAGCCAGCATGCCAAGTCCGAAGAAAACCGTAATATGTACACCGCTGACGTACGCTTTGGTATATGGGGATATGCCGATGGATAACAATAACGAATCACCGACTGAGAAACCGAGATGGTGGTTACAGGTAAAAATAATCGCAAAGAGCAATAAACTTCCTGAGAACACAAGTCTGGTTCCCGACACGCAAACACCTCCTAATCAACCACCTGATTATATCATATTTTTCCTATTTTTGATTAACGATCCAAAACAAAAAAAAGACGTTATCGGTAATAGCCGATAACGTCTTTGTCTGAAGCTTTATTTTCCAGCCAGAAATGCATCCAGCTGCTCCTGTTTAGCGGCAATAATTTTATCGATACCTGCCGCTTTCAATTTTTCCAGATATTTCGGAATCATCTCGTTCGGATCAACTGCACCCGAGGTCATGCCTGGTTTGAACTGCTTGTTGACGTTGTTAACAGCCGCAATTTCGTTTTTCACGGACTGGCTGTTAAAGGTGAAACCAAGGGCAGGAGATTTTACACCTTTGGCGTTAAACTCCTTGAACTTTTCCCATTTCTGCGGATCTTCATTATCCCACAGGTAATTCAGGAACTGGTTACCCAGCTGCCACTGTGCGCCTGGATTATAAGTACGGCTGTTGGCATCTACACCGTCAGGCAGCTTGATGATGTTATCCTGACCTTCTACTTTTACATAATGCTTCCCTTCAATACCGAAGTTGAGCAGGTTATTAATTTCTTTGTCAGAGTGAAGCAGGTTAATGACTTGCATCGCTTTCTCCGGTTTTTCAGAAGAGCGGGAGATTGCAAGCATCGCACCGGATGCATCCCCAGTCGTAATGGTCGGACTTGTCATTTCAATCTGTGTCAGCGGATAGCCAACATACCCTTCCTCTTCCTTATCTTTGCCCGGCTTCATACCATCCGTCCACATGAACGCTTTGCCCGCTTTGGCCTGGTCTTTCGGGAATACGTTCGACGTTGCTGCGTCACTGTTAATGTAACCCGCCTGATACCATTTACGTGCAAGCTCGGCTGCTTGTTTGAACTCCGGCGTTTCCACTTCATTCAGCACTTTTGTTTCGCCTGCTGTTTTGGAGATCACACCCGGTACAGAAGCATCACCGAGATAATCCCAGTCGAGGTTTTCGAGCAATCCGTTACCATTCGTGTTGGACATGTAGAACGGAGTGACGGAAGGTTCATTTTCCTTAATGGTTTTGAGCAGCGGCTCCAGATCAGCCCATGTTTTAACTGCTGTCAGGTCCAGCTTGTATTTGTCAGCCAGATCCTTGCGGACCAGCACACCGCGGGTGGCTGCAAGCTCCTTGTTGGTTGGCACTCCATAGTTGACACCATCCACTTGAGAACCTTCCAGGAAGGCAGGGTCCAGATTTTTCTTGATGTCCTGCCCGTATTCATCCAGCAGGTCATTCAGCGGCAAGAACGCACCTTTGGCTACGTTAACGGTATAGTTCTGCCAAGCTGCCGTGAAGATAATGTCAGCCTTCTCCCCTGAGGAGATCATCAGGTTCAGCTTATTATCCCATTGACCCCAGTCCACAGCATTGATTTTGATCGTAGCTCCAATCTTGGACTCCATCTTTTTGTTGATTTCTGCCTCTACCAATGCAACATCCTTCTGAGGTGTGCCCGGATAGAATAGCGAAACCTCGTAAGGCTTTTCAGTATTACTTGCGTTCGGAGTACTTCCTTCTGCTCCCGGTGTTGCAGTCCCCCCCTTGTCAGGCGAACAGCCAGCAAGCACCAGAGCCAGTGTCATGGCAGCCGCTGTCATACGTGACCACACTTTAAACGATTGAACCAATTGAACCCCTCCTGTTCATATAATGGACCGTTACCTTTTACACCTTTACCGTTCTTCCCCAATTCCAAATAAACGGTAAAACCTTTCTGTATGTGCCCTTTCGTCTATCTTCCAATAACCTTGGCCACTCCCTAACCGGCTGGAGTTATCCCTTCACAGCACCTACCGTCAGACCTTTGATGAAATAACGCTGGAAGAACGGGTACGCCAGTACAATTGGACCTATACCGACAACAGCCATTGCCATTTGCAGCGTTTTGTTAGGCAGGTTGAGAAGTCCTCCCTGTGATGAAATCTGTGAAGAAACGTTGGAGTTGGTAGTTAAATATTGAATATCGAGCAGCGTCCGGTACATAAGGTACTGAAGGCTGATCGTCCGGTTATCCGAGATAAAAATCATACTGAGGTACCAGTCATTCCAGTAGTTCAGCGTACTGAACAGTGCCACGGTTGCCATAACGGGCAGCGAGAGCGGCAGGACAATCCGCAAAAACGTTTTCAGTTCCCCCGCTCCGTCAATGCGCGCCGATTCCAGAATAGATACCGGAATGGAGTTGGCGAAAAACGTTCGCATGACGAGTACAAAAAACGGTGATAACAACAGCGGCAGGATCAACGCCAGAATGGAGTTTTTCAGATCCAGCACGTTGACGTATACGAGATACCAGGGAACAAGTCCCCCGTTAAACAGCATGGTGAAAAAGATGAAAAAGGCGAACCAGCCGCGATACGGCAAATCCCTGCGTGAGAGCGGATACGCATAAAGTGCGGTCAGTGCAACACTTGTAATCGTACCGACAACGGTAACGATAATCGATATGCCGTAAGAGTGGATGATCTGATCCATATCCTTGAACAGAAACTCATAGGCTGTCAGGCTGAACTGCTCCGGAATGAGCTTGTAGCCATTGGCAACAACCGTCGTTTCATCCGAAAAAGAGATGGCGAAGACCAGTATGATCGGCACGATACAGGCAATGGCATAGAATAGAAACATGAAATGAATGACGGCCGCGGAACGCTTGGATACCGCTAATGGATCACGTGTTTTCACAACTGACTTGCCTCCTCTCAAAATAGTGCATTATCTTTGTCAATCCGTCTGACGATGGTATTGGATACCAGCACCAGCACAAAACCGACAATCGCCTGGTACAAACCTGCCGCAGATGACATCCCGATGTCTCCACCAATAAGGAATGTACGATATACATACGTATCAAGAACGTTGGTTACAGGGAACAGTGCGCCTGATTCCAGCGGAACCTGATAGAACAAGCTGAAGTCTGCATAAAAGATACGTCCGATCTGAAGCAAAGTCATAATGACAATCAACGGAATCAGAAAAGGAATCGTAATGAACCGAATCTGATGCCACTTTGATGCCCCATCGAGTACAGCCGCTTCGTAGTATTCCTCGTCAATTCCCACAACGGCAGCGAGATAAATAACCGCATAATAACCGATATTTTTCCACGTATTCACGAGCGGCAAAATGTATGGCCAGTATTTCGGTTCAGAATACCAGTCGATCGGCTGTCCTCCAAACATTTGCAGAATGGTCGAGTTCATAAATCCCGAGTCCTTGCCTAGAAAAGCAAGTACGAGATAGCTGACCACGATCATGGATAAAAAATAAGGCAGCAGCATAAGTGACTGGTATAACTTGGACATTGCTTTATTTTTCACTTCGTTAAGCATAATTGCCAGTCCTACACCAACAAACAGATTGAGTGCGATAAATACGGTGTTGTATGCAAGCGTGTTTCGCGTGATCTCCCACGCATCGCTGGTTGAGAACAGGTATTTAAAATTATCCCATCCGCTCCACGGGCTCCCCCATATTCCATCGGCATAGTTGACATTTTTGAATGCGATCAGAACGCCGAACATCGGCATGTAGTTGTTTACCAGCAGAAACAAAATGCCTGGCAGAAACATCAGGTAGAGCACCTTGTACTTGCCAAGATTGTATAACACGGACTTGCGCTTTCGAACCGTGCCTTCCGGTATCTCCGATATTCGTACGCCCTTACCCGCCCGGGGTTGTGTCTTCATACGTGTTCTCCCTCACTCCTCTTGAATTCTTCCTCAGGATGAAGCTCCGTGCGTCTCCTGTGGTTCAAGTATACGGCGGGGCGATCAAGTCCTCTATCTGCTGTGGTGACCTGTTCAATGATCAAATTATGACTTTCATTCCATAAAAAACAAACAAAAGCGCAGCATGCTGCGCCTGGTTACACGGTTCTGGACTGTTTGCGAAACTCCTGCGGCGTAATGCCGGTGCATTTTTTGAACATTTTCGTAAAATGAGAGTAATTATAGTACCCTACCTTACCTGCGATATCCGTCACCTTGACAGTGGACTGGGAGAGTAAGGTTTTCGCCATCGCTACTCTGCGCTGCAGAATGAATTCGGACAGAGACATTCCTTTTTCCTTGCGGAACAAACGGGACAGGTAAGCCGGGTTAAATCCGGCAAACGCTGCAAGCTCCTCCCGCATCAGCTCCTCGCCGATATGATTCTCAATGTAAATGCACAGCTGATCCACAATCGACATCGGATTCTGATCGTCCGGGTACAGGACGGGGATGACACGGTCAATCAGATCAAGCGTCCACTGCTTCAGCTGCGACAGCGATCGTGTCACTACGGCTTCCTCCGGCTCTCGCTCTCCTGGATAAAGACTGCGAATGGATACATTGTTCTGATGCAGCAGCGGATAGACGACATGCAGCATCGCATGATAGTAGAGACGCAGCATTTCCGGGGATAAGCCTTCCTGCGCGGCAAGCAGCTCGAAAATTTCATGCACACGTTCACGCAAATCATCTACTTTGCCTGTTTCAAACAATATGGACAGCTCCGAGAACCATGGGATCGGTAAAAAACGATCTTCCTGCGCCCGATGCCGCTCGTCATAGACAAAAACCTCTTCCAGTTCCTTGATATTACGCCGCTCCATGTCCATAAGATCATTCAGCATGCCTTGCAGTTCAGTTACAGCAACAGGTGCTCCTACATAACAAGACAAGCGGCAATAGAAATAAGTTCCACACTCCTGAATGTAGCGCTGGCAGCGCTGCTGGGCTTCTTCCGCAGACAGGACAGTTCCATCCTGTTCATACGCCAGGACGATGTTCAGCCCGCTGTGATCCTGAAACACTTCACCTGGTTTATCCCCCAGCACCATTTCTCTGGCCGCATTACGCAGGGCATATTCCAATACCTCTTCATCACGCAGATTGAACTCGCGTACCCATTCCTCCACCGATATAACAATCGGCAGCACACGAACCTCGGGATCAATCTCTGCACCGTACAGCTCGGCGAGCTCCTTCAGCTTCTGCGGGGTAAGTGCACTGCGCTGGGATACTGCATCTTTCCAGAAACGCTCGGTCAGTAGAGGTTTATGGGTTTTCCACCGCTTGTATACGGTTTCGTAAACCTCGTTCGTTCGGGTACGCTGTTCTCCATCCCTGATTTTGTCCATGGCTTGTGTAACCACTTTGATAAGCTGATCCGCTGGAGCAGGCTTCAGCAGATAATCGAAGCTGTTCAGCTTGATTGCTGTCTGGGCATAATCAAACAGTGCATGACCCGTCAAAAAAATAGTCAGTATGCCTGGATCATGCTTGAGCACCCAGCTTTGCAAATCCAGACCGGTCTCCCCGGGCATCTCGATGTCACAGATCAAAATATCAATGGCCTCCGTCCGAATGACCTGTCTGGCCTCTTCCACATCACATGCCCCGAACACCTGATCAATTCCGGCAGCCTTCCAGTCCACACCCTCCAGCATCGCTTGCAGAGCGTATACCTCATCATCCACGATCAACAGGTTCCGCATGAGTTCCTCCTTCTTGCTCTTCCGTCTGAGCAGGCAGATAAATGCTTACTGCAGCGCCTCCATCTATCCTGTTTTCAAAAGTCAAACCAGCCTCGCTGCCATACTTCACCAGCAGCCGGTGAGCCACATTCCATATTCCAATATGCTGTCCTCCGGGGTCCCTGGCATATTGTGCCTGCATCAGCCGCTCCAGTAGCTCCGGTGCAAAGCCGACTCCGCTATCCGTAATCTGGAGCTCCAGCATGCCATCCCTGGCCTCACCGTCTGCTTCTTCCTTCACACGTGCCGAGATACGAATGACAAAGGGCTGCATTCTCCGCTGAAATCCATGAATGATAGCATTTTCTACAAAAGGTTGCAGGGTCAGCGGCGGAAGAACATACTGTCCCGCCTTCGCATCAATATCCAGTTCGAATTCCAGCTTGCTCGGAAAGCGCAGCTTCTGAATCTCAAGATAGTGGCGAATATGCTCGATCTCATCGTTAAGGCTGATTACACGTTTGCCGGCACGTAAACTGAATCTGAAATAATCGGCCAGGTGACCTGCCATCTGTTGTACCAGCTCATGTTTTTGCAGGGAGGCAAGGCTATGAATAATATTCAGGGAATTCAGATAAAAATGCGGATTAATCTGCATCTGCAGCTGCTTGAATTCGGCTTCCCGCGTCCGCAGCTGTTCCTCATACACATCGATCTTCAGATGCTGGATCTCCTGAATCATCTGATTGAAGCTGCGTGTCACAAACTCCAGCTCGGAGGAGGACGGTGCGTCCAGTGTCACATCCAGTTCTCCGCGACTAACCCTTCTCATGCCGCGAATCAGAGCGTTCATCGGACGGAACAGAAGCTGCCGCAGAAAGAACAGCGCCGTGATGAGAATGACAGCAGCCCCTATAGGCAGCAATCGGATAATTTGTTGGAAAAATGGCAGGTTGCGCATCATGTCTTCCTCTGGCAGCAATACAACATAATTCATCTCTGACATCGCGGAGGCAATGCCAACCATCAGATACTGCCGGGCCTGCCCGCCCGTTTCAGTGATGACCTGGTACGGACTTTCCAAACCGGTTAAATGATCAGCCGCCAGTTTAATTTGTTTCGCATCCAGCGTTGAATCAGACAAGGCTCTGCCATCGGGAGTCACGATAACCGCTCCGCCCCTGTCCCCCGATTCAGCAAATTGCTGTGAATCATTCAGTGCATTCATGTCTACCAAAGCCCCGGCATAGAATTGCTGATTGATCCGCACCGTTTTCACTAACGCATTAAACGAACCTCCGCGTACAATACTCCATTCCGGCTTCTGAATATCCCCCTCCAACTGGCGCAGCTGGGCTGGCATACTTCGCTGCACAACCGACTTTTTGATATCATAGTTGCCCGCGGTGGCCAGCAGAAGATCATCATTCACCGCATCGTACAAATAGAATGCATCAATGAGATTGTAAAATCCGATATCGGTCATAAATTTGTTCATAATACGCTGCTTGGCAATAATATAGTCTCCACTTCCGTATTGCAGAAAGAACAGGGAGATAATATCAGGGTCACGCTCGCCCAAACTGTATAAATATCGATTCGTTTCCTGCAGTACACGTTCATTTTGCTCCACATTTTTGGCCAGATGATTCATATAAGTGAGGGATACCTTATCACGTACCACCTTCATCGCATACACATTGTTGTAATAGAGCAGCATGAACAGTGGCAGCATGATCAGCGTAAGTCCCACAATAAATTTAAAGCGCAATGAACG
Organism: Paenibacillus sp. JGP012; assembly: GCF_014203995.1. NCBI lineage: Bacteria > Bacillati > Bacillota > Bacilli > Caryophanales > Paenibacillaceae > Paenibacillus > Paenibacillus sp. JGP012. The sequence continues at coordinate 315,016 of NZ_JACHKG010000001.1, read as the reverse complement.
GATCAAGTTCATGGATTACCGTCCTTTTGATTCAGGATAATCTGATTTATTCTGATTTCATCTGTTGTTTCTGATTTCTCCCTCAAGATAGCATGTATATTGTAATCACCTGTGTTCGACGTTGTCTATCAGGTTCGGTGACCCCCAGATATGTGTTCTCGTGACTTTTATTCTCCAGTGCATTCCATGTGTACGCTTCGTTTCACTCCTACATAATTCTCTGAATGTAAAAAAAATCCTGCTTGAACACCGAGGCCTGACATGCATAGGATATATCACTCCCGGGATAAGTGACCAGGGATGCAGGGATATGCAGGGAGGTTGTCATCATGATGAATATTCAACTTGTTCCGCTGCACTATGTTTATTTGGCATTTATTGTTCTCATTATCGCCGTTATGGTTCGGCGCAAAGATACAACCATCATCTGTGTCGCAGGCATTATGACCATCGGACTGCTGGCAGCAGAAACGTTAAGCGGCTCGGTCGCCGGCGTTTTTAACAGTTTTATCTACGCTGCCAAGGAATTGTTAAGCACCATCTTTATCATTTCAATTATCGTTGCGATGAGTCGTGTGCTGATCAGAACAGGCATCAATGAAGTCATGGTGAGACCCCTTACCCGTTTTATTCGAACGCCTCAGGCCGCTTATTGGAGCATCGGGCTGATTATGATGGTCGTATCTTTATTTTTCTGGCCCTCTCCAGCTGTTGCACTGGTCGGTGCAGTGCTCCTGCCAGCAGCGGCCCGGGTTGGACTGCCTCCCATTGGAGCTGCCATCGCTATGAACCTGTTTGGTCATGGCATTGCACTGTCAGGCGATTACATCATTCAAGGTGCTCCAAAGCTTACAGCAGATGCGGCCGGTCTTCCCGTAGCAGCCGTGATGGCTGCCAGCGTGCCTCTTGTGCTCGTCATGGGAACGGTATCTACACTCACTGCCTTCTGGATGCTTCGCAAAGAGATGAAATCCAGCAACGCTCGACAGCAAACTGTCAAGTTAGAGCAACCGTTAGCAGAGCTGCCGTTAGCACCAGAAGGTCATTCATCTATCGATGTGCATGCGATGCCCCTTCATCTTAGAAAAGCATTCGCACTTATTATACCGTTGTTATTCGCACTCGATGTTGTATTGATGTTTGTGTTAAACCTGCAGGGAGGAGATGCAACGGCCTTAATTGGCGGAACCGCCGTGGTCATTCTGATCGCCGTTTCGCTGGCAGCGCATCGTTATAACGGATCAGAGGAAACGACCCATTATCTCATTGAAGGCTTCCAATTTGGCTTCAAAGTATTTGGTCCGGTTATTCCGATTGCTGCATTTTTTTATCTTGGAGACGCAGCTATTACCGAATTATTTGCTAATCCTCTTCCTGAAGGCTCACACGGGATCGTTAATGATCTTGGCGTTGCGCTGGCGGGTATTGTGCCTCTGAACGGCACTGTGGGGGCGATTACCATGACCGTTACCGGCGCTGTAACCGGTATGGACGGTTCAGGATTTTCGGGAATTTCGCTTGTGGGTTCAATTGCGACCATGTTTGCTGGCTCAGCAGATTCAGCACCGATGCTTACCGCATTGGGTCAAATCGCAGCCATCTGGGTTGGCGGTGGCACGTTAATACCATGGGCATTAATTCCAGCTGCCGCGATCTGCGGGGTCAGCCCGTTTGAGCTGGCACGGCGCAATCTGAAGCCGGTCATGCTCGGACTGACCGTCACAACGATTGTTGCAATTTTTCTCATTTAAAACGTAACGCGTGATTGAGCGAGATCACCTCTGATGTCGTGTGCAGCCTGCCCTGTTTATTCATTGGCATTGTTCGTTGAAATCACTTGTTTCACCCGGCCAACTTGTCCGTTCGTTAATCTCACTTTAATGCCGTGCGGATGTGAAGGCGATTTGGTTAACAGGTCTTTGACAATACCTCGTGTCAGTTTACCGGAGGCCTGATCCTGCTTGAGTACGATATCAACCTCCAGACCCGGTTTAATGTCTGCTCTCTTTTGTCCATTCATATATTCACCTTCTTTATTGAAGTATCAGCAGCGGTTCAGCTCTATCTATTGTAGACGTTTGGACTGCAAAACAAAAGACCGCAGTCCCTGATACGATCGGGGTCTGCGGCTTGAACAGGCATAACAGCATTCCATATGCACACGAGCTACAGTTTCTGTCCGAAGCAAAATGGATCGAATTGTTAGCAGATATTATGGATGCTTCCGCGGTGATGAGGATGAAACTCCCTCTTTGGCGGCTTCGCGAGCCTTGACGGCAAGAAGCTCGGACACCGTTACAAATTCATATCCTCGTTCCTTCAATATGGGTAAAATCTTCCGCAAGGATTCGATGGTCTGCGACCTGCCATCAACCTTATCATGGAATAACACGATATCCCCATTCCGTGCATTGTTCAGCACTTTTTTCGTAATCGCTGATACGCCAGGCAAAGCCCAGTCTCGTGTGTCCTGGTGCCAGGACCACAAAATAATGGTATATCCCTTTTGCTTGGCCGCCTGAATCACCATATCATTGTAATAACCTCCGGGAGGCCTGAACAGTAATGGACGCTGCGCTCCTGCATTAACAATGGAGGCCTCCGCCGCCCCCATGTCTTTCAAGTATTTACCTATTGCTGTTGAGCGCACGGCATACGTATGAGCATACGTATGATTAGCGATCTCATGACCTTGAAGCTGCTCCTGCCGAACGATGTCAGGGTACTTCTCAGCCCATTTGCCAAGTACAAAAAAGGTTGCCTTAGCATCATACTGCTTCAATAATGCTAAAATCTGGGGTGTCTGGACGGGGTCTGGTCCGTCATCAAAGGTCAGGGCGATCAATTTGTCCTGTGTAGGAACTTCCCACACGATCTCTCCCCGCTCTTCATAATACTGGCGATTCTTTTGCACCGGCTTGGCATACGCTGAACTGGTCAGCAACACCATAGCCAGCATGAACAATGCGACAAATCGAGCTGCTTTCAGGTTCATGTCGTATCCTCACTTTGATGTTCATACTTCATTCGTCATACTTTAAACTTCAAACTTAACTTCATACTTTAACTTCATCCTTTAAACTGCAATCCCCTGTTAGCATTACCCGATTGTGGGCAACTCATGAATTATCTTCATTAATCATTTTTCAATACAGTCGCCTCCACGTCATTGATGTAACGACGCAGTTTGGCTGCTACATCCCGGGTAATCTCTCCGTTCTCATATAATTGCTGAACGGTATTCCGCTGTTCCTGAATGGCTACCATCTGAAGCTCAAGCTTTTCCTGATTGAATGGGTCTTCCGCCTTGTCCTGGTTCCAGGCTCGCAGCCTGGCCATGACCCGTTCATATTTGGCTATGACAGAGAGCGCAGCCGTACGATTCGTGTCATTCATCTGTGCCCGCACGGCTTTAATGGCAGCCTGGGACGTGCGCAGCTTCACCTTGCGAAACAGCTCTGCATTTTCCAACATAAAGGGCTGAGCCTGCTTATGATTACGACTGGCAAACAGTTGACCCAGCATACGTCCGACCTCGTGTAGCGAAGCCAGAAGTTGTGTGTTGGTACGATTGGAGAGCATCATCTCCTTGCGATCCAACCAGGTATCACATTTGAAAGCGGCTTCGGGTCCAAGAGCATTCTCATCCATCATCGCTTCAATCTCTTTGCGTTCCGCTCGTGTGGCGACCAGATTCATTACTGTTTCCTGTTTCTGCATCGCTTTACGTGTATCTGCAGTATACTGCCCGGCTGCCTGTTTAATGTATTTGGACAAGTCGGATACGACGGTCAGGGCAGCCGCTTTATTTTCATCATTCATCTCGGATTTGACCGCTCGAATTGCCGCATTCAGCATAATGTCTTGTGCTTTGCGTTCAGACTTCTGCGGTGTATGCTCATCCGAAGTCTTTCCTTCCTCCTTTGCTAACACAGGCAGCAGCACACTGGCAGCGATCAGAGATACCAGAATGACACCGGCCGCCAGGAAAATAATCAAATCCCGTTCAGGAAACGGTGACCCGTCCTGTAGAACATAAGGAATTGAAAATGCCCCTGCGAGTGTTACCGCACCTCTTACACCAGAAAGGGAGAGAATTATAATCTCTTTAAAGCGTGGTTTGCCAATAGGTGACTTCCTGGTGCTCCGCAGCCACTCATTCCCTTGCCAGAACAGATAAATCCACAGGAAACGCAGCAGAACAAGCAGCAAGAAAATGAGCACCACGTAACCTAACACTTCGAGATTGTTAAATGACACGTTGACAAAGATCGTATTTAACACATCCGGGATCTGTACACCAAGAATCATAAATACAAGACCATTCAAAATGAATAAAATAACCGACCATGTGCTTGCCGACACCACCTGCATCTTGAGCTGCACCGATTCTGCCCGATCCCGTTCAATGGCATGAATGATGCCCCCTGCCACGACCGCCAAAATGCCGGAACCCCCGATCTCCTCACTTACCAGGTAAATGATAAATGGAGTCAAAATTTGCAGCAGCATATGAATGGTTACATCCTCCATGCCCAGTCTGCGAATCCATACCCCGAGCCGGATCAACAAAAAGGACATCAGAGCACCCGCAAGCAGACCTCCCGCGGCAATCAGGATAAAACTGACCGTCGCTTGAGCGAGTGAAAAAACACCGGTAACCGTTGCAGCAATCGCAAATTTAAACGCAACCAGACCCGACGCATCATTCATCAGTGCTTCGCCCTCAAGAAGTCTATGTATGCTTTTTGGCAAATGTACACGTCCTGCCATAGCCCCCACAGCTACAGCATCGGTCGGAGACAGAATGGCTGCAAGAGCAAATGCCGCTGGAAGCGGAATGGACGGGATCAGCCAGTGGATGATATACCCGGCTACAGCAACCGTGACGAACACCAAGCCAAGAGCAAGCAGCAGAATCGGTGCGCGCAGGTTCCAAAGTTCGTTTCGTGGTGTTCTTTTCCCATCGTTATATAACAATGGCGAGATAAAAAGCACAAAAAACAATTCGGGATTAAGTGGTAAATGAACACCCGCAGGCAGCAGCGCTGCAGCTACACCAAGTGCAATCTGAATGAGCGGAACGGGAATAAAAGGCACAAACCGGTTTAATACATTCGACAAACCGATCAGCACCAGCAAGACAAGCACCGCAATAAATAGCTCCATGATGACAACCCTTTCCGCTGCTAAAGTTAGCAAAACATCATAATGTCCTTATTTTAACAAAATCAAAGACGCTTATAACAAAGTTTTCATATTCTTTTACCCATTCCAGTCGCTTTCCTACTCGTTTATGCAAACCCTTTTGATTATGGATATCTATAAGATGTACAGTATGTATAGGACCATACCCCGCTAGAAAGGATCGTTCAACGATGGCTTTTGGAATTAAACGACAGGAACTGGCAGCATGGAAAGAGCAGGTCGCTCGCGGCGAAATCGCCTATCTGACTCATTACTGGATTGATCCACGATTTCCCGGAATTACAAGTGTTACCAAGGTCGGCTGTGCAGATTTGGACCGTCTGGAGCAGTGGTGCCGGGAACACAGTCTGGACCCACACTACATTCATCGAAGACAGCCCTTCCCTCATTTTGATCTGATGGGAAGCAGGCAGAAGGAAATTTTGAAGCAGGAAGGTTTGAACGAGCATATATCCCGTTTTCATCTCTAATCCCTCCGCTCCAATTCAATAGAAATACGTCAAGCTTAAAAAGAAATGCGCAAAAACGCCAGTCTTCACGATTCATACCCGTATTTCGGGACGAACGCATGAGGACTGACGTCTTCAAGTTCATATTTTATTATTAACGATAGGTCTGTTCAAACAACTTCATTTTCTCCAGCAGCTTCATCTCGATCTTTTTGAGCATACCGAGCATTAATTGCTGTTCTTCCTCCGTAAGCGCTTGTAACAATTCCCATGTCATACGACCTCGGTTGGCATTCAGCGTTCTGGCTAACTGCTCTCCTTCTTCCGTCAAGGAAAGCCAGACAATTCTGCGATCTTCCTCGCTCCGAACGCGTTGAATCAGGTTATCACTTTCGAGCTGGTTCAAAACGATCGTTGTCGCCCCGGAGGACAGACTGAGCTGACGTGCAACATCAACTGCCATACAGCGCTGTTCACGTAAAATCATGCCTAGTATATGACTCTTCGTTGGATTCATCTTACAGTTCGTTTCCGACTTTTGCTGTTGATCCAATACTTTGTTTTTATATCTGAAGAAGGCCTCCAACAATTGATCCACGTTTGCCAATTGCGAGTTTCGCTCCGTATTCGGGCTCATATCCGTTCCTCCTGCCTTTCATCATAACCTACCGTATATTGTAACATATTTACACACATTTGGTTGCGAAAAAAACAGCAGCTGCTGAAGCAGCCTGTGTCCTTAGGTACATATGAATAAAAAGTTGAGGCAGCCTATTGTATATAACGAGTAGTTTGTATATAATAACGTATATCTTTTTAGTTACTTTTAGTTACTTAATAATTTAAGTAAATTTGTTATCATAAAGTAAATGAGATTTATCAATATATCGTAAGGGAATAATGGATATGAATTCAATGAAAATGGCCGAAATAAACGACCTCAGTCATACAGATGTCTGTATCGTGGGCGCAGGCCCTGGCGGCATGTTGTTGTCCTATTTGCTTAATCAGCAGGGCATCTCTACCGTACTTATTGAGCGTCAGCCGCATCTGCATAAGTCTTTTCGCGGGGAGCTGCTGAACACAGATGGTGAAGCCATTCTGAAAAAACATGGGCTGTATACGCACATTCAGGAGCTTGGTGCACTGCCGCTGGAGCAAATTCAGTATTGGAAAGAGGGGAACATCCTGCACACGATTGATCCTGATCTGAACAAAGGGGAACGTCATGTTGGCATTCATGTACCCCAGGACCATCTGCTTGAAGCAATCATGGCTCAGACGCAGGGACTGAACCCCCTGTATCAAATTCGATTTAATACCGTGATGACGGGCCTGCTTCGGGACAAAAATGGCAGCATTGCAGGCATTAATGTGCGCCAGAATGGTGTCCCGGCAAGCATTAGAGCATCCATCATTGTTGGAGCAGACGGTCGATATTCGGCGGTACGCAAACATGCCGGCCTTACGCCGGAAATTCGCAAGCATGGTTACGATCTGTTATGGGCCCGAATTCCAGCTCCTGCCGGATGGGAACCCGCAGTTCGTATGGCCAGCATGGATGGACAGCAGCTTGCTTTGTTCTCACAGTACGGCGGCTATGTTCAGATCGGATGGAATATTCCGGAGGCTGGTTATGCCAAGCTACGCGAGCAGCCCTTCGCCCCCTTCGTGGGTAAGCTCGTTGCGGCCTTCCCGTGCCTTGCAGATTCCGTAGCAGCACATATCCGGAACTGGAGTGACTTTGTACTGCTCTCCGTAGAAAGCAGCTATAGTGCGAAATGGGCAGTGGATCATGTGGTGCTCCTTGGAGATGCCGCCCATACGATGACGCCTACAGGTGCCTTTGGCTTAAACGCGGCGCTTGAGGATGCCGATGTGCTCTCCGAGCTGCTCATTCACATGGCAAAGGAAGATTTCAGATCACTTGAAGCCCTGCAGCAGCTGCAGGCTATTCGTGGCACCAAAGTGCAACAGCAGCTGGCGCGTCAGGTCGAGATGGAGTCTTCTTTCCAGCAACGCTATGAATCTTTTCGTTAATCGGCGTCTGTATAAGCCAAAATTTACACCATCCACTCCGATGACAGAACAACCTTCCAATCGCTGTTATCCCCGGATTTTTTCAATTCCCTTTTCCAAAGGGGAAAATCCGGTGATAAAGGCAAAGCTTATGCTTCCGATGTAGCTTTCTTACAGAAAGCTTTTAGCTCCGCTTTTTCAGGTTTTTCTGTCCTCTCCGTTCACGTGTAAATAGTTCAGCTCTTACAACAGGGTAGCTCAAAAAGCCAATCCTCACAGGACATGGCTTTTTGAGCTATATTTTTCAGACTCTAGCCTGAGATAAATCACAGCTCGTCTGATTGCCTGGCCTGAACAGTACAACAATTAGAAGAATCACCATCATCCGGGGCCAAAAAACAAAAGACATGATGCTGCGGCCTCCTCTCTATGATACCTGTTTCTATAGGATCAGAAGTTATCACTGAATCGAACCCGGCCCACAGGCAGCTCCAGCTTCTAGATACCTGAAGATTTGTATAAAAGTACATGCTCCCGGTATTCACTGGGAGTTTTGCCTGTATGCTTTTTGAACAGCCTGCTAAAATACTTCACATCCTCGTAACCGCTAATCGCGGCCACTTCACTCACTTTTGCCGGAGACACCGCGAGCATATCCATCGCCCGTCTGATTCGCATATCGGTGACAAAATCGCCAAACGTTACACCCATCTCTTTTTTGAACAGCTCGCTGAGATGTCCCGGATGCAAATGAACCCGTCCTGCCACCTGCTGCAAGCTAACATCCTGAGTCAGTGAGGATTCAATATAACCAATCGCTTTCTGCACATGTGCCGCCTGCCCTTGCCCCATACGGCTGTGATACACATACATCAGTTCATACAGATGGTGAAAGAGCTCATCTCCCAGCGATGCAGCATCTTTATCCGGTTCAGGCGTCCACGGCTCAATCCGGGCTGTATGCTCCCGCCCGATCGCCTGCAGCGTTCGCGCCAACCAGCGGTGACCTGCAATGACAACCGAATGTAAACAGGCTGCATATGATCCTGGCGTCACGCTTGGCTCTTCCATCAGTCCTGTCATCAGCTCACGAATCCATGCTGTCAGTTTGACCGGATCATGATCCAGCAGCAGTGTACCAAGAGAAGTCTCCTCCTCATGTGTCAGAACACTTTTGCCGCCCTGCCGTGTCCGGATGTCTTCATAGCGCCACACTTTGGCATCCAGTAATCCCCGATAGCGAAAGGCTGTCAGAGCGGTGTGGTAGCTGTGATGCAGCTCATCAGAACGATGAACCGGCTTGCCAACCGCTGCCCGGAGTGAACATTTCAACCACTGCTCGATCTGGCTTAACCCGGCTTCCAGCCTGTATACGCTTACTTCATGTTCAGAAACAGCAGGCACAATGCAAACAATATGCTGCTTATGCACTTGAGCCACCGACCCGGGCAGCACATCCTGCAGCATGTTTTGTACAGCAAACCGCAGCAGCGCATCCGAGGTGCCGCTCCAGCCTTTCGTCTGGATCAGAGCAACCTGCCTGCTGCGATATCCATTCGCGCTGTGATCCTCCCGTTCGGCGGGTGTTGACTGCCCGGATGCTGCTTCAAATTCCAGAAAAGCAGGACAAACACCTGAGTGCAGGTTGCCTTCAATGACCCAGTCTGCAAACAGCCGCTCTCGATTTTCACGCAAAAGCTTTTCCTCGCGCGATTTTTCGGCCCAACGGTCTGCAATTCTTCCCTTGGCCTGCAATACAGTTCTTATAATTTCTTCCGGCTTGCTCGTTTTGAGCAAATAATCGGTGACCCCGTTACGAATAGCCTGCTGCGCATAAGAAAAATCATCATAACCGGATAAAATAATGACCTCAAGTTCAGGGATCAGCAGCATGGCTTCCTCAGCCAGCTCCAGACCTGATATGCCATTCATCCGAATATCCGTCATCAAAATGTGCGGACGTTCCTCTGCCATTCTTGTCAAAGCTTCCTCTGCTGAGGCAGCGGGCTGAAGAAGCTCGATCCCGAGCTCATGCCAGGCAATGACACTTGCAAGTCCTGTTCGAATAATGACCTCATCATCAACAATTAATAATCTCACGGCATGTCCTCCAGGATTGGAATTGAAAATGAAATCCGGGTGCCCTCGCCCTCTCTGCTGTGCACCTCAAGCAGTGAATCGGCTCCGTAATGCAGCAGCAGTCTTTCATTAACATTGCGCAGGCCATATCCGCCATCAGATAATGAGCTGCCAAGTGTTTTCTCCTGCAGCTGACTGCCTGTTGGCAGCACATTGCTTCCTTCTGCTACGGCTGCAAGGTTTGCTCGTAATTGCTCCAGCTTGTCCGCAGCCATCCCTGCACCATCGTCCAGCACAAGAATATTCATACGCTCATCTCCTGTGTCCTTCTGAATCATAATCGTGATCGTGCCCCTTCGCCCTGTTGGCTGAATACCATGAAGCATCGCATTCTCCACAAGCGGCTGCAGCAGCAGCTTCAGCATCATTTGCTGCTCCAGAGCAGGATCAACAATATAATGAAGCACAAACTGATCCGGGAAACGAATAGACTGCACCCGCACATAATGACGGATATGTGCAATCTCCTGAGCAACCGGGCAGTAATCCTGCCCATTGTTCAAGCTGATGCGCAGAAAATCACTCAACCCCTCCACCATATCTGCGATTCGACTTTCTTTGGACATCAGCGCAATCCAATGAATGGAAGAAAGCGTGTTATACAGAAAATGGGGATTGATCTGTGCCTGCAGCACACGCAGGTCTGCCTCTTTTTTGCGAGCCTCCCCACGGATAACCTCTTCCTTCAGCATCTGGATATGCTCGCCGAGCAGGTTGTAACTCTCGCCCAGCCTGCCAATCTCATCATTGCTCACGGATTGAAACAAGGGAAGCGGACGTTTCGGATCGATTCTCGACAGATGCCGGGTCAACAGGAGCAGCGGTCTCGTAATCCGGCGAACGGTGAACCAGATCAGACCACCACTGATCAGCGCTGACATAGCCACTGCTATCGCAGTCAGAATCAAAATGTAACTATTCTCGGAACGATACTGCTCGTAAGGAACCGTTCCAACCAAAGTCCAGCCTGTTAATTCCTCCGGATAATACAGTACGGTACGTTTGTATTCCTTCTCACCGTAAATCGCCGTTCCGCTGCGTCCCTTCTGAATACGCAGCATAAGGCCGGGCTCCAGATCAGACACATGCTGCCCAAGCCTGGACTTGTCCATGGAGGATAAAATTTCGCCGGAACCGCCAATCAGCTCCAGCTCGCCTTCCCCTCTGCCAAGTCCCAGTGCAGGCCATCCTTTAGATATTACTTTCTCATCCAGACTGATCGCGAGCCAGCCAATCGGCCGATAATCATGAATGCTGCGGATCGGGCGTATTAAAGTAATGACATTCTGAACGCCGGCGTAGTTTCGAACCGGATAAACGCCCGTCCATCGTTTGTCTGCCTCCCCGCTTGGCATCGCCGGATAATAGATGCTTGAGCCGTCTGCCTCGTACCAGGTAGCTGTCGATAACGCAGCATCAAAACGCCCGGGATATATCGCGATGTTCGCTATATATTTTTTGGAGGCAGCCAGGTTGGTCATTCTGCCCAAAATGTCGATGCGATCCAGTTCATGATCCTCATTACGGCTTAAATACTGCTGGATATCGCGTTCTCCAATCAGGAAAATGGATAAATTCTCGGCATCCTGAAGCATATATCGGAGGTTGGCCTCAACCTGTTTCAGCGTATCCATACCCGACAGCTTCGTTTTTTCCTCTGTAATGCGCGAGGAGAACAGAAAAGCAAACAGCCCCAGCGCCAGAAGCGGCACGATCATCGAGGCTGTAACAACCACGGATAACTTCCGCTGCAGTGAAGATGCAAGCCAGCGAACCAACTCTGTTCCTCCTTTGGATGCGCTCTCGCTTACCCTTTGACTGCACCCGCTGTCATGCCCTTCATCACCTGTTCCTGAAAGATCAGATAGACAATAATCGTAGGAATAACAGACAGGGTCATCGCAGCAAGCGTTAAACCGTAATCGGTCTGATATCCGTCAGCAAAATTAGCAATGGCAAGCGGTAACGTTTTCAATCCGGTTTTATTAATAAACACAAGGGCAAAAGAAAAGTCATTCCACGCATGCAGAAAGCTCAAAATCGTCACGGTTGAAAGCGCAGGCAGAGACATCGGAAGCATAATTCGCGTAAAGAGCCCCCACAGTCCCGTGCCATCCATGAACGCCGCCTCTTCAATGTCTCGCGGAATGCTGACCAGATACGCGGTAAGCACAAAGATCGCCGTAGGCAGGGCAAAAGCAGTATATGGCAAAATCAATGCCCAGTACGTGTTCAGAAGCGACATTTGTTTCATCAAAATAAATAATGGCACCAGGGTGCTGTGAATCGGAATAAGCATGCCCACTACAAAAAACGTCATAATAAGGCCTTTCCAGCGAAACTGGAATCGGGCCAGAATAAAGGAGGCCAGTGCCGCGATAAACAGCGTCAGCACCAATGACCCAATGGATACAATCAATGAATTGCCAAAAGCAGTTCCCAGCTTCGAGCTTTCCCAGGCGTTCGTGAAATTGGCCGCATTCCAGTGAGCTGGCAGACCAAAGGGCCTGCTGTAGAAATCCTCGTTTGTTTTGAACGCACTAAGCACAAGCCAATAAAACGGATACAATGTTAAAATACCATATACCGTAAGCAGCGTCCAAACGATGCCACTGCGCATCCGGCGAATCGAATGTCCTGATGGACCTCTCGATGTTTGGTTGGACACAGGTGATACTTGCATGAGTGTTCCTCCTCTCTACCCCTTTTCTTTGCGTCCACGGCTGGTTACCCACTGACTTGTTCCAATAAGCAGCAAGGAAATCAGCACGATGGTGGTTGAGATTGCACTGCCGAAACCGTATCGATATGTCGTAAACGTCGAGTTATACATATACGTAGCAAGCAGCTCCGTTGCGTGAGCCGGCCCGCCTTTTGTCATAATGTAGACCAGATCAAAGGACTTCAGACTGCCCGAAATACACAAAATAATAGCCACCTGAACCGTACCCCAGATCATTGGCAGCGAGATGGATACAAGCTTGCGTATCCCGGATGCGCCGTCTATTTTGGCTGCGTCATGAATTTCCCCCGGGATGTTCTGCAGCGCTGAGATAAAAATAATCAGGTACAGTCCGACAAAACTCCAGAGCAGCGGCGGCACAAGTGAGAAGATGGCAATCTTTGCATCGGATAACCACTGCAGCTTCCAGCTCTCCAGCCCGAGCGCATCCAGCAGAAAGTTCAGAATGCCGATCTGCGGATGATAAATGTACTGCCAGATCATGCCGATGACCACCGTGGACAAAACCATCGGCAGAAATACAGCAGATCGTAAAAATCGCTGCAGCGGATTGTTTTTGTGCAGCATCACTGCCAGCATCAAAGCTAATGGAATCTGGCCGAACACCGAAGCCAGTACAAAAATGACGTTATTTTTCAAGGCTCGCCAGAAGATCGCGTCATTCCATATTTCTACATAGTTGCTCAGACCAATATACGAAGCAGCTCCAATGCCCGACCAGTTGAAAAATCCGTAATACGCCGACCACACAACCGGAACAAACACAAACAATGCATAGATGATCACTGCCGGGGCCAGGCCCAGCATAATGAAACGTCGGCTTCGCAATGCGTTCAATCGGTTCACTTCCCCTCGCTAATCTAAAAACCCCTCCCCTGCCGGGAAGGGGAATTACCTTGTGATTACCTTGTACTCACATTACCCGCAGCCCAGTCAGTACGTACGATCAGCCCTTATTGACTCACCGCATTCGCTTGAGCTGCCTGGATTCGGCCCGCAATATCCTCCGCTTTGCCGCCCATCAGCAGCTCCTGCAGGCCGTTATTAATGACCTCAACCGTAGCCGAACCCAGCTTGGAATCGTATACCGGCGTAATTTTCACTTCCTGCATCAGATCGTACAGCTCGACAAACAGTGGATGTGCCTTCGTTTTATCGAGATCAATCTTGTAGCTGACGAGTGTGCTGCTGTCCAGCGTAGCTTTCTGACCGTCCGGGCCAGCGAGTGCATAGAACAGCTGCATGGCAGCTTCTTTTTGAGCACCACTTAATTTTTTGCTGACACCCAGACCCGTTCCGACCACTCCTGACGTAGTTCTTGGTTCACCTTGACCGCCCTCTACCGGAGGCAGAATCGTAATATGTGTATTGTTCAATACGTTTTCAGGAGCATTGTTGACCAGGTTAGCCAGCGCCCATCCGCCGTTCATGACCATCGCTGTTTTTCCTTGAAAATAGAGCTGCATCATCTGTGTTTCATCAATACTGTTAAATCCGTCCTGAAAAGCCTTCATGTTGCCAAGCTCCTGCATCTTGTTCAGCGCATCCACAAACACAGGGTCTGTAAAGCTTGCCCCATCCTGGGCTACCGCCTTCAGAAACCAGTCCGTACCTGTCATCCGGTCCGCCAGTGTACTGAAAATCGTAGATTGCGCCACCCAATTTGTCTTGTTACCCAGCGCCATCGGAATAATGCCATTGTCATTAAAGACACTGATCGCTTTCTCCAGTTCAGCCCACGTTTCAGGAACCTTGACGTTATGCTCCTTGAACAGTGCCTCATTGTAATAAATAAAAGAGCTTGGCGCCAGATTCATCGGTACCGAATAAATATTGCCGTCCACCGTGTATCCATCCAGCGCACTCGGAATAAAGTTATTTTTCCATTCCGGCTTCGCATCAAGCTCTGCGTTAATCGGCTGCAGCAGATCTCCCTTCACAAACTCCTTGGTCATCGCATCCGGCCACATCACGAACAGATCGGGCATCTCATTCGCTGCCGCGACTGTGCGCAGCCTTGTCTTCAGTCCATCCGTTGGCAGTCCTTCATCCACCACTTCAATATCCGGATGTGCCGCACGGAAATCCTCAATGATCTGACGCATGGCTACCGCCTTGGCGTCCTGTCCAGTCCAGTTGTGCCAGATCGTCACAGCGACCTTGTCTCCTCCGCCGCCTGCTTCGGACGAATCACTACTTGTGCATCCTGCCAGAACGATTGTAAACAAGGTCAATGCCAGCATGCCTGAAAGCCATCTTTTCAACATCTTTATACTCCCCCTTGAGCATTTGATATCTGTCATTGTAAATGGTAACGCTATCATACGGTAAGGTGACAATCCGCGGATGCAGGGGTGAATTATATCGGATTCCCATTTTCAAGAAAAAAAGCCCCCGCAAGCAATATCATCATTGTACCGTTAATGATATCACTCTCGGAGAGCTCTTTAATGAATGGTGGATGGACATGAATCACATCCGTATAAGGTGGTAAGACAACTATAAGTACGAAATCCATCGAGATACCCTGTAATCCGTTATAACAAACATATCGATTATTGAATACTGCTCTTCACCAGTGCTGCAAAAGCTTCAGAACCTGTGACGGTCAGATGCACACCGTCTTTCTCAAAATATTCATCATGGCCTTCACTAGCCTCATACCAGTCAATAAGCGAAACGTTGCTATAGTTTGAGGCTGCTTCCTCCAGAGCCTTATTCACCGTCCGCTCCCATGGACGCGGAACACGCACGGTTACAAGGTAGACATGGCTTTCATCCTTCAAGCCGTCCAGCACGGCTTTCAAACTTCTGGAATTAAATGAACCGTTCGTTCCGAGCTCAAGCACCACCTGACTGCCCAGCCGTTTGTTTCGCTTCAGATCCTGCAGCACATCTCCGGCCTGCCACATCTGGCGGCCGACATGACCATCTACATATACACCGCCGACACTCTGCTCCAGATAGGGTTTCGCATCCAGAATGACCGAGTCTCCGATAATGGTGTAATTGATTTTCCCATCCTGCACAACGGGTGTGGACGGTTCAGGCTTTTTACCTGAATCCGCCGTGTCCTTATTCCCGTCCACAGGCTCGGACCCCGATTGATCTGATTCTCCGTTCCCCGCACCAGCAGAACTCTTGTCAGGTTCGTTGTCTGACGTTTCATTCTTCTGATCCTCATTTCCGCTGGAGGAATCGTTTGTTTTGGCGGGTCTGGAACCTGCCGCATCCCCGGCTTCCGGCTTGTTATTCTCTTCCGATTTGCCTTTGCCGCCTGAATCCGAACCTGCTTGAGCATCCTGATCCGTTTGCCCAGTCCCTGCCGGTTTCGTTTCAACCGGTAGAACGTTCTGCCCCTTTTCTTCTGCAGACTTCTCTCCATTTAACATGGTAGACATAGACACGATATGAGAATCGGAGTTGGCTGCAACAGGCAGCACCATCTGAGACACACTGTAACATAACAGCAGTAATGTCATTAACAGCCCTGTGCGTTTCCACCATACATGACGAGGAACGAGGGACGTCCAGCCTCTTCCCCACAGTCTGGATAAGGAGTCACGGAAGCCATTATACCGAATCGGATTTTCGATATATTTTAATGACAGGGACGCGAGTATTATCGTTGCTATCACCTGCAGCATCATACGTACAGGATGTGAACCTCCGGTATCTACAACAGGACTCGTTAATACGATAACCGGATAATGCCACAGATACATTCCATAGGAACGTTCACCGATCCAGCGAAGTGGCTTGGCACCAATGATACGTGCCAGGAAGGATGAAGGATGAGCCAGCACCGCTACCAGCACAGTCGCGGCGACGGATTGCAGCACCATGCCTCCTTGATACAGAAATGAATCGTACTCGCTGGTATTCAGCATCATATAGATTAACACGGCAAGAGCACCAAGCCCCGCAGCATCCAAAGCCAGTCGGTTCATCGCAGGCAGCGCATTGGACAGCTTGCGGCTCGGCCAGACTACAGCTAATGCGGCTCCGGCCAGCAGAGCAAAAGCACGGGTATCTGTCCCATAATATACACGGCTGGGATCCAGATCCGGGTTATACATAATCGCCATTGCGCCGGCAGACAATTCAGCGGCAACCACGATGAAAACGACCAGCCATCCTTTTCTTTTGAACAACATAATTGCGGCAATCAGCAGCAGTGGCCAGACCAGATAAAACTGCTCTTCTACTGCTAGTGACCAGAAGTGTCCAAAAGGCGATGGCGGACCGAAGCTTTCAAAATAGGAAACATGGTGGAAAATATACCACCAATTACTTATGTACATGATACCGGATACGATATCCCCTCGCAGTGATGCGAGCCGGGACGGGTCCGTGCATGCCAGCCAGAGCATCACTGCCGCTGTCATCGTCAGCATCCCGGGCAGCAGGCGCCTGAATCGCCTTAACCAGAAATCTCCCAGTGAGATACGTCCATGCTCCCGCCATTGAGATAGAAGTATATCCGTGATCAGGTAGCCGGACAGAACAAAAAATATACCGACACCGAGCAGCCCGCCCGGAATAAAATCCAAATTAAGATGATACGCGATCACGCCTATTACCGCGATAGCCCGCAGGCCATCCAGTCCGTTCATATGCCTCTTTCTTTTTACTGCTTGTGACATGCGCGCCCCTCCTTGTTACTGCCAATCCACATCCATGGTGATCGGGGCATTCTGGAACCTTCGGTCGTTCTGGTTGCTATTAACATACGTATTGCACCTTCCATCTTTCATTTACAACATAAAGAAGACGTTTTGCCTATAAATTTAGTTGTATAAATGGTAAAACTAATATCTATTTTCTCGTGAACTCACGATTACGATTTATATTATACGCCTGAGATTAGCTTGAACTCTTTACAGGAACAGTTACAATCCAGTTGAATTCATGTAACCTTTCCTGCCAGCCAACCAGCTGTAAAATCATACTGCAAATTGAACGTTTAATATAGCCCTTTTTACCGTCTGGGCAAAATTACCACGACCTCTGCAAATAGAAAAAAGCTGCCGACTTGCTCAGCAGCCAATAACCATTATAAACCGATCTGCAACCTGATTGAAAGTTTTGCTTCGAATTGCATCTTCCTTCCTAGGACTCTAGAGGTGGAAGGGATGAACTTTTTCCGCCGCATCTGCATCCAGAATACGATAACTGGAACGTCCCGTGTACATCGGGATCTGAAGCTTTTCCAAATCTACCATGCCATTCTCCAAAAAATAATACTCGTCCCGATATCGCTGCATCACTTCACCTGCAATCCACTCATGATCACCATAGGTAGTAATATCAATTACCTTACATTCATAAGCAAAATAAGCATCGTCCAGAACAGGCACATTCAGCTTCAACCCATCGCTATACGTAATACCAAATCTGGAGAATTTGTCCGTATCCTTGCCGCTAAATGTTCCCGCTGCCTGAATCCATTCTGACCGTTGGGCAGGCAGAAAATGAACACCAAATACACCACTTTGCTCGATTAATTGGTATGAATACGTTTCTTTGCGAAGCGAAATGCCGTATACACCTGGAGACGACCCGATATACGTATGCCAACCAGAGGCCATCACATTCTGTCTGTCTCCATCACGCGAAGTAACTACAGCAACCATACCGGGATAAGAATAAAAAATCGGCTCATCAATCGGTTTATGCAATATATTCCCTCTTTTCAGTTGAATTCGTCCCAATTTTCATTATAATGTAAACGAACCCTCCTTAAAAAGGACTATAATAACAAATTTTGTATTTAAATCATATTTTTTCTGTAATTGATTCGTCATTTGGGTCTAACGATCCCGTTTATCAAGAAATACGGCAACATGATAATCATGCTGCCGCAGCCCTGAGATTACTTATACTTTTTTGAAAAATTAATTACACTTGCTATATCCGCAGTTGCTGCATGTTTTACAGCCCTCAATATTGATCAGAGACGCCGCGCCACAGGAAGGACATAAATCGATGGATTGGATAATAGCCTTCTGTCCATCAACCTCAACTCCCGCATCTTCCGGGTTTGTCGAATGCGAATGCTGCACCTGTGTCTGGAAAAGGGCTACTTTCTTTTGACCCTGTACTTCCTGTGCACCTTCGACCACACCACCCTCATTCATCTGTACATGACTTTCCAGCGCTTTGGCAACGGCATCTGCAATCGACTCCACCCGGTTGGCTCCGAAGCCGATCGCCCCTGAACCGCCGATGCCTTTCAGATGTTTGATCAGCAGCTCCACCTTGTGACCGTGGTCGCCATACCGCAGGAAAAGTGAGCATACACGGCCCAACGCTTCTGCCATGGCAAACACGTCCGAGCCTGCCTTGCCTACGTTGAGGAAAATTTCTCCGGGCGTTCCGTCCAGATCATTAATCGTAATGTATGCCATGCCAAATGGTGTATTGATCTTGTACGTTGCACCGTGCAGCACCTGCGGACGGCGTTTGTACTGTTTATCCAGGACACTTGAAGCGTCGTCATGCTGCGTGACCTGTTTTTTCTCCGTGACCTCTGTATGCTGATCGGAAGCCGGGCTTTCATTTTCCTGCTCATTTTCATTCTCTTCTTTCTTCGACGTGGAGAGCACCTGCACATCTCTGCTGCCATCCCGGTAGATGGTTACCCCTTTACAGCCGAGTTCAAAGGCCAGCTCATACAGCTCTGCCGTATCCTGCACCGTAAAATCAGCCGGGCAATTCGCCGTTTTCGAGATGGAGCTGTCCACCCATTTCTGGATGGCGGCCTGTACGCGAATATGATTTTCAGCCGAGAGGTCCATCGCCGTCACGTAATAATCCGGCAGCGGCTCACCGGGATGCTGCTCCAGCCAATTCTGGGCAATCGGCACAAATTGCTCATCATAACCGAGACGGCTCTGACGAAAATATTTAAAGGCAAAATACGGCTCAATACCTGTCGATGTGCCTACCATCGTTCCCGTGCTGCCCGTAGGTGCCTGAGTAATCAGCGTCACGTTACGAATCCCTTTTTCACGGATCGCCTCTTCGACCTCCGGGTACTCCTCCGTCATCTGTTTCATAAATCCGCTCTGCAAGTAAGGCTCCACTTCAAATGCCGGAAATGCACCTTTCTCCGCAGCAATGTCTGCCGAAGCCAGGTAGGCCTCCTTTGCCATGAAGCCATACAATTGATTCAGAAATTCAAGTGACTCCGGGCTGCCATAACGGATACGCAACTTGATCATCAGCTCCGCCAGCCCCATTGTGCCCAGCCCCACCCGGCGTTCGCGCTGCTGATTGAGCCGATTCTCTTCAAAATGATACGGCGTCGCATCAATCACATTGTCCAGAAATCTGGCCGAGATGCGCGTCGTTTCCGCCAATTCCTCCCACGCCACATCATGATTCGTTTCATCATAGAATTTGGAGAGGTTAATCGCTGACAGATTACACACTCCCCAGCCTGGAAGTCCCTGTTCGCCGCAAGGATTTGTACAAATAATCGGATTGAAATACCAGCTGTTGGACATCTGGTTGTAATACTCCATAAACACAACGCCAGGCTCCGCCGACTTCCAGGCAGATTCAATAATGGTATGCCATATTTCACGTGCTTTTACGGTCCGATAAGAGATGACCTTGTGACCTGCTTGCTTCCATTTGCTCAGATCGCCATCCCATGCCGTATCGTAATCCGGGTCATGGGTATCGGGAAAAACAAGCTCCCAATTGCCGTCCTGCTTGACGGCTTCCATGAATGCATTGCTCACGCAAACCGACAAATTCGCATTGGTTACCTGACCCATCGTTTGTTTAACCGTAATAAAATCAAGCACGTCCGGGTGCCAGTCATTCATCATCAGCATGAGCGCACCGCGACGACTGCCGCCTTGTTCGATGAGTCCAGTCGTATAGCTGAACAGACCACCCCAGGATACTGAGCCGCTCGACGAACCATTCACCCCTTTTACGACAGCCCGCCGCGGACGCAGCGAAGACAGGTTGATGCCCACGCCACCCCCGCGAGCCATAATCTCGGTCATTTCTGTCAGCGTCTTCATGATACCGCCCCGGCTGTCCTGCGGAGAAGGAATGACATAACAGTTAAACAGCGTAAGCTCTTCGCTCGCCCCTGCCCCGGCTGCGATGCGTCCACCCGGAACCAGCTTCCAATCCTGCAGCACCGAGCGGAAGCGGCTTTCCCACATTGTGCGCTGCTCAGGTGTTGATTCCACAGAGGCAACGGCTTTCGCCAGTCGGTCCCACATCTCTTCCGGTGTTTTCTCGATGGTAAGTGTCAGCTTCTCCACATCCGTCTCAATGACTGCATCGCTTCGTGTTCGCACTTTAACCTGCTGTCCCTGCCGCTCTACAATCTCTCCCACTTCCTTCATTGGGAACTTGGGATCATCCTTGGTCAGAACAAGCACGATATCTCCGACCTTGGCATGTGACGAATCTGCGTTCTTCCACGCATAGCGATCGAGAAATATTTTCTCGCTGAGCCCTTCCAGCCTGTGCTTGTGTTTATCCTTGTGGTTCTGACTATATTCTTGTTGATTCGTTTGTGTATTGTTGGATGTCATCGTTCCAATCACCCTCCCGAATAGATTATTCATCTGATTCACTTCACACCTGCGAATAAAATATGCAAAAATACTACATATAGCGATGTATACCCAGTATATTACACAATATATTGATTTTCCATGTGATTTTTGTCATAGAAACATTATTGGAGGAGCATGTACTCGTCCAAGCTCTCTCCTATTCTCTTGTACGCTCTCTTGCGCAGGTTGTGAATTTTTTGAGAATGTCCATCGGCAGCATGACGGAATTGCACTACAGGTTATGAACTGCCACACGTTCGTCCATACTATTACCTACGAAATAAAACGTCATCTATATAGCATGACAGGGGAGGACGCAGCATGAACCGGAAACATCCGCATCACCTCAAACAGCCTGCAGCTGAAATACCCGTGCCGCTGGAGTTTGATCGCAGCTGGCTGGACCAGCTCGAATCCCGTTTGGATAAAGGCGGCCCTTGGGGAGACTATCGACTCTTTCAACTGGGCATTCAGGCTGAAGAAACAAATCTGATCCCTAATTTTGACGAAATTCAAAGTCTCAAGCATCTGCAAGGTTTAACCCCGCTGCCTCACCAGATGGATACGGCACGCAAAGTATTATTTGAAATGTCAGGCCGTGCCATTCTTGCCGATGAGGTAGGTCTGGGCAAAACAATCGAAGCTGGCCTTATTCTGAAAGAATATATGGTGCGTGGTCTGGTATCGAAGGTGTTAATTCTTGTGCCTGCATCCCTTGTGCTTCAATGGGTGCGTGAGCTCAATTCGAAATTCGGCATTCCTGCCGTAGCGCAGAAAAAAGCGTACTCCTGGCAAAACGATGTGGTCGTAGCCTCGATGGATACGGCCAAACGGGACCCGCACAAAGATATGCTGTTAAGTATGGACTATGACATGATCATCATTGATGAAGCACATAAACTTAAAAACAAAAAAACGACCAACTATCAATTCATGCTGCAGTTACGCAAAAAATACTGCCTGCTGCTCACCGCTACACCTGTGCAGAATGATATGAGCGAGTTGTTTAATCTGATCAATCTGCTGAAGCCAGGTCAGCTGGGACGTCAGGGGGATTTTGCCGCCAACTTTGTGGTGGATAAACGGGTGCCCAAAAATCAGGAGCAGCTCAAGGATGAGCTGTCCAAGGTCATGATCCGTAACAGACGCGGCGAAGGTCCGGTACAGTTCACCAAACGTAATGTTTCCAACGTCGATCTTCGTCTCTCCCCTGAGGAGCAGGCGCTTTACGATGGAGTTACCTCCTTTGTAAAAGACCAGTATCAGGAGGCTGGCGGCAATCTTAGCAGCATGCTCTCCCTCGTCACTTTGCAGCGGGAAGTATGCAGCAGCCGGGATGCCGTGTTTGTAACTCTTGTCAATCTGTCGAAGAAGCTGCCGCTCGATTCCCCGCTGCGGGATAAAATCTGGGAGCTCGTTGCACACATCAAGGCGATCAAGGAGAATACAAAAGCCGAGAAAACGATGGAACTGATCCGGGATATGAATGAAAAGGTCATTATCTTCACGGAATACCGGGCTACGCAGGAGTATTTGCTGAACTATTTTCGGAATAACGGGCTTACAGCTGTTCCTTATCGGGGCGGCATGAACCGGGGTAAAAAAGACTGGATGATGGATCTCTTCCGCGGACGTGTACAGGCGATGATTGCAACAGAAGCGGGTGGTGAGGGCATCAACCTGCAATTCTGTCATCACATGATCAACTTTGATCTGCCTTGGAACCCGATGCGGGTAGAGCAGCGGATTGGCCGGGTTCACCGGCTCGGTCAGCAGAACGACGTTAATATTTTCAACCTGTCCACCAAAGGCACGATTGAAGAGCACATTCTGAATCTGCTGCACGAGAAGATCAACATGTTCGAGATGGTCATTGGCGGTCTGGACGTCATTCTGGAGCGGCTGGAGAAAAATGAATCTATTGAAAAAAGTCTGTACAAAATTATGCTGGAATCCGAGAACGAAGACGATATTCGCCGCAAAATGGATTCGCTCGGGCAGTCGCTGCATTCCATTCAGCGCGACGTTGCGAGTGAAGTTCCTCTGATCACCAAACTTGATCTTCACAAAGGAGGACGCTGATATCCATGACGATGTCATCACACGAAATACAGGCTTATGTCCTGACTTACCTTGAAGCTCTAGATTGTCAAATCCTTGAAAGATCACCCGCCCATGTGACGGTCAAGCTGTCGCCTGAGGCAGATAAAGCGTTAACCAACCGCCCCTATTACTGGGGGTTTGTAGAACGTGTCGGTGTGGAGCCGGAGACGATGTCTTTTACCTTTGTTTTTGACCCGGAGGCCTATCAGCAGATGATGGAAGCAGCGGAAGCCAAGGCGAAGGCAGCACAGCCTGCTCCAGCAGCACCTGAAACGGACTCAAGCGCACCCAAAGATACCATTCTCGGGCGATATTTTGGCATTACACCATCTATGCCGCAGCTCGGTCCTGGTCGTATTTTGCGTGAAGACGTTGTGTATGGCAGCCGCAGATTACAGCAGATTTTTGCAGCGGCCCGTGAAGGCGGAGCTTTTGTCAATCTGTTTGAGCAGGCTGCCAAACGACAGATTCGTGCGACAGCTCCTGCTGTGTATGAGCCTTGGCTCGGCGTTTGCTTCAAAATCGAGTTTGCCTGTGACCTGAAACGGGAGGAACTTCACTTTCTCGGCATTTCCTTGCGTTCAGGCGAGATTGTTGAGAACTTTGGCAGCAAGCTTAGCCGGCGCGACCTTAGTCCAAGACTGGCCGAGAATATGCATGCCCAGGCACCCAAAATTTCTTTGGCGGATGCAGGAGCAGCACTTGAATTACATCTGACCCGTCAGTTAAGCAAACTGGATTACAGCTGGGCTGAAAAAGCTCAGGAACGGCTGCAAATGGAGCTGGATGTAGTCGATGCGTATTATGAGGCCGTGCTGAGGGAAGATATGCCTGAGGTTGAGAAGTCCGAAGAAACAGAAGATGCCCGGGCCGCTGCCAATCGATTAACTGTCCGTGAAGCCTCCAATAATCAGGCTGTCCCTTCGCCACCTGAAGCCTCGCCTGTGCAGGCTGTCAACAATCGGGTTCGGGGCATGCTGGAGCCAGTTGCGAGTGATGCAGAGCTTGCTGCTGAACCTGCCCTATCTCCTGACGTGGAGCAGGTTGACCCGGAGCAGGAAAAAGCAAAACAGGCGGTTATGGATCGCGAGGCGATGAAAAGGCAGTATGAGACACGGCGAACCGAGATGATCTGGCAATATGAGCCAAAGGTAAAGGTCACTGCAATCAGCAGCGGCATGTTTCATCTAAGATAGACGAGCACACTACTTTTCCTGCAAATGCTGGCAAAAGTAGTGTTTATTCATGACCGCTTGACCGACATGTTGCAGCATCCTTTGCAATAAGTAGCCTCTACAATTGAATCAGGAAGAAGGTGTTGATATGAAGAGTGATTTCGGACGAAAACAAAGCCGTATTCAAAGATGCATATACGTGCTCCTGAGCGTGATGATCAGCTTTGCCGTATGCTCGTTCTGGCCGACAGCCTATGCGACTGCACCGACAAGCCATCTGGCCCCTGCTGCCGTAGAGCAATATGCAGAGCAGCAGGCGCGTGCACTCGGCACGTCCAATTCGGACTGGCTTGCAGCCAAGCTGGACTATTATCCACTGGGCCCCGGAACGCATGGCTGGTTTGTTCAGGCCAGCATTACGGACAAACGCGTCGGATATATGATTATTTCAGTTACAAGTCTGGGAGAACTTACTCTCAGCGAGTATGGTCAGGGCGAACAAGCACTGTACGATAATGAGCTGCTGGGACAAGCACTGGAGCGACTTCATCTGAAGCAGGCGATGGTTCAGGCTGCTGGCGGGAAGATTACAGCACATTACGCTCCTCCCCTGCTTGCATACTGGAAGCTGGAACAACCGAATCAGGACGCCTTGTACGTGGATGCATCCAATGGTGATTTGTTACCTGATCATACGTTACAACAATGGGAGAACAATGCTCCATCCTCATCATGGGGCGCTGCTGAAATGCTTGAACCGCAGGACAACTCCGCTGTGAAAGTCGTGAGAACAAATCAGGTATACACGCATCCGGCGTTTGATCCTTCCCTGCAGCTGGCTTGGCTGACATCGGAACCGCTCCAGCCTGCTCATATCGAGAATTGGCTGCAGTACAATCAGAACGAGGCTCTCGTCTTTTCGGCAGGAGAACGCAATCTGTTCTATGGCGGTCCATTGCCGGTAAGCGCGCATCAGTGGTGGCACAAAGATTCCGATTCTATTCTTTACGTGGCATTAGGTGGCATGCACTCGGTTCAGCGATTTGTGCCCATGAATACACTGTGGAATGATGGACATTTTTATATAATTAACCCGTAATAACAAACAGAGTATTCAAACCAATACAATCCACAGCATAAAGTGCACTTATGGAACTTATGGAATAACATCATCACTGACTACAAAGAAGACGCCCCCTTTTCATAAGGATGGCGTCTTCTTAGGTGTGTCGACAGATAAAAACGGCTTCACTGTAACCGTATTTCATGTGTGTTCTCTTTTTTTGGACGAGCGGTGTTTACGATGCTTCGATTTCATGCTGCTTTCTTTTTGGCCAACCCAGAGCGAAACCGCAAACGGAATCATGCCAAACCACTTCATTGACCACGGCTCTTTCCTTCTGCTCTGTGCTCTTCGTTCCTTCCGCTCATCCTTCGGTGTGTCCATATAATGCACGACGCGCTGTGTAATGTATTTAACAAGCTCATCACCTTTTGCCATATTGCAGCCCTCCTCTAATCGTACCCTTTATGAAAAGACGTTACTTCTATTGTGCGCACGACATGATCAACCTAAACATTTTTTGAACCGCCGCGTATGAAATACATCAGATTGCACAGTCTAATGCCAAAGGTATCCACTACGTCCCGAATCTGCTACAGATCCCTATTTATGAAGGAGAGTGTGTGTCCATGTATAAACTGCTTGCCGCAACTGCGGCCTTGCTAATCAGTTTTCATTCTTTTCCCGCTACAGCTATGTGCTTTGCTTCAATGCCGATACAGGCCAAGCCTTCTCCGGTCCAAAAGCCCTCAATGATGCCGATCACGGATGGAGATGCTTACCGTTCAAGCCATCATGCTTTTGCAGCACCAGTGATTCTGCTGGATGTTGGACATGGCGGTATTGATGGCGGTACAACCGAAGCTGGTGTGCTGGAGAAAGACGTTAATCTGGCGATCAGTCAAAAAGTCTATCTGCTGCTCCGCAGCAAAGGGTATGCAGTCATCATTAATCGTCTCGGCGATTATGCGCTTAGTGATGAGAACCGCTGGTTGAACAGCCGTTCACGGCACATAAGAGATCTGGCACAGCGTAAAAGCCTCAGCGAAGAAGTGAGCACCGATATTGTCGTCAGCATTCATGCGAACTGGAGCCCCCGTGCGGCTACACACGGACCTGTCGTTCTGCATCAGAAAGAAGGTCGCAGCTATTTGCTAGCACAGTCGATTCAGGATGCGATGAACCGTTCATGCGGTACACATCGTGAAGTGGTATGGGGCAAACCGTTTTACTTGCTGAATTATGTGAAGCAGCCTGCGGTCATTGTGGAGACCGGATTTCTAAGCAACGCAGCTGATCGAGCCAGAATCACTGATCCGAAAGAGCAGAAACGAATTGCACAATCCATTGCAGACGGCATTATTTATTATCTGTCGGTAGTGTAGGCGCTGCCTGCCAGTGCCACACATCCCGCACGAGATCGCTGATGCCTACGAACTGAACCTGATTTTTCAAACCTGATATCGACTCACGAATCACCGCAGAGGTGTTCATGCCTGTATGTCCAACATGGCCGATGACAACACAGCTTTTTTTGTCAACCGCATGCTGGGCAGCCAGATGAAGCTGTTTACGAATATGTGTCTTGGAGTTCTGATCATCCAGGAAAATATCATTGCCAACGGGAGGCATGTTTTTGACTGCGGCCAGTTCCCCTACAACAGAACGAAAATTGGTCCGGCTATCGACAAAAAACAGACCGCGCTCCCGGCAGACATCCAGCACGATGGACATAATGCGCTTATCAGATGTAATTTTTGACCCCATATGATTATTCATGCCGATGGCATAAGGGACATCATCAATGGCTTTTTCCACACGCTCCCGCACCTGCTCATCTGTCAGATTGGAAGTGATTGCCCCCGGACCAAGCCATTCTGGTCTTCCCTTCTTCGGTTCCATCGGCATATGAACAATGACATCCATCCCTTTATCATGCGCGGCCGCCGCATCTTTCTTGGTCGTTTGCAAAAAAGGCATCACCGCCACAGTCAGCTTGACCGGCATATTCAAAATTTCGGCAGTTCCCTTCATGTCATTGCCCATATCATCAATAATAATCGCCATTCGATTAGGCTGAGCTGATGATATGCCATCCTGACTGGCGGATACTCCTGATCCGCTTGTCACGCTGATTACCCCTGCCACACAGAGCAGGATTGCCCATCGAAATCCCCAGGTAGCAGAATACCTGTACCCGCCATTTTTTCGCTTGATATCCTTTTCCTTCATCCCCTGCTGCCTCCTTTTGAACTTCGTGTTCTCATTGTTTGATTCCATCGCCACTTCTATGTAAGTTCACGTTCCCAATTCATTCTAAGTCCAATCCCAACGCCAAAAAGCCTGCATTAGCAGGCTTTACGATGGACTTCGAATTCTATGCAGTTTGAATTGCAGCTAGATCTATATCAGTTGAACTAAATATTTTACACCATCCACTCCGATGACAGAACAACCTTCCAATCGCTGTTATCCCCAGATTTTTCCGATTCCCTTTTCCAAAGGGAAAATCCGGTGATAAAGGCGACCGCTCCGCTTTTTCAGGTTTTTTCTGTCCTCTCCGTTCACGTGTAAATAAATAATTGCGCGCGCGTCAACTTATATGGGTTCACAGGTACAGAAAAGGCTCTTTGGCATCCACAAAATGCACTGGAATCTCACCAACAAGGGGCTGCAGCCAATCGGCCATATGTTTCATACCCCACTCTTCACTGCGTTCATGTCCGATAACAAGCATTGCCTTGTTTAATCCGAGCATGGCTGCATCGTTGACATACGCACACAGCGTCCATTCCGTAATCTCGCCACAGATCATGACGTCCAGGTTTTGTTCTCGCATAAGCTCCATAGGCATCGACTCTTTGCCTAACCCCAGACTTCCTCCGCCAACAAGAATGCCAATGCGAGAACATGTCATATCAGGGTTTCCTACAATTTGTATAACATCCATGTGCAGCTGTTGCTTCAATTGCTCCGCCAGATCACGAAGCTTCAACGAATCCATCTCATAAATCCATGGATGCGGGTAATCAACCTGTCTGGATTCCCAGCCCAGCTCCTTGATCAATCCCGTGTACATTCGATCCGGCTGTGCCATATGCATGTAATCATGGTATCGCCAGATTGCCATACCGCAATCCTCGATAAGCTTTCGCTTGGCTTCATACACAGGATCTTGCTGTACCCAGTCCAGCTGATCTGCTCCCGTATAAAAGCTCGGCTCATGTGTAATAATCAGATTAGCTCCTATGGCATGAGCCTGCCGAATAACATCGACCGTTGCCATATATGTGGTCACAATGCCTGTTACCTTTGTGCCTGCTTCTCCAGCGACAAGCACATCTCCCGTGCCTGGAAGACGCTGATCTCCGCAGGAATCCTGAATCACCGTTTCCATAACTTGCTGTACATTCATCTATGCTCCTCCTTGGACTTCAGCTTCTAAGCTGGTGATCAACCTTTAACTGCACCAACAATAATACCCTTGGTCAGATACTTTTGAAGGAAAGGAAATACCACGAGGATCGGCAAAATCCCGATGATTGCCATAGCCATGCGTACCGCTGTACTCGGCAGCTCAGCTGCATTGGCACCGAGCATGCTGCTGGCCTGGCCTGATTTCAGAAACTGAATGTTATTCATCAAACGAATCAGCATATTCTGAATTCCGTAGTACTGGGGTTTGGTTATAAAATATAAGGCATTAATCCAGTCATTCCAATATGCCAGTCCCATAAATAGCCCAACGGTCGCCAGAACCGGTACGGAAAGAGGCAGCATCATGCGATAGAAAATGCGAAGCTCTGAGGCTCCATCGATCTGTGCTGACTCAATCAGCTCAACAGGGATATTATTTTTATAAAAATTTCGGATTAACAGCACGTAGAATCCATTGGTCAGCAAATTCGGGATAATAAGCGCTGCAAGCGTATCTTTAATCTGAAAATACTTGGTCCATAAAATATAGGAAGGTACAATGCCCCCGCTGAACAGCATGGTGAAAAACACGATAAAGGCCAGCACATTGCGGTATTTAAAGTCCTGACGCGACATCGGATAAGCGAGCATGCTGGTAATTAACAATCCAAGCGCCGTTCCGAGCACAGTGACTAGAAAGGATACCCCATAAGCACGAACAAATGTAGATGCTGAGGACCACATGTATACGTAAGCATCCATGCTCATTTTTTCTGGAAAAAAGCTGTAACCGTTTCGAATTAATGACGATTCATCCGTGAAGGATGCCATGATGATCAGAATAAAAGGCAGAAAAGCAAGCAGCGTAAACACAGCCATAGCAGCGATGGAAAACACATGAAAAGCGCGTTCACCCTTGGTTTGTATCATGGTGTTTCCCCCTAAAATAATGCATTCTCAGGATTAACTTTTTTGACAATGGCATTCGCAACCATCACCAAAACAAATCCCACAATGGATTGATATAAGCCTGCAGCCGCTGACATCCCGATATCATTAACCTGCATCAACGCCCGGTACACATACGTATCAATCGTCTGTGTGGTGCTGTATAATGCCCCGGCATTCATCGGCACCTGATAGAACAAGCCAAAATCGGAATTGAAAATACGGCCAATGGACATCAGAGTCAGTATGATAATGGTTGGCTTGAGCAAAGGCAGTGTAATCATGCGAATCTGCTTGAGCTTGCCTGCACCATCAATTTTGGCCGCTTCATAGATGCTTTTATCAATGCCGGAGATAAAAGCGATATACACAATAGAGCCGTATCCTGCCGTCTTCCACAGCTGAATAAACACCAGCAGATATGGCCAATACTTGGCTTCTGAATACCAGTTAATCTCGGGAATGCCAAGCGGCTTCAAGATGGAATTATTGATAAAACCGCTGTCTGCATTCAGGAAAGCAAATACGATATAAGACAGTACAACCATCGAGATCAGATTGGGTAAAACAAGACCGGACTGAAACAGCTTGGACCATACGCTTTTTAACAGCTCGGACATCAGAATGGCAATGGCAATCGACAGCATCGTACCAAGCACGATAAAGGCCAGATTGTACAACAGTGTGTTGCGTGTCATGATCCAGGCGTCACTTGTCTGAAACAAAAATTTGAAATTGTCGAAGCCCACCCAATCACTTCCAAAGATACCTTTGGCGTAGTTCACATCCTTGAAAGCGATAAAGATGCCGGCCATTGGCAAATAATTGTTGATCAGAAAATACAGCAGACCCGGCGCAGCAAGCAGTAGTAAAGGCAGTGTTTTTCTTATCCCTCCGGATTTGGTTTTCACAGTCATTGCTCCATTCCCCTCCATAATGAAGAGCGGGGGCGTGTTCCAAGGCCTTACACCGCCGCTCCACATTAAACGTTCATCCACATTTTATTTCTGATGTTCTGCAATCCATTGATCCAGCTGCTTTTGTTTGCTCGCGATAATATCCTGGGCCCCCGCATCGTTCAAAGCTTTTACGAATTGTGGAATGGTTTTGTCAGGATCAAGCACCCCGGTAACGAGCGCAGGCAGATATTGATTGACCACGTTGGTTACGGCGCTCATCTGTGTTTTGACTTCACTTGGATCAAAGATAAAGCCGAAATACGGTGAGCGCTCCGTTTCCTTGTTCTCCTTCAGCTTCAGCTCCACATCAGACCAGTTCACACCTTCCAGCTGGTATTGCAGCGATTCCGAACCGACGATGCCCGTGCTCAGCATGGCTGTATAGGGAACAGTTGAAGCATCCATGCCATCCGGGAACTTCACGTGGTGCTCATCCACCTTGACGTAGTCCTCACCTTCAATGCCGTACAGGATCGTATTAATCAGCTGCTGATCGGTATACAGCATATTGAGAAATTTAACCGAGCCCTCAGGAGCTTTCGTCGTACTGGACACCATCCAGCTCACCAGATTGACCGCACTGGTATCAAAGTAATACGGTACCAAACGTTTCATTTCCAGGTTTTTGCCCGTTTGTGCACCAAGCGCTTTGGCGGCCTCCATTCCGCTGTATCCTCCGAGGAAAGAGAAACCACGACCTGAAGCGATCGTATCCGAGAAGGAAATAGACGTTGTAGCAGCATCCTTCTCCAGATAACCTTTTTCAAACCAGTCACGCATCATTTGGGCACCCTGTTTGAATGCCTCTGTATCATAGAAGTTCTGAACCTTCCCGTCGTTGCCTACAACAACACCGATTCCCGTAGTATCTGACAGGAAATCAATCTTGTGCATGCCCTTCAGCGCCAACACCAGATTGGTGTCACTCGGGTTAACATTAACCGGTCCAAAAGGAATAACATCTGGTTGTTTTTGCTTGACCGCTTCGAATACCGCAGGCAGATTATCCAGTGACGAGATTTGGTCCGATGTCATGCCAGCTTCCTTCAGCATGTCGGCATTGTACACAATGTTCGTTGGCAAGGACATGCCTTTATTCACCGGGATGCCGTAGATATGTCCATCCATCGTGGTTGCATCCAGCAGATTTGGGCCAAAATCCTTTTCCAGAATCTGTGTCAGCTCCTTGCCATATTGCGGCAGCAATTCATCAAGCGGATACAGCTGGTTTTTGGATACATAGTTTGTGAATTGCCCCAGCGTTGTAAAAACGTCCATCTGCTCACCGCTTTGCAATGCAAGATTCACTTTCTGCGCATAATCTGCCGGACCGTATAATCTGAAATCAACTTCAACACCGATTTTCGGAACAGTGATTGCATTGATGGCCGCTGTAACTTTACTGATATCATCAGGAATGCGATTGAATGAAGGCATCGCGAATACGACCTTTTCCACCTTTTGCGAGCCGTCCCCCTCTTGTGCGGTTGAGGATGAAGATTCTGCCCCGCATCCTGCCAGCAAGGAACCGCAGAGCACCAGTGATAACAGGGAACCCCATAATCTCTTTGTTTTCATCTTGTTTCATGACCTCCTTGTGTCGTGCTTGTATTCGTTTTCATTTTATAAAATTGTGCCCTCTGCGGCTTTAACAAAAACGTTCTGTTTTTTCGTAAAAACGGGATGCATCCTGCCTGATGTCTGGAAATAACAAAAACCCTGCTCCGTATGAAGCAGAGTTTATCCTGTATCTGTAACGCTACTTGACCATCAAACACGTTAAACGTCATTATTCAACTGAATATCACGATGTCTCGCTCTGAATGCGTTCGGTGTTTCTCCTGCAAGCTTTTTGAATACGGTAGAAAAATAAGATATCGTATCATATCCCGTTTCCATTGCAATCTGCCCCACGCTCAAACGACTTTCAATTAACATACGCTTGGCCGCTTTAATTCGAACTTCATTCAAATATTCCTTCATCGTCAGCCCTGTCGCTTGTTTGAACATTTTGGCAAGATAGTCCGGGGTCAGAAATACGCTGGCTGCCACCTCTTCACGATTCAGATCTCTGGTGTAATTTTCATGAATATAACGCATCGCCTTGTCTACAATTCCTTCCGAGCGCTGATTCTGCTTAATCGTTTCGATGGTGCGTTCGGTGACAAGATGAGCCCATTTCATAAAATCAAAAATGCTATGCTCGCATTTGATATATAACTGCTGGGCAAGCTGATCGGTAAAAAGCTGATGAGCCTGTACATGGTTCTGAGCCAAAATGGCATACACCACTTGCATGAAATCCTCGCGTATGACATACAGCATCTCCGCATCCAACCGCTGCTGCGCAGCAAGCTGCTCCAAATCTTTTTTGAGACGGTTCACAATCTGCGCCTTCTCCCGCTCAACAAAGAGGCTTGTGTAGTGAACTGTATCCAGATCAAATCGTTGCTGACACTCCCGTTGAAATACCTCTTGCTGCAGGTGAACCTTGCCTCGATACATGACATTCGAATGATCCATGCGTTCAAGTTCTGCCTTCGACCCGCACAGTTCATCGATCAACTTAGACTCGCTAATATAACAGGTTGCCATACATTTCAAATATTCATTCATCAATTGAATGAGCAGCCGGGCGCGTTCCTCCAGCTGTGTTCGGCTAACGTAGTCCTCATCCAATACCACGGCAACATACAGCATGCTGTTCTTCTGATAGGAAACGATCCGGTCATAATGAAGCCGCAGCAGCATAATCTCTGAGCTGAGATTGGCAAATGCATATCGGAACGTACTTTCATTCCATCTTTCATCAATTTCGGATAGAAATACACTAATCAGCACCAGCACATAGGCTTGCTCTGTTTGAATCGTCAGTTCCCGTTTGAGAATCTCCCCCTGAATCAGGTCCAGCCGCGGGGCAATCGTCGCCATTAATATATCCGTCCAGAAGCCAGCTTCCACCAAACCTTTATTTTTCAGCCATGCCTTGCCAAACTTCTGATACTCCCCCATCTGTCTTCGCCACCGCAAGCCGCCAACAGCCTTCATGACAGCTGCTTCAAGCTTTTCCTGATTCAAAGGTTTGAGCAGATAAGAATCCGCATTGAAGGAGATCGCCGTGGACGCAAAATCAAAGCTTTCGTGGCATGTAAAAAAAATAAAAGCACAATCATACCCCTGCTCTCTGATCCATTGAATCATCTCAATCCCCGAACCTCTGGGCATCTCGATATCACAAATAACGAGATCAGGAACACCCGCGGCAAAGAGCATTTGTGCATCCTGAACACAGTGCGCCTGTGACACATCCGTAAAACCGTAAGAAGGCCAGGGAATAATCTCTCGCAACACCTGAACGGTAGGAATATCATCATCAATCAGCATACATTGCATCTATACTTCCCCCACTTTCATACCTGATGCAGCACCGGAGTCGTCCTGGACGGGTATCCATATGTCAATTTTGGCTCCCGCTGCTTCTTCGCCGTTCGACAGCAACAGCAGATCATCCTGTTTGTATAATAATTGCAGCGTTCTGCGAATGGTTGCTATACCAACATGCTCACCCTCGTGCTTAGTCACCTCTGAAGAAGGGGTTTGCTGAAGCCGGGCTTCCGGGAATCCTTCACCATTGTCCTCGATGACGATATGAACGTACATCTCCCCGTCTGTCTTTCTCTCTACATGCGCACGGATAAATATAGATAACAGCTCTCCATAAGTTAGAGCATGCTTGAAGCAATTTTCCACAAAGGTCTGAAGCAAAAGCTGCGGAATACGAACTTGACCTGCTTCCGGCTCCAGATCAGTCATATAAAAAATCTGATCCGGGTAGCGTATTTCTTGCATGCGAATATAGTTTTCAACATGATTCATCTCTTCATTGATGCTGACAAGCATCTGCTCAGCCCGGAACATATAACGGAGATGACGGGACAGCATCTGAATCATACGCCTGATCTCTTCATTCCGATTTTGATAAGTCAAACTGGAGATGGTGGAGATTGCATTGAGATAAAAATGAGGTCTGATCTGCATCTGTAACACCTTCAGCTCAGCACGGCTCTTCTCAATCTTCTCTTCATAA
Organism: Paenibacillus sp. JGP012; assembly: GCF_014203995.1. Lineage (NCBI taxonomy): Bacteria > Bacillati > Bacillota > Bacilli > Caryophanales > Paenibacillaceae > Paenibacillus > Paenibacillus sp. JGP012. Next base: position 280,115 of record NZ_JACHKG010000001.1, on the reverse strand, counting down.
CTTTGAATCTTCAGATGTGTAATCTCATGCACCATGGATTGAAAGGCATGGAACAGCTTCATGAATTCAACAGAATACGCTCTGGAGGGCGGCGGGAAGGCGGGCTGGCCTTTTTCTACCTCTTTTGCAGCCCTCACCAATTCCAGAATCGGGCGCAGCATCTCTTTTGCGATAAATCGCATGACCAATGGCACGACAATAATAGAAACAGCTCCAAGACCGATGATCAGCCACTGGATCAGCTTCAGCCCGGAAAACACACTTTGTTTCATCACAATATTGGTGATTTGCCCGAATTCGGCAATTGGCCTGCTCACAAAAAGATAACGATTGCCCAGCTCCTGCTTGGTCATGTCGAGGTCCTTTTTTGCCAAGCTTGCCTGACTGGACATTGCTGTAAGAATACGCCCATCCTGATCGCTGAGTACAAATTGGCTGGCAGGTTCTGCTTCACGACTGGTTAAGGAGATCAAGTGATCTGCCTGGACAAACGTGCCGAAGCTCACCTCACCGTATGAAATCCATTTGAACAAATAATAAACGTGATTCACCTCTACCACGCTCCACTGCCCCTCCTGATTCCCCTGTACCTGCATTTCTCTCCAGTTTTGATGCTTCAATTCATCCACTAGAGCCAGCTTGTTCGAAGAGTTGATCCGATTGCCGAATAAGGTGAGCACTCTCTCGTCCCGGGCAATCTGAATGAACATGCCGTCACTGGCATAATTATTCGACATCTTGGACTTCAGCGCATTGATCAGTCTTAATTCTTTGAAATAATCTCCCGCATGACCGGAAGAACCGTATTGATCCCCGTATTCCCTGGCAAAATCAGCTTGATTTTCAAATACCTCCATCAGATCCTTGGCATAGATATCCAGATTGTTACGAATCGATTCCGTATAAATCGCCAGCGTATGCTCTGAATTGCTGATGATATTTTTCTGTACCACCTGAAGAGAATAGATGTTGCTCAGAAGAAGCGCCGCAAAGAGAATAACCAAAATAACCGTGATCTGGGTGTACAATCTGAATACAATGCTTCTGCTACGGAATGAATGTTTTCTCTGCATGCGTTCCCTCATCTCTTATCTCTCAACTCTTAACTCTCACCTGCATTATTCACTTTGCAATAATCAGACAGCCCCTGAACAGTCGATGCATAACACACGACCCTCAGAGGCTTGGCATAATCTATCGTTTCAGCTACCTTTTATGGTTTTGATGGTTCGTTTGATGCCAACCAGTCCAGCGCAAGTGTAATGTAGTCGTTCCAGAAATCCCAATTGTGCACGCCTGCACTCTCTGTATAGATCACAGGAACGTGCTCACGCAGCAGGAAATCCCGAAACCGCTGATTGACATCCAGCAAAAAGTCCTCCGTGCCGCAGGCCATATAAATATTGGGGATCAGCGCTCCGCTTTCCTTCAACTGCATCACCAATGCTTCCGGGTCTTTATCACTGCCTTCCAGCTTGCTCAGATCACCGAAAACCCGGGTGAAATATTTATAATCTGCTACGCCGTCAGAATAACCAGGCTCTGCATTTGCGATTTTGTAAGGCAGGATGGCAGAGGATAAAGCAATGATTCCGCCGAAATGCTCCGCGTACTTCAGACCGTTTCGAATAGCACCGTATCCCCCCATTGACAAACCTCCAATAAAGGTATGCTCACGCCGGGTAGAGAGAGGAAATAGTTCACGGGTGAATGCCACTAATTCCTGGCCTACATACTGTCCATACAGTTCACCCTTGTCTTCATCATCGACATAAAAATGATTTTCACCAGCCGGCATAAATACCGCGACCCGGTATCGGTCAGCCAGCTCACGAATTCGTGTGAAGGTGATCCAGTCCCACTGATTGCCAGAGTATCCGTTCAACAGATATAACGACTTCAAAGGCTGATGCTGTATTGCCGTCTCCGACTGGCCCGGAATGACGGGCAGGTCTACGGGCAAGAGAGCATTAAACGACACCTCTCTGCGCATGCTTTTTGAGAAAAAGTTTACCTGTACAGTAGCCATATTCGCAACCCCCTGATTATGGATAATAATCGAACTAAAGACGGTTTACACGGACACTTCGATGATAGAACAACCGATTTCAACCTACATGATTAGACAATATATTCGACAAGCTGACCTGAATCATCTGTATAGTGCACGACGGACTGATAGGTACCCATATTTACGGTCAACCGGCACTGTACATCTTCCTGCTTCCAGCCCAGACAGACCTGATCATCCGAAGATTCCAGTACACTGAATTCTCCTTGAAACGCCTGATGTGTGTTGCGGAAGCGGATCAGCTTCATCAGACGCTGCACAACCTCTTTATCCAGCTGCGACCTGATGTCCTCCAGCGTATAATTCTGACGATTAATCTCGCGACCTTCTCCTGTCTCGGCTACACGTGCCAGATCATTCTCCCCGGCGAGCAACCCGACATAATAGACCTGAGGAATACCTGGCGCAAAAAATTGAATCGCTCGTGCAGCCAGATATGCATCATCATCCTCGTTCAAGGCACTGTAATACGTGCACCGAATCTGGTGAACATTGAAGCCATCCTCTGACTTGTGTTGATCCGACAAAATCAGGCTGAGGTTCGCTCCCCGCTCCAGACAGATATCCACCAGCTGCTGTGCCTCCTCTGTACGGATAAGTCCGTCCAGATCAGGTTTGACCGGGATGCCATCATGACAATCCAGCATGGTGAACTGATTGGCGGGTCTGTTCTGGAGATATTGACACAGCTCCCGGCCGGAACGGTTGATTAACGCCTCCAGCACCCGGTATGGCAAAATAAAATCATAGATCCAGCAGCCATATTCGGCGAGCTTGTACTGAATACTGTAATGAGCATGTACTTCCGGCAGCAATTCAATCTCCAGTTCATCGGCGAGCGCCTTCACCCAGTCAAGGAACAGATAAATATCCGGTTCTACAAAGAAACAGCTCGTGCCTAATTTTTTTATAACATAACCGACAGCATCCAGTCTGACAATTTTAACATTGTTTTTTTTGAAATTTTCAAAAAAGGATCTCAGCAGCTGCTGTGTAATGGCTGCCCGTATATCCAGATCAATCTGCTCCGAGGGCGTCGTTTTGCCAAAGGTCGTCCAGACCTTCTCTTCCTGGCCCGTCTCTTTGATCTCAAAGGTAGAATAAGGCACTTCCCGGCGTAAAAACATCTGATCGATATCTGCCTGAACCGGATTTCCATCTTCCCATACCTTGTCCAGTGTCAGGAACAGATCGGCATACTCGGACGCCCTGCCTTTCAGAAGGAAATCCTGAAAATAAGGGGACTGCTGTGAAATATGATTCACCATCAGATCAACCAATACATCCGTATGCTCACCAATAGAGCGAATGTCATCCCACGTTCCAAAGGCCGGATCAATCTCCAGATAGGTTAACGGGGCAAAGCCACGGTCGCCTGATGACGGGAAGGGTGGCAGAATGTGCACTCCCCCTGTAAACAGACCCGAAAGTTCGGTCTGGAGCAGCTGGTTCAGTGTACTCAAATTGCCGCCAAGCGAATCTGGATAGGTAATTAATTGAACCTGGTTTTTAAGCAATGTGTCCACCCTTTCCCATGCCGTACTGTTCTCGAATATTCTCCAGAGCTGGCAGCTCTACGATTGCACCTGGATGCTTTAATTTGAACGCACTCACGGCAAAACCTGATTTTAACGCTTCGCGAAGGGTATACCCCTTGACGAGCGCGGTATAAAAGCCGGACCAGAACGCGTCCCCTGCTCCGGTTGTATCCACAACCTCTGCTGCACACGTCTCAAACTTCACCGTCTCTGCACCATTGGAAACCAGGGCACCTTCTTCGCCCAACGTCAAAATAACCAGCCGTGCTCCCAGGTCCAAAAAGCGCTGTAAATGCTGGTCGGCAGATGCCTCACCAAACAAACGATCCGCATCATCCTTGGACGGTTTAATGACATCCACCTGCGGGATGATCGACTGTACATATGCAGCACCATCTTCCCCGGGTTGCCAGATCATCTTGTGGAAATTAGGATCAAAGCCAATCAACACATGATGTTTTCTTGCCTCGGCAATAATCTGTTCAATGGCTGCTCTGGCGGGCTGCCTGGATAGAGGCCAGCACGAAAAGTGAACGATGGAGGAATTGCGCAGCCATTTTGTGAGCGCCTCATCCACGGTCAGTTGAAAATCAGCGGCCCGATAGAAAATGGGGATCGGTGTAGATTTGCTTTTGCTAACGACAACCATGCTTGTTGCTTCACCCACTCGTTTAATGCCATCCGTATCCATACCCGCTTGCTGCAAACGGCTCAGTAAAAAGGTGCCAAATCCATCCTCTCCGACTGCTGAAGCGATACGTGAACGAATCCCGAGCCGCTTGACATTAATGGCAATGTTGGAGGGTGCTCCTCCAAAAAAGCGGGTATACCCGTCTGATCCAGCATGATCACCATATTCATTGGATATCATATCAATCAGCAGTTCCCCGATGGCCAAGAGATCGTTGGATCGTCTCTCCAGCTTTATGCTTTCATCCAGCCCAAACATCCTGTTTCCTCCTCGAATCCTTCACGGTATTCATTCAAAGGTTATCATTTGACAATGACAACTTTATTGTAGGGCTATGTCCTGTACGATACTTTCAGTAAAACGTTTTGTTTTTTCAAAAATCAGCGGTTGTTTATATTACGAATTGGAGACTTCAAAGCTTGAGCCAGACGTCCAATATATTCGTTTCGAATACGCTGACTGCTGTCCGCTTCGGGAGCAACATGTTCTGACGCATGATAACAGCCGGGATATAGATGAAACTCCACCTGAACACCTGCTCTGGCCAGACGAGCAACGTAATCCAGAATCTCGTCCCGAAAAAGGTCCAGCTCACCAACGCAAATGTAAGCAGGAGGCAGACCTGTGAGATCCGTTGCAAGGCTTGGCGAAGCATACACGGGAATATCCGCTTTCAAGTCCTGACCGAGATACATCTCCCATGCCGCCAGATTATGAGCCCGGTTCCATACCGAAGGATGCGTGATTTCATAGCTCGACGAAGTTTCGTTCCGATGATCCAGCATCGGATAAAGAGGCATCTGGAAGCATAGTGCCGGTCCTTGGCGATCCCGCGTCAAAAGAGCAAGTGCGGCAGCCAGTCCTCCTCCTGCACTGGCTCCTCCAACAGCAATTCGGCTCCGGTCGATTCCTCTTGCTTCAGCCTCGGTGGATATCCACTCCAGCGTTGTATAACAGTCCTCAAGTCCCGCAGGATAAGGATGCTCGGGCGCCAGCCGATAATTCGGCGAGATGACGATGCAACCTGCACGGGTCGCAAAATCCGCGCAGAGCTGATCATCCCCTTCGGGACTGCCGAGTATCATTCCACCGCCATGAATCCACAGCAGTGCCGGTCTTTCTGTAATTTTTGTAGTGGGCTCTGTATGTGCCGGGGTATACATGCGGAGTTGAAGCTCATCTCCATGCTCCCCTCGGATATATACATTCTCAATCTCTACAGCATCAGATACCTGAACAGAAGGTGCGGCATCGAGCCTTGCTTTCATCAGGTCCTCCGGCAGCTGAATGACCGCAAGCCCAAGCAGACCCGCCCGCAGCTCTGGAGCAACTCTATTTATAAAACCCATTTCTGTATCCTCCTGACGTATTGGCAAGCTTCATTTTGGGACTATATAAGTTGAACTAAAGATGTTACACAATCCACTCCGAGGACAGAACAACCCTCCAATCGCTGTTCGACTTATATAGCAATAGTTCGATGTTTATCTTTTATATGTCAACCGGTTGACATATAAGCAACACAGAAAGTGTGCTTTCTGCAAGCACCCTCCTATGTCGTCTCGCGTTCTACCAGCTGCACCGGGAACAGGTTCGTACTCGAAATTTCTTCTCCTTTAATTTGTTTGACCACAAGCTCGATAATTCGTTCGGCCATGGCCTGAATGGGCTGACTTACACTGCTTAAACGTGGGCTAAGCAGCGATGCTATCTTGACATCATCATAGCCGATAATTCGCATATCCTCGGGAACACGCTTCCCCGCCTGACGGGAGGCCTGCAAAGCTTCCGCAGCAATAACATCACTGCTTGCAAAAATGCCATCCACGGCTGGATGCTCCTCCAGAAAACGCATGATTTCTTCCTGAATTTCCTGCTCCTCTTTGGCGGAAGCATCGAGCTGCAGATGAATGGGTTCAAGTCCCGCGCTGCGCATCACTTCTTCATACCCCTGAGCCCTGCCATTGGCGAGTAAAGCTACATGATGTGGGCCACCAATGCCTCGATAGAGAAAAGCCGGCTGTTTACAATTCTTTTCAAGCAGCAGCTGCGTAGCCAGCCTGCCCCCCATCTCGTTATCCGAGGAAACGACAGGAATATCGTCTGCCACCTCACGATCAAGTGAAACGATAGGTAAATTCAGATTGAGATAATGCTCCACTTCAAGTAAAGAGCTGCCTGTAATAATGGCGTCGACCTTGTTTTTTTTCAGCATATCCATATATTTGCTCTCTTTGCGAACATCCCGATTGGAATTGCATAAGAGCAGTTTATATCCTGCTTTATCCGCATAATACTCCAAGTGATAGGTCATCTCACTGAAAAAAGGATGAGACACATCGGGAATAATCAAACCGATCATATTGGATTTTCTGCGAAACAACGCCCGGGCCATCTCGTTAGGCTGATAATCAAGTTCCTTCATCACACGGTATACCTTTTCGCGAGTTTCCTCGCTAATATACCCCCGGTTGTTCAATACACGGGACACGGTTGTGACCGACACTCCCGCTTGCCTGGCAACATCATCAATCTTGGGCATAACGATTAACCACCTTGCTCTTTTTAATCCATTATAAGCTTAATTCTCGTGTATTTCACTCCAGGCCACCCCGATCCTACTTCAGAGCTCCCTCTGTGATCCCCTTGATAATCTGCTTTTGCAAAAGCAAATACATAATTAATACCGGGATAATGGTCATAATTAGTCCAGCCATAAGCGGTGCATAATCCACCGAGTAGGACGAGAAGAAATTGTAGGTCGAGAGCGGCAACGTTTTGTGTTCCGGGGATAACAGCACCAGACTTGGCAACAGGTAGTCATTCCAGATCCACAGGACGTCAAGCACAATCAAGGTAACAAAAACAGGTCTTAGCAGCGGCAACACAATCTGAAAGAATGTACGCATCCGGGAGCTGCCCTCGATAAATGCCGATTCCTCAAGCTCAAACGGGATGCCCTTGATGAAGCCATGGAATGTAAATACACCGAACGGAACACCAAAGCCCAGGTACATAAAGAGCAATGTCAGCTTGGAATCAAGCAAGCTCATGTTGCCGTACAGCATCACTAGCGGAATCATTAATACCTGAAACGGCAGTGCCAGCGAAGCCAGCATCGCATAGAAAAAAATGCCGTTGATCCGCCATTTGAAGCGTACAAACAAATATCCAGTCATCGAGGAAAAAAAGAGAATCAGCACCACTGAACCAACGGTAATCAGCAGCGAGTTCAGGAATCCGTCCAGAAAATTCATATTGTCGAATGCACTCACATAGTTGTTCAATTGAAAGCCCGTTGGCAAGGATAATGGATTCTCTACAAATTGCTGGGTGGACTTGAACGAGTTCATAATGATCAGCAAAAACGGTGTTAAAAATACGAATAACAATACATACAACAATATTTTCTTCAGTGACGGAAGGAATGCACGCTTGGTCATCAGGATTCAACCTCCAGTCTCTTCAGCAGATACGATTGTGTCAGCGCAATAATTGCCACTACCGCAAATAGCACCACAGCCTCTGCCTGACCAACCCCGTATTGGTTGGACAAAAATGCCTTCTGCACGATATGATACGTCGCCAGCTCCGTGGAGTTAAAGGGGCCGCCTTTGGTAAGCGCAAGGTTGATATCGTAGGTAAGAAAAGAACGTGAAATCGAAATAAACACACAGATGACGATTGCCGGAATGGTCAGCGGCAGCATAATTCGGCGGATTGTTGCCATACGGCTCGCTCCGTCAATGCTGGCGGCTTCCAGTACATCATTCGGAACCCCGGCAAAGCCCGCAATATAAATAATCATCAAGTAACCAATCAGCTGCCATGAGGTTGTGATGACCAGAGCCCAGAAGGCTGTATCCGTGTTCGTTAGCCAGGAGGTTTCGAACCAGGACCATCCATACTTTTCACCCAGATAAGGCAGTACCTGCGAAAATAATGTTTGCCACAAATACCCGAGAATAATACCGCCAATCAGGTTCGGTGTGAAAAAACCTGTACGCAGCCACTGCTCTCCTCTCCCGCCGCCTGTCAGCGCCAGCGCGATAAAAAAAGCGACGGCATTGGCAATAATGACGGTAAAAAACACATACTTGAGCGTGAACCATAACTGAGTCCAGAACACGGTATCCTGCCAAACCGCAATATAATTCGATAAACCGATAAAGCTGTTATCCCCGGTACGAACATCCCAATTCGTAAACGTAAGATATAGTCCGACGATAAACGGGATCACAACCACTGCGAGAAAAGCGATAACGGAAGGACCCCCAAACAGCAGGAAAGTTCCCGCATTTCGCAATCGTATTTTTCTATCCATGTTGACCTCCTGTGCATCCCTTGGCTATGTCTTGATGAAGGAAGGATGTGCTCCTCAAACCGGGTGCACATCCTCTTTCCAGCGGGTTAAATGTTTATTTTCCTGCTTGGCTGGCCCAATACGCCTGCACTTCATCTGTCAGTCCTTTGCGATCAATTACACCTGCGAGATATTTCTGCATGGACGCACCTGTTTTCGCCCAATAATCCTGCGGAAGATAGTTAATCACACTGATATTCACTACTTTACCTTGATCTACAAAACTGCCCACTGCTTCGGATAAAATGTTGCTGCTTTTCACTTTGACATCTTTGTAAGGTAAAGCCAGGCCCATCTGCGCTACAATCGCATCCTGCCCTTCATCACTAGTGACCATCCACTGAATGAACTCTTTGGCTGCAGCCTGCTGTGCCTCGGTGGAACCAGAGTTATCAATCGCGAACAGCTTTGGTTCGCTGTAGGCCACTTGTGTATTGCCGTAATCTTCCGGGTTGTTGCTGATTGGCACCGGCACAATACCGAATTCCTTGTCGCGTCCTTCCAGATTGCCAATAACAGCCCAGGTCCAGTCACCCATGAAATAAAAAGCGGCTTCGCCTTTGGCAAAATCGGTGCTGTCTTTGGTGTAATCTGCCACCAGCGGGTCTTTGCCGCGTGCGTTATATTTTTTCAGCAGATCAAAGGTGTCCATCAATCCGTTATAAGCAGCATTGTCTGCAAGCTTCGCTGTTCGATTTTCAAGGTCCTTTACGAATTTACGATTGTCCTCCACATTGCTGGATTGCAGGGAATACGTCAGTCCCAGATAATGAGCTCCGAGTGACCAGTCTGCACCATGAAGCATAACCGGCGCTTTACCTGCAGCCTCTACCTTTTTGAATACAGCCTCCAGATCGTCACGGGTTTTGATACTGGCTGGATCAAAGGAACCACCCAATGCCTCTTCCACTACACGTTTGTTATACAAAAGTCCGTACCCCTGTGCTGTCCACGGGATGCCGAGAAATTGACCGTCCAGCAGTGCTCCGTCCACTGCTCCTGGTTTGGTCAACCCTTCATATGTCGCCTTTTCGGAATCCAGATTGAGGAATTTATCTTTATATTGCAAAATAGTGCCTGCATCCAGATTCGCAATCGTTGCCGGGTTGCCTGATGCAAGCAAGGATTGGAACTTCTCCAGCTGCGCTCCACCAATCGGGGTTGGAATCAGCTCAATGGTCACATTGGGATGCTGCTCATGATACGTTTTGAACAGCTTTTCGAACACACCGTTGACTTCAGCAGAGGTGTTAAAAAAGGTCAGTTTGACCTCCTTGGAAGACTCATCAGCCTGCTTGCCTGAACCTTGAGATGAAGATTCTGTTGTCTTGCCTTGTGAACAGGCTGTGATAATCAACATCATTAATAATACGCCAACAAACGGTACCCATTTCTTTTTCATGTCTCAACTTCCCCCCTGGTGTTTGTTATGAATGCGCATACATTTCGAATGCAGCTTTATCATAAGCGGTCTCAATATGATATGTCAACCGGTTGACATACGTCTGATCATATTTATTTTGTCGATTTTACACGTCTATGTATCTTCGAATACAAAAAAAGTGAAAATTTTACATAGAACTGCAATTTGCAGGGTATTTTTCAGTTCAATTATATGGTAAAATTTTCAAATCAACACCAACATTACAAGTTGCACTATGGAGAGGAAGTGATCGTGAAGACTTATATTGCTGCCAAGCAAGCATTCGGATGTTTTTCTTGATCAGCTTTTGCAGGAACCATCAATCTGAGGAGGGTAAAGAATGAAAATGAGATTGAAATTAAAAAAATCTGCCAATCTTTTACTGGCCTGCTTGACCGCACTGCCGCTGATGTTAACACCTACCAACGTGTCTGCAGCAAGTGATGCCAACATCAATCTGGCCTCTGAAAAGCAGCTCATTAAAGGTTTTGGTGGTATCAACCATCCAGCATGGATTGGTGACCTTACTGCGGCACAACGTGAAACCGCTTTCGGGAATGATCAGAACCAGTTAGGCTTCTCGGTACTCCGAATCTACGTCGATCCCGATAGAAATAACTGGTCTCGGGAAGTCGCCACGGCGAAACGTGCCATTGAAAAAGGGGCTATTGTATTCGCCTCCCCATGGAACCCACCGAGTGACATGGTTGAAACCTTTAACCGCAACGGAGATACTAATGCCAAGCGCCTGAAATACGACAAATATGCCGCATATGCCCAGCATTTGAACGACTTTGTAACTTATATGAAAAATAATGGTGTAAACCTATATGCCATCTCGGTACAAAATGAGCCAGATTACGCTCATGACTGGACTTGGTGGACACCACAAGAAATGCTTCGCTTCATGAAGGAAAACGCGGGGTCCATTAATAATACAAAGGTTATGGCTCCAGAGTCCTTCCAGTATCTCAAAAATATGTCTGATCCGATCTTGAATGATCCGCAGGCTCTCGCCAATATGGACATTCTCGGAGCACATACCTACGGAACCCAGATCAAGGATTTTGCATACCCGCTCTTCAAACAAAAAGGGGCCGGCAAGGAACTTTGGATGACAGAAGTGTATTACCCTAACAGTGACAACAATTCCGCAGACCGCTGGCCAGAGGCTCTGGACGTATCGTACCACATGCATAGCGCCATGGTAGAAGGTGATTTCCAAGCTTATGTATGGTGGTATATCCGCAGACAATACGGACCGATGAAGGAAGATGGCACGATCAGTAAACGTGGTTACAACATGGCCCATTTCTCCAAATTTGTTCGTCCAGGCTATGTTCGTGTAGATGCAACCAAAAACCCGGATACCAACACTTACGTTTCGGCTTATAAAGGAGACAACAAAGTTGTCATCGTCGCAATTAACCGCGGCAATTCAGCAACCAGTCAGCGGTTTGTGCTGCAAAATGGCAATGCCTCCACTGTATCCTCGTATGTGACGGACAGCAGCCGTAATCTGGCAAGTCTTGCACCCATTAATGTTTCCAATGGCGCGTTCACAGCTCAGCTTCCTGCACAGAGTGTAACTACATTTGTTGCTAATCTCTCTGGTGGCACTGGAGGCGGGAATGTAGGCACTGGCACCACATATGAAGCCGAGACGGGAACAACGTTGACAGATGCAGTCATCGAAACACTTTACCCGGGATATACGGGATCAGGATATGTGAACTTTAACGCGTACACAGGCTCGGCCATTCAATGGAATAGCATCAACAACACGATAACAGGTACCAAAAACGTAAAGTTCCGTTACGCCCAGGAGAGCGGTACTCGTAATCTGGACATCTACGTGAATGGCACCAAAGTGCTCAGCAATGAACCCTTCACTGCAACAGGAAGCTGGTCCACCTGGGGTGAGAAAACCATTCAGGTTCCTATGAATTCAGGTGTAAATACCCTTCGAATCGTTACCACAGGTACTGAAGGACCGAATATTGATAATATTACCGTAACGGCTGCCTCCTAAATACAGCTTTCATCCTTTATTTTATTGTGTTGTTTAGGACAAGTCTGATAACCCACATTGGATTCTCCCTTTTTAATCAAGGCAATAAATAGCCAAGCCCCGTGTTCAGCAGGTACTACATACCAATTAGCTGATGCACGGGGTTATTTATCACATACCAACTCGTTTTTTTAAGGAGGACAAAACTTGATGTACAGATTATATGGAATCACGCTTCTTGTCATTGCATTAATTCTAAGTTGTGTGCCCATAAATCAGGCCTCTGCTGCAAGCTCCGCCATCGCCAAACAGATCGGAAATGCAAATCCGCTAATCGATCATCATCTCGGAGCCGATCCTTTTGCATTAACCTATAACGGACGTGTCTATCTCTACATGTCCAGTGACAATTATGAGTACAACAGCGATGGCTCCATCAAGGATAACACTTTTGCCAATCTGAAAAGCGTATTTGTTATCTCGTCTGCCGACATGGTAAACTGGACGGATCACGGAGCTATTCCCGTTGCCGGTGCGAACGGAGCAAACGGTGGACAAGGGATAGCCAAATGGGCAGGCGCATCCTGGGCCCCCGCAGCTGCAGTCAAAAATATCAATGGCAAAGACAAGTTTTTCCTTTACTTTGCTAACGGTACTGGCGGTATCGGTGTTCTAACGGCAGATAGCCCTGTTGGGCCGTGGACAGATCCAATTGGTAAAGCCCTTTTAACAACAAATACCCCGGGCATGGCAGGCGTGGTTTGGCTTTTCGACCCTGCTGTTTTTGTGGACGACGATGGGACAGGATATTTGTATGCAGGCGGTGGAATTCCCGGCGGCTCGAACCCCACTCAGGAGCAGCGAGCCAATCCCAAAACAGCCCGGGTTATCAAACTCGGTCCCGATATGACCAGTATAGTTGGCAGCGCATCAACAATTGATGCTCCCTTCATTCTGGAGGACTCGGGCATTCACAAATACAATGGCAAGTATTATTACTCCTATTGTATTAACTTTGGCGGCGTACACCCATCCAACATTCCCCCAGGCGAAATTGGATATATGGTAAGCTCCAGCCCCATGGGCCCCTTTACATACGAAGGACATTTTCTGAAAAACCCGGGGGTATTCTTTGGTGCAGGCGGCAACAACCACCATTCGGTTTTTCAATTCAATAATGAATGGTACGTCGTGTATCACGCTCAAACCGTCAGTCTGGCTCTATATGGTTCAGGAATGGGTTATCGCTCGCCACATATTAACAAATTGCAGCACAACACCAATGGTACAATTCAGGAAGTGACTGCGAATTATGCTGGAGTTCCCCAGCTATCCAATCTGAATCCATATAACCGTGTCGAAGCAGAGACCTTTGCCTGGAATGGCGGAATTCAGACGGAAAAATCGAATGCACCTGGCGGTCCAATAAACAATCAGCAGGTAACCCAAATACACAATGGAGATTGGGTCGCGGTAAGTAAAGCAGATTTTGGTTCCAGCGGAGCTCAGACTTTTAAAGCCCATGTTGCTTCTGCATCAGGTGGAGGGAAAATCGAGATTCGTCTGGATAGCGTCTCTGGTCCTCTCGCTGGCACTCTGAATGTCCCCACTACTGGCGGTTCACAGAACTGGCTGGAAGTCGAAACTGCCGTTACCGGGGCAACAGGGGTCCGCAATGTCTTTCTAGTCTTTACTGGCAGCGGATCAGGTCAACTGTTCAACTTCGATTACTGGCAGTTTTCTAACACTTCTTCGTCTCCGGCCACAGGCACAACCTATGAAGCCGAGAGCAGCACTCAGCTGACAAATGCAGTTATCGAAACCATCTACCCCGGTTATACAGGTACCGGATATGTAAACTTTAACGCTTTAACGGGCTCATCCATTGAATGGAATAACATCAATAACATGACGACTGGCACTAAAAACGTAAAGTTTCGTTACGCTTTGGAAAGCGGCACACGCACTCTCGACATCTATGTAAACGGTACCAAAATAATCAGCAATGAACCCTTCAGTGCAACCGGCAGCTGGTCGACTTGGGGTGAGAAAATCGTTCAAATCCCTATGAACTCAGGGATGAACACACTTCGAATTGTCACAACAGGGACAGAGGGGCCTAATATGGATAACATTACAGTAACGGCCTCCTTATAAACGCCACCGTTTGCTACATTTCTGACAGTACAACGACGCCCAAATGGAAGCCAGGAACATAGAATAATCACGATTCCTTGATCCAAAAAGTAAAAGGCTCTTTCAGGATGATCCTGAAAGAGCCTTTTCATGATGCGGTCGAGAGGACTCGAACCTCCACGGGGGGTTAGCCCACACGGACCTGAACCGTGCGCGTCTGCCAATTCCGCCACGACCGCATATTTTGTGTCTCACCAAGTAATATCGGCGACAAGATATAATATATCATGTACCTTTTCTCTTGTCAACAACAAAATAAAACCAACAAGCGCGAATCAGATTCATATCCGGTTCGCACTTGCATAATCTGGCTATATTTATACTGGAGCTGCATTAGCTGAACGCTGCATGATTACAGCTTGGACGGCCAGCTGCCATACCATGCATACCCGCCTCTTCTTTCTTTTTCAATATCACTAAGCTTGTATTTCACAATCCCGTCCCGACCGACAAAGATCGGTTTGTCTGTGCCAAGTTCATAAAAACGCGCCCAGATCGGTGCTGCACTTGAATCTGCAATAATCCGGCTGTCCCCATTTGCTCTTTCATAGCGATAACCTGTAATTTTCACTTTATTAAACCAGGCTTCTGCACCTTTGATAGATGCCGTAATTCTGGAATTGGCCGGTCTGGTCTTCAGAAATTTCACAATGTTTACACTTTCCGCTGCCGTTAATGAAGGTACTTCATAAATTCTGGCTCCCGCTGGTTTAAGTGAGCTCGAATCATGCTGCTGGCCCCAAGCCGTAGGCCTGCCACCGGATACTACCTGTGTATTCAGGATGGCATCCACACCTTTGGACACCGCATTTTTACTGCGATTTGCAAGTGAGCTGTCAATAAAGGAAAAGTCTCCTTTGCGCCCCGCAACCTCATCGAGCATGTACATCACATTAATCATAGCGTCGTCATTATACGTAATATGTTTATGATAACCGGAGCTCTGGTAAACCTGCGGCCATCCGCCATTCGAATACTGCATATTCAGCAAAAAGTTAATGCCTTTGATTGCTGCAGCCGAGTATCGCGGATCATTTGTTTTTTTGAATTCGCTTGCAAGTCTTCTAATCTCTGAATATGTAGCTTTGTTATCAATTGTTGATTTGGCCCACTCCCCCGATGTCTGGCTGTAATCCTTTCTCCACCCCCCATCAGGACGTTGGTTTTTCAAAATATCAGACATACTTGCCGTTGTACCTGAGGCATCAGCAGCAGATACGGTTGCTGTAGGCAAAATTTCCATGCCCACTCCAGAAAAAACCATCGAACACGCGAGCACAAACGTAACCCATTTTTTTGCTTTCAAAAGACAACACGCTCCCCAATTCACAAATATCGCTCTCTCACATGTCTATCTGCTGGCTAATCTTTCACGCTAAGCTTAGCTGCATCACATGAATCAACCAATAAAATCTAATTAAATACATAATTTGTATGAATAAATTTATGATATGCAATAAAATACATTTTGTCAATATATGCAACAAAACTCAAATTTTCACTTTATAATAATATCCACCCATCCAACTTTTAACTCTTGACAAATTGGTTTAATAACCAACTCCGTACCTGGTTAAACATTAATGACTTTTTTGTAATCTTTACTGTCGAAATTTCAACATAATTATGACGAAATTCAATAATTCCGCTAACATTGAATCGAAAAGAAGCTTTACAAACGGGTTTGACATTTACGCATTTATGCAATATAGTTTCAAATAGTTACAAAAACTTAATTATTCATTTGCCGAGTTTCAGGATTGAAAACGGGGGAACCATTTTGGGTGAATTATTCTTATACATAGGAAATATAGGGAACCTTCTACCGAACCCTTAGCTAACTCCGTAGGCATCGAAGGGAGAACATTGATTTTGAAAAAACTGATTATTTCCATTTTTGGAGCTGCTGTACTATTCACATCCGGGGCAACAAGCACAGAGGCAAGCACTATTAATACAATGGTTAACAATATGACAGGCATCCCTTACAAATGGGGCGGCACAACTATGGCTGGCTTCGATTGTTCCGGGTTCATGAGATATCTTTTTAACAAATACAGCATTGAACTGCCACGCACTTCACAGCAGCAGGCCAAAGCAGGCACACCGGTAGCCAAAACCAATATTCGTACAGGCGACCTCGTATTTTTCAACACAACAGGCAAAGGCATCTCACATGCAGGTGTATACATCGGTGGAGGTCAATTCGCACACGCGTCCAGTAGCAAAGGGGTCAGCATTACCAAGCTCTCCAACCCTTACTTTAACGATCGTTATGTGACAGCCAGACGGGTTACAGGTCAATTTATGTACAACAAAATGATTGGTAAAATCTAAAATCCATTCTCATACAAAAGAGAGGCCCTGGTATATGCCAGAGCCTCCTTTCTATTTTCGGTACATGTACATGCCTATAATGGACTAATGCAGTGCCTTCTGCACCCGCATAGCCCCTTGCGATAAGGCATGTCCGCCTCCAACAGCGCCAGCGACAGCAACCGTCTCCATAATTTCCTGATCGGTCGCTCCCTTGGAGCGGGCCTCCTGTACATGATAGAACGTACATACTTCATTGTTGGCAAACAGGCCGATGCCCAGCGCAATCAGCTGCTTTGTTTTGGCATCAAGCACACCGGGCTGGAAGCACTCACCTGTAAACTCGTGATACGATCGCACCACTTCCGGCAGTACATCGCTTAATGCGCCAATCTGATCCTTGTACGCATGAACTTTATCATTCATCAATGTCATGGCTTGCAGCACACCCTTTCGGCTGTCAATACAGCGAATTTTTCCACTGTACCTATCTTCTCTCGGCCGTGCGGCAATTATGCCAGGTCATGATGGTAATTCCAAACATATCGTTTACTTATTATACTTCTTTACTCCTCCAGAACGCTTTGACGAGGCTCACTGAACAGCTGATACCGATAACGGCGGTCCAGCTTCACCACACGACGATTCTGACGGCGAATCAGCACCTGTTTATCATCCCAGGCTACCACAATGCCGGTCACATCGTTAGACTCCAGCTCGTCCCGTACAACTCTTACCTTTTCCCCTGACAATCGCAGGGCATCCAACTCTGAATCACTGATCATGTTTTGAACTCCTATATTCATATTCGTTTACAAAAAGAGACCTAAATGAAAATTCATTTAGGTCTCACGTGACTGTATTGGACTGTCATGTCATTCGAAGAAAATGTCCCAACTGAGAGTTACCGCTGCGCGTGCTCTTTGCTGTCGTTCTTCTCGAACCAAAAATCAAGCACTTTGGCGGACATCACACGTTCTTCAAGGTACTCTACTTGGTGCGGTGTAAATTGTTCTTTCCAAGAGAAGGACAACTCTTCACACAAGCCTACAATCGTCAGCAGTTCTGACCAGGCTACATAGCGTTTGTACCAGAAAAATTGAGGATGTTCAATCATATAGGGATAAAGGTCATCGAATTCCGTATGTTTACAATCCAGGGCACGTTCAAAATGAACTTTCGATTCCGCCAGCTTATCAATAAAAAATTGGTCTGTTGCCGGTTGGTTCCCCATGGTGTTGCCTCCTCTCCCTAACATACCCTCATTATAAAGGAAATCCGCAGCCATGCAAAGGCAAAGTTCGAAAATTAGGCCCTATTTCCTTCAAAATGTCACATTTCGCTATCGTCAAATTGCACGGTGCCGTTATTTAGTGAACGGATGCGTACAAGGGCTTCCACCGGAATACCCTGCTCCCGAATCGTACGCGCCCCAGCCTGGAAGCACTTCTCCACAACTACACCGAAGCCAACCAGCTCCGCGCCGGAACGTTCGATAATTTTGATGACACCGCGAGCGGCGTCTCCATTCGCAATAATATCATCGATGAACAGAATTCGGTCATTTTCATGAATAAATTCGCGAGACACCATAATGTCGGTTACGATCCCCTTTGTAAAGGAGGGTACACGTTCGCAGTAGGCATCAGGATCGGCCAAGAGCGTTTTTTTGCGACGGGCAAATACCAAAGGTACCCCCAGCTCATGCGCTGCGGCAAAAGCAACCGGGATGCCTGAGGACTCCACTGTAATCACTCGTGTCACACCACTCTCGCGAAAACGCGCAGCAAACCGCCGTCCCATCTCCATCGTTAATGCAGGATCAATCTGATGGTTCAGAAGTCCATCCAGCTTCAGCACCTGATCCGAGATGACGACTCCTTCTTCTAAAATTCGTTGTTTTAATATATCCATGATTTGACCTCCCAAGCCTATCCTATGAGGTTTAAAGTATCATATATCCGGCTGCAAGTTCAAGCGAAATCCGGCACACCTCCGTATAACAGTACTAATTCATAACCTGACTCATCCTGCTGTCATGACTTTTATGGGTCAAGCATACCTTGTACTATGGTACCCGCATGTCCAATAAATCCCGGGACCTGAAAGGGGAAACACATGAAACAGGCATTCCGGGTGCTGCAGATTGCATTCACTTATATCGGAACCGTTGTAGGCGCCGGCTTTGCTACCGGACAGGAAATACTGCAATTTTTCACACAGTATGGCAAGTGGGCTACCATCACCATCGGATTGTCCACCATGCTCTTTGTCTGGCTTGGCACCAAGATGATGCTGATCGCTCATGATACAGGTTCCCGTTCATATGAAGACCTGAATAAACATTTGTTTGGTCCCAAGGTTGGCGGATGGATTACCTGGGTCACCCTTATCGTACTGATCGGTGTAAACAGCGTGATGCTTGCGGGAGCAGGCTCTGTTTTTATGGAACATCTGGGTCTGCACTATCAAACGGGTCTGATCATTACTCTCATTGGCACGTATTTGCTTCTGGGACGCGGGATGCAGGCTATTTTGCAAATGAACAGCATTGTCGTTCCAATGATGCTCCTGTTATCACTGCTGATGATTTTCAGCACAGTCCATCACCCTGGTGCACTACGTTTTATCACCCTTACAACAGATGACAATCCCATCCAGGTCTGGGTATCACCGCTGCTGTATTCTGCTTTCAACCTTGCTCTTGCTCAAGCAGTGCTTGTACCTGTTGGCAATCAGATTCGTAATCGCAATACGCTGAAATGGGGTGGAATCGCAGGCGGGATCGGCGTAGGTTTTATGCTCATGGCAGCTCACTTTGCTATGTCGGCATATATGCCTGGCATCACCCAGTTCGAAATTCCGATGGGCAGCATTGCTTTTCAATTAGGCTGGGTTGTGCAATCGATCTATGTTTCACTGATTTTCATGGAAATCTTCACGACATTTGTTGCCGACATCTATGGTATGACATTACAGCTCAGACAGCATATCAGCGTACATCCCCGATTAATTACATTAACCATCATGCTGCTGTGTTACTCACTCAGTCAATTCGGCTTCAGCTCCCTGTTGTCCATCCTGTATCCGATCTTTGGCTGTATGGCAATGTTCTGGGCTGGAAAGTTACTTTTGAATCGGTGGGGCACGTTTCGCGGCCGAAATAATATATGAGGCATGCTTGGTGTAAAAATCGTTTTATGCGGCATCGTTATGTTACAATAAAAATGACTTCAAAAAAGAATTAAAGGATTGGTTCTTTATGAAAAAAACAGACAAGTTCGCCTCCTGAATTTGCGCTAACATAAAATTTAGGAGGCATATCCAATGAAATTTAATCGCATCGATTTTGACGTTTGGAACAGAACAGAGGCATTTAACCATTATATGAACCAAAATACGTCTTTCAGTTTAACCCGGGAAATAGATATCAGTGTCTTATATCGGTTCACAAAACAACACAAATATCGGTTTACTCCGGCTTTGATCTTCTTGATCACCACTGTAGTGAATTCACATCCGGCTTTTAGAACGAGCTACAATTGTGAAGGAGAGCTGGGTTACTGGGAAAGACTAGATCCGCTGTACACCATCTTTGATCGCCGTTCTGAATCATTCTCTGCGGTTTGGACTAGCGTCACTAATGATTTCGAGACGTTTCATACGGCTTATACTGCCGATGTAGAAAAATATAATGGTTCAGGCAGGCTGTTTCCCAAAACACCTGTACCCGAAAATACATTTTCTTTTTCGGTTATTCCATGGACCTCGTTTACCAGCTTCAACTTGAATATCAATAACAACAGTCGTTACCTTCTGCCCATTATTACTGCAGGGCGTTTGATTCATAAAGGAAATTTAATCTATCTGCCAATTTCATTACAGCTCCATCATGCAGTCTGTGACGGTTACCACGCAGGCTTATTTATGAACTCCGTTCAGGAACTGGCACACCATCCGAACAATTGTATTTTCTAATATCCTCATCAATATATTGACCAACCAAAAAGCCGCTGTATCACCTACAGCGGCATCTTTCATTGCTCTGACCATTCTCAGGCTTCCACCCGGAACTGCAGATACATCTTTTTCAATTCATTCACCGATCTTCCCAGCGAATAGTGTGTTTTGGCTTTTTCACAAGCGGAACGAGCCAGTTCATAACGGTAAGCCGGATCAAGCATCACCTTTTCCAAAGCGTCCGCCAACGCAGATGGGTCTTCAGGCGGTACTAGCAGACCGTTAATGCCGTCCTCAATCTGTTCGGGTATGCCTCCCACCTCTGTGCCTACGAGAGCCAGGCAGCTCAAAGCCGCTTCAGCAAACACTGAACCGAAGGCTTCTGCACGCGATGGCAGCACAAACACATCAAAGAAAGGCATAAACTCTTCAGGATGCAACGTATATCCATAGAAAATAGTCTCATTATAAATGCCAAGACGCTGGGCCAGCTCCTCCAGATCAGGACGAATCGGTCCATCTCCGATGATGTGCAGCACATAGTCATGACCTTTGTCCTTGAGCTCTGCACAAGCCTTGAATAAAATGTCCAAACCTTTAGCGGGAACGAGACGGCAGACCGTTACCAGCTGCGGCACAGCATTGTCATGGGGAATCGGCTTGAAGCGCTTCTCATCAAATCCATTCGGAATAATTCCGATCCGGTCTGGATGTTTAACATACGGGTCCAAGTACCTGCGGAAGGAATCCGATACCGTTAACAGACGATCAGCTCGATGCTCAAGCTCACCATAGATCGATAACAGGAACTGATGCTCCAGCCCGTTCGGCTCAATACGCCCGTTAAGAATCAGCTCTCGTTCGTAACTGGAGTGAATCGTCTGAATAAGTGGAATATCGGGAAAGACTGACTTCATGGCAAGCCCTGCAATGGGGTGATGCGCATGAATCAGATCATAGGGCTTCTGAATACGAAGCCGGGTCCACCATAAATAATCGCGATACGTCTGAATATATTTTTGCACAACAGGACTATCTCCATAGACGGTCCAATCAAACGTTTCAAACTGTACTTCCTCCTGACCTTTATTCCGGATGCGCTTCGGCAGGGAAAACAAATCCATCTCCCACCTCGGGCTTGTAAATCGCTCCTGCAGGTAAGGAATCATAGAGGATACCCCTCCGGGCTGCTCCGGAGGAAAGAATAGCGCTTGTAGCAACTTCAACGTGATTATCCCCCTTTCCAGCTTCATTTCTTTTCTTCCACATGTATTTATGATATATCAGAACATATGTTCAGTAAAGCAAAACCAGAGCAACTTTAGCTCAATTCTTCACATGAATAATGTATTTTCATGCATTTTATTGCATATCATTATTGTCCATTATGACATATAAAAGCTTGAACATCTACTGTTTCTGCACAACAATTATGAAGTCGTATATACATGATATTCATACAACTCTTCATAAAGACGCCCTTACATCCATTTTCAGCCTCAAATTTCTACTACTTGTATCCCTTAAAGCTCAACTGCTCGTTCATAAATGCTGAATCCATCTGTTTCACCGACATGACTGAACCCGTTCCTTGCATAAAAAGCATTTAATGTACTATTGCTTGCTCCGCAATCCAGCCGCACGAGAGATTTATGTTCGAATTTAATGCCGTTAATGGACCACAGCAGAATGGATTTCCCCAGACTTGCATGCGCATATTTTCTGCGAATGGCGAGCCGGTGCAGGTAAACCGCCCCATCCTGCGCATGAGCCTTGTCGCCCCATAACTGACAATCCCACGGACTGGGCTTCTGCATCAGGATGACCATTCCGGCGATTTCCGCCTCTTTTTTAAAAACAAAAACGTCTCCACGCCGAATAGCCGCAGGTGTATTATGAGAATCCTCCCCGTGCAGAAGCGCGCTCCATTGAGACGAGCCCTGACTTTGCAGCCATAACGCTGTCTCTTCAAGCAGGGAGAGCACCTCTTCCGTATCCTCTGGCCCAGCCTGCACTACTTGAAAATGGTCATTAATCGATTCACTGTAAATGTTGAATGCGTGTGTCATCATACCCCTCCACTTCCCGGCAGCTTTTCATGTAAAATTAGACTAATCGTACTATACCGGGAAATCCATAGTCCGTCAAAATCAATAAAAAAAGGATAAAAGGCTTGCGCCCCTTATCCTTCCATTCTGGCTTCATCTATAATCTGATTGCGATATAACATGGTGAGATGTAACGTGTCGAATTCGATCTCCTTGTTCAGCTCCCGCATCAGCACATCCACCAGCGTTTGGCGCTGCACACTTGTTCCAGGCACATCATAGTCCATAAAACCGGTGAGATCTGCTTGAGACATATCAATTGTTGCTGTGCCTACCGGAAGCCCCCCACGCTCCTGCACGAACAGATCGTAAACTCTGAACTCCCGGTCCCTGCTTCTGAGCATGACATAACATGCTTCCTCCGCTTCTTCCATCCCGGATGCACTCAACGAGTGTACCTGCCCTTTATCACCTGCATGTTCTTCATATTTTTCATTAAATTCATCTTCAAAATTTCTCTCGTCATACTCATCTTCATCTTCAAGTTCTTTTTCATCTTCGTCTTCAAAATCACGATGCACCCACTCAAGGTTCTCCAGTTCATTCCCCTGATACCACATGCGAATCGTAATCGTATCAATGATCTCCTCGTCCAGCTCCCTGACAAGCAGCTCGGCCGCAGCTTCCTGCAGCGCTTCATTTGGCTCCTCATACCAGTGGATTTCTCCCTGTGCATCCGCTCCGTACTGCTTCAGCGCCGCTTCTGCCATTTCTTCGCCTTCAGCGTCATTGAACACATAGGTGGATACACTGCGTCCCGCACTGACCATCTCCATCTCCAGAAGATGCTTCGGATCTTCATATGTAAAAGATTCATCCCGATAGGCAGGAATTCTGTTCGCCTCGGCAAATATTCCATCTTCATGAGCATTCTCACCAAGCGCCAGAGCGTTTCCAGCCGATGCGCCGGTGCTCATATCTGGCTGCTCTAGAACGGTACGCAGTATACCGGAGCTCACTAACACTTCATAATGAGAAGCCCCCACCGCATCGGCAAGCATACGAATATAACCTTCTACTTTATCTGTAATAAACGACTCAGCCTGATCATCTATCACTTCCTGATCCAGCTGCAGGCTGCCCGACAGCCGCTCTCCCTCCCTGTATACGAGGACAAGTGTGCCTGCATAGCGGCCATCCACCATAATGTCCTGCACTTCACCCGCAGCTGTACGCAAATCCGTCGTCAGTTCTACCTGCTTCATTGCCAGTCCTCCTCATTTCTAACGTATCCTCTTAGGATGTCCTGGGAAGCAGTAGTTTATGAGGAAACAGAATTATACGGACAAAATATACTTGTGAATGGCGTGCGCAACCCCTTCATCGTTGTTGGACAATGTCACTTCGTCGGAGGCGGCTTTGACCTCTTCAGGAGAGTTATCCATCGCTATGCCCTTACCTGCAAAAGTCAGCATCGTTATATCGTTATAATAATTGCCTATCGCCATAATCTCGGAGGAAGCGATGCCTTTCGAATCAGCCAATCTCTTGAGCGCCGCTCCCTTGGAAGCTTCCGGATGCATCAGATCAATGAAGAAATCTCCGCTGCGTGTCATATAATAGGGAAGGTTCCAGGCCGTCCATTCACGTTGAACCTCGTCCATCTGCTCTATAGGGCCAAATGCCGTA
Organism: Paenibacillus sp. JGP012; assembly: GCF_014203995.1. Lineage (NCBI taxonomy): Bacteria > Bacillati > Bacillota > Bacilli > Caryophanales > Paenibacillaceae > Paenibacillus > Paenibacillus sp. JGP012. Next base: position 255,809 of record NZ_JACHKG010000001.1, on the reverse strand, counting down.
AACTTGGCGAGTGGTTCGTGCATATCAGCCCAGCGAGGCAGCTTGAGCGGCTCTGCGAGGAAATTATAATACATCTGTCTGACCTGAAGCTCCAAACCTTCTGGCTGATCCACATACAGTCCAAACGCCGTATTGATGTCAAAATGCACCCCATTCTCACGACAGTACGTCATAATCGGCTCCAGCCCTTGAGTGTCCAGTGCAAATTGATGAATAACCTCCCGTGTCTCTACCTGCGCTGTAACCGCACCATTATGCGTAATGACATAACCATCCAGACCCATCTGTTTCATAAAAGGAATCGTGTTGCCTGGTCCACGCCCGGAGCAAAGCACAATCTCTGCCCCTTGGCGCGAGGCTTGAATCAACGTTTCCTGCGTCCGTTCGGTCAGCTCATGATCATCATTCAGCAACGTTCCGTCTACATCCAGCGCAATCAGTTTGTAAGTCATATGATTTCATCCCCATCTGTTCTTTTTAGTTAGCCGCATTATCATTCCGCAAAAGATTTAATTCCTCTTCCGTTAATTCACGGTAACTCCCGATCGCCAGATCAGAAGCCAGCCTCAATTCCCCCATAGCTACACGCTTCAGGTACAGCACACGTTTACCGACAGCCTGAAACATACGCTTGACCTGATGAAACTTGCCTTCATGAATAATGAGGGAGATCAGCGATACCGTGCCCTCGTCCGTTTCTTCATGTCCAAGCAAGGTTAGCTCTGCCGGCATTGTCTCATACCCGTCATCCAGCCGCACCCCGGCGGCAAACTGCTTAACGTCCTCTGCGTCCACTTTACCAAGCACCCGTGCTTCATACGTTTTGGGCACATGTTTGCGGGGAGATAACAGTTCATGGGCGAGTGGACCATCATTCGTCAAAATAAGAAGCCCCTCTGTATCCTTATCCAGTCGCCCTACCGGAAAAGGTTGAAAGATTCGGTCCTCCTTACGCAATAAATCCAGCACCGTCTTGTCCCTTGCATCTTCTGTAGCAGATACCACACCCGGCGGTTTGTGCAGCATCAGATAGATCATTTCACGGTACATAATCCGCTCGCCATCTGCTTCGATGACATGAATCTCCGGGTTAACCTGGATACCGCTATCCTTGACCACCTTGCCATCCACATAAATACGTCCCTGTTTCACCATTTTTTTGAGTTCACTGCGTGTACCGACACCCATATGACTTAAAATTTTGTCCAAACGCTGCGTTTGTTTGCCTTTCCCACTCATCTCGATGTCCACCTCCATCCCGCAGGATATTCATTTTTCAGCACACCGTCCAGCCATTTCCCCCAACCTGCGGCATATCCATCAATACATACGAGAACATACCCTTTCGACAGGGTTTCTCCATGAAGCATGATGCGCTCCTGTTCAATGTTCAACGTTTCCCCCTTCAAGTACCTTACCGCTTCACCATCTGCAGAGGACAGATTCACACTGCGGCGTGCCTCCGATGTACGCAAGGCACAAGCCAGTGGATGAGAAGGAACAAAACGTCCATTTTTGATCGTACCGACAAACCATCCAGGGCGAACCACCTTCAGTCCCTCCAGACGGGAAGCGCCAACGGCTGACTGATATACCCGATCTCCGTAACACACCGTTTCGCCGTGCAGCGGCATATCCAGATTCTCTTTTACAAACTGGCTGTAAACGGCCAACGGATCAACATTCCCCGAGTCAGTTGCCCGTGTATGGCCTCGTTCCGATTTGCGTCCACCGGCCTCTTTAGCTTTTCTGCCCGCTTTGCCTGAGGGCTTGCCAGAGCGTGTACCCCTGTCACTGCCCTCTCTTGATTCAACTCGTAACAAACCATCCTCACTCGATTCATTCAGCAGCGCAGACTTTTCATTCACATGCTCAGACAATTTTGCATCACTTTCATCTGCTTCGATATGTTGTAACACCGCGACGTAATGCCCTTCTCCCTCCAGAAGATGGGGCCACAATCGCGCCGTGCCTCGCGTCTGCTCCAGCACCTCTTCTGTCTCATCTGCCTGTGCCGGCAGCATCTCACGCACCCAGTCCGGACGTCCCGGGGCAAACCCTGCGGTATCTGCGATATTTGTAACGGTAAAGTCACGATTCTGCTTCAAAAACGCTGCAATCATCGCTTCATTCTCCTCCGGGGCAAAGGTGCAGGTTGAATACACAATCGTGCCTCCCGGAGCCAACAGCCGTGCGGCTGTTTCGAGAATGTCGCGCTGCATCAGCACACATTTCTCCACAGAATGATGCTCCCAGGACTTCACCATGTCCTCATCCTTGCGGAACATGCCTTCGCCTGAACAAGGCGCATCAATTAATACTTTATTAAAATAATGAGGGAATGCTTCGGCAATCCGTTCAGGCGACTCATTTAATACCACTGCATTTCTTACACCATAAAGTTCAATATTTTTGGCAAGCGCCTTGGTTCGCTCGGCATGAATATCATTGGTGACAAGCACACCTTTACCCTGCAGCTTGGCAGCGATCTGGGTCGATTTCCCCCCGGGAGCAGCACACAAGTCCAGTACACGGTCTCCCGGCTGTACCTGCAGCTGCTCGACGGGAGCCATTGCACTCGGTTCCTGAATATAATACAAGCCTGCATGGTAATAAGGATGCAGTCCGGGCTTTACCCCATGCGGCACATAAAAACCGGTTTCACACCACGGGATGGGTCTCAAGTCAAACGGGGCCAATTCCTTGAATTGTTCCATTGATATTTTCAGTGTATTTACGCGAAGCCCGGCATGCGGGGATTGTTCATACGATTGCATAAAAGAATCAAATTGGTCACCGAGCAGACGTTTCATCCGCTCTGTAAACATGTGAGGCAGCTGTACAGCCATATTTCCACTCTTCCCATCCTGTTAAAATGACATATTGCTCTATGTTATCATATCCTGTTTTTACTTGCCTATCCTATCATGTGTATTCCACTACAGCGTGTAATGTAGTATAATGCTAATAGATTGTTTGACAAGCAAAAATTCGGTTGTTTATGCATATTATCCCAACCTCAATTTTTGCTGTAATTATATCTTGATATCAAAATTGGGGGATGAACAATGAATTCCAAGAAGAAAAAGAAAAGCGCCACAATCCTTATATTTCTCGGTATTTTAGTTGTTATGATTGCTGCCCTGGTGTTTGTGAACCAGCTGTCCAAGGAAAAGATGGATTCTGCGCCCAACGCTTATGGCATCGCGGCTTCCAAGCTTAATCCGGCTACACGTGAACTTCTGAGTGATCCTAACTATCAGCAGATTATTCTGCCAGCCGATCTGAAAGCCAGAATTGATAAGAAGGATAGCTTCTTTGTATACTTCTTCGCTTCTGACTGTTCCCACTGCCGTGCAACGACTCCACAATTGATGCCACTGGTGGATAGTGAAGGCATCAAGCTTCCGCAGTTTAATCTGCGTGAATTTGAATCAGGCTGGACGGATTACAACATTGAATTCACGCCTACACTCGTCTTTTACCAGGACGGCGTAGAGAAGGATCGCATGGTTGGCGGTCTGAAAGAAAATGGAAGCGACAACGGTTATACACTGGACGACTACAAGCAATTTTTTGACAAATATAAAGGTAATATTACACCTGAGAAAAGCTAGGCTGCATGCCTGCCAAAAACACCCCGACTATTCCGTGAACGGAATGGTCGGGGTGTTTTGTATACAAGACATAGGACAGTTCATCCTAGTTATTTGCATGATTGTTAAGCTTCACATGGTTACGTTGCTCCATCGCTTGAGCTTGCCGCTGTTGCTCTCTCATTTTCTCTTCATAGATTCGTCCCCGGGTTGGACTTCGCCGCTGTGGAATGTTTGGTTTCAGCTCGGCTGACCTGATTTGTATTTGCTGTATCAGCGATTCATCCTCAATCTGGATAGACAAATCTCGATATGCCGACGCTTCCGGTTCACTTTCCTGTAATTGCTTCACAAGTCCACGTACCTGCTCCTTCAACTCGCCAAGCCTGATGCCAAGCATCACGTCGGGATAGGCCTCCATTAATTCAAGTGAGCTTTGCAGCATCTTAAACCCTCCGCGAAGATTGCCATTCCTGTAATGGTACAATCCAACCGCTACCTGCAGCAGCCCCTTATAGAGCGGATCACGATCCCGTTCCAGCCACAGCTCTTCAAGCACCTCATGGCACTCGAAATAGTCCTGATCCCGATTGAAATAGATCAGATAGTCAACGTAGAGCGGCTCATAGCTGTTCATCCGGATTCTCGCCCTTTCTGGCGTTGCCCAGAAGCTGCTTCACATCATCCAGCAGCACTTTGAGTCCTTCCATATCATGACGCTCCCAGCAATCGTTAAATCGTTTCTGCGCTTCAATCGCCTCATGGACCAGATGATAGAAATATAGCTGATGAATGATGCTAAGTGTCCTTGACACGATATTGGAATCGTCCTCAAACGCCTTCTGTGCTTCGAGAATCTGCAGACGAATCGCTGACATCTCGTTATCCAGCACGAAAGCGGCCTCTGCTGTTTTCTTCAACCTTGCCCGCATGTCATCCGGCAGGCTTTCCCGATATTTATAACTCAAGGAATGCTCAATCGTTGCCCAGAAATTCATCGCCAGCGTTCGAATCTGAATCTCGGCAAGCACCTTTTTCTGTCCCAGCGCCGTTTGAACCGGATATTCAATAATCATATGGAAGCTGCGATAACCGCTTTCCTTGAAGTTGGTAATATAATCCTTCTCAATCAGCACTGTCAGATCCTTACGTGCTCTGATGTACTCTGCCACACGGCGAATATCATCCACGAACTGACACATGATACGAATACCGGCAATATCTTCTATACCTGTCTCCACATCGTCGAGTGCCACGTTCAAACGTCTTGATTTTTCCAGAATGCTGGAGATTTTTTTGACACGGCCAGTAACGAATTCAATCGGGGCATATTCTTCCCGTTTTTTCAATTCGGCCCTCATCGTTTTGAACTTGACCTTCAATTCCTCTACCGCTTGTTCATAAGGAAGTAAAAATGTACCCCAGTCTCTACCGTCCATGGTTAAAGCCTCCTGTCTCTATAGCATCCCCTGTTCTTATCCATTATACATGATGTTTGCCGGGGGGAAGAGTCCCGTTCCATTATACACTCTTCCATGCTTCTATATTAGTGCTCTGGGGATTCATCCTGCTTCTTTTAGCGGTGCTCTGCACCAACCGCCTCTGAAATATGATGATAACCGTCCTTGCGCAGCAGTTCACGCAGTCCTGCATGAATACGCCGGTTAACCTCTGGTCCTTCATAGATCAGGGCTGTATAGATTTCCACCAGACTTGCCCCGGCTTTAATTTTCTCATAAGCATCCACACTTGTAAAAATACCGCCCGATCCGATAATAGGGAGTTTACCCTCGGTCTGTCTGTAGACCTGACGAATGATCTCGGTTGAACGTTCGCGCAGCGGCTTGCCGCTTAGTCCTCCCGTTTCCTTCGCATGCTGATGGGAGAGACCTTCGCGGCTGATCGTTGTATTGGTCGCAATGATGCCCGACACCCCGCTAGCCGCAATCGTACTGACCATATATTCAAGCTCCTGATCATTCACATCAGGCGCAATTTTGACAAGCACGGACTTGGACGCCCCTCCATGCTGAGCCTGCTGACGTTTCATCTCACTCATAACCGCTGCCAGCAATTCCTTCAATTCATTCCCATGCTGCAGATTACGCAAATCCGGTGTATTTGGTGAACTGATATTCACGACAAACAGGTCAGCATAATTATACAACGCCTGAATGCATTTCTCATAATCCAGATGAGCTTCCTCATTGGGTGTTGTTTTATTTTTACCGATATTCACCGCCACCGGGATACGCCGCTCCTGAAGACGGGCAAGCTCGCCTGCCATCGCTTCTGCACCCAGATTGTTAAAGCCCATCCGGTTCACCAGCGCTTCATCTGGCGGCAAGCGGAACAGACGCGGCTGCTCGTTGCCCGACTGTGCCAGCGGAGTCACCGTGCCCACCTCCATAAATCCAAATCCGATGGAGGAAAAGCCGGTTACAGCCTGACCATTTTTGTCCAGGCCTGCCGCAAGACCAACAGGGGTAGGAAAGTGGCAACCAAACATGTCCACCGCCAGGTCAGGGGTTTCACGCACTCCATACATGACACGCAGCCCGGATGGAACCGGTCGCACCTTGCCCACACCGCTAAGGCCGCCAATAATCAGATGATGGGCCTGCTCTGGGTCCATTTTGAACAATAAAGGTTTAGCAAGACTTTTGTATAACAAATCACTCACTCCGTTCTGGTCCGGCATGCGATATGGCCGCTCTCCGTCTCAATATGTAAAAAACTCTACACACAAGTCTAGCGGTTTCTTCTGCAAAAAGAAAGTCATTTGCGCATAGACAAGTAAATTTCAAATCGAGCTGTATATGCACAAGAAATCAACCCGCCTACTGGAAAAGACGAGTTGAATTCTTTACAATGAGAGCATGGTTACATAACCAATTCTTGACCAGTCATATACCTGATAAGGAGGAAGTAATTATGGCTCAGAAACGTAAACCACCCGCATTGCAGCAAAAAAAGGAAGAGGTTAACCGCAAAGCCATCGCATGGACAGCAGCCAGCGTAGGCGGCCTGATTATTATTATTGGCGCTTTAATTATTATTGCCAACATGTAGAGGTGAGGATTCCGGCAAGTCCTGCACTGACCGAATTTAATCAGACTTTCAATGAAGATCGGATTAATTCAACCAGTGATATGTTTTGCCTGGATTGCTCTGTTTCGGGACAAGCTTGTGTGTATACCGCTCCTTTGCTTCCGGTACAGACATCAACGCAGGCAGAAGATTTTTCCCGATTCGCACTGGCGTGCCTTGCGGAGCAAGAGCGAACAGCTCCTCCACATCATCTTTACGCATTCTCACACATCCAAGGGACTCATCCTGTCCGATGCTGCTCGGCTCATTAGTCCCGTGGATGGCATAATTGGTGTCCGAAAGCTGCATTCCCCTGCTTCCAAACTCTCCATTGGAGCGACCATTCGGATTCACCACTTTGTCGGTAATGACATATGAACCCTCAGGCGTGCGCTCACCGCCAAGACCTACCTCATACATCCGAAGGATTGTACTGCCGCTAATGAGCGCCAGCCTGTGGTTGTTCTTGTCTATGACAATTTCAAGCGGCTTCGCAAAGAAGGGCTGTCCACCCACGGTATCGGCAAACGATGCCTTTTTGGTGTCAGGTGTCTTTGAAGCCTGTGACTCTCCTTTTCCGGTATCCCCCGTAGATATAGATTGAGCTTTGCTCTGATGCATTGCCAGCAGCTGTGGAAACATCTCGCTCATTTCAGCCGAAGTTTCTCCCAGAATATTGTCTGGGAACGGCTGAGCGAGTGCTGTAACACTTTTCGGCCACGTTTTATGTTGTTTATGATACGAGACAATGGCACTGGACAATGCCGCCGCCGTCTCCTGCCTGGCCGTCCAGGCAAGCGCCATGCGTTTAATCTTGGCGGACACTTCAGGAGGTTCACAGTTACACTGCTTGGCATCGTAACTCTGGGCGGTGAGTTTTCCTTTTGAATTCGTCTGCATTATGTATTTAACCGGCATATCCCGTTGCCAGATGGCCCAGGCATCGGAAGTCTGCATTCCCAGCACAGCCGTCGTTTGAACACCATTACCAGCACCGGCCCAAGCTGCTGCAAGCGCTCCTCCCCCATCGTTTTCGCCACCGAATGCCGCTGCAGTGAACACATTGCCTTGCTTCACTGACGATACATCTGCCCCTTTCTTCTCATTTGCTTCCGGCTTCACCTCCTGCAGATCATCCCCGGAATCCAGAGCCGAAGCCAGGGCATCCGTCACCCCCTGATTGGCACCTGGAGCATCAGCAGGTGGAAGCCCTGTCAACAGCAGTAACATAAGCAGTGTCAGCCACATTTTACGTCTGCGCTTCTTCTTCTCCTTATGCGCAGACATCTCTACCAGCTTATCCTGATAATCCATCCATATGTCGGCAGGAGCTTTACTGCGTTCAAACGCCTCATATATTTCGCCCGCTTGTTGAAAACAATAATTGGCCTTCGCTTCCTGTCCCTCCGCCAGATATTCTTTGCCAAGCAGATACCAGGCCATTTTATTATCTGGATGTTTCTTCACATATGATCTTAGATCCGTGTTCTGCATCTGATCCTCCACTATTCCGCCTTGAGCTTATAGATTAATATATCGGCAGACAACAGTTAAAATTGCATAGGACTACAGCACCTGGTACTAATCAATACGCTGTAAACAAGCAGTTCTCACTCACCAAGTCATTAATAAATTCTCGCGTTGCTGATACAAAAAAAGCACACCTCTTGTCGCTAAGACAAAATGTGCGCTTCTATTTCATGTATGAAAAAAGATTAACCCTCTTTATTGAAAGGCTCGTCCGCTACTTTAATGGAGTCGGTCGGGCAGCCATCGCATGCATCCTGCATATCGTCAAACAGATCTTCAGGAATAGCTTTGATGCCTTGGTTCGCGTCGCCGTCAAAGATTACTTCTGCCAAGCCCTCATCGTCGTAATCATAGATGTCTGGAGCTGTTGCTCCGCATGCGCCGCATGCGATACATGTATCTTTTTCTACCCAAGTATATTTGCTCATTTTACAATCTCTCCTCCTAGGATTCACCACGTACAGTGTTTTTATCTAGAAACATATTAATACAAAGCAAGAATAATTACAAATAAAATTGCACCCTCAAGTCTTTATTATCTCCTATTTAGTCCAGACTTTGCAAGTTATCTTTTTGCAGTGAAGTTCCTCGCACCTTATGGTTGCGGAGCAATGTGGAAGGATCATCGCCAAGCATGCCTGCGGTCACGACTGCATTCTCGCCAAACTTATCACGCAGTTCATCCATGATTCGAATCAGACTTTCCTTTTTCGGCTTCTGCTCGTATTCGAACAAGTCCATCTGCACAGCTGATTCCTCCCGCGAAATCAGACTCTGCAGCGTAATGCCAAGCATGCGTACCGGCTTGCCGTTCCCCCAGTGTTTCGCAAAAAGCTGGCAGGCCTCCCGGTAGATGACTGCGGCATCCTCGGTTGGTATGTCCATCATGCGTGATCTGGTGATTGTTTTCATGTCAGGTGTACGAATCGTAATCTGAATGCCTTGACTTAACATTTCGTGCTTACGTAATCTTCGGGCCACCTGATCGCTAATATTCAGGAACACCCGGTGAATATCATGGTTCTCCGAAACATCGGCAGGCAGCGTGGTCGTATGACCAATGGATTTATTCGCTTCCCGTTCAGCAACGACAGGGGAGTGATGAATGCCATTTGCCGAGTTTTTAAGCCACGTTCCGTTAATACCGAACAGGTCCGTCAGCATTTTTTCATCCGATTTAGCCAGCTGGCCGATCGTATCAATACCGATCTTTTTTAGCTTCTCGGCCGTTTTCCTTCCAATTCCAAACATCTCATTACACGGTCTATGCCATAAGATGCGGGGAACGTCTCTCATCCGCAGGATCGATATGCCGTTTGGCTTTTTGAGGTCCGATGCCATTTTGGCCAGCAGTTTATTTGGTGCAATACCGATAGAACAAGGCAGGCCGAGTTCATCCCTGATTCTCCGCTGAATCTGTTCAGCGATCTCCACTGGTGTACCGAATTGCTTCGATCCTGTGATATCCAGATAACACTCATCAATCGAAGTTGCCTCCAGTTGAGGGGTATAGCTGTATGCAATCTGCATGAAAGCTCTGGAGTATTGGCGATATAAGTGAAAATCCGGACGTATAACAATAAGCTCCGGGCATTTCTTCATAGCCTGATGCACGACCATTCCTGTTGATATGCCCCTGCTTCGCGCTGTATACGAACACGTTACAATTACACCCTTGCGAAGCTCACTGCTGCCTGCAACAGCCGTTGCTCTTCCTTTATATAACTCGGGCTCCTCGGCCTCATGTACAGAACAATAAAAGGCATTCATGTCCACATGCAAAATAACTCTGCCCGCTGCCGGATAATACTCGCTTACATCCACTGGAGGATTGCTGTCTGAAGACTTCACGCCCCCCACCCTTTCTATCCTCACGATTCATTGATCTGGGTCAACCTGTCTATATAGTATATCAAAAGTAGAATATAAATTCAGGCTTCGTCGCTGAGTATATTTATTTTCACCCTGCAATCTGCAATTGTTCCGCCAACCTGCGAATTCTATGTAGCATTTGGCTATAATGATGCTATAATAATTAATTATACAAATTCACGAGTTTGGGACAAATCCATTCAACGAATTTAACACAGTGTAGCGTTGCTGAATCGAAGGATTTATCCATTAACATCTTTACCTGCTTTTTAACCCTTCCATCAAACTTATAAAAAAGCGCTTTACCTTAAAGGAGGATCTTCATGTCAAAGGCCATTTCCATCTTCGATACGACTTTACGTGACGGCACGCAAGGAGAGGGTGTCAGCTTGTCCGCAGACGACAAACTCAAAATAGCCAAAAAGCTGGATGACCTGGGTGCTCATTATATTGAAGGCGGAATTCCCGGCAGCAACACCAAGGACATCGAGTTTTTCAAAAGAGTCAAGGAACTGAAGCTGAACGCCAAGGTTGTTGCATTCGGAAGCACTCGCCGCAAAGGTAGCATTGCCAGCGAGGATACTAATCTCAAGCGTATCCTTGAATCCGGGGCACAGGCAGCCACACTCGTCGGAAAGTCATGGGACTTCCATGTGCACACTGCCCTGCAGACAACGCTTGAGGAAAATCTGTCCATGATCTATGATTCCATCGCATATCTGAAACAAAGCGGTATGGAGGTCATCTTTGATGCAGAGCATTTCTTCGACGGCTTCAAGCATAATCCCGAGTATGCGCAGGCTGTCATGAGCAAAGCCCACGAGGCCGGTGCTGACTGGCTTGTAATGTGTGACACCAACGGCGGGACAATGCCGCATGAAGTGCACGCGATCGTATCCAGTCTGCACCTCCTGCTGCCGCAGGCACATCTCGGCATTCATACGCACAATGACTGCGAACTTGCTGTTGCTAACACCCTCAGCGCTGTACAAGCCGGGGCACGTCAGGTGCAGGGCACTATGAACGGTTATGGCGAGCGCTGCGGCAATGCCAATCTTGCTTCCATTATTCCGAACCTGCAGTTGAAGCTGGGGTACGAGTGTGTGGCTGAGGATTCCATGAAGCAGCTTACCAATGTTGCTCGCTATATCAGCGAGATCGCCAATGTGAATATGCCGATCAATCAACCGTATGTCGGGAATGCGGCCTTTGCACACAAAGGCGGTATCCACGTATCCGCCATTTTGCGGGATTCACGCACCTATGAACACATTGTGCCTGAGCTTGTCGGCAACAAACAGCGGGTACTGGTCTCCGAGCTGGCAGGACAGAGCAATATTGTTTCCAAAGCTCAGGAGATGGGACTGGAATTCGACCCGAACAGTGCTAACTCACGCCAGATTATCGAGAAAATCAAGGATCTGGAGCATCAAGGTTATCAGTTCGAAGGCGCAGATGCTTCACTGGAATTGTTAATCCGCGAAGCAAATGGAGACATGAAGGAACTGTTTACGTTCGAATCCTTCAAAATGCTTGTAGAGAAAACAGCAGGCAAATCGGTTGTTTCCGAGGCTTTTGTGAAGCTGAATGTGGCCGGAGCAAGTGTATACACCGCAGCTGAGGGCAATGGTCCGGTTAACGCACTGGATAATGCACTTCGTAAAGCATTGGTCCAGTACTTCCCTTCACTCGCTCACATGCATTTGTCTGACTATAAGGTACGTGTGCTCGATGAGAAGGATGCTACCGCAGCCAAGGTTCGTGTATTGATTGAGTCCAAAAATACAGAAAACACCTGGAACACGGTTGGTGTATCCGAGAACGTTATTGAAGCCAGCTGGGAAGCACTTGTTCACAGTTTCCGATATGCCCTGCTCCAGGAGCGTATTCTGGACGAGCCAGATGCACGTTCACTCCCCACTCACGGTTTAGTTAACCATTAATAGCTCAACCCTTTTCCTTATTTCCCGGAAAATATTAAAAGCTTCTGCAGCCATTTCTCATGGTGCAGAAGCTTTTTTGTGAATGCGGCGAATGCAAGCAATCCTGTTTTCAACACTACAGCCAATCTTTTAATTTGCAATTAACTTTTTAATCTTTTTCTCAAGCTCTTTTTCCGGCATGATGCCCAAAACGATCTCTTGAATGACTCCTCTGGAATCGATCAACACATTTGTTGGAAATGCCATGCCATTATACATCGCATACACAGTCCCCTTTTCATCGAGCGGAATCGGGAAGGTCAGCTTGTACTCGTCAACAAAAGCTTTGGCATCCTTCAATTTATCGTATGAAGTCACGTTCACACCATAGAGATCCATCTTATCTTTATATTTCTCAGCTAACTTGTTCAGCTCAGGCGCTTCCTGCTTGCACGGATCACACCACGAAGCCCAGAAGCTGACAAATGTCGCCTTCTCTTTTGCACCACCCACGCTGTACGTTTTACCATCAAGTCCCGTCAGACTGAACGGAGGGGCCAGTAAACCAGCCTTCGCGCCAGTCTCTGTTGGCATAGGCTCCTCCTGTTTAAAAACAGCCGCAATGCCACTGTCTGTATTCTGAGCCAGAGCTATGCCAACAAGCAGAACAATTCCAAGCATTATGTATATGTTCCGTTTCATCATTCGCCACCCTCTTGTTCATTCAAAATGTCTCTGAATTGAGCTGCAACATGCCTCCATCATATTGTACCCTTTTCCTTAAAAATTTTACAATCTGCATAAAGCAAAATAAAATGAAAAAGGACTCCTGCCTGAACAGGAGCCAAAAGAGAGAGGGGTGAATACAAATGGCAGCACTTCACGGGCAGCAAAAACCCTTAACCATCCCCCGCTCGGTGGAACAGGAAATGTCGAGGCACATGCATCTTTCGCTGCCGCAGGAAGCCTGCGGGGTTGTGCTGGGTGAATCCGCAGCGGGCGGCATACGAATCAGTCGGTTTCAGCCCATTCGTAACGTAGCGCCTGACCCGCTGCATCACTTCGCACTGGATCAAACAGAATGGATTCGATGTATTTTTTCCGGCTCCATCATCGTTGGTATCTTTCACACACATCCACATACCCTGCCCATTCCTTCATACGAGGACCTGCAAGCCCTGCCTGACTTCGCCGGAATGGTCCAGGTGTATCTCATCGGATCACCGAATCTGGAGAACAACTCTGCAGACTCAAGGATTAATGCGGAATCTTCGGATTCTACGCTTGGCATGAATTCTTCGGACACAAACAACTCGATATCCTGTATGCTTCTGAATGCCTATCAGATTGCAAAGACCGATGAGCAGCAGCCACACAGCGTATGGCCTGAACACCCTTCATATCACCTGATACCTATGCAGCTACGCGTGACTTAGCCGTGTATACAGGTCACCCAACGTTTCAATATTTTTATGTTTCATATCTTCCAGATAACAGGACCATAACTGTGCTGTCATCTTGGCATCTTCGAGCGCATGATGCCGACCATAGATCGGAATGCCCCTTGATTCCAGCAATTCATCCAGACCATATCCGGGTCTGGTTGGCTCAAGCCAGCGGGCAAGCATCATCGTATCAATCAACCGATGTGTCAGCCTGACCTTGGAGGTTCGCCACAAGGCCGCATTGAGGAACGCACGATCATGCGCACTCGCATGTGCAACCAGTACATTGCCGCCGACAAAAGACATAAAATCATGCAATCCCTCAAGCAGCGTCGGAGCCTCCTCCGTCATCTGCTGTGTAATTCCGGTAAGCTCTGTAATATGCTCGGGTACTGCCGTTTTGGACTGGACTACCGTGTAGAACTGCTCCTCTTCCAGCACGACACCCCCTCGAATGCGCACCGCACCAAAGGATAAAATCTCATCCCCATGCTGGGGTGAAAACCCTGTCGTTTCCAGATCAAACACAACTGCATCCAGCTCATTTAAAGGGGTATGCAGCACTTCAGGTCTGCGCTGCTCCCTCATCATCGAACGGATAAACGCCATATGTTGCGCCGTAGGGGCTCCCATAATGGAAGCGATGGCGGAAGGAACCCCTCCCTGACGCAGCGAATTCCAAAATCCTGTACTGCCCCTTGCCGGCTCTCTCATGGACGTCTCCTTTCTGCGAAACGCAACTGTCTTTGCAAAGCACGATGAACCCGCTTGACCAAGCCTAATGTCTCCCTCAGATCATAATGAATCTGCTTTTGCTTCAACTGTTTCTCATCCAGAAAACCACTGCTCTGCTGCAGCTCCTGCTGCATAACGATCGGTGTACTTCGGCGCAGCTTCAATGCAGCTGTAAATGCGCGCTGACATGCATCCATTAACGGAAAAGGCACCGCCTCAAGCGAAGTGAGTCTTTCCATCCGTTTTACCGTTGACGATTCCTGAATTCCATGATGCAAGGCCAGAAACCTCGCACTGTTTACAAGCGGGATGTATACCCCGTATTTGACATCAAAACCGCCTGCGTGCTCACCGAATCGTTCCGTAACGACACGGCCGAGTATGTTTAACGTAGCCTTATGCTTCACCGTATTACGTAACACTGCATCTGAAAGCTCAGGCACTCGGCGGAATTGCTCATAAAAGCTTTCTAGCCATTCAACTGCAAGACTGCTTTCGCCTGCAATAAAGCGCATATCCGACGCGATGATCAGATTACGGATCGGTTCCCAGCTCAGGTCTGAACTCCACTCCAAGAGCTGCTCCTTCCAGGCTGTGAGCGTTTTGCACCACAATGGCTCTGAACACATCACCTTGCCTTCACATTTCGCATAACCAAGCTGCTCTAACAAATCTGCGATCCGTCCGCCAAACTCGTCAAAATAGGCTTCTTTCCCTTCATGCGGAGCATCGCTGATGATCATGCCATTATCCTGATCACTCCATAATGTTGCCTCTTCCCTGCCAGAGCTTCCGAATACGATAAAGGCATAGGGGACGGGAGGCTGACCGAAGCCATCCTCTACCATCCCCTCAATGCATAACTCAACTGCTTTTCGAGCAATGCGGTCATGCAGCTCATTTACCGTTTCGTACCATTCCATAGGCGACAAGGAAGCAAACATTGATTGCTGGAGCTCTCTCTGTAAAGCGACGCGTACCTGACGCAGCTCATACACAGAGGCCGCGCCATCGATGCCATGATAAGACCAGAAAGGATTTGTTGTTGAGATAGGTTCCATCATATCCAGCCTCCTTGAAGCAATTTCAATCATGATTCACCTCAGGAGCTGAACGTACCGCCCGATTTGGATTCTGCATGCTTCATTTGCTCAGGATAACCATACGTACCATGTTCACTGAGATCCAGACCCATGGTTTCTTCTTCTTCAGTAACGCGGATACCCATGATTGCTTTCATACCGCCCAGAATGATGAAGGACATGACGAGTACGAAGGCAAATGCGCCTACAAGACCTAACAGTTGTACACCCAGTTGGTGGAATCCACCACCATAGAACAGACCCGCTTGACCTACGCCTACTTTTTCAGCCAGTTCAGGTGTAGCGAACAAACCAGTGGAGATTGCGCCCCACATACCAGCGATACCGTGTACGGAAAATGCATAGATCGGATCATCAATGCCTTTGCGATCGAAATATTGTGCGGTGAAGAATGTAATGATACCCGCCAGTGCACCGATCACCAGAGCTGCCCAAGGTTCTACGAAAGCACATGCACCAGTAATTGCTACGAGTGCTGCAAGCACACCGTTCAGCATACTAGGAATATCCGATTTTCCAAGAACTGCCCAGGAAATCAACAGCGCAGCAACACCACCTGCAGCAGCAGCTACGTTTGTAGTTAATGCCACATATCCGAAGAAACCTTCACCCATTGCAGACAACGTACTACCTGGGTTAAAACCGAACCAGCCGATCCAGAGGATGATTACACCGAGTACAGAATACACTTGGTTATGACCCGGAATGATGTTAGGTTTGCCATCCTTGTTGTATTTACCGATACGAGGTTTAAGCAAAATGGTAGCTACGAGCGCCGCAGTCGCACCAGTCAAGTGAACAACTGTTGAACCTGCAAAGTCTTGCATGCCCAGCTCAGCCAGCCAGCCGCCGCCCCATACCCAGTGAGCAACAACCGGATACATAATAATGGTGTACAATGTACCAAATACGATATATACGCTCATTTTTGCACGTTCTGCCATACCGCCGCAGGCAATCGCCAGAGACACAGCAGCAAATGCAAGATGGAATACAAATTTAATGGTCAGTGGAACATCGGAGAAAGCCAGTGATTCGAAGGAAGCAGCCATGTTATCTCCACTCATGAAGAAACCTGTTGTTCCAAAGAATCCGTTACCATTACCAAACCCTAGGCCAAATCCAAGTGCCCAGAATGCGATAACTGAAATGCCCAATGTCAGGACTGTTTTACCCGCAATATGTCCTGCATTTTTCATTCGAGTAGAACCTGCCTCCAGAAGCGCAAATCCCCCTTGCATAAAGAATACGAGTACTACAGCCAGGAACGTAAACGCTGAATTCAGACCGCTTTGAAGTTCTACCGTACTTGGACCCTCAGCAGCAGCGAATGCACTCACCGGAAAAGCCAGTAAAGTAAGCATTGCTAACATTGAAACCAACCATTTCTTTCTCATAAACCCCACTCCCTCTTATGTTATATTTCTTCACATATCGCGAAACTCTTAATGTCATTATAAGCAGAAGACAGGAAAGTTGACAAGAGTATTTTCATCATTTTTCAAAATAATTTATGGGAATAAAGTCTTACGTCTTTTTCTTGCACTTAAGTACATATTCTTATCGTGTAAGCACATAGATATAGAAATGAAGGCAAGCTATAACAAAGCATAACGTTTGACTGTACGGTTCATGATCATGTATCATACTTATTAGTAATAATAACTGGGCGCATTTTAATGAAGCGCTTGTGGAAACTACATTTCCCTACATTTGAACTTGCAAGCGAGGTGAATATCATTGGGGATATGAAACTTTTTCGGATTGGCGAACTCGCCAAGAACGCTGGTGTAAGTGAACGGACAATTGACTATTACACAAAACTTGGGCTCATTGCTCCTGAAGAAAGAACTCAAAAGAATTATCGTCTCTATAGTCATGAAACCTTAACCAGACTTGAACGTATTGTACAGATGAAACAGGAGAAGTATAGTCTCGAAGAGATCAAACAATCTCTTGAGAAATGGCGTCTGGTCAGCACAGAGGAACAGGTAGCAAGCAAACTGACAACACTTGAACTACATGTACAGCAGCTTGAACGAGAGGTGAATGAACTTAAACCACTTCTTGGAGAGATGAAACCTGTACAAGCTCGCAAGATGATGGCAGGACTACTCACCAAAAGTGCAGGCACGATGGAGGCATTAAAAATCCTGCTTGAAAACACCATGATGTAGCTTATTATGAAAGCGGAGGAATGAATATGAGTTTTAATAATGGTATGTTCGTACTGATCATTATCGCCTTTTTGCTCTCTTTATGGGCGCAATTCCGAGTCAAAGGCACCTTTAGACGCTGGTCGGAAGTTCCTAACCTGAGCGGAATGACCGGTTATGACGCAGCTCGCCACATGCTTGATGCGAACGGCTTGCATGATGTACCGATTGAACCTGTTCGCGGTTCACTCTCTGACCACTACGATCCTATTAATCGGGTTGTTCGTTTGTCTGAGCCTGTATACTACGAAAGATCCATCTCAGCCTTGTCCGTTGCTTGTCACGAGGTTGGCCATGCGATCCAACATAAAGAAAGTTACCCTATGCTGGCACTGCGTCACCGGATCTTCCCGATTGTAAACTTTGCATCCGGAATCGCGCCGCTCTTGTTGATTGCAGGTTTCATTTTTAACGCGATGAACCTGGTCGGCGTTGGCATTATCTTCTTCTCGGTGACGGTCGCCTTTCAATTGATCACCTTGCCGGTTGAGTTCAATGCCAGCAATCGCGCTCGTGAGATTATGGTATCCGAGGGTTATATCCGCAACGAAGAGGAAAAAGGCGTAGCTAAAGTGTTGAATGCTGCAGCTTTAACTTATGTGGCCGCTGCATTGATCTCGCTGCTTGAGTTGATTCGTTATATCGGTATCTTCAACAGCCGTGATTAATTCATCCACCTGCACAATATTATAATAAAAAAAACAATACCCCACCGTTTATTCGGATGGGGTATTGTTTTGCTGTAAACCAAAGTAATGAAGCAAAAACGAGCGGAAGGACTGGGCAACCAGCGGAAGCTTATCATCTGCACGATGAATTAATCCAATCGTTCTGGTTACTTTCGGATGAGAAATCTCCACATGGGCTGGCTGTAACGGATTGGTCTGAAATAACGCCATTTCCGGCAGCAGACTGACACCCATACCCGCGGCCACCAGACCCCGGATCGTATCTGTCTCTTCGCCCTCAAATGCAATCTTAGGTGTAAACCCCGCCTCCAGACAAGCATGCCACACAATCGGACGAAGTGAGTAGCCTTTGCTAAAGAGCACAAACTTGTCATCCTTCAATTGCTCCAGTGCAATCTTTTCTTCACCCGCGAGCGGATGATTGGGAGGCAAAATGGCATGCAGCTCCTCGGTCAGAACGATATCTCCCGCTACCTGATCATGCTTTTCGGGAAACGGTGAGATAAACGCCAGATCCACTTCAGCAGATAACACATCGCGGATCAATGTAGGATACATCCCCTGCTTGAACCTGAATTTTACATTCGGATAACGCTGACGGAAAGCAGCCACCACCGAAGGAATCAGATGAATTCCCAGACTGTGGGGAAAACCGATACGAATTTCCCCGTGTTCCGGGTCAAGAAACTCATGCACCTCTCCAACAGCTTTGTCGAGGTCTTTAAGTATGCCTTCAACCCGTTTGCAGAAAAGCTGACCGACCGCGGTCAACTGCAGATTTCTTCCTTTTTGCATAAATAGATCCACACCCAGCTCCTCTTCAAGCTGATGAATCTGCCTGCTGACCGCAGACTGCGCCACATGAAGCTCTTCAGCCGCTTGTGTAACATGTTCCTTCTGCGCCACCTTTAAAAAATAATGCAACTGTCTTAATTCCACTTGCCTGATCGCTCCAATCTGTTATACCCTACTCTATCCTCAAATGCATTCCATCTTGAGAACGTTCCGACTATTTCCTGAACATACGCGGCTTCCACAAACGAATGATCAAACCGTAAATAAAGAAACCACCCAGCAAACCACCTAAATGAGCCATCCAGTTGATGCCTGACATCGCAAAGGAGAAAATGATCCCGAACAACAGCAGCGTATACAACGTCTTGCGTGATGTCTCATCCATCAGACCGCGCTGGAACAATGCCACATAGAGAAACGCCCCATATACAGCATAGATCGCCCCGGATGCTCCAACCGAAATTGTAATCTTGTCAATTGAATTGTAATACGCGATCGCAAGAATATTGCCGACCACGCCTCCGCCCAGATACAATACTCCGTATCTTAACGAGCCAAGCAGCCGCTCCATCGGCGGAGCAAACACAATCAAAGCAAAGCTGTTAAACAGAAGATGACTGAATCCTGCGTGCAAAAAGATGGACGTTACATAACGCCACCATTCGTGGGCTAACAATTCATAATTCGTCAGCGCTCCATACTGTAGCAGCACCAGACTGTTCGTTGAACCCCCGTTAAATGTTAACACAAGAAACATAATCACATTCGCAATTAATAACAGTGATGTCAAAGGAAAGAACTTCAAATAACTTTTCCAATTTTCATAACGGATAAATATCATAGACTTTTTGCTTTCACTCCACCCTGTCAAGATCAGACATACCTTCTCAGATCGATCGTAATGCGCACGCCCGGATTGGACAATGCCTTTCATAAAAGATTATAATGGATTTTGGCACGGATCACCAATTTATAAGGAGGAACATTATTTATGACACAAGAACGTACAGGCGCAGCCACATTTAAAGGCAACCCTATTACCTTGATCGGACCTGAATTGAAAGTAGGCGATCAAGCTCCAGACTTCACTGTAAGCAAAAACCTGCTTGAAGACGCATCTCTGAAAGACTTCGCAGGCAAAATCAAATTAATCAGCGTTGTTCCTTCTCTGGACACTGGCGTATGTGATGCACAGACTCGCCGCTTCAATGTGGAAGCAGCAGATCTCGGAGAGAACGTCGTTGTTCTAACTGTCAGCGTTGACCTTCCATTCGCACAGGAACGTTGGTGCGGCGCAGCGGGCGTTGACCGCGTAGTAACCCTCTCTGACTATAAAACGCGCTCTTTCGGCGAGAACTATGGCGTTCTGATCAAAGAATTCCAGCTCGACATGCGCTCTATTTTCGTAGTGGATGCCGAAGACAAAATTACATATGTGGAGTACCTGCCTGAGATGACAGACTCCCCTAACTTCGAGCAAGCCATTGCTGCTGTAAAAGCTTTGCTGTAAAACAGGTTTCATAGGTGCAGAATAAAAGCGAGGAAGGTCCGCCTTCTCTCGCTTTTTGTATGCCATCCTTTATGTTTACTCATTCACCTTGTATTTGCTCAGCTTTTTATCCAATACAGAGAACAAGTTCATAATTGTACGATAATTTGAACCCAAGTCTCCCATTGAACCACGGGAAGCCGAGTACATATCCACTGCGCTCCGCACAGGACTTACCGAAATAATGGAAACTGTAATATCCATCGTGCGTCCAAACGTTGTACGCTTCTCCAGTATAATCTCGCCTACCGAGTGTACTTCATGCAGCACTTTGTAACCCGGAATTTTTTTGAGTGTTGAAGAAATCTCTTCCCAGGCTTTATCCTTAGATAGATTGTAATATCGTGTTTTTAATTTGGGATCCTTGGCTCGATCGCTGGTTCCCTCCATGCTGCGGATGATACCGACGAGCGTTCTCTTTAAGGTCAAGACCCTTCCTCCTTTAAGTGTAACCGTTCCATTTATGTATTCTAGTGTAACATTGTTCTTGTAGTAACAAAAGGGTAAGCATGATATTTAACAAAAATAGAACCCAGATCGCCTGCCAGGCTTAACCATTCATCACGTCAGCCAGTAAAACAACGTAAAAACACCCCGGCTTCCTTCGCTGAAGGAAAAGTCAGGGTGCTGAACATTGTAACATTAGGAACCCGCCTATGCCGTCCGGCTACATTGTCTTATGAACCTGCTTGGCAGGTGGGTGACCGCAAAAATGCGTTTGAAGTCCCCTTGTCGTATAGACAGGGCTTTTCAGCAACATTTTGTATTAATCTCCCAAAGACATCATCATTGGTTCAAAACAACGAATAACCGAAACGTACATCGCAGGATGTACAATTATTATATCCCTAACTGTGTAAAAAGTAAATGCCGAAGCACCACGTTTTATTTAGACTGTGTAAAATCCTTTTGGTCAGCCGCTTCAGCACCCTTAACCTCTTCATTAGCATCATCGGACTTCTCAGCCAGCGCAGCAGCCTCCTCTTCTTCCTTTTGCAATTGAAGCTTTTGCATCTGCTCCTGCATTTTGTTGTAGGTTGCATAGAAGTTAAAGAACGCAAACCAGGCTATAATGCTCATAATGAAAAAGATAAACAGTACCGGATAACGCAGTCCGATATAGAACAGCAATCCGCTGCCCAGCAATGTGGAGAACACGCGGAAAGGCCGGATCAGCGTCAGAAGCACGGCATTTTTGATAATAAGCCCAATGGACATATGATAGTGAACAACCATTGAGAAGAAGTTAAACAAGGACACAAACAGCAGCAGGAGCAGCACAAGCATAATGATACCAACAAGCTGCATGTTGCGGAACTGCGTCATATACACTGTATAGTCCAGGTACATAATAGCAAACAGCAGTGTGTAGAAAATACCCCCGATTAAGCTTTGCTTGTAGTTTTCCTTGTAACCTGCGAAGAATGTACGGAAGATCGGCACATCGGTGTCTCCCATATTCCATTTACGAACAACCGTGAACAACGCCGCTGTAGCCGGAAAAAGTGTAAGCGGTGCCACAATGGCTATAGCCCAGTTCATTTGTAATGATTCATTGGCGAGATTCTGCTGCATCACAAGCAGTTTCATGATCATGAAAAACAGAAATGGTGACGAACAGATCGCCCACAATAGATTGGTTGCAGCCAGTCTCGTAATCCACTCTGTCAGCCGGTATATCCCGCCCATAGCTCCTTTAAACTCCAAACAATTCTCCCCCTCCGTACCTTGCCTATAACCTCAAGTCTAATATTAATATACCTTATTATATATAGGAAAAGCCAGCACTTCCCGAAAGAAGATCACTTTCAAGAACATGCATCCCGTTAACAAATGGAAAGTTATTACAAAAGCAAAAAGGATGGAGCAGCTTCCTGCTCCATCCTCATTAACTCGTATGCTTATTCGAAAGAGTTGTCTCTAGCTGGACGACGTCCTTCATTGTTGCTTGGGCGCGGTTTGCGATCACGGTTATAGCCGCCTTCTCTGCTGCCACTTCCGCCTCCGCTGTTACGGTCACGGTTGTAACCGCCGCGTCCGCCGCCACTGCTGTTGCGATCGCGGTTGTAACCACCGCCACCACCGCTACGGTTACCGCTGTAACCTGATGGCTTGCGTCCGCCAGAGCGAACATCTGGTCTGCGACGTTTTGCACGGATCGGATCTTCAGGAGTCAGATCAACCTGAGCATCTTTTTTGTCACCTGTCAGGAGTTTCAAAGCTGCGGACAACAATTGTACGGAATCGTACTGCTCAAGCATTTGAATTGCGATGCCTTTGTACTCGTTCAGTTCACCGGATTGAACAATCTCCAGGAGACGTTCAGCAGTTACACGTTGTTTTCCTTCAACCGCTTCAGCCATCGTTGGCAGTGGTTTACGTGGAATACGGTGACGAGTTACACGCTCGATGAAGTGCAGGTGATCAATCTCACGCGGTGTAACGAAAGACCATGCAGCACCCTCTTTACCCGCACGGCCTGTACGACCAATACGGTGAACATAACTCTCAGGGTCTTGCGGAAGGTCGAAGTTCACTACGTGTGTTACGCCTGATACATCGAGTCCACGAGCGGCTACGTCTGTTGCAACGAGCACATCAATGCTGCCGTCACGGAACTTACGCATTACGGTATCACGTTGGTTTTGAGACAAGTCGCCGTGCAAGCCGTCAGCAGAATATCCGCGTTTTTGCAAAGCTTCAGCCAATTCGTCTACACGACGCTTCGTACGTCCGAATACAATCGCCAGTTCAGGAGATTCCATATCCAGCAAACGGCTGAGTGCTTCGAATTTTTGACGCTCAGGCACTTCGATATACGCCTGATCAATCAACGGAGCGCTGACTTGTTTAGGAATAACAGAAACGTGTTCTGGATTAGTCAAGAATTGTTGAGCCAGTTTTTGAATGTTAGGAGGCATTGTTGCAGAGAACAGCATCGTTTGACGATCGTCTGGAACCTGTTTCAGGATGGATTGAATATCCTCCATGAAGCCCATGTCGAGCATTTCATCTGCTTCGTCCAGTACAACAGTTTGTACATCATCAAGTTTGATGGTTTTGCGGTTGATGTGGTCAAGGAGACGTCCTGGTGTACCGATGATAATCTGTGGTTTTCTTTTCAGTGCACGAATCTGGCGTACGATATCTTGTCCGCCGTAGATTGGCAGGGAGCGCAGACCTTTGAAGCGAGTAAGTTTTTCGATCTCTTCAGCGACTTGGATCGCAAGTTCACGTGTAGGTGCCATAATGAGGGCGCGGATTTTATCATCCGTTTTGGAGATTTTGCTGATCAACGGAATACCGAATGCTGCGGTTTTACCTGTACCCGTTTGAGCTTGACCGATCAAATCTCTGCCTTCGAGCGCGATTGGGATCGATTTGGATTGAATCGGTGTTGCTTCTTCAAACCCGAGCTCAGTGATGGCTTGCAGCACCAGTGGTTCAAGATTGAAATCTGAGAAATTTAAATTTGTCAAAATTATTCATACTCCTTTTATATGGTGGACATGGTGGACAATCCACTTTGTTGTCTGTATTCTTAAGTAGCGTTAATATTTATAGGGTATCCCAACGGGACGAATTATTTTCATGAACGAACATAATTCCATGAATGGGTCCCCAACATAAGACTAAAACTACAATCATGCGTTTGAAACATTTCAAATTTTAGCTTTCGATTTGGGAAAAGTTTCCTACTCAAGAATATCCACAAATCATTATATCATAAAACTATTCAAGATTACCAGCAATCTGGTTTTAAATAAAAATGAGGTGATTAAATTGCCCAAAATAATTTGGCACTCTTTGGTGATCATTTTGGGTGCTGCAGCGATTGCTTGCGGCTTTAACTGGTTTTTGGTCCCCCATCAGCTGCTAAGCGGCGGGGTATCCGGTATTTCCATGCTTCTGGGTTATTTTACAAATTTGAACCTTAGTGTAATGTATTTCGTTCTTAACATTCCCCTGCTTGTTGCAGGTTGGTTTATTCTCGGACGTCGTTTCATTATATTGAGCATTGTTTCGGTAGCAGCCACCTCCTGGTTTATCGCCCTGCTGCCTGTTTCTGCTGTCTCTACTGATCCGCTGTTAAGCTGCGTGTTTGGTGGTGTGCTTGTGGGGATCGGAACAGGCGTATCCTTCAGGGTTGGCGGTTCTACAGGAGGACTGGATATTGTCGGTTCGATTTTCACCCGAAATCGTGATTTCCCCATTGGAACCGTCATGGCTGGCATGAATGGAGCGATTATTCTGCTAGCCGGTTATCTGAACAATAACTGGAACATCGCTCTGGCCTCCATGGTTTCCATCTATGTAACAGGTAAAGTGCTGGATTTCATTCATATCAGTCACGTCAAGGTCACGCTGTACATCATTACGAATGAAACCGAAGCGATGCTGAAAAAGCTGCTGGTTCGTCCGCGCGGGGTTACAAAAATCAAAACGCAAGGGGCATATACCGACATTGAAAAGGATATGTTAATGACTGTGACAACACGTTACGAACTGGTCGAGATTAAACGCATCATCAAGGAAACCGATCCTAAGGCATTTGTTAACATTGTAGAAACGGTAGGCGTTATGGGCTCCTTCCGTCGCAGTTAGGCATATGCCCGTTAACAATTCACAAGTTTGTGGTATAATAATGGTGCACCGCTCTTAAATATGTTGTAAGCAGGTTCTGACCTTTACTTTTCACAAGCCATATGCTTTCCCGATTCGCGCCGAATGACTTACCATTTTGGAATTCGAGTAGGAAAGGGTGATTATTGTGGATATGGAAACGGTAAAACTGTTTGAAATTGTCAACAAATGGTGCCCGGAAATGCTCCCTTTCTTGAAACCGAATGAACTCGACTCGCTGATTGTGCTCCGGGATGGGCTGGGCATCCTGGAACAGGGAGATGCAATGGAAATCATTCAGTACAGTATTTGCGAGCATCAGAATGATGTGTATATTCAATAATTTTTTTCGAAGATGGATCACGCCGCTTCTTGACGAGGAGAACCTACGTCAGGAGGCGGTTTTTTACTATATTTCCCTAAGAAGCCATTCCACTTTGTTTATCCCTTGTCCGCCCGCACTGTTCAAACCAACCAAAATCCTCTACAATAAATAGCTGTCTGATATGACATCATCATGATAACTTTACAGATCGCGAGGCAACTTCAGGTGAATATGAACACAACGAGCTTTTCACAAAAAATTAAACAGTTTCTGATTATATTTCTGCCGATCTTCACTACACAGATTGCGCTCTCAGCCATGTCCTTTTTTGATACCAACATGTCTGGAAAGTTCTCCCCCGCTGATCTGGCAGGCGTAGCCATCGGCACAAGCCTGTGGATGCCCGTGCAAACCGGTCTTAGCGGCATTCTGATGGGCATCACTCCTGTCGTTTCTCATCTGCTCGGCTCCCGCCGCCATGATCAGATTGGGCACAGCGTCATTCAGGCCTTATATCTTGGCATAGCCGTAGGCCTTGTGGTGCTGGGTGCAGGCGCACTGCTGCTCGGCCCTGTCTTGAACGGAATGCCACTGGAGCCCCATGTCGCCAATGTTGCATTTTATTTTCTATGTGCGCTCGCGTTCGGTATCATGCCGCTGTTCGGATACACCGTGCTGCGCAGCTTCATGGACGCTCTTGGACAGACAAGGATCACAATGCTGATTACCCTGGTCTCCCTGCCCGTAAATATTTTACTCAACTATGTGCTGATCTTCGGACGCTGGGGATTTCCGCAATTGGGCGGGGTTGGCGCCGGCGTAGCCACAGCTTGTACATACTGGCTTATTTTCCTGATCAGTTTGTTTTTTGTTCATCGCATTGACCCTTTCGCCCAGTATGGTATTTTCCGCAAGTGGTCGTCTGTCTCCTTCCGCAAATGGAAAGAGCTTCTGCTCATCGGTGTGCCGATTGGCTTTGCAACCTTTTTTGAAACGTCTATTTTTGCTGCCGTTACGCTGCTGATGAGCCGATTTGATACAGTTACCATTGCAGCCCATCAAGCGGCGCTGAATTTTGCTTCCACACTCTATATGCTGCCTGTGAGCATCTGTATGGCCCTCACCATTCTGGTCGGTTTCGAGAACGGAGCCGGACGATTGAAAGATGCAAAACAGTACAGTGTGCTCGGCATCGGAGGTGCTGTTGCTCTTTCCTTGATTACAGCCGTTATCCTGCTGGTGTTCGGGGAACAGATTGCTGGTGTATACTCCAATGAACGTGAAGTTATAACCCTGACTCAGCATTTCCTGATCTATGCGATTTTCTTCCAGATTTCAGATGCAATTGCTACCCCGACTCAAGGGGCGCTGCGCGGCTATAAAGATGTGAACCCGGCCTTGATCATTACTTTTGTAGCTTACTGGATTATCGGTCTACCTGTAGGATATATCACAGCCACCTATACTTCACTTGGCGCGTTTGGATATTGGATCGGACTTATTGCCGGATTGGCTGTAGGCGCAACTGCACTTCTATGGAGACTTTTCCGAGTGCAGCAGCAGGCTGCCCTTCGGTCTTCGTCAGATTGAGCTATTCGATGTAAATTACATTAAAACACTAAAAAAAGAGCACAGTCCGTATCAACGGAACTGTGCTCTTTCTTGATTAAACATCTGTTATTGGGACAAACGCTGCGCCAGCTCATACGTTTCCATATCAAATGCTTTTTTCGTATTTACCACTTTGTCGATGTCCGTAAGAACCAGTTCACCTTTGATAATTCCGCAGCCTTTATCGGTTTCGCCTGCAATCAGACTACGCACTGCGAAGTCACCGAGGCGGCTTGCCAGGTTGCGGTCAAACGGTGTCGGCGTACCGCCACGTTGAATGTGTCCAAGAACGGTAACACGCGGCTCATACGTCGGGCAACGTTCCATCAGTTCTTTGGCTACATCCTCACCTTTACCTACGCCTTCAGCGACGATGATGATACTGTGGCGTTTGCCATGTGCAAAGTTGGCTTTCATCCGTTCAGCCACTTCATCCATGTCAAACGGAACTTCCGGCACCAGAATCGTTTCTGCTCCCGAAGCAAGTCCGGCATGCAGCGCGATATCACCGCAGTGACGGCCCATAACCTCAACGATGGAAGATCGCTCATGGGAAGACATCGTGTCACGAAGCTTGTTTACCGCATCCACCACAACGCTTACCGAGGTATCAAATCCAATGGTGTAATCCGTAAATGAAATATCATTATCAATCGTGCCTGGCAGCCCCATTGTGTTAATGCCTAGCTTGCTCAGTTTGTTCGCACCATTATATGAACCGTCTCCCCCGATAACAATGAGACCGTCAATACCGCGTGCGCGCAAAATATCTGCGCCTCTTTGTTGGCCTTCGGCGGTATAAAATTCTTTACAACGTGCAGATTGCAGAACGGTGCCCCCGCGCTGGATAATATCTCCGACACTCCGCAGATCCATTGGGAAAATGTCATTGTTCAAAAGCCCTTGGTATCCGCGTTGAATACCAAAAACTTCCAATCCGTGATATAGTCCGCTGCGAACAACCGCACGAACAGCCGCGTTCATCCCCTGTGAATCACCACCGCTCGTTAACACTGCAATTTTCTTTACTGCTGTCATGATGTTTCTTCCTCCTCTGGTTTCACTTCAGGCTCCCGCAACAACACACCTGACTTACATATGCTTTCGTATCCAGCGGCTGAATATGAAGAAAAACACACGTGTAATCGGGCTTTTCTTCATCAGTCGTTTGGACACATCGCGAACCTCCTGCTGTTCGCTGACTTTGGGATCAGACAGGTAAATGGCTATTAGTCCTTCAATAATCATCCGGTGAAACGCAGTTCCCGGAATCTTCTGCACATCACTGCGAGCCTTCTCCACAATAAACGCAATTCGGCCCAGCATCGTCTCTACATTCTCGTAGTAGTTGCAGAAGTTGAGATCCCCTTCGACACGATCCTCACCCTGATCAATCAAATAATCGAGCATGATGTGTAATGCGCATACGTGCGGGAAATAGGCCTTATGAATTGAAGCCGCCTGCTCTTCGGTCAGCTGTTCGTCACTTGCAGCAAGGAACAGCATAAATACACCCAGAGTAGAGCCAGTAGCTGCGGCAAATTCATTCCAGCGGAACTGAGGTGTGCGGTGGCGATGCTCCGACCACCATTCGAGCAAGGCCGTTTCTCTCAGTTCCGGTTTGATGTGCTTATATACCTGCAGGTCCGTGTATAGGCCTGCCAGATCCTGTATTTGGCGCTTGGCTGACGCATATCCCGGTAGCTGACGGGTCAGCTCCTGACAAGTTGTCACCAGATTCCGAAGATATCCGCCATCATCCTGCTCCTCACGAAGAGCATAGTAGTTGACAGGAACAGCCTCCGGATCTACCGCATCAAGCATGGATTGATGGAGCAGACGGAAATCATCCGGGTCCATCGAAGTGCTGCGGTCACACAGATTGTCCAAATAATCACTTATGGTTTGATAAGAAACAATTAACGGAATCAGAATATGGCGGTTCGGCAGGTCAGCCAATGCATAGACAGTTCCACCTTCACAATGAAATTGCTTATCTCTTATGCTGGCAAGTGCCTGTGTTCGCAATTCTTCATCAGGAATCGCTTCGGCCTGAGCACGCCATCCATTCAATGCATTGCGCGTTTCCGGAATGGTGTATTTGTACACCCCTCTCATCAATGCCAGCGGTCCACGCGGGTACTGATGACGTTTTCGATTTGATTGGCTCAAAATAAATGTGCCTCCACTTGGTTGAATACGTATTAGAGCTGTTTTTAACCATTCTTATTATAATATGATCCCCTTAATTGTACAAATGATCTGCCGCACAAACCGCACAAAATATCGCATCTCCCGCCGATAGTTTATGTTATACTATGCATATTTCTATCCATCAAAGGAGTCGTTGACATGTCGTCAGGTGAACCACTTTCGTGGAGTCGGTTATTTTCTTTTTTTGTGCCGCTTGGCATTTCCGCCTCTCTCGTCACGATATCACATGTAATTATCAACAGTACACTTGCCCGATCTGCCCATCCTGAGACGGTGATTGCGAGCTATGCTATTGCCGGAAGTCTGCTTACCCTCACGGAGCGTCCCTCTACACTGCTTCGCCAGACCTGCTCTGCACTGGTACGTGACCGGCTCTCCTTTCAGGCATTGACGTTTGTTACCAAAATATTTCTGGCCTGTGTGCTGCTGATCGGATTCCTCATCGTATATTCTCCCGTCGGCACCGGAGTGTTCAAATATCTGTTTGGTGTAAGCCCGGATTTGCTGAGCAAAGTGATCGACGTTTACGAGATCCTGATGTACGTCAGTATTTTTTCAGTCATTCGAAACATATATCAGGGCATTATTATTACAAATAACCGAACCAAATGGCTTACCATCGGCATGATATTCAGGCTGGCAGGTATGTATGGCCTATCTCTATATTTCATCTATACCGACTCCATTAACAGTGGTCGTGTAGGCGCTATCATATTTGCAGCGGGAATGATGATCGAAGCACTTGTCAGCTATTTGGAGGGCAGAAGCATTATGCGAAAGATGCCAGCCAAGCTTGAGGAGCATCCTGTGGAAAGCAAGGGGGATGTGTTTCGTTTTTACAAACCACTGCTTTTATCCAGCTTTGTAGCCCTTTTTATAGGTCCTGTAATCAACATTGTGCTCGGCAAAACAACCGGGATTGCTCTCGCCATCTCTTCGTTTGCTGTAGCAAGCAGTCTGATGCAGCTTATGTTGAGCTTTTTCACTTATATTCATCAGATTGTGCTCAACTTCTATATGATTGATGCCAAGCTCGTCAAGAAATTCGCTCTGGTTACCGGCTTTATTCCGTTTGCCATGACGGTATCTATCGCATATACCCCTCTCGGACCCTGGGTATTTGAGAACGTGATGAGTGTTCAAGGCCAGCTGCTGCAGCAAAGTCTCTGGACTCTTCGTGCCTTCGTGCTGTTTCCGCTAATCTCTCCGTTTCTCGATTTCAGTAACGGTCTCATCCTGCTCCGCGGGCAGACCAAGACGATGTTTCGCTCGCAAAGCGCAAACGCCATCTGCACCGTTATCGTTCTGCTGATTCTGGTCAGCATATTCCCGGCTTGGAATGGAATGATTGGAGCAGCCGCACAGTCTCTGGGATTGCTTGCAGAACTTATTATTGTCTGGATGGTCATCCGGCGCACGCAAAAAGAACCAACCATGACTGTTCCCCCAACCCGCGGGTCGGCGTCTCTATAAAAATGAACTTGATTCAAGAATGGAGTATCACATCATGAAATTAAGTCTTGCCGCCCGGCCAGATCAGAACTGGCTACGGGCACTGATGTTCACCATCTTTGGTTCGACCGCCCTGGTCGTATCCTACTTCCAGCTTTACTTCAGTCACCTCGGCTTCAGTCCGGCTGAAATTGGTTATCTGTACGGCATCGGTCCACTCATCTCTGTATTTTCCAATATGTTCTGGAGTATGGCGAGCGACAAATACAAAACGGTGCGAAAAATAATGATCATACTTCTGGGCGGCCAGCTGATTACAGGGGTGCTGCTGGCTAATGCAGCCACCTTTGGAGAAGTATTTGTTCTGGTGACCTTATTCTACTTTTTCTATTATCCGGTCTATCCGCTTTCGGATACGATGGCTATTACAACCGCAAGTAAATATGGCCGTAACTTCACGTCTATTCGGGTCTTCGGCTCGATCGGATATGCCTTCTTTGCGCTCAGCATCGGATATGTGCTTGGTTCATTTGGTCCCGAATGGACGATGGGCATTTGCATCAGTCTTGCTGCTGTAACATTGCTCATCAGCTTCCAGCTGAAAGATCAGCCTTCCGGCGGTGGAGGAAAGATGCAATTATCCGGGGTATGGGATATCCTCAAACGCCGAGAGGTGTTCACCTTCTTCGGATGTGTATTTCTGCTGGCTATGGGGCATCGGATGAATGAAGCGTTTCTGACCATCACACTGAAGGACTTGGGGGCAAGCGAAGGTTTGATTGGCTGGTCCCTGCTGATCTCTTCCGTGAGTGAAATCCCGATATTTTTACTGCTCAGCAAGTATGGAAACCGCTACAAAGAGCTTCCCCTTCTCACCCTGGCTGCCTTGATGTATACCATTCGTCTGCTGTTCATGTCGTTTTCTGATACACCTGCTGCAGTTGTAGTTATTCAAACGATGCACAGCGTCACCTTTGGCATCTTCTATGTCACTGCTGTTCGATATATAACAAGACTGGTACCTGATAATTATCGGGCAACAGGCATGGCTTTGTTCACCATTGTCTGGTCCAGCGCTTCCGGGCTGCTGAGTGGAACTTTAGGCGGGCTGCTGCTGGAGCATACTGGACGTCAGTCGTTTTATCTTACAGCGATGGCCTTTGCTTTGGCGGGTCTGATCGGATTTGGCATCAAGCTGCTTGGCAGCCTTACCAGCCGTTCATCCTGAGCAGCAATCTGCATTCTGCTTGGTCCCTATACAAAACCAAAAAAAAGCACAGTCTCCGCAAGGGGACTGTGCTTGTGTTGTTTGTATTCAGCTATAAACAATCATTTATAAGAAGTCCGTACAGAACGGAAAAATCTTACAATTTAATTACGTTAGCTGCTTGAGGACCACGGTTTCCGTCAGTGATTTCGAATTCTACCGCTTGACCTTCTTCCAATGTTTTGAAGCCGTCGCCTTGGATCGCGGAGAAATGTACGAATACGTCCTCGCCGCCTTCAACTGAAATAAAGCCATAGCCTTTTTCTGCGTTAAACCATTTAACTGTACCTTTCAAATGAACAACCTCCTAAAAATATCGCCATCTATGGCGAATACCCTTATTATACTGTATGGGCTTCCAATTTGCAATTTATCTTTTCCATAAATATAGAAAAAATTTGCTTTGCAACGTAGGGTACGGTATCATTTTACCAAAACCGTTAGTTTGGAGACTACTTATGATAAAAAAACACGAAATATACAAAACAGACAAGTGGAATATGATGACTGTAGAAGTACAAGGAAAATACCTCGTCCTGCGGGAAATTTCTGAAGAGTGGGGCGAAGAATGCCACACCTTCCTGAGCCGCCCTGCTTTGATGCATTGGGCCGAGCGCCGTTTTCCGAAGGAGGATTTCGAGAATCGCGAAGAGGAATGGCGTGCATTGATGGCAGCCTTCAAGGGAGTATAGAACGATGCAGCTGGATTCAGGCAATGTCGTTATTTTTATCATTCTGGCCTTCTCACTCGGGATCGTTTTGATTCTGGGACGCAACTCCATCCCGGACCGACTGAGACGAGGAATGGCCCTGATCGCTACCCTGATGATCTGTTTCGCCTTTTTTTTAATCGTCTATTACCTCATTAATATGGGAGCCTGAAGCTTACAACTGTGCTTGCTTGCACATTCACATGGTTCAAGGCTCTCAAATATTTCAACTGTGCTCAGGCCATACTATATGAAGTAATTCGTATAGCAAGGAGGAAGGCTGTTGAAATATCGAAAAACCTTATCCATTCTACTGGCTCTTAGCCTGCTCCCTTCGTCTCCTGCCGCTCAGGCACAGGAGACGAAGACGGCTATGCCCATTTTTTCAGCCCACAATCAAAGGAGGATTCCCATGAGTAAACTATTGAAACGTTCCGAAGTGCCAGCCGAGCATACATGGAAACTGGAAGATTTATTTGCCGATCAGAAGGCTTGGGATCAGGAATATGAAGAAGTATCTTCTATGATGAAAAAAGCCTCCGAATTCCAAGGTAAACTGAATCAGCCTGACACACTTAAAGCCTGCTTCGAATTTGAAGACGAAATCGGTCTCAAGCTTGAACGACTTTTCGTATATGCTCGTATGCATCAGGATGAAGACACAGCTAACCCTACATATCAAAGCCTGTCCCAAAAAGCACAAAAGCTGGGTGTAAACGTAGGTGAAGCACTCTCTTTTGTTACACCTGAAATTCTGTCTTTGCCAGATGCAGAACTGGACGCTTTTATTAAAAATGAAAAACTCGCCGCTTATACCTTCACACTGGAAGAGATGAAACGCGAGAAGGCCCATGTATTAAGCCAAGCAGAAGAAGCACTGCTCGCACAGGTCGGCAATTTGTCCCAGGCTCCCCAAACGATTTTTGGCATGCTGAACAATGCCGATCTCAAGTTCCCACGAATCAAGGATGAGAATGGCAACGAGGTTGAACTGACTCATGGCAGCTACATTCAATTTCTGGAAAATCCTAATCGCGAGGTTCGCGAGCGTGCCTTCAAGGCAGTTTACGAGACATACGCCAAACAAAAAAATACGATTGCAGCAGCGCTGAATGCCAATGTAACGAAAAATATGTTCTATGCCAATGTTCGGAAATATCCATCCGTCATGGAAATGAACCTGTATGGTGACAACATTCCGACTGATGTGTATAACAATCTGGTGGATACGATTCATGAAAGCCTTCCTTTGCTGCACCGCTACATGGATCTTCGAAAAAAATTGCTTGGCGTAGATCAACTGCATATGTATGACCTGTTCGCTCCACTTGTGGATGAATACAAAATGGACATCACGTACGAAGAAGCCAAGCAGACGGTAAAAGAAGGATTGGCACCACTTGGCAAAGATTATGCAGAAGCACTTCAGTCTGGTTATGACAACCGCTGGATCGACGTATATGAAAATGAAAACAAACGCTCTGGCGCATACGCCTGGGGCGCTTACGGCACTCACCCGTATGTTTTGCTTAACCATAAGGATAATCTGAACAGCATGTTCACACTCGCCCATGAGATGGGTCATGCGTTGCATTCACATTATTCGGATACAGCACTTTCATATCGAGATGCACAGTATACTATTTTCCTGGCCGAGGTTGCTTCGACCACCAATGAAGCCTTGCTTATGGACTATATGCTGAACAAGTCTACAGATCCGAAGGAAAAACTGTACCTGCTTACGTATTATGCGGATCAGTTCCGCACCACCGTATTCCGTCAAACGATGTTTGCCGAGTTCGAGAAAATCATTCATGAGCGTGCCGAACAGGGCGAAGCCCTTACGCCACAACTGCTATCTGAAATTTATTATGACTTGAATGTGCAGTATCATGGCAAAAACATGGTTGTTGACAAAGATATCGAGATGGAATGGGCTCGTATTCCCCACTTCTATAACAGCTTCTATGTATATAAATACGCTACAGGCTTCTCGGCAGCAACCAGCTTCTCCAAGCAAATTCTGGAGGAAGGTCAGCCAGCCGTGGATCGCTATCTTGGCTTCCTGAAAAGCGGCGGCAGTGATTACTCCATCAATATTTTGAAAAAAGCCGGAGTCGATATGTCTACACCTCAGCCGATACGTGAAGCTATGAGTGTATTTAAAGATTTAATCGAGCAGATGGAGCAATTAACCAAATAAGGATATGTTCCCCTGTAATCTATATCCCTTGTCCAGACGGGCAAGGGATTTTATAATCAAGCAAGATGCAGGGCCCTTCAAAAAGGGTAATGCATTCTAGTTCGCATACGTCCAACAAGGAGGAAGCATCATGAAAATGCAATGGGCACTTATCGCGGGTCTTGTTTTTGCACTGCTGACAGGCATCTTCGCAGTCATTAATGTCGATTCCGTACAAGTTAACCTGCTGTTTAATACCGTTAGTGTGCCGTTGATTCTACTCATTCTAGGCTGTACGCTAATTGGTGGAATAATCGTCGGCTCTTACGGAATCTACCGTCAATACCGATTGCAGCGCGAAAACAAACGCCTGAAATTGCGCATTACTGAACTGGAAGCTTCCGCATCCAGCACTGCTGTACCTGTTTCGTACGACAGCATCGATTCTCTTCATTCTAATGAACCTGAGCCTGATGACCAGCTGCACAATGATTCCATTGGCAGTCAGCATAAAGGAAATTCTCCAGGGACATTGTAAAATCAGAAACAGCCTGCTGGCGATTAAGGAATGGACAAGCAAGCATTCCCTTTCCAGTCAGGCTGTATTCTTTTACTGAAGCCATTTCATTACTGAAGCCATAATGGCAAGCGGCATAATTAAGGAGGAAGATCACATGAGCTTTACCATTAATGAATCCTACGTTCTGTCTTTTCTCAAAAAATTACTTGATACCCCGAGCCCGAGCGGGTACACCCGCCAGATCATGGAGATGATCTGCCAGGAAGCAGAGTCCCTGAACGTCTCCTGGGAGCTGAACAACAAAGGCGGTGCTGTGCTCACTTGGCCCGGCCAGGACTCATCCAAAACAATCGCCCTTAGTGCACATGTAGACACACTTGGTGCTATGGTACGTTCAATTACACCTTACGGTACGCTGAAACTGACCTCTGTCGGCGGTTTTACGATGCACAGCATTGAGAACGAGTACTGCTCCATTCATACACGAGATGGCAAGGTGTACACAGGAACCATTCTGTCCCTGCATCCTTCTGTGCATGTCTATCCTGATGCTCGCACGTTTGAACGTTCAGAGAACCATATGGAGGTTCGCATTGATGAGCTTGTTTCTTCCAAAGAGGAAGTTGTGAAGCTCGGAATCAGTGTCGGGGACTTTATCTCGTTTGATGCCCGTGCTGTCATTACACCTAGCGGTTATATCAAATCACGTCATCTCGATGATAAAGCCAGCGTAGCCGCCCTGTTTGGCATTCTCGAATCTGCGCATCGGGAAGGCTGGAAACCCGTACATAACGTCACCCTGCTCATCTCAAACTACGAAGAAGTTGGACACGGAGCTGCTTACATCCCGGCTGATATCAGTGAACTGATTGCTGTAGATATGGGAGCTATGGGAGATGATCTCAGCTGCAAAGAAACCGATGTATCCATATGTGCCAAAGACTCTTCCGGTCCTTACGACTACGATATGACAAGCCGCCTCATTGAGCTGGCCAAACAGGATGGCATGGATTATGTCGTGGACATTTACCCTCAGTATGGCTCGGACGGCAGTGCTGCCTTGCGCGGGGGCAACAACATTCGTGCGGCTTTAATCGGCCCTGGTGTGCACGCTTCTCACTCCATGGAACGCACTCACACCAAAGCGGTAATCAATACAGCACGTCTTCTTGCCGCATACATTACTACAAAGTAAGGATTAAGTTAGCTTACTCCTTAATTCAATCCCTTTATTTTGTTTGCTTCTTGTCATTGAGTTCATTAGCCACTCTCATTATCAAAAAGGACACATTTTCTCAACGCATGAACAGCGTGTGAAAGTTGTGTCCTTTATTATTGGAAGCATGCTGCTATACAGATATGATCATTAATCAGGCTAGTTCCACATACTCGCGATATCGACGTTCCTGAGTCTGCAGCCGGGCTTCGTGATCCTTAATTTCACGCTGTAAAACCTGTATTGTCTGTCGTACCATGCTAAGTCCATGTTTGACCTGTTTCTCTGCGCTGCGAATTTTATCCTGAATCATCCAATCTACAAAGAAATTATCAAAGAAATAGTCCGCAAAAGATAGCAAACCACCCAAATTTAAATCGGCGCTGACGGCCATCTCTACATCTTCCAACTCTTTCTGAAAACGACGCAGGCGCTTGCCCGCATCTATAATAGCCACTTGCGCATCATCCATACGACTACGCTTGATATGTGTGGAGATCATACCTCCACCCATCATGTCATAAATGCCCCAATTTCCTGCTGAATCTAAAGCTTTCTCTGCACGTTCAAGCGCATATACCAGATAATCCCCTTCTCTGAGAGCTTCGTTAAGCTCCTGTAACTCACTTGCCAGATGTTCCCGTTCTTCGGCCAATTGTTGCAGTTCTGCATCCTCACTAAGCAAACGTTGTTCTTTCTCCCCCCATAAAACCTGATAGTCATTCTCCCAGAACCGATATTTCGATTGCCTTTGAAGCTCCTGCTCCACTTGAATACGTTGCTCTTGTACATCCTGTAGCATCCCGCATGCCGTATCATAAGCTGATTTACTCTCCAGCAGTTCCAACTCTTCTTTCTCCAAACGTTCCGTCTTCTTGCCGATCAGATCATAGAAAAATGAGGCCAAGCTCATGCTGTTCAGCCGATCAACATCCTTCTGTTCCTTCTGAAATGCTACGGTACAGTGTTCCACCTTGGCTTCCCACTGCTTCTCCCTCTTGGAGCTTACGAAGCCGTTTTGCCCATTTTTCATAGATTCTTCCTTTTTCCCTCAGTGTGGCGAGTTGTTCATTGATTTCATTATTAATCAACTTCACGATCTCTCCCTTCTATGGAATTGTTTACTAATAAAACGTAATAAACATAGGTAACGTTTCATCTTTTTATCTTAGATATCTAATTCGCATTGGACATTCAAGCCAAAAACGCCCTCCTTCAGATCAGCATGGGGCCGCATTCTGAAGAAAGGCAATGTAGGATTTGCATATATCAATCAACTTTAAGATTTATTCTGTTCAATCTGCTCAGCGATCTCATTCAGTACAGTCCAGCGCTCCATCAATTCATCCAGATGACGCTCGGCATCTGCCTGTTCGGCCATTAACTCCTGCAAACGAGCAGAATCACTAAAGGCCGCTTCCATCTCCTGGTTAATCCGGGCAAGATTCGCTTCAGCCTTCTCAATGTTCTCATCAATCTGATCAAATTCACGCTGCTCCTTAAAACTGAATTTCAGTTTAGGCTTTGCCGACACAGAGGAGGAAGGAGCAGCGGCCTCGGACGTTTTTTCACTCGCCTGTTTTTTGGCAGCAGTTCCAGCACCACTCTGCTGATTGACTGGCGCATTTTTCAGCATCCATTCCGCATATTCGCTGTAATCACCGACATGTACACGGATGGCTCCATCGCCTTCGAACGCAAGTACTTTATCTACCGTACGATCCAGGAAATAGCGATCATGCGATACGACAAACACAACCCCCGGGAAATCATCCAGATAGTCTTCCAGCACCGCAAGCGTCTGAATATCCAGATCATTCGTTGGCTCATCCAGCAGCAGTACATTCGGAGCCGCCATCAGAATTCGAAGAAGGTAGAGCCGCCGTTTCTCTCCCCCGGACAAGCGGGCTATTGGCGTCCATTGGGCGGTTGGACTGAATAAAAAGCGCTCAAGCATCTGGGAAGCTGTAATAAGCGATCCGTCAGCAGTTTTAATATTTTCGGCCACTTCCTTGATATATTCAATGACACGCATCGTCTCGTCCATTTCCTGATGCTCCTGCGTGAAGTAACCCAGATTGACGGTTGGTCCAAGCACAACCTCTCCGGCATCCGGCTGCAATCTGCCCGAAATCATCTGCAGCAGGGTAGATTTACCGCTGCCATTCGGACCAACAATGCCTACACGATCACCCGGCACGGCAATGTAGCTCAGATCTTCAATCAGCTTGCGGTCACCGGCAGACTTGGAGAGATGCTCGATCTCCAGTATTTTTTTGCCCAGACGTGTCGAACCTACAGACACCTCAAGCGAACCGGAACGCTGAACCCCCTGCTGGTCTTTCAACTGTTCAAAACGATCAATCCGCGCCTTCTGTTTCGTCGTGCGTGCCTTGGCTCCCCGGCGAATCCAGGCAAGCTCGGTACGCAGCAAATTTTGACGTTTCTGTTCTGAAGCAGCCTCTCGTTCTTCCCGTTCAGCCTTCAACTCCAGAAAACGTGTATAGTTCGCCTCATATCGGAACAAACGTCCATGATCAAGCTCCAGCATGACATTGGCTACCCGATCGAGGAAATAGCGATCATGCGTAATCATAAGCAATGCGCCGCGCCGCTTCTGCAGATACTGCTCCAGCCACACGACAGAATCATTATCAATATGGTTCGTCGGCTCGTCCAGAATGAGCAGCTCGCAAGGGTGAATTAACGCTGCCGCCAAAGCAACCCGTTTCCGCTGTCCACCTGATAAAGTGCCCATTAGTGCATCGAACTGCTGTATGCCCAGCTTGGACAAAATGCTTTTGGCTTCACTCTCCATCTGCCAGAGCTGAAGCTGCTCCATCTGTTGATTCAGACGCATCAGTCGCTCAGTCAGCTCGGTATCTGACGGATTCAACTCCAGCAGCTCCATCGTTTCTGTATATTCCCGTACCGTTCTCATCTCGGCGCCTTCACCTTCAAACACCTGCTGTAACACCGTATTATTCGGATTAAACTCCGGATTCTGGGCCAGAAACTGCACACGTACATCATTCCCGATGGCGATCTGACCCTCATCTGCCGGCTCCAAACCTGCAATCACTCGCAAAAACGTAGATTTCCCGGTGCCGTTCACACCTACGACGCCGATTTTATCCTGATCCTCCATCCCAAATGAAGCATCTTTGAACA
Source organism: Paenibacillus sp. JGP012 (assembly GCF_014203995.1). NCBI lineage: Bacteria > Bacillati > Bacillota > Bacilli > Caryophanales > Paenibacillaceae > Paenibacillus > Paenibacillus sp. JGP012. The sequence goes on along the minus strand of NZ_JACHKG010000001.1, from coordinate 215,976 downwards.
AAATTTTCTCGCCATAGCTTTTTGCAATTTGTTCTACTGTTATTATGTTCATTGCCCGTTACCCACACTTCTCTATAGTTTGAAATGCTCTATCCTCTATTATTAAGCATATTACGCGAGCTACCATAGCTGCTTATACTTGCAAAAAAGAGCGACATCCGTCCAGAAACAGCGCCGCTGCAAACGAAATTCGTTTATTCAGATCGGTCTCATTAAATTCCGGATTCAGCATAATATCCATTTTCAGACGGTCCAGAATACCGATATATGCTTCGGCCAGCAGCACAGGCTCAGGCACTCCGGCACTCTCAAGAACACTGCGCACGATGCTCATGTATTCATTCATAAAGGCTTTCATAAATTTCATCAGGTCCGGATCATTATTCGGTGCCATAAAAAATAATTTGGTATGATTGCGGCGCTCATAATAATACGTCAGATGTGTCTTCGCAATGGCGGCAAGCTTGTCACCCGTATTGTCGTTTGCCTGCAATGCGTATTCCAATCGACTTATAAAGCTGTTACAATCCCGCATGGACACAGCAACAAATAGCTGTTCCTTGCTCTTGAAATATAAATAAATGGTGCCTTTTGCAATGCCGGCTTCATCAGCAATATCGGACATTTTCGTCTCATAAAATCCTTTTGATCCAAAAATACCATAAGCCGCATCCAATATAGCCTCCGACTTGTCTCCCTGCACAGTGCCCATTTGCACTCCCTCCCTACAACGCCAAAATATTCCCCAAACCGATCGCCACACATCCTCCGATCACCGAGCTCAGCACATTGACCAGATCGTTGCTCATCCACGTCCAGCCCCGTGCACGAACGGTCTTGTGGCCACAGTGTTCACTGACCTCAACTTCACGACCGCATTCGGTGCAGCGATACATCAACTGGACGGTTGCTCCCAGATAGGAATCGGCAAATGCTCCAGCCAGTCCACCTGCAAGACCAACACATATCCAGCTCAAAAATCCCAGCGTCTCAAAGTCTGCGACCCAAGAAAAGATAAATGCCCCCGCTCCAATCAAAACACCGCCTATTGCCGCCGCTGTTGTTCCAAGTAACGACACACCACCGGAAGCGCCCGGGGTCAGCACCTTCCAATTCACCACTGAACGCGGCGGCTTGCGGCTCAGGCTGCCGAGTTCGGTAGCCCAGGTATCGGATGTTACGGTTGCCATTACACCAATGAAAGCATAGATCCAGGCCGGATGTGGAAATATCCAGTATCCCAAACATAAAAGCATGCCCATCCCGCCGTTGGCAAACACTTGCCCTGCATCCCGATTGCCTGTCTTGGCATACGATTTCTCCAGCTCCTGCTTGCGTTCCTTACGATACTTCGACAACAGGGTTGAAGTTATGAAAAACAACAACAGTGTGCCAAACCAAAACAGATTGCCTGCCCCGTAATAGATCGTTCCCATCAACACAGCTGCCAAGCAACCGGACAGGGTTAGCGACTTCTTCGCGTAGGCTGCACCCGCAACAATAAAAGCGCATACCGCGCCGATAATCCAGTCCATAATCTCTCCTGCATGTGGCACCATCCATGGTCCACATGACGTTTATGTTATTTTTGAAATTCAATTATACCACGGTTTGAGCCCAATGCCGAAACTCCCGTTGCAGGCATGACAAAAACCTGATTCGACAGCTTAGAAAGCTGCCAACCAGGTCTGATGGATGAAATATAATGGATCAAAACTGCACGCCTGCGGGAAACTTCCTTGCTTGGAACGAAAATTCGGCAAAATTGGCTTCCTTCAGCGTTTTCAGACACGCCCTAAACATTACGTCGTTCGATCCGTACAACGTCAGCCTCGCTTGTCCCCACCGATAACGCCATAACGATACAACACACGGCGACCAAACCAATTGAACAAACGATCCGTGAGAAAACCCATAAATCCCAAGGAGATTAGTCCAACAAAAATCCAGTCCGTTCGAAAAAACAGCCGTGAATTCCAGATCAGATAACCCACGCCTTCATTAGAGGCAATCATCTCTGCGCCGATAATAGCCATATAGGAAGTTCCCATCGCCAATCGAACACCTGTAAAAATGTACGGGGTCGTAGCAGGGACAACAACATGCAATAAAATCTGCCACTCATTCGCACCCATGCTGCGGGCTGAACGAATCTTATCCTCTTCAATGGACAAGACGCCCGTCAGTGTATTCAGTACAACGATGAAAAATGTCGCATACATGATCAGTGCAATCTTGGACTGTTCCCCGATGCCGAACCAGACCAGGAATAATGTAATGAAAGCAATCGGCGGTATAAATCGAATAAAATTAAGAAAGGGTTCGGCAAACAGACGAATGATGTGAACCTTGCCGATGAGAAGCCCTACCGGAATGGCAATGACACTTCCCAGTACCCATCCGGCCAGTACACGTGAGAAGCTGATCCCGATGTAATGCATGAGCGTGCCATCAGCAATTAATTCGCGAGCCCCCTGCACAGTATCCCACGGACCAGGAATCACGTCCGGCCCATAGAGCAATGCACCAACCTGCCATATCAGAATGACTGTAACCCATAACAGCGATACAGACACCCATTTTTTCTCCAACCATTTCATGATCCGGATCACCTCAGTTATTCTTCAAAATGACTTTGAATCTGATCGTATAGGGTATTGAATTCAGCCGAAGCAATATTTCTCGGATAAGACTGAACGTTATGATAAATATCCGTTATATTCGACGAAGGCCCCACCGACATGATTCCGATCCGTTCACCGAGCAATAAAGCCTCCTGGATGTCATGGGTAACAAATATAACCGTCTTGTTCGTTTCCCTCCAGATATTCACCAGCTCCTTCTGCATGACTCTTCGAGTCATGGCATCCAGCGCACCGAAAGGTTCATCCATGAGAAGAATCGCCGAATCATTAGCCAGCACTCGTGCCAGTTGAACCCGCTGCTTCATGCCTCCAGACAGTTCCTTCGGATACTTCCCTTCATGTCCTCCCAAGCCCACGAGCTGAATGTAACGGTCCGAAATCGTACGGCGCTCGGACTTGGGCACCTTGGACATCCGAAGCCCGAATTCAACGTTTTCCCTTACGGTAAGCCATGGAAAAAGCGAGGAATCCGCCTGTTGGAACACCATCGCACGATCCCTTCCAGGTCTGTCGATCTCTTTGTTATTTACTTTAAGCTGCCCGCCCGACTTGGAGATAAAACCCGCGATCATGTTAAGTAACGTTGATTTTCCGCAGCCGCTGGGACCGAGCAGAACGAAAAATTCGCCACCCCTGATCACCAGATCAACATCCTTGATAATGTAATGCACTTCTCCATTTGCGGGAGCGTTGTAGGTTTTTCGAAGCTGTTCAATATGAATGGTGTGACGATCTGCGGGTAAGGACATAGAGACACCTCCAGTACGTTTTGGGTTATTCGGTATAGGTTACTTTATCCGGCAATGCCTGTTTCAGAGGTTCGAGGTTTAACTTGCCTTTGAGATCAAAATCCTGCTCAATGATTCCGTTATCCACCATGTATTGCTTCTGTCCCGCCAAGCTTCCATACGCTTCCTGGGTAAATCCAACGACCCACGGATTGATGGGAAGATCCTTCAAGGTTGCTTCCTTGGGTTGTTTTGTCTCCTTATACATCAGATCCGCTACCTCATCAGGATGAGCCTGGGCATATGCTGAAGCTTCATCGAGGGCTACAAGAAAACCCTTTATCGTGTCCGGATTAGCCTTGATGAACTCATTACTTGCGACCAGTCCCATGCCAAGCCTTACTGGAGTCTGGGACATATCTGTCAGCTGATGCACGCCTTCAAGCTTATCGAACTTGTCGGTTAATGCAGAGCCGATAACCCAGGCAGCATCCAGTTCTCCTTGCTTCAATGCAATATAGGACTCATCGAAGGCCCCTTGTCCAATCTGCTTCACATCCCCAAGCGTAAGCCCCTGAGCCTTCAAATATTCATCCCACAGATACGGAATAAATGTGCCTCGAATAAAACTCACGCTCTTGCCCTTCAAGTCTGCACCCGTCCGGATCTCCTCCCTGGCATACAGCTTCCACGCAGCTGCTGCTTCATCCGTTGTCTGACCCGCAGAAGCGATGATCGAATAATCGCCTTTGGCCAGAGCGTTCAACACCGGGAAGTCAGCACCGTAGGCAATATCGACCTGCTTGATAAACAGTGCATTCACGCCTTCTGCCGGAGAACCAAACGTGACGCTCTCTGCATCAATGCCTTGGCTTTCAAAGAACCCTTTGGCAACGGCTACCCTGAACGTCGGGTTTGTGCTAGTATCCGCTATGCGGATCTTTACCTTGGCGGCACCACTTGCGGAGCTGCCTTTCACTTGGGACTTTGCTCCGTTTGAAGAACATCCGGAAATTATAATCGTTAAGGAGAGGAGCAGCATGAATGCTCCCTTTAAAATGGCTGTTTTTTTCACAACATACACCCCGTTCAATCCATTTATTATCGGCTACTGTCAACTGCCTTGTTTTCCTTCATCTGATGTCGCCACGCAAGCTGCACCCTCAACAAAAGGCAGTGTTGTCTCTACATTAACTACCGAATCAGAGCCCTTGGCTGCTGCTCCCGGCACTCTGTAGACCGATACATCAATGGCTTCGATCGCCACCTCTTCCGGCTTCTCCAGTTGAGGAACCCATTGATATGGAACCCGATACGAACGGTAAACCATATTGGTATTACGCCCGTCTTTGTATGGAGAAATATACTCCCACACCAGCTCATGCTCTGCTGTAACTTCAAACAATCTGCCATTGGAGCCTTCGGTGATCAATGTGTTACCGTTAGGCAAGCGCTGGGCTGAGCTAATATACGGGCTGTAAAATTTATACGAATCGGTTGGAACGGAAAAGCCAGCTTCGGCAGAGGTATATTGCCACACAATCTCCAGTGTCAACGGGTCGATCTCAAGCACACGCGAATGATCACGAACCGCATGCTTCAAGCCATATGGAGAAGCCGGATTCGGAAGACCGTAGCCTGCCCATCCTCCATTATCAAACACCAGCAGATTGCCCTCGCCCGGCAGCCCTTGAGGAATGATATGCGCATGATGCTGTCCGATAATGGTGCCGATATGCTTCGCTTCAGGAGAGGAATAATCCGGGCCGAGTTTCCAAACAATTTTGCCGCTCTGTCTGTCCGTAATGGCAATAATATTGGCTTCTCTTGCATCCCATATGATGTTATCCGGGTTAAAACGCTCGTCTCCCGCTTCATAGAAGCGGTTGGGGCCAACATAGGAAGCCGAGTTAATATGCAGCCAATCACCTACACCCCCACCAAGGTGACCAAATGAACGCGTATTCGGGTCACGGTACAATACATTGCGTGCTGCCTCGTCAAAGCCGAGTTCTTCAAAATGCTCGTTTGGAAGCCATTCCCACAACACATTGCCTTCCCAATCCACTTCAATAATGGCATCATCAAGCAAAGGTTTATCCGAAATTTGCGGATTGCTTACGTTTTTATGCGCCAGGATCAGAGTCTTGCCACCCTGTGTTTTCGGAGCCAGACCAGGAGCATAATACCCTACCGGATTGCCCTCACGCTGATAATCATGGTGCTGGCGGGCATACCACAATGGTTCGTATCCCGGATCTTCAATATGTTCGAAGCTATTGTATTTCCATACGATGTTGCCATCCCAGTCCACCTGAACCAGGTCCACATTATCCTGAATACCGAACTTTGGATCTCTTCTGCCTGTGCTTCCCAGCACATAACCTCCAGGGAAAATCTTGGCCGGAAATCCGAGCAGTCCTTTCCAGAGGTGAACTTCCTTACCGTTCATATCAATTAATACAACGCCTTCTTCTCCAGCCTGATACACGGTGTAGCCACCCCAGGCTTTTTCCGGATTATACAGCGTTGCTCCCGTTGGATAAATGGTTGAGTGTCCCATCGTTCTCATCTCTCCCTTGGATTGTCAAATTCATTCACGATCGTTCAAGCATTAATAACTGCGATACAAGCATTTAATAACTGAGATAATTGTTCTTTCCGGAATTTCGCTTCTGTTCAAGGTCGTTGTCCACGGACGGCTCTCTCTTATCTCTCGTGTTACTCTCGGCAAGCTCCAGCAGTGTATCTGAGAATCCCTCCAGATTCGCGATCACCCGCTCATAAAATTGGCTTTGCTGCTCCAGTTCCGCAGTGGTAAATCCCTCAAACAGAAGCGTGATACATCGGGCACCGATATTGCTATTTCGGGCATACATCTCCCTACCTTTGGCGGTTATATCAAGCAGGACGGTACGGCGATCGTCTTCCTTGCGTCTGCGGATCGTTAATCCCTTTTTCTCAAGCTTGTCAGTCAGTGCAGTAATGGCACCGGAAGTGAAGTCCAATTGATCGGCCAGGTCCCCGAGTCGCTGTTCTCCTTCACGAATGATTTTGTGCAAGATAAGCATACCCGGCAGACTAATGCCTTCCACCGTTATACGATCCCGCTCCTTGACGAATCGTCTGACCATTTTGCGAAAGAGCCAATCCGTTTTCTCCAATGCATCCCAATCTGCCTCGTTCATTCCATATCCTCCTATTCAATCGAAACGTTAGCAAGTACGCAAAAAGGCTCCCGAGGACATTCCATATGGAGTAGTCCCGGGAGCCTTTGGTGTTCCAATCAGCTCGCATCTGTATTCAAATTTATTTCATTGTTCATTTAATTAGTGTTAAAATAATTGAGTTCATCATATAACCAACTAACCCAACCTGTCAAGTAAGAATTAAAAGTTATTTATTCTTTTTTTGTCTGTCAGGAATTATTTATGCCATTTTAAGTTTCACTTCAGCTTCGCCGGTTAAACTAATCTCAGATCAAACAACAAGATTAAGCTACGATTCCCTTCGTACTTAAAAACAGAAACGAGGATGACAAGAATGAATATAAAACACGTTATGTTTGTGGGCACGATGATTGTAACGATGTCGTTTGCGGGAACTGCATGGGGGAAATCCGCCATCTCCCCTATACCTATGCCAAAATGGTCCATTGTTGATCTGGACAACAGCAGTGAGAGCGAGGACGATGAGCTGCTAGGTGCACTTAATCAGTCATCAGAAGAAGAACTTGCTGACAAACTGTATCAGGGTCAATCCCTTCGAAGCATCGCGCAAAACAGCGGAGGTAATTATGACAGAGTTATTGCCATTCAGATTAAGCAGCTTCAGGAACAACTGGATGAGCGCCTTGCAAACGGAAGCATCAGTTCCGAACAGCATGCGCTGCAGTCTATGGAAGTTGCAGAATTGATCATCGAGAGCGCAAACAGAGCATATATCTAGTCAAACTTTTATGTAAATAAAACGATACAGTTCGATATATTCAAGGCAGCGCAAAGAACAAAAAAGGAGCGCGGCGCGCCCCTCCTTAGCATGAATCTACTCTGATTCGTGTTACTGCGAACTACACAGGTAAACGGATATCTGTTAATGTTCGTAATTCACTCCGCTGCCTTGATTGTACAAGCTCCGAGCACTTCACTACCCCATGCCAGTTCAAGTACATCGCCAGCCGCAGCAGCACCTACACCTTCAGGCGTACCTGTGAAAATAATATCCCCCGGCCCTAAGCCGTATTGATGACCTACATAATCTACGATATTCTGCAGAGAGAAGATCATATTGCTTATGTTCCCACGCTGCACCTGGACACCATTCTTCGTGAGCGTAAAATCATTCTCAAGCAGCGTCTCTGCTCCCGGGAAGGTCTGAAACGCTGTGATGGGGGCAGAATTTTTGAATCCTTTGGCCGCAGTCCATGGATGACCCTTTTTCTTGATTACGGTCTGCACATCACGCAGCGTAAAATCAATCCCGAAGGCATAGGCATCCACCAGCTCATCTACACGCACTCCCGGCTCATAATTCCGACCAATTCGAATAACCAACTCAGCCTCATAATGAACCTCCCCCCTGGAAGCTGGCAGCTCCAGTGCTTCGCCATTCAGAGGCACAACAGCATGGGAAGGCTTCATAAAAATCATCGGTTCATCCGGAACCGCATTGCCAAGCTCCTCGGCATGAAGTTTATAATTGCGTCCTACACAGTATACATTACAGATATTCGTTAACATGAGTTGTAACCACCTTTGCCGGATTCATTGCTTCGATTATTCATCCTGGTTTATAGATCTTTACGGTCTGAAGAAACGGCTGCTCGTCTCCTGAAAGGCCTCTTCCCACACATCCGGCCGATTGGTGCAGATCATCACATCAGGATCAATGGCAGCAAGCTTTTTCATCGCAGCCTTATCATCCACCGTCCATGCCATCACTTGAATGCCTGCCCCATGCATTTGTTTCATTAATGCTTTATCTACATTGGTGTAGCCGATCGATAGAAAAGTACAATGCATCTGCTGCAACGCAGCAAGCAGATCACCCGGTTTGGCATCAATAATCAGACCCGTTTGCAATTCCGGGGCAAGTTTCTTCACTTCAACCAGCGCTGCCGGTTCAAAGGAAGTAATAACCACATCATGCTGCATATGTCTTTTTCTAATTTCGTAAATGACCGATGCGGGCAAGCCCGGATACATATCCCCCTGTGTCTTCAATTCGATGTTTAATCGAACCTTGCCGCAACAGCGATCCAAAACCTCACTAAGTGAAGGAATACGCTCGCCTTTGTAATTGTTGCCCTTCCACGATCCTGCATCCAGCAGTTTCAGGGCAACCCAATCCGTGTCCTTGACTCTTCCTTTGCCATTGGTGGTGCGCTCCAGCGTAAAGTCATGAATGACAACTGGCACACCATCTCGCGACAACTGCACATCCAGCTCCATCCATTGAACTTCCGGTCTTTCCATTGCCATATTAAATGCTGCCATCGTGTTCTCAGGTGCAAGTGATGAGAATCCACGATGGGCTACACACAGATTATTCATAGTTTATCTCTCCTCAGCAGCAGGCTGGTTTAGTTAAGCGTAGCAACCCCATTGGTGTTAATGCGAATACCTGGCGACATTTTTGCCATCTGCTCCAGCAGGAGCCGGTTTGCATCATCAAGCATCGGTACAGCCTGCCCTAGAGCCGCTTCATACGGGATCACTTTCATACTGCATTTCGCATCCCGGCTACAGCTAGCCTGAAACACAGCTGTCTTCCAGGTTTCTTCCGTAGTAGATCTTGTGAAAATAAAATTGCCCGTACTGTATGCAATCCATTTCCCCTTATAGTTTTCGAGACCTTGTAAAACATGAGGATGACCACCAATAATCAGATCGGCTCCGGCATCCACAAACTCATGGGCCAGTCGTGTTTGATCTGCGTTCGGGGTACTGACACGCTCTTCTCCCCAATGGGCTACAACGATGACCAGATCCGCCTTCTTCCGGGCCGCCTTAATCGCTTCAACCGCTCTTGTGGAATCATACGCTTCCGCCACCCCCGCCCGATTTCCATCTGCCTTCCAGCTTGCTACTGGAACAACCCGGCTGAAACCAAGCAAGGCAATCTTCATGCCTTTACGTTCAAAATAAGCAGGCTCGTAAGCCTCTGTGCCATTCATGCCTGCACCGGCATGAGCAATACCATACTGCTCAAGATACGTCAGCGTATCCACCAAACCTTCCACACCCTGATCCAGGATATGATTGTTTGCCAGATTAACCGCATCAAATCCGGCTGCCGCCATAGCTTGCAGAGCCTTTGGCGAAGATTTGTATACAAACGACTTGTCTTCTGCACTCGTACCTCCGTGAGTTACCGGTGTCTCCAGATTACCAATGGTTAAATCGTCATCCTTGAACATGCTGCCAAGCTTGGCGAATGGATAGTTATAACCGTTCTTCTCCAGCAGCTCCGCAACTTTACCGGAAAATTGAATATCGCCAACAAAATGAATGGTAACGTCATTCGCCGGGTCAGGAGCCTTGGTGTTTCCACTGTTTTCAACTTTGCCAGAATTACCTTGATCCGAATCAGAAGTCTTTGTGCCTGTGTCTTTTTTCCCACCGCTATTCTCTGTCGGATCACTTGCTCCAGATGATGCAGGATCATCTGTACTGTCCGTCCCTGCATCTGGCTGCCCATCTGCAGGAGCAGCATCCTCATCGGGTGCTTCAGCCGGATCGGCATCAGGCTCATTGACTGCACCGCCGCCCTGATTGTCCGTTGCTGAAGACGGCTCCTGCTGTGCTGCCTCTTGAGGAATCGGCTGCCCTGGCTGCTGTTCACGTGTGTTGAGGATATAATACACACCGACCAGACCGATCGCTGCAACAAGCATGAGATTGACAACTCTGATCTTGACATTACGTGCACGTCTTGCTTTTTTCTTTACTGAGCTTCGCTGCGATCTTGGGGGATACATAAGCCACTCCTCTTCTTTACAAACAATCCATATGCATACCATTATAACAAGCATATTCTGGATATGCATCTTTCCTTTTTAATGTTTCTCAATACATCTAAAACGGTTTCACTCCAAGCACATTTATACAAAAAAGCCATCTCTGCTGTAGATACTGCTACATTAGAGACGGCAAGTTGTATACGGATATTAAAATAAAATGGTATGCCTTTAATTCGCAGCAAGCTGCGTCGCTGCCTGCACAGACATCTCTTTGGCTTGACGGATACAGTCTGGCAGACCTACCCCTTCATAACCAGCGCCCGCAATATAAACGCCCGGAACTTTAGTTCCAAGCTCTTTGCGGAGATCGGCAAGATGCTGGAGATGACCGACAGGATACTGCGGCATCGCTCTGCGCATTCTTGTAATCTCGGAGAAGATTGGACTCGCTTCAATGCCCATCGTTTCCCTTAAATCTTTCATGACAAGTTCCGTGAGCGCCTCATCAGGAAGCTCGACATTCTGCTCATCCCCGGAACGCCCAACATAACAGCGAAGCAGCACTTTATCCTCCGGACTGGTGTGAAGCCATTTGGTGGATGTCCATGTGCAGGCCGTAATGTTGCGCCCCTCCTTGCGGGGCACAAGAAATCCGGAACCGTCAAACACATGTTGAATCTCTTTTTTCTCAAAAGCGAGAACAACATTCGCCACCGAAACATAATTGATGGCATCCAGACCCGAGGTATCCACATGAGGTTTTAGCAGAGATGATGCAACATAAGTTGGTACGGTAATGACAACGTCATCCGCATCCAGCCATTCGCCATTGTGCAGCTCAACACGATATCTTGCGTCTTGCTGTTCCGATCTCTGCAAAGATACAGCAGCAGTATTCAATCGCTGATCCACATCATTTAGTTCATGCACCAGAGCATGCACCAGACTTTGCAGCCCCTGGCGGAAGTTCAGAAAAGCACTTCGCTTCGTGCCAGTATGTGTCTCGGTCGGTTTACGCCCCGTCATCATACCTCGAATCAGGCTGCCATAATCCCGCTCTACCTCTCCAAACTGCGGAAAGGTAGCTTGCAGGCTCAGCTTACGCATATCTCCTGCGTAGATGCCTGCCAGAAGCGGCTCCGTCAGGTTCTCGAGCACTTCCGCTCCCAGTCTGCGCTCAATCATATAACCAAGTGATTCATCCTCTGTCGTACGCTTGGGTGGAATAATAAAGTCCATCAGCGCCCGCAGCTTGCCCGCGGGGGAGACAAGTCCACTTCTCAGAAAAGGTCTCAGCTCTGTTGGAATCCCGAGAACCAGTCCTGCCGGCATCGGATGAAGCTTGCCACGCTGCATGATATATGTTTTTTTCGACTCCGGATTTTGACTGACCAGTTCATGATCCATCTCCAGCTCCTTCGCCAGATCAATCATGGCTGTTTTACGAGCCAGGAAGGAGTCAGGACCCTTCTCAATCACGAATCCGTCCCGATGCAGCGTTTCAATGATGCCGCCCATGGATGAGCTTTTCTCAAGCAGGGTAATCGCCGGCTCAACACCTGCCGCCCGGTAATGCTTGCGAATATAAAATGCCGCGCTGAGACCCGTAAGGCCTCCGCCGACAATAACGACGCGTCGTTTCTTGTCTTCCATCAGTTATCAGACCCTTGCTGCCATTGGCTTATAATAGAGTCGCTTAATGTTTCCATGTACAGAGGATCACTGTTAAGCGAGTCGATGCGCATCAGGCGCATATCCATTTCCTTCGCAATCGCTTTGGCTTCGATGTCGAGATCGTACAGCACTTCCAGGTGATCGGATACGAAGCCAATCGGCGCCACAAGCACATCCTCCACCTGCTCACGGGATAGCTCCTGCAGTGTGTCCAGTATGTCAGGACCCAGCCATGGCTCGGCGGTGCGCCCTGCACTTTGCCAAGTAAACTGCCAGTTGGAAATCCCCACGCGAGATGCAATCGCTTCGGAGGTTTCCAGCAGTTGATTCGGATATGGATCACCCATGTCTACAATTCGCGCAGGCAGACTGTGTGCGCTGAAGAGCACCTTCACGTCCCCACGCTTCGCTCCTGCTTCTTCAAAAGCATCCAGCTTTGCGCTTACACGTGTAGCAAGTGCCTGAATAAGCTTCGGGTGCAAATGATAGCTTTCAATAAAGGACATGCGAATGCCATGCTCTTCCGCTTTTTCCCGTGCACGCTTGATATAGCTGCCTACGCTCATCGTCGAGAAGTGCGGAGCCAGCACGATGCCGATCGCAGTTTCAATGCCGTCCTTTGCCATCTGCTCCACGCCGTCCTCAATAAAAGGATACGCATGCTTGAGTCCCTGATAACAGCGAAACTCGGTGCCGTTCAGGCGCTCGTCCTGCTGTAACGTCTCCTGCAGTGTTCTCACCTGATTGTCCGTGTTCTCACGGAGCGGGAATACACCGCCAACAATCGCTTCGTAGCGATCTGTCAGTTCCTTCAATTGTTCCGGCTCAGGCGGCCGCCCTCTGCGGATATGCGTGTAATACGCTTCAATACTTTCCATATTTTCAGGCGTGCCATACGACATCACCAGTACACCTACGGTCTTAGTCATTGTTTGCCGTCACTCCCATCTTCAAGGCTTCTGCTGAATATTCGTGAATATAAGCGGTTAGTTCTTTTAATTTATCTAGAGAAGCTTCAGGGAACAGCCCATGTCCGAGATTGAAAATGTATCCTGGCTCCTTGATTCCTTCATCAATAATAGCTTTGGCCTGTTCTTTGATTACCTCCATTGGCGCCGTAAGGATATACGGATCAAGATTGCCCTGTACTGCAAATTTGCCCCCCAGTCGTCTGCGACCTTCCGAGACGGAAACTCTCCAGTCCAGCCCGATCACATTAGCCTGCAATTCCTGCAGGGTTGGCAGCAATTCGCCAGATGCTACACCAGGAAAATAAATTTTCGGTACATTCAAATCGGATAATTCGGTAAAAATACGGGTAATCGTAGGCAGTACATACGTTTTGAAATCTTTGGGAGAGAGTGCTCCTACCCAGCTGTCAAACAACTGAAATGCCTTACCACCATTCGCGATATGGGCACGGATATATGTAATGACCATATCACCAAGCTTCTGCATCAGTTTATGCCACACTTCGGGCTCGCTGTACATCATCGTTTTAGTTCGGATATAGCCTTTGGAAGGCTGGCCTTCAATCAGATAACTTGCAATCGTAAACGGAGCACCCGCAAACGTGATCAGCGGAACGTCGAGCTGCTTGTCCAGAATACGAATCGTTTCCAGAATGTGTGACAGATCACCCTCCACATCAATAGGACGCAGGCGGTCTACGTCTGCTGCGGAACGAATGGGATTATCAATCACCGGTCCTATATTTTTAACAATATCAAAATCTATACCGAGTGAAGCAACCGGATTCATAATATCGGAATACAAAATAGCCGCATCCACGCCCAGTTTCCGTACGGGCATGAGTGTAACTTCAGCCGCCAGCTCAGGCTGCTGGCATATTTCAAGCAAGGAGTACTTTTCTTTGATTTTGCGATATTCAGGATCGTAACGCCCAGCCTGACGCATGTACCAAACCGGCACACGATCTACCTGCTGTTTGAAACTTGCCCGAATCAAACGATCATTATAGCTCATATTAAGAAGCCTCCAATAGTTTTTGGACTCATAACTACCATTATGCCCTTTTTAAACAGCCGTAACAACCATTTGGGGATGTGTTCCAAGTGACAATACTATGACATTCGTTACACCCTATTTCATACTTTGGTTTAGCCTGCTTTCGATGTATTCAATAACCCATCTTTAATATGCCAATTGTGATATAATAAAAGAATGGCTTTTTTGAGAGTTTCAGAAAATACTTGCAAGAATCTTCATATCAAGTGTTTTGCAAAGATTCTTCATATCAAATGTTTTGCAAAAAAATCTTTGCATCAAGAGTTGCAGAAAATTTGAAAGGAAGTGAAAGCACATTGAAAACATGGAAAGTTAATCTCATTGTGCTTTGGTTCGGGCAGTTTCTGGTTAATGCAGGCATGACCATGATTACACCGTTTCTCTCGCTATTTCTCGCCAGAGATCTAGGCGTCGTAGGAGAGCATGAAATTGGCATCTGGGCCGGATTTATTTTTGCAGCCAATTTCCTTACCTCTTTTATATTTCAACCACTCTGGGGCAAGCTGTCTGATAAATACGGACGCAAAATTATGCTGCTTCGTTCCGGATTTGGCATGGCCATCGTTATTGCACTGATGGGCTTTGTGCAGAATCCCTGGCAGCTCCTCTTGTTACGGCTGCTGAACGGCACCATCTCCGGTTTCAATCCGGCAGCCGTAGCTCTGATCTCAGGCACAACGCCGAAGGATCGCATGGGCTTCGCCATGGGCATCAGTCAGTCCGGGCAGGTGGCAGGCACCATTCTGGGACCTCTGATTGGCGGACTGCTGGCGGATGCAGTCGGATTTCGTCCTATTTTTTATATTACAGGCGGACTTATCTTCACGGCTTCCTTGCTGGCCATGTTCCTGGTGCGAGAGAAATTCGACCGTCAAAAAGCAGCAAAGCTCCCGGATCAATCCGTTTTATCCGGTCTGAAGGAGCTTAGCAAATCGCCCCAGCTGCCAGCGCTGTTCGCTGTGACGTTCCTGCTGCAATTTGCAATGATCAGTCCGATGTCACTATTGCCTTTATACGTGCAAAAACTGCACGGGACCGCAGTAGACGTAGCCTTCTGGGCCGGAATGGTTGGTGCAGTCACAGGGTTGTCCAATATGGCAATGTCGCCTGTACTCGGAAAATTAAGTGACCGAGTAGGCCCCCATAAGGTGCTTACCTTCTCCTTGATCGGTACTGGTCTTATGCTGATCCCGCAGGCTTTTGTTCAAACCGTGTGGCAGCTCATTCTGGTCCGTTTCGTCATGGGTGTATTTATGGGCGGTTTGCTTCCAAGTGTAAATGCGCTGATTCGGGGATATACTCCTGACAGCATGATCAGCCGGGCATTCAGCTTTAATACCAGTACCCTGGCGCTTGGCAACATGCTCGGCGCTATCATCGGCGGATTTCTGGCCGGGTTTATCGGCATTGAGGGACTGTTTATCGTTTCCGGCTCACTGCTGCTGCTTAATATGGTTTGGGTCCGGCTCAAGCTGTACAAAAGGCCTGTGCGCATGGGTGAACCGTGAAGATAACAGGCGTTTATGCAAGAATAGGGCGAGATGCTGACAGCACTCACCTTCAGGGTGTAACATACAGCTTATAACAAGTACAAAAAGCCGCTTCAGCCCCTTGCGGGACTGAGAGCGGCTTTCTTTCTGTGTGCAGAGCGGGTACGCGGCGCTACTCTGCTTGTCGTTCGTGAAATTGAATGGGATATTCCTTCACACCAAAGACAAAAGGGCTTTGGATCGGCTCCAGCACCGTTTCAGGTACCAGTTGTATATGTTCCATACGTTGAAGAAGCGTGTGCAATACAACTCTCGCCTCCAAACGAGCCAGAGGTGCACCAAGGCAGAAATGAATACCAAACCCGAATCCCATATGCCTGTTCGGCTTCCGATCCGATACGAATTCATCTGCACGTTCAAACTGAGCATGGTCCCTATTCGCAGCCCCCACCCAGGAAATAACCTGATCTCCCGCCTGAATGGTTTGTCCGTTTAATTCCACCGTTTCCCTTGCTACACGCCCTATCGCTACAATTGGCGGATAATACCGCAATGTTTCTTCTACAGCGCTCGCCACCCGATCCGGATGCTCACGCAACTCGTTCTGTAATTCAGGTTGTTCAGAGAGGATACGCACCGCGTTGGCAATCAGATTGGTTGTAGTTTCATTCCCTGCGACCAGCAGGAGAATACAGAAATTGACAACCTCCTCCACCGTCAGCTTCTGACCTTCAATCTCTGCAGCAAGCAGCAAGGAGACGAGGTCATCCTTCGGTTCTAAACGGCGTTGTTCCAAAATTTCAGTGAAATAAGCATATAACTCCTGGATATTCTGTCGCTTTTCATCCGTTAACTCTTGAAATGCCTGCTCGCTGTCATCGCGTGCACCCTTCACGAGCACATCGGACCAAAGCTTGAATTCCCGGCGATCCGAAGCCGGAACACCGATCAGTTCAGCAATGACGATGACGGGCAGCGGCGCTGCGAGGTCATCAATCAGATTCATTTTCTCACCGGGCAGATGCGGGGCAAGCAACTCATCCGTAATCTCCTGAATTCGCGGGGACAGCGCTTCAATGGCCTTTGGAGTAAACGCCTGATTAACCAGATCACGAAGCTGCTTGTGCTTGGGCGGGTCTGTTGTCAGCAAACTGGAACTCGCACGGTTACGCTCGGAAGAAAACAGCTTTGGATTTTTCAGTACATAATGCACATCTTCATAACGAAACACATCCCAGCATTCTCGATGCTCATCATAACGGACTGGAGTGTTCTCACGAAGTTCTGCATACACCTGGAAGGGGGATAACTGCCGCTCCTTGCTGTGCAATTCCCGAATCGGGATATAATTGGCATATTTTCGGGGCGCTTGTTTCATCGTGTTTCCTCCAATCAATAATATATATTTATTTACATATAAACTCATAATCATTATACACATAACTGGATGTTAATTCCAATAAAACACGGTAAATAAGCCTTACGGCCCATCCCCTACTCCAAACTTCCCTGAAATTGTCGAATACAATCAATGTCATATTTATTTACAATATATTTATAATTCCTATATTAAACTCGCTACTATTTTCTTTAATCAAAGACTAATCCGGTACATAAATAGGTCATTTTCTTTTAAAAAAAGCACGAATACTCTCTTTAACTTTGAATGTAACCGTTATCTCTATCATAATCATCATTTGTCATATTAACTAACACAAAATAAAATAATCTTAATCTTTATACATAAAAAAAGAGAATACCTCACACACATTTCACTTGAAGGAGCGTGTCAGCATGAAAAAATCATCTTACCTTCGTCCTTGGGCCGTTTGGAGTACCGCTGCACTAACAGCCCTCACCCTATCCCTCTCCCCTGTGGGAACGTATGCCGCCCAGGCTGCTACCGTAGAAGTGAAGGGCACGACAGGCGCTGTTCAGCCTGCACCAGCCACTCCAGCACGAAACACAACCATCCCGGCTGTGCCGGAATCCTCCAAGCAGTCTTCTCTTCCTAATGTGCTTGTTATTGGTACAGGGGGGACGATTGCAGGACAATCCGAAGACGCCACCAGCTTCCAAAATTACAAGGCAGGCACACTGCTCATTGCGGACATGGTCAAAGATTTGCCGGACAAGCAAAAAATTGCAGACGTCAGCACATTGCAGTTCGGCAACTCCGGTTCAGGCTCCTACTCGATGGCTGACCTCTACGACTTGTCTCAAACAGTAGATAAGGCACTGTCCCAATATGACAGCGTTGTTGTTACGACAGGTACAGATACAATGGAGGAGATTGCCTACTTCCTGGATATGACGGTTCAAAGTGACAAGCCTGTTGTCATTACAGGCTCCATGCGCCCATGGACGGTTATCGGCTCTGATGCCCAAGCCAACCTGTACAATGCCATCAAACTTGCAGGCAGCGGCCGGACCACATCCTTTGGCACCGTGCTGATGCTCAATGATACGATTCAGCTTGCGCGCGGCGTAACCAAGACGAATGACTACCGCACTGATACCTTTGAAACACCAATGCTAGGCGCTGTCGGTTACATTGATGAGGAAAACATTCGAATCTATCGTGCTCCTGCACGCGCCATGAAACCGGAGGGCACAGCGAAGCCTGTATTCGATCTTAGCAAAATTACCAAAGCCGATCTTGCCAAGGTAGAGATTGCAATCTCTTATCAGGAAGCAGGCGGGGGAGCCATTGAAGGCTTTGTCAAAAGCGGAGTGAAGGGCATTGTCACCTCCGGAACAGGCGCAGGCGGCATCTCCAGAGCCATGGGACAAGCCCGGACCAAGGCGATTGAAGAAGGGGTTATTTTCGTAACGACAACCCGGACAGGCTCCGGCAGCGTCTATGGCGGCGGTAAAGGCATTATTGCCGGGGATAACCTCAGCCCGCAGCAAGCACGCATCCTTTTGATGCTCGGACTCTCCTTCAGTGATGATTTTGATACGATTAAAAAATGGTTTGAGACCTACGGCACACCACAGGTGTAAGCCAGCTAAATCATCGTTATGAATACGCAAAAAAGCCGAAGCAGATATTCATCCTGTCTCGGCTTTTTTTGCTTTTTGCCCTTTACGTTTATCGTGTGATTTTCAGCGCTGTCAGCGATCCACTGCCTGATAACATCGGGGCGGAGGTCGAGCTTTTGTCGTCTGTACGCATAAATTAAAGCTGCACGTCATCGCGATATAATTTTACATTCAATCCTGGGTTCATCCAGGTTTTTAACTGAGCCTTCAACGAAGTTCAATCGTTCTACTTCACCCAAGCGAGTGCCAAGCCATCGTAGTCAGGCAGCATAGTCGTGACGAGACGTGGATCACTCGCCATCTGCTCGTTGAATCGGCGAACAGCAAGCACGGCCGGACCCTGCTTGTCCGGGTTAAGCGTGCGACCGCGCAGGAAGCAGTTGTCCCCTACGATGACTGCACCTGGACGCGCAAGCCGAATGGCGTAATCCAGATACACCGGATAATTTTCTTTATCTGCGTCAATAAAGAAGAAATCGAAAGTACGTCCCTCCTGTGCCAATTGCTCCAGACTGGATGCTGCAGGCCCGATCCGGTACTCCACTTTATCACCGAACCCTCCCTCCTCCAGATGTCCGCGAGCCATCGCTGCGTACTCTTCTTTCAGTTCGAGGGAAGTCAAGGTTCCTCCATCACTTAATCCGCGAGCCAGACAGATGCCGCTATACCCGCCCAGCACACCGATTTCGAGCACGGCTTCAGCCTTCGAGGTTTTGGCCAGAAAGGTTAACAGACGACCGTAAGCCGCCGCAACTGAAACCTCCGGCATGCCATTCGCCCGAATGGCTTCTTTTACTTTTAACAAAAGCTCATCCTCTTGAAATAATTGATCTACATATTCGTCAGGGGTCAGATTCACCACGAAGTTCCTCCTTGGATACTTGGACAGCGTTCCATATCAATACCCTGGTACTGTTGTTTATATAAATACCTTGGTACTGCTTTTCATATGGTTGCCAATGTTTTATAATGAATGTTTGTTATCCAACACAGAATAATGAACACGGCATCACCTGCATTGAAATGGATGCGGCGCAGACCGCATTACTCATTGTAAGTTTTTTCACGGAAAGCGGCAAGGCCGCACCGTTACTATATCGCTGCCAGAGGGTAAGCCCGCTGCGGCGCGAAATGGAGTTGAATGAATCACATGGCTCGATTGCAACTGATTGCAACCTCTGCGATGGGACTTGAGGCCGTTGTTGCCCGAGAATTGAAGCAGCTGGGGTATGACGATGTCAAGGTCGATAACGGACGGGTATTTTTCACAGGAGATTACATTGATATTTGCCGATGTAACCTGTGGCTGCGAAGCTCGGACCGCGTATTAGTCAACATGGGTGAATTCCCTGCAACCACCTTCGATGAATTGTTTGAGGGTACCAAAGCACTGCCTTGGGAAGAATGGATTCCCGCGAACGGTGAGTTCCCGGTGGAAGGACGCTCCCAGAAGTCCCAGCTAAGCAGTGTACCTGCATCTCAAGGTATCGTCAAAAAAGCGATTGTCGAGAAGCTCAAGCTGACACATCACACGGAATGGTTTCCTGAAAATGGTGCACGTTATGTCGTCGAGGTCATTCTGCTGAATGATCGCGCGCTCATCACGCTGGACACGACAGGGCCGGGACTTCACAAACGCGGATATCGCAAACTCGTTACGGAAGCTCCGCTGAAAGAAACGCTCGCAGCTGCATTGATTCAGCTCAGCCGCTGGAATGTGTCCCGTCCGTTCTACGATCCATGCTGCGGTTCAGGTACCATGTTGATTGAAGCAGCTATGATTGGATGGAACATCGCACCAGGTCTTCGCCGCACCTTCAATTCGGAGAACTGGGACATCATTCCTGCGGAGCTGTGGGAACAAGCACGGGAAGAAGCATTTGATGCAGTCCGTGACGACGTTCCGCTTCAGATCGCTGGCAGTGACATTGATCCTGAAGCCATTGAGGTTGCGCAGGCCGCAATCAAAAGTGCAGGCTTTGCCAAAGATATTGAGGTCAGCGTACTGCCTGCCCACCGGGCCAGACCTCAAGGCGAGTATGGCGTTATTATTACCAACCCGCCTTATGGCGAACGTTTGAGTGAAGAAAAGGAAGTTCAGAAGCTGCTCCGCTCCCTTGGACGCACCTATCTGGAGATGCCGACATGGTCATTTTTTGCAATTACTTCCACCAAAGCATTTGAAGAATACTTCGGACACAAAGCGGACAAGCGCCGCAAGCTGTTTAACGGACGGATTGAAACCCAGTATTATCAATACCTGGGCCCATTGCCTCCGCGTAACAAAACAACGCAAGCCTAAAACAAACTTTATGTCGAAACGCTCAAGCCTTTGTCGGCCTGGGCGTTTTTTGCTTTGTTCGCGAACAGGCGGCGGTTATGACAAGCCTAGTTGAAATGCCAGGCGGTCACGCTATAATATATGAAGCCCTGTTTTACACTGCGTTAACAAAACAAGCGAACAAGTTTTCTTTTTTTATTTTCATTTACATCCGGCATTATTCTATTTACTTATTCTACCTACTCATCCTATCAACTTGCTCAATCTACTTATCATATCTACTTATCCTATTTACTCAAGGAGGAAATAACATGGTTGTTACTCAGCTGATGCGCAGCTCCGGAACGCGCAGGCTTCTGCGTCATCCATTGACGTTATATGTCATCTTCACCATACTCATTCTGCTTAAACTGATGCTGCTGCATCATAATCTGCATGCCTACAACATTACGATGGGACTGCTTGATAAAGTCATTGCGATCGGATCCATTCTGCTCCTGTCATTCTGGGTCTGGTGGCTGCCGCGTAGAGGCATGATTGCAGCCCTTGCTGTCCTTCACCTGCTTCTCACCGCTCTAATCTATGCCGATATGGTCTATTATCGCTACTTTCAGGATTTCCTTACTGTCCCGGTGTTGTTACAGGCACGGCAGGTGGACTCCCTTGGCGATAGTATCGTAACGTTGATCTATGCGCGTGATGTTTGGTTTTTTGCCGACCTTCTGCTAGTCATTCCATCTGCAGTCATCATGCTGTTCAGCAAACGCGATCGTTCTGGTCAAAACTCAGGAATGTACACGAGCAGCTATAACGGAGGATATAGAGACAACTCTTCTGCAACACATGCATCCTCTGTTTCTCGTAAGAAACGTCTTCACCGCCGCCTGCTCACAGGCAGCATAACCCTTGTATTGGGACTGAGCCTTGGCGCAGGACCCATCTATTATTCCGGCAAAACCTGGGCCAAAGGCCTGTTTGATAACCACTGGTGGAATGTATCCATGTACAATGTAACCGGACTGCTCGCGTTTCATGGCTACGATGTATATTCTTATGTCAAGGACAATATCGGTTCCGGCGCCGAGGCTGATCCAGCCGATGTTGAACAGGTGCAGGCTTATTTTGCAGATCGACAGAAGTCAAATGCATCACAGCACAATCAGGCCTTGTTTGGAAAATATAAAGACAGCAATGTCATTATTGTGCAGGGCGAAGCCTTTATGAATTTCATGATCGGCCAAAGCATTGGCGGTCAGGAGATTACCCCGCATTTTAATGAATTGATGAAAGAAAGCCAATATTACAGTCACTTCTATCATCAGACCGGACAGGGCAGAACATCGGATGCTGACTTTGGTGCCAACATCTCGCTGCATCCTCTTTCGGCAGGATCTGCGTTTGTCCGTTATCCGGATCATACGTATGACTCGCTGCCTTCTATCTTGAAGGATCAGGGGTACAGCACCAACGCATTTCACGCCTATGAGAGCAGCTTCTGGAACCGATATACGATGTATCAAAATATGAAGTACGACAAGTTCTACAGTAAAAATGATTTTGTTGAAGACGACCCGCTTGGCTGGTCTTTATCGGATGAATCCTTTTTCCGTCAATCTGTAGAGAAAATGAGCAGTGAGGTCCAGGAGCCCTTTTACTCGTTCCTCATCACACTAAGCAGTCATCATCCTTACTCTCTTCCCAAGGATAAGCAGCAGCTTGATGTGGGTGAATTCCAGGGTACCATATTTGGGAATTACCTGCAGTCCGTTCATTACGTAGATGCGGCGCTCGGCGGTTTGGTAGAGGACTTGAAGAATCGCGGATTATGGGAGAAAACGATCTTCATGTTCTACGGTGACCACGACAACTCCATCAAAGACAAACCTTTATACGAACAATTTCTCGGACGCCAGCTGAATGATCTGGATATGGCCCAGATTATGAACGAAGTACCCCTGCTGGTACATTTACCGGACGGAGCGGAAGCAGGTACGTTCGAACAACCCGCCGGACAGCTGGATATTACACCGTCAGTGCTGCATTTGCTTGGAATATCCGATGAATCCTATTACCATATGGGGAACAACGTGTACGATGGCTCGGAACGCATGGTCGTACTGCGTAACGGCTCGTTCACGGATGGCAAGGTATTCTACATTCCTTCAGATGATTACATCTACACAAGCGGGGCCTGTTATGATCTGTCTACACACGAAACTACGGATATCAACGCCTGCAAAGCCGGTTTTGATCAGGCCTCGAAGCGTTTGCATGTTTCCGACACTCTGATTACCTCTGACCTGATTCGACAGTTTCGCGAGGAAAACCATTAATACGCACCAAAAAGGAGAGAATATCACTGCATGACATCCAATATCCATTCACATGATATAGAACAGAAACTGTTTGATGCCGCCGCCGAATTTGTTAAGCAGCGTTATCCCCAAGGATGGGGTGGAGCGGGCGCTGTATACACAGATGCCGGTTCATTGCTTATTAGCGTGGCACCGGAAGTCATTAATGATGCTGTACATCTATGTATGGAAACCGGGGCTTATCTGGAGGCTCACATATTAAATGAGCGCGTTACTCACTCCCTCTGCATTGCACGTGATGATGAACACTCCGCATTCAAGGTACTCACACCTTGCGGTATCTGTCAGGAGCGCCTCTTTTTCTGGGGGGAGGAAGTAAAAGCAGCAGTATACGCCCCCTCCGGACAGCTTATTTTCAAAACACTAAATGAACTCCAGCCTGATCATTGGTCCAAAGCTTATCGCAATAAACACGATTAACTTGCGAATTGTTGAAAGTCGCTTTATAATTGTAACTATAATAGTTTCATTTTCGAACATAATGGAGGTTATAAATATAATGAATATTGAAGTATGGTCCGATTTTATGTGCCCTTTCTGTTATATTGGCAAACGCCGTCTGGAAAATGTGCTGGAGCAATTCCCTCACCGGGATAAAGTGAAGCTGCAATTCAAAAGCTTTGAGCTTGATCCTAACGCGGAAGTGAACAGCGGTAAAACGAACACGGAGTACCTTTCCTCCAAGTACAACATCAGCGAGGAGCAGGCTCGGGGAATGAACGCGCAGATGAATGCCAACGCCCGCACTGCTGGTCTGGAATACAACATTGATGCCATGATCCCTACGAACTCCTTTGCGGCTCACCGCTTAACTCATTGGGCGGATACGCAAGGCAAAGCACTTGAACTGAGTGAACGCTTGTTCCAGGCTATATTCATTGAAGGAAAACACGCAGGTGACCATAAGGTATTAGCTGATCTGGCTCAGGATGTGGGACTGGATCGTGATGCCGCAGCTGCCGTCTTGTCCAGTGACGAGTTCACCGAAAACGTTCGTGCCGATCAAGCAGAAGGTGCACAGCTCGGCATTCAGGGTGTCCCGTTTTTCGTACTGGATCGCAAATTTGCCGTTTCCGGCGCACAGCCTGATGAAGTGTTCCTGAATGCGCTGCAGAAAGCATGGGATGAGCACTCCCCTTTCACGATCGTTGAATCTGCAGATGCCACAGCAGATGGCGGTGTATGCACAGACGAGGGCTGCGAAATCCCGGCAAACAAACCGTCTAACTAAAAAAGCAGCAGGTCCGGGAAACAATCCCGAGAGCCTGCTGCTTTTTTTGTTAACGCCCCTCACCTATCGAAGTTTAATCTTTACGTGTCTCTCCGATGAAGCGTTGCTGCGGAGGGAACGAAATCGATTTTGTAGAAGCGGAGCGATCGAAAGAACGATTCGTGCCCGGAGCTCCCACCTACGTTGAATCGACATGCACGTATTGAATACGGCTTCGCTCCTTAATCCCAAAATAACTGATCCGGGTGCGGTCCTGTACGCTTGTCTGCATCCAGCGCATCAATCTGTCTCAGCTCATCCGGCGTCAGCTCAAAATCAAAAATATCTGCATTCTCCCGTATCCGTTCAGGCGTTACCGATTTGGGAATGGTCACAATCTGATTCTGAATGTCCCAGCGTAAAATGATTTGGGCTGGTGTTTTGCCATACTTCTGGGCCAGACCCTTGAGTGTCGAATCCTGATTCAGCTTGCCTTTCATAATCGGGCTCCAGGCTTCCAGCTGTATACCCTGTTCTCCGCAGAAATCCTGTAATTCCTGCTGAATCAGACCCGGATGCAATTCCACCTGATTCACCGCAGGCACCGTACCGCCTTCATCTATAAGATCGCGCAGATGATGCACCTGAAAATTACTTACACCAATAGCGCGCACACTTCCTTCACTATATAAACGTTCAAATGCCCTCCACGTCTCCTTGTACTGATCCCGGCCAGGCCAGTGAATCAGATACAGATCAATGACATTCAGCCCAAGCGCCTTCTGGCTGGCTTCAAAAGCTCGAAGCGTGGAATCGAAGCCCTGGTCATCATTCCATAGCTTTGTCGTTACAAAGAGCTCGTTACGGGCAACGCCACTGCTCGCAATAGCTTGTCCTACTTCCTCCTCATTCCCATAGACCGACGCGGTATCAATGCTGCGATAGCCAACCTCCAGCGCAATCTCTACCGACTGCTGAACTTCCTTCCCCTTTGCCTTATACGTCCCGATTCCAAGCCATGGCATCGTCACTCCGTTGTTCAGAATTGTACAATCCGTAATATGTTTTGTCATTCTGTACCTCCCGTATTGATTTTTGCCTGCTCTCTGCTCTATTAACCTTCTGACAAAATTTTAAGCGTTCTTAGGAAAAATTAATTCGGCAAATGAAGAACAGATTGCAGTACCCGGAAGGAGCAAGAGGCCTATCTGAAAAAAAGAAAACCCGCAGGCAACGCGCCCGCAGGTTCCGGTATAACAGGAACGTATTATTTTTCCCCTTGCCCGTGCTGATTCTGGATAGAATGCAATCTCTTCTTCTCCTCAATGAACATTTCCTGTGCCAACTCAAAACCCTGCCCTCCCAGAGAGAGCTCTGCCTGACGCATCGCCTGCTCGGTATGTGCGAGGCGCTGCTCTGCCTGTACAATGGTCTGCAGTGTCGGATGTGACATGGCCTGAGAAACCGCATAGTGAAGCTTGTTCACCGCATTTTGCGCCTGAGATACGGTCGTACCAGCCTGCAAACTGGAATCATAACGCTTTGGCATGAGTTATTCCTCCTCGGAATCATATTCCTGTTACCCTTTTATCATGGGTTGTATAAGCCCCCCTTATTCTTTTTTTGAAATCTTGTTCAAACTTTATCCGGAAAAATGCGTTAAAAAGACAGAAGGGTGTATGAGAACAAGAACAAGGAGGAATGCATTTTTGAGCACAAGAGGACTTCGTTTACGTCTGCTAACTGTATCGATACTGTTCATTTTGTTATTTTTACTTTTTATACTTTGGACTCAGCGCCCCGCAGCCTCAACTTACGAGATTAAAGGGTACACCACATCAGCTCTGCATAAGGATATTCCCGTACCCGCCAATGCCAAACTCATTGAATCCAAAGCATATTCCGATCACCCCACACTGGAACTTAGCGAAACTTATGAATTGAAACATATTGGAGGTGAGCAGGGGCTGTATCCGCCAGTTGATTATTTCCAAAAGCTGCATGACGCTGGTTGGATGGAACTGAAGGAGGAACGCATGGGCAATATGCACATTCTGAACAAAGGAGATGTCCATCAAAACAGAGGCTGAAAAACAAAGCCACAATGCAAAAAAGGAGAGGCCTAAGCCCCTCCTTCACGGGATATGGAACATTCACTTATTGCTGATACCCCAGTGATTCCAGCATATCCGGTTTTGGGTTACTTAATGAACTTTGCAACCTTCGTCAGCACTTCTTCTTCTGTAGGAGCACTGATATACCGTCCATTGATGAAAACAAAAGCACGCTTCGCACACGGGCCGCAATACGATTTGCAGCCGATCTTGACCTCTGTGCCTGGCGCCATTTTCTCCAGCTTGGGAACGATCGACTTCAATCGGATATGATTACATTTTTCGCATACGCGGATATCGTTAGCCATGATTTCCCTTTCTTTGCTCCCTTAGTGGTCGCCGTGGTTACCTTTGGATGGATTTGTGATCACAAACCCTTCCTGAGGCAAGTAGAGGTAATCAATTTTGACGCCATCCAGCATAGGCTGACCATTTTCCAAAATAACGTCAATGCCTTTATCCGTAGATACCACGGTATCGTTATCTCCAGGCGTATCCAGATCAAGTCCGTAATGAGCGTGATCTCCGTGTGCATGTGTAATTACAACACGCAATAATTTACCTTCATTCTCCGGCTTGTCCAGTTCAAGCTTCAACACTTTCGCTGCGTTACGAGTAATTTTGCAGTTCATTCGATTCATCTCCTATATTGTCATTGCTGGTTTCAACAATTTCAGCATTCATTTAGACTCCAGCATCTATTGTAAAGAAAGTTGCAGCTAATCGCAATAACATTGATGTGAATCATCTACAGAATGCAACTTGTTATAAAAAAACAAACAACGAACACCGTTCACGGCGCCCGTTGCTGTCCCAGCCAATACACTTCTTTTCCCGCTCATCTCCTATCAGAGCTCCCTTCTTCACGTGACCCGTGGGATAACAGGGCTGTCAGCAGCCTGCCTACTTCCACACAGATGTCATCGAACTGATCCACAGGCAGCGGATTCACACCGAGACCTACTTCTACCGTAAAGCCTGGCTTTCCAAATGCCTGAATGAACCAGTCCTTATACCCGGCATCGCTGCCGCCAAGCTTCACGGCTTTATAACCTGAAGCTTTGGCAAGCTTGCGTGACAGGGGCGCACTCTCTCTCGGCTCCAGATCCCGGTAATTCCAGTAGATCTCCTGCCCCTGACTATGCAGGGAAACTACAGCCGCAAAATCATGCTGCTGTGTCCACTGCACAAGCGCCTGTGCCTCCGGTTCCGTTAGCGGTGCGGTTCCCGCATAATCCCGAGGCCCAGGCGAAGTAACCCCTCTGCGCGCAACCTCCTCTTCCCAATGAGCAGGGAACTGATCATTAAGATCCACCCCGCGGATATTGGCCTTCCAATGCGTGAAGTGTGCGCGACCGCCGTTCCATTCGAGTAATCGGGACGCATACATATGATGATTCACCACACCCTCCTGAACCAGTTCCACCCCGTCTGGATTGACCATAGGCACGGCCCACAACGTCGTTTCCTGCATCCAGCGCTTCGGATCGGATGAATGCCACATTTTATCTGAATGATAGGCAGCAGCATATTCTTCGATACATCTCATCAGCACCGGTGAAGTCAGCCATTCATTGGCATGCACAGAGGCATTCACATGAACGTGACGCGGGCCATTGCCGATTCGTACATAAGGCAGCTCTTTCCCCATCACACTTCTACCGATCGAGCCTGATTTAATGCAGGAATAACGTGCCTCCAATCGCTGTATGTCTTGCATCAATTCACGATATCCATATTCGCCTTCGATATTCACAATTCTGTCTCCCCCGGCTTCAGGAATATGGATGCAGCAGCCGCTCCAATCCTGTATACCAGCAAGTTCGGGGTTCTGCTCACGCAGCTGATACTCCGTTAACCCGAAACGCTGCGCCGTTTGGTGCACACACTCTCCCGGCGGCACAGCATATCTGCGTCCCGTCCCTGGCAGCACACGCAGCATCTGACCAGCAAGCAGATAGGGCTGAGCAGCAGCTTCAGGATTCAGTGCACATAACAATTCCTCGGTCATCCGATATGCGGAAGCAATCCGCGGCAGTGTATCTCCTGTTTTCACGATAATCCATTGCAGTTCCATATTTTCCACCTTCCCACGGACTCGATTCTCCCTGCCTGGTTCTTGCGTGACCGTGTCTGTATTATACGTATGCATGCCCGGTTGTCCGTCATGTGACATCGTTCGCAGACTTCTTTGGGGCGATCACATTACGAATACAGAAAACATGAGCACCACTGGAAAACAAAAAAAACGGACCTGTAAGACAGGTCCGAAAATAGCTGAAGCACATATCAAAAACATATTATTACAGTTGCGTAACCTGCCAGACGACAGGTGTCTTGGAAATCTGTTCCCCGAGCCATTGCTTTGTAATGTTCTGGAACATCCGTGGATCACCTGTACAGAAAAATTGATGCACAGGCGTTTCATCCCCGCTGGCCAGTTTGCGTTTATCATACAATATCGTACTGATTTCCCTTGCTGTTTCATCCGCTGAGCTAATAAGCTTCACGTCCTGCCCCATCACATCCTGAATGGTATCCATCAGAAACGGATAATGTGTACAGCCAAGAATCAGACAGTCAATCGGCTGCCCTTTAATATCTCCCAGTGCCTGATCCACCGTACGGGTTGTGTGTTCGGAACGAAATTCACCCTGCTCCACCAGCGGCACCAGCGCCGGACAAGCCTGACTGACCACATCCACATATGGAGACAGCTGCTTGAGTGCCGATGTATATGCTCCACTTCCGATGGTACCTACCGTTCCAATCACACCAATTCGCCCGGTCCGGGTTGCCATAATGGCTGCTCTTGCCCCTGGGTGGATCACACCAATCACAGGCACATTCACCTTGGCCCGAATATATTCCAGTGCGGCGGCTGTCGCGGTATTGCAGGCGATAACGATCACTTTCGGATTGAACTGGATCAAAAAATCAACGATTTGCTCCGTAAATTGTTTCACTTGTTCGGACGAACGGGGTCCGTACGGTGTTCGGGCAGTATCCCCAAAATAAATGATCTTTTCCCGCGGGAGCTGACGCATCACTTCCTTTGCAACCGTCAATCCCCCTACACCGGAGTCTAATATAGCAATAGCTTGCTGCACGAACACACCGCTTCCTTCTTCATTAAATTCATTCTGAGTCATAACACATATCAAAAAAAACTTGCACCTGTTACACATGCCAAAAGCCTTCTACCTATATTACTCACCACAAAAGCTTTCTGACTAATCTATGAAATTATCGGCAAAAAGGTACCTACATCTTACCCGATTTCATCGCCGTGTTCAAATTTCAATCCGTACAGCCTGCAGTCATGCAGGGCAACGGACACACAACAAAGCAGGCTTTCCTCCGCAACGGGGAAAGCCTGCTCATATCCAATCAAGCTTCTTAATTCTCGGCTTTGGACTCATCAGTTACAGGAAGCTGAACAACATTACCTGTTTCCCGCTCTTCCGATACAGCTTCTGGAGCCAGACTTTGTACTTGTTCCTGAGACTGAATCTCCTCAGACCGAGCTTGACCTTGCGCATGCTCTTCTACTTTGTCTGTATCCGTGATTGTGGCCGAGATCCGGATTTCCTTGCCATCCGAAGAACAGCGCCAGGACTGAATATCCTTGATAACCACATCTGCTGTTTCCTTCACTTTGGATACAAGGTGCGAGCTTTGCTCCCCAACTTTGAAAGCCAGCTCCTGCCCTTTATCCGATACCTGACGAGCGCCGTCCGTGATGTCCTTGCGAAGCTCACGTCCTGTTTTCGGTGCAAGCAGCAGTGCAGTGACTGAACCAACAACCGAGCCAATCAAAGCACC
Organism: Paenibacillus sp. JGP012; assembly: GCF_014203995.1. Classification (NCBI taxonomy): domain Bacteria; kingdom Bacillati; phylum Bacillota; class Bacilli; order Caryophanales; family Paenibacillaceae; genus Paenibacillus; species Paenibacillus sp. JGP012. The sequence continues at coordinate 185,600 of NZ_JACHKG010000001.1, read as the reverse complement.
CCATAACAAGCTTTTGTTCGAATCTTTCATGATTCATCTCTCCTTCAAGTTTGATTTAGGCATCGGTCTGCACAGCAGCACAACGTACCGCTTCCCTGGGCTAATGCCTACCCTGTTGATGCATTATAAGCATGAAGGGCTTGATCTGACACTCCGAATTGGAAAAAAAGTGAACTTATCCTGCTCTGGCTTAGACTGCCCATTGCTATTTCATTTTATCGGGCTGACTGCTGTACAGGCACAGCATGCTCTTCTCCCGGATTCAGATCAATGACATATCTTCCCGGTGCGATTAAAGCGTTCTGATGCTCACAGCGCCAGCGACGTCCACCGGATGAGCCTAATGTCTGACCATCCTGAAGCACATCTCCCTGATCAAATATGTAATACGCAGCGCCAAGCAGCGTCTGAGCAACTGTATCCGGCTCAAGGCCCGTGAAGTGGCATTGCACATCCGGCACACCAAGAGCTGATAAACCCACCGTGTCCATCACTAATTCACGCTGTTCCTCCGTACCCCCGGCCTGATACATCCGCACATTCATCGCTGCATAGAGGTGCTCCTCACGTTCCTGCGACTCGACATAGCTTGCAGGCTCAACCAGCTTGTCGCTGCCATACCAGTAAAGTGCATCACAATCTAACGTATCCAATACAGCCAGTACCGCCTTCTGGAAAAGAGCCAGACGTTTCTTGCGCGGCATGGCAGCCGTAAACAGATCGTGAATACGAATGGTGTATCTCGCAGAAGCTACAGCTTGTCCCGCCTCAGGCCAATGCCAGGCTTGCTGCAGTGCCCCGGCAAAACGCTTGCGCTCTTTAATCTCATGCACCGGAAGAATACAGGTCTGAGCCGGAATGCTGCCTTCCTGAAAAGCAACCTTATGGGCCAGATGATAAAAAAGGAGCATCTCTTGCGAGTCCTGCTCGTTCTCACCCTGCTTGACATCCAGTCGGCCTTGTCCTGTGCGTTTAATCAATGCCTCCTGCAGCACATCCTGATTTATTTCCGGCTGCTCTCTGAACAGAAATTCAACCATGTATACGGGGTGAAAACCTGAAGACAGCTCATCCCCTTCACGATTGCCTGAGATGGTTTCTTTTGATTCCTTGGATTCCTTGGATTCCTTGGTTTCTTTGAATTCTTCATTTCCCATACTGCTTCCCTCATTCCTTACTCTGTCCCTTGACCTTCATTCCCCTGAAAAGGACCAAGTTCTTTTTCCACATAAACGCTAACCTGATCAGAAAAATTTTCCAAAATTTCCGGCAAAACTGCGCTTAGCGGATGCAGCACTTCACGCTGCCAGCTGTAATAGTCTTGTACGAGCGGTTTACGCAATAAGACAAGCTCGCGCAAAACGTCATACGTAGATTCATCAAACACCTTTTCTTCATAATTAATTTGAATGATATCATCATAACTGCTCGCATCTCTCATAATGAAGCCGTCAATGAGATAACTGCCCACATCGGTCACAATTTCGATAGCCAGATGCAGACAGCGCTCCTGTACCATTCCTAACACCAGACCACCGTCCCAAGCTTGTACAGCATGTCTGAGGCCTTCAGCCACCTCCGGTACGGCCTGAAGCCGACGGGCGATCTGTTCCCTGTTCACATAATACATTCATTCACTTCCCGTTCAGTGAGTTATCGATTTCGTTTGCCTCTGCGCTTGAGCCAGAAGATCATAACAGGGCAAGCGATCAGAAACACGATAAAAATATATAGAAATTCCATAACGTCTCTTAAATCGCTCATGCAGATTCCCCTTTAAACCCGTAGTAAGATGTCTGACTGATCAGAACTCATAATCAACAGCAATGGATTGTTCTCTAACCTCGTTCATATACTTGATCACATCCTGATGAAGCGGGTGAACCTGGTATGCCTGAAGATCTTCCAGTGAAGCAAACTCCGCAGTTAAAGAAATATCGAATGATCTGTCTGAGCGCAGGACGTCAATCCCTACATCAAGTGAGATCAGAACATCAATCTTGCCTTCCAGATTACGAAGAACCTGAGCAGCAGCTTCAATACTTTCAGCAGAGCGATCTTTCATTTTGAACAGGACAATATGTTTAATCATCTGGCCAAACACCTCGTTTGATTTGATATAGTTGGATGTTCTTGCAATGTTTCGTGTATCCAAAATATATCATATCACTCTCTAATACGAAAGGATGCCTGCATGCGTTTTCCTAACACCAACATATTTAATCCTGCGATTCCTTCCTGGATTCCGGCTGCGCAGCAGAAGGCGCCTTCCCGTTCTCTGTTTTCTCACCTTCATTTCTCTGTTTTCTCACCTTCATTAGGGGGTGCTCCAACAACATGTTCTGTACCCGTTTCTGCATGTGAAGAAGGATTTGTGGAAGACGGCCCCGGCTTGGACCATTCGCGGTCAGGCAAACGCCCTTGTTCCTCCTGTTTTTTAAGCACAGCTATGGCCTGTCTAAGCTTGTTCGGCAGGGGCAATCCGATTTTGGCGTAATTTTCAGTAATGGAGATCAATTCATTCACCAGATAAAAGTAAATAGCCCCTCCTTTGATAATGTCGGTTCCCATAATCAGATCAATTCGGTGAGCCAGCAGAACAACCGTCAACATCAATCCCTTACGCGCGATCCCCCAGAAGCCAATCTTGCTATTGAGTCCCGTTCCCGTCCTCACAGCCGCCGCCAGACCTGTAACATAATCAACAGCCATAGCGATTGCAAGTAAACTAAGCAGCTGATCCCAGCCTCCAAAAGCAAATGTTATAAACGCGCCTGAAATGGCAGTAAACGTACTCACCGCTGGACTCACGTTCCTCACCTCTCCCTTGTTTTCTTTTCTCCGAGTACCCTTCAACTTCGCTTGGAGTACCCTACAATATATGTGAGAATGAGAGATTGTGACAGTTCAACTGCCTTACTGAGGATGCGGATTTATCATTTCAGATTTGCGCATATCAGAATCATTTCAAATTAAATAAAGCCTGTTTACGAATGAGAATTCAGAGACAAAAACAGCGTGATGTCAGCAAAAAACACATAAAAGTCCCAAAGACCCATAAATAGTTCTTTAGAATCATTTATCCTTGAATACCGTACAAATCATTCCATCATTTTTAGTGAATCATTGTAATCTAGGAATATACTAGGATGTGTTTGGCGTGAAGTCTAGTTCATAGTTCCCTCTTTCATCTGAGATCACGCACTTTCGGTTTTAAATCAGGTAACTGGGACACTTGAAGTGCATCTTTTTTTATTGTAGTATTTGGTTAAAAAAAATCGGAGGAAATATGCCTAATCAACCAGAACAACATTCCATCCAGGCGTGGTCTCTGATCAACCGTAAATATTTGGGAAAAGGTGTCCGTGTCAAGCGGTTCCGTAAACCGACACGCTGTCAAATCCGCAATCGTGTTCTTCTTGCCGTGCTGATGGCCAACGATATTAAATTGTCTCAGCTCGCCGAAGATCTCTCGATCTCCTCACGCAGTGTAAGCGCGTGGGTGTATGAAGGGCGAATACCCGGCAGCACCAATCTGGACAAAACCTGTCAGTTGCTTGGCTATCCGCGGCATATTCTCTTCAATGAAGAAGTCGTGCGTAACAGTCCTGTTATCTGTCAACCCGAGCCATCGCGCTTTATGAAGCGAACGGTCACCCGCTCCCCAGTGAGCAACCGTATTCTGACTGGCTTGTGTATGGTCCATGATTTGTCGGTGACAGATGTCAGCCACTGGATCGGGGTTCACCCCGGCACTTTCCGCAAATGGCTGCATCAGGGAACGCTGCCTTCTGCCGCGTTTCAGGAACAAGCGGAGCAATTTTTCCGCATTCCGAAAACTATTTTGTTCGCAGATATCATTCTGAAAGATCACCGGAACCAATAATTTACTAAAACAGCGAACAGCCAAAAGGCTTTGTCTCCCCCAGGGAAGACAAAGCCTTTTTAAATACTAGCAGTTCAAACGCTCCAGGTTAACCTGCTTATTTTTCGAAGACCTACAAATGTAACCGATGCATAGTTTTCCCGCAAATACCACAAAATGATATCATACAGCGAATTTCTGCTTACATATTCTCCACGCCTCCACATATAAGTCAGAAGATTGTGCAGCTGCTGTATACTCCTATCCAAAGAAACAGGTGAAACCATGAAGTCACTCAAACCGATCGGCCTCTCACTCGGCTTCCTTGCAGGTACCACATTCGGAAGCGGTATTGCGTTTCTGTTTCGCTTCGCCCCGTTGCCTCTGATGTGGTGTGTTTCCTTATGTGGCTTGGCTGGAATGTTATTTGGCTTGCTCACCGCCATTATTCGGCAGAGCCGTACCGAGGAGCATAGGCCATGAAAACAAAAAAAGGTTTGTACGCCACCACATTGGGTATAGTACAAACCTTTTTTATCTGATGCGGTCGAGAGGACTCGAACCTCCACGGGGGGTTAGCCCACACGGACCTGAACCGTGCGCGTCTGCCAATTCCGCCACGACCGCATATATTGCAGCTTCTCATCAACGATGAAAATTGCATCCGGTGAAGCAATTCCTTGTTTTACCGTAATTCAGAGTATACATGTTCCATAAATATATTGCAACAACTTTTTTATACACCTGTCTTAATAGGACATTTGTCCTTTTTTGTTCTTTGCAAACCGCCTATGTTTAGGAACGTACAGTTTGATCTACTTGAGAAAAAAGGATAGGAGGCTATATAAGTTTAACTATTCTTTTACACATTTCTGTCATCGGAGTGGATTTTGTGTAAATTCTTTTGTTCAACTTATATATCATGAGATGAAATCACAACTTTGCTTTGTCGGATCCGGCTTTCACGCCTCCACAAATATTTTCCCCGCCGCAATTGAAGCAGGCGCATACATTCAGGCTGTAGCTACACGCCACCACGAGCGCTCTCAGGCTGCCCTGGTCCGGTTTGGCAGTTCTGGTCACGCCTACGATGATGCAGGGCTCATGCTGGAACGTGAAACATGTGACGGTGTCGTTGTTGTTGCGCAGCCTGCAGATCAAACCAGACTTGTTACGGAATGTATACAAGCGGGTCACAATGTATATGTGGACAAACCGCTTGGCTGGAATGAAAAAGAAGCCTTGATGGTTGCCAATGCGGCAGAACAAGCAGGAGTTATCGTCATGGTTGGTTTTATGAAAAGGTACGCACCGGTTTATCAGCAGCTCAAGGCACTGATCGATGACGAAACGCTTGGCAAAGTCTGCTCATTCCAGATTAAATTCGCTGTAGACAGCACGCCCTTCTGTGAAAATGAGGAGCAGTTTATGAAGCTTGCCGCCATACATATGGTTGATCTGATGCGTTATCTGTTTGGAGAAGCCCTGCAGGTAACAGGAACGACTGTGCACAACGGAAAGTATATAAACCAGAGCATTTCCTTCATATTTGATAAAGGGATAACTGGCAGCGCTTATTTTACCGGTATGAGTGCTTGGTCACGTGAAAGTGAAAGTGTGCTCGTTACATTTGAAAATGGATTTGCCCTGGCGGATGAGATCAACAAACTCACAGTGCATACTTCCCGTAAGGGAGATTTGCTGCCATGGAAATCTCTTGGGCAACATGATTCAGTATATACACCCTCCAACAGCCCGATGTCCGGTGCATTGAGAGATCTTTACCTTAGAGGATTCGTTGGCGAAATGGCTCATTTCATCGCCTGCTGTCAGGCAAAATCCACTCCTCTCTCCAGCGCCCGGGATAATGTGCATACCATGGCTTTATGTGATCGAATTCTATCCTCTTTCATCTAACGTTCTTGCACAATTTTCTCAGGAGAGTTTACAAATAGAAGCAGACCCTGCTTTAAGGGCCTGCTTCTACTTCTGTTTACTGCTTATCTGTGTTCTATTTTTCTACCGACTGAATCACAACCGTACGATTACGCCCCTCTTCCTTCGCCATATACAACGCATTATCCGCTAAGTGGAACAATTCGGCTTCAGACCGGGCATGCAGCGGAAATTCAGCAATACCTGCCGATATCGTTACGGTGCGATCAACTGCCAGTACACTTTCTTCAACAGAAATTCGGATGCGTTCAGCTGTCTCATAAGCCATCTTCGAATCATAATTCCGCAGCAGCACTACAAATTCTTCCCCGCCAAAGCGGGAACAAACATCCTCAGGTCGAACAGACAGCTGGATCAGTCTGGCGATCTGTTTCAAGACCTCATCTCCGGTTGAATGACCAAAGGTATCATTAATTAACTTAAAACGATCAATATCCAGCACAACGATTGCAAATGAAATGTGCTCATGAATCCAGCTTTGTATAACCTCTTCGAAGGTTCTCCGATTATTCAAACCGGTTAACATGTCCGTTCTCGCGTCATACACGAGCTGATCGGTCTTGTTTCTGAAGTTAGCTATAGCTCCGAGCATGGCACGGGTAATCAAATCAGCCTCGCGGTTCCAGTGTGGCTTTACAACAGGCAATTCCCCCTGTCCCTTGTCTACCTGATGCACCAGATCAGCCAGGAACACAAAAGGCTGTACCAGCTTGCGTGCCACCCTGAGCACAATCAGAGTCAGCAATACAAACGGTATAGACGTGTAAAGCAACAACAGTCCGATCTGACGATTCAACTGATCATATACCATTTGAGTCGGCGATACGATAACTACGCCCCAATCGGTTGCAGGAACTTTGTAGTACCCCGCCAGAGAGCTAATCCCCTCGAGGTTGGTATACTGCTCCTGACCGGTCTGACCTTGCAATAGTTTACGGACCACTGTGTTTTCACTAATATTTGTTCCGATCCGGCTAATATTTGGATGGAACAACACGTTCCCTCTATGATCAACAATGAAAAAGTATGATCCGTTATTGGTCTTCAGTTGACTTCCAAACAATAAATCGAGTATATTATTCTCCTGCAAATATATGCTTCCACTAAGCACACCTTTATATTTTCCTGTCTTTTCAAAAACGGGTTCGCTAAGAAAGACGATTCTCCGCTTCGTACGCGGTGTCAGATAAGCATCTGATATGTATGAGGATTCTGCTTTAATGGCTGCTTTGGCGGCTTCAGAGCTAACAAATTTACCCACACTAACCTGAGCATACGGTGACATGGATAACACCAGCCCAGTCTCATCTATTAGTGAAACAGCGTTAAAATAATCACTGCTTTTGTCAATTAAATCCAATGTGTTGTTTAATTGCTCCTTATGCGTATAATCCACATCTTTAAGATAGTCTGCCCCCTGCTTCAAGCTCTTTTGCATCGATTCAAACAAAGAGTTTAACGTTTGACTCATCTGCACTGCACTTGCATAATTCAGCGAAAGAGTGCTGTCAATCAGCGCCTGTTTCTGAGTGGTATATGACGTAATCACCATGATGGTCAACGTCATCAACACCGAAATCGTGACGAGCCCGCTCATCAAAACGGTAAGACTGATTTTTTTGAGTTTTTTGAATTTTTTGACTTTTCTGCTTAATCTGGATATTTTTTTATTCACAATCATGTTTGCTTCCCCCGGATTTTCATAAAAAGGCATATCCATTCTATCTTATATTAAAGTTGTTAAGAATCAATAAAGAACATATGATATCTTCACATATAATTTATACGATTGACAATTTCATGACAAATTACAATCCGGGCGTCTCATCAATGACTAAGAGTCTCGCTCACCCTGACTAGAGTTTCACTCACCCCTCAATGATATAACCTTCCTCAAGACGTTGTTCCACAAAACCGGCCATTTGCTTTATATGAACATCAATCGGACGGTGGCTGCCGATCAGAATGCGATTCTGTACTTCATTCGGCTCCGCCGGAAGTGCAAAGGCACGAGTGCAGGTAAACTGCGTGCCAAGCGTTGTGTAGATCGCATTGACCAGCTTGTCATTTCCAGAACGGCCAAACACATTAAGCAGCACAGTACCATCTGCATCAAGCTTGTCCTTGACCATTGCAAAAAAGGATTGATTCGTAAACTGCTCTGGTGTGCCAGCTGCAGAAAAAGCATCAATGACAACATAATCATATGTGCCGGACTTTTCCTGCTTCAGTAGCTCGCGACCATCCCCCACCATGATCTCTGGACCTGTATATCCAAAAAAATGTTGACTTAGCCAGACAACCTCGGCATCAAGCTCAGCCACCTTGACCTGTCGATCAGATAGATAAGAAGGGATCGTGCCGATCCCGTGCCCCACCACAAAAACACGATGATACTGCGGATCATTGCGTTCCATTAGATGCAGCATCGCCCGCGGATACTCCAGCACAATTCTTGAAGGCCGCTCCAGATCAAGCGCTCCCTGAACCGCGTCGTCCGAGAACTGCAGTACACGGAACTGTCCCTGTTCCCCATAGAGCCTCCTTGTATCATATACCGTTAGCTCATGCTGTTCACTTTTATCCCGATATAACACTTTCAAGCTCTAACCTCCCTTCTATCCAAACCATCTGACTTCTCTTATCCTCTATAACTTCTTCTTTTATCCACTACTATTCTGACTTCTTACAACGCTTACCAATAACTTGCGAATCATATCTGCAACCGGGTAGCCTCATGTAATGCCTGCACATAAGCAACACCAAGATTGGAAAGTGACGTGCTCTTATGACTGATCCAGCCGACATTAATGGACTCCTCACATTCAAGCGGAACCGGGATAATCTCGTTACCGTTCAGATCTGCACTGAGCACTCCTGTGGAGATGGTATATCCGTTGAGACCAATTAACAGATTGAACAATGTTGCCCGATCATTGACCTGAATGCTTTTCGGATGTGATAACGTGCTTAGAATTTCCTCTGAAAAATGAAAAGAATTATATTCCCCCTGATCGAAGGACAGGTAAGGATAATCCTGAAGCTGTTCTATAGCCACAGATGCCTGTCTGGCGAGCGGATTGTTGACACTGATGAAGATATGCGGCTTCGCTGTAAACAGGCTCGTAAAAACAAGTCCCGCGTCCTTCAGCAATTTGTTAATGACCTTGGCATTGAACTCATTCAGATACAGAATGCCAATCTCGCTGCGAAGGCTTTTCACATCCTGAATAATCTCATACGTTTTTGTCTCGCGCAGGGCAAGTTCATATTCATCATGACCGTATTGTTGAACAAGCTGTACAAACGCATTCACCGCAAAAGCATAATGCTGTGTAGATACCGAGAAATGCTGAGGTGAAGGCTTGGCATTCAAATATCTATTTTCCAGCAGCTCTGCCTGCTCCACAACCTGTCGTGCATAACTCAAAAATTCTACCCCCTCCTTGGAAAGGGTAATGCCTTTATTCGTGCGCTCAAAAATCGTTATACGCATCTCCTGCTCCAGATCGCGGATCGCATTGGACAAGCTGGGCTGAGAAATGAAGAGCCGTTTGGCTGCTTCATTCATGGAACCGTGTGTAGCAACTTCAATGACATACTTCAGTTGTTGTAATGTCATGGCCTGCCCCTTTCTACGTTAAGAAAATGTGTTCTTTTTCTCCAATCCCGTTAGCAAATGCTCATCATTTATTTCGCATTTCTCAGGGAACATACTGCGCTGAGCGAGCTTATCGTCAATAAAATCAATCACTTGCTGCAGCGATGTGATCTGTGCCTTTACTTTTTGCTGATAATTGATCAGCATCTCCCGCTCATCCGGGAAATCATCAAGATCCGACTCCAGCGACATATGCAAAAATGGCTTCATTTCTTCCAGTGACATGCCTGTTTTCTTCAGACAAGTAATCAGACTCATCGTCTGGATATCCTGCTCGGAATAGACGCGGTGGCGGCTCGCCTTCCGCTCGGCACGGGGAAGAAGCCCGATCTTCTCATAATAACGAATGGTATCCTTGGATAAACCCGACCGCTCTGACGTCTCATGAATGGAAAACATGATATGACCACTCATTATCAGCCCTCCTGTAAACATAATTCTCTCTATCATACAATTTGGAGCCAGCTCCAAGTCAAGTCGAAAATTGTCTCTTGACTTGGAGTCGACTCCAAATTATAGAGTGTATTTCGAAATAACAATACATTCTTCACGGAGGTTATTATGAACAATACTCACTTGTTACGGACAGCCCTTGTTACAGGCTCCACATCAGGAATCGGCCTGGAGCTCACACGAAAGCTCCTAACAGATCAGTGGCAGGTTATCGGCCTGAACCGCTCTGCCTTTCCTGAACACCCCGACATTCAAGCCGCATTGGCCTCAGGCCAGCTGTACGCCGTACAAGCCGATCTGACGAACTACAGCAGCCTTCACGCTGCACTTGAGCATATACGTTTCAAGACCAAAGCCATTGATGTCCTGTTTAACAATGCCGGGGGAAGCACACCCAGACTTCTGTACTCGGCTCAAGGCCATGAACTGCATTTTGAGCTTCAGACTGTCGTTCCTTACATCATCTATCGAGAGCTTTACCATCTGCTGCGTGAAGGTCGGATGAAAACCGTAGTGAACACCTCCACAACTGCTTTTCGCATGCTGAAATCATTCAATCTTCAAACTCTGGAACAGCCTGCATCCTTTAAAAAGCTGTTTGGTCCCTATGCTGCATCCAAGCTTGCACTTTCGCTTTGGACTCAAGAAGCTGCAGCTGCTGCCAAGGCAGACGGCATTCATCTTCTAAGTGTGGACCCTGGCGGGAACAATACATTAAGAGCTAATAAATTATCGGGCATACCCTTCTATATCAAACCTGTCATGAAATTGTTTTTCCCTCCTCCAACGCGAGGTGCATCCCTGCTATATGCCGCCGGGCTCGGAAACACCACGCATGAGTCGGGCAGTTATCTTGTCAACAATAAACCAGCTCGCCTGCGTTTTACCGAGCAGAGTGCTGCTGTGCTGCACCGTGTAGAGCACATCTATAAGCATAAGTTCCAAAGTCCATCATAATTGCCAAGCCCCTGCTCATAGGTGTAATCATAGTGAAAATTCCGTGTCTCAAAGGATTGAGGCCAACAGCGGAAGGAGTTATGTCATGAGCAAAGGAAAACAGCCCAGCGGCCAGCCTTTCATCATACCGCAGCCCATTCGCAGTGATGGTGCAGGAGGGCCCGATTACGGTCCAAGGGACGTGCTGCGAGACATTCAGAATCCAGATATGCTTGTGCCCCCCAAGACGGATCATGGCTTGTTACCTAATATGAGAATGTCCTTCTCCGATACCCACATGCAGTTGAATCATGGCGGCTGGTCACGTGAGATTACCGTGCGTGATCTGCCCATTGCGACCACCCTCGCAGGTGTGAATATGAGTCTGACTCCAGGAGGGGTACGGGAACTACACTGGCATCAGCAATCCGAATGGGCCTATATGATTTGGGGAACAGCCCGGATCACTTCTGTGGATCAGAACGGGCGCAATTTTATTGCCGATGTCGGTCCGGGTGACCTTTGGTTTTTTCCTAAAGGACTGCCTCATTCCATTCAGGGGCTGGAGAACGGATGTGAATTTTTATTAGTGTTTGATGACGGGAGCTTCTCAGACCTGAATACACTCTCAATCACCGACTGGTTTGCTCACACCCCGCCAGAGGTACTTTCGTTAAATTTTGGAGTGCCTGAATCGGCCTTTCAGTCCATGCCCAAGGAACAGGTTTACATTTTCCAGGATACTGTACCCGGTTCACTCGAAAGCCAGGAGGTTGAATCTCCCTACGGCACGATTCCCCTTTCTTTCTCCTATCGCTTGCTTGCTCAGGAGCCTCTGATTACACCCGGAGGAAGCGTACGTATTGTGGACTCCACCAACTTTCCTGCCTCAACCACGGTCGCTGCAGCCCTTGTCGAGATCAAACCCGGAGCGATGCGTGAATTGCACTGGCATCCCAATGCGGATGAATGGCAGTACTATCTGACAGGTGAAGGCAGGATGACGGTTTTTGGCGGGGAAGGCAATGCACGTACGTTTGATTACCGGGCTGGAGATGTCGGCTATGTTCCTCTAGCCATGGGGCACTATATACAGAATACCGGTAAAGACACATTATGGTTTCTGGAAATCTTCCGCAGCGACCGTTTTGAGGATGTATCTCTCAACCAGTGGATGGCTCTAACACCGCGTGATCTGGTACGTGACAATCTCAATGCCCCTGCTGAGCTACTGGATGCCTTGCGTAAAGTGAAATGGCCTGTCGTATGAACATATAAAGAAAGCATCTCTCCATCGATGTTTCAAGTGGAGAGATGCCAGTGGGCTATCATTTATTTGTTGATGAGATCATCTAATTCTTATTTAACAAGTGTCGGTGCCTTTTTCCACAATCCCAGAATGAGACCGGAAACGACGGAACCAATAACCACCGCAAGCAGGAAGAGCAAGGCGTGGTTAGCCAGTGCTGCTACGAAAATACCACCGTGAGGAGCCGGTACGTTAATGCTCCACAGCTGTGTAAGTCCACCTGCTACCGCAGAACCGATAATACAGGATGTCAATACACGAAGCGGGTCAGCCGCCGCAAATGGAATTGCGCCTTCGGTAATGAAGGACAAGCCGAGTACATAGTTCGTCAAACCGGATTTACGTTCTTGCTCCGTGAATTTGGATTTGAAAAATGTTGTAGCCAGTGCAATCGCCAGCGGAGGAGCCATACCGCCTGCCATAACCGCTGCCATCCATGCGCCGTCAGTGTTGCCGCTGGAGGTAAATACACCAATGGCAAAGGTATAAGCCGCTTTGTTAAAAGGACCACCCATATCGATCGCCATCATACCGCCAAGCAGCAAACCAAGCAATACTTTGTTACCAGTCCCCAGATTACCAAGTGCATCTACAAGCCATGTGTTCAGAGAACCGAAAATCGGATCAAAAATGTAATATGCAATTGCACCAACAATCAGCAAACCAAGCACGGGATAGATCAGAATCGGCTTCAAGCCATCAATCGCTTTAGGCAGACCTTTCAGCGCTTTGCGCAGACCGAGGATCACATAACCTGCGAGGAAACCGGCAGCCAGACCGCCAAGGAAACCGGCATTGGAATTGACAGCCATCAAACCGCCGACCATACCCGGCATCAGGGCCGGACGATCACCGATACTCATTGCAATGAATCCGGCAAGCACAGGGATCAGGAAGTGGAACGCTCCGTCTCCGCCGCCAATCGTTTGCAGCAGCTTCACAATGGGATTGTCAGGACTTGCAATCTGCTCAAACAGGAACGAGATCGCCAGCAGGATACCACCGCCAACAACAAATGGCAGCATGTGTGAAATACCGTTCATCAAATCTTTGTAGATTTTGCTGCCCACGCTCATTTTTCCAGCACTTGCAGCTTCATCCTTGGAGCTTCCGCCTTGACTGCGATAGATCGGTGCATCTCCGTTGACTGCCTTGCGAATCAGCTCTTCGGATTTTCGGATACCATCACTTACCGGTCTTTGCAGCACAGGTTTGCCGTCAAAACGATCCATCTCAACATTTTTGTCAGCTGCGACGATAACACCTTTGGCACGGGCAATCTCATCGGCAGTCAGTACATTCTGTGCTCCTTCAGAGCCATTGGTTTCAACACGAATGTTGATTCCCATTTCCTGAGCCTTTTTCTTCAACGCATCCTCAGCCATATACGTATGAGCAATACCGGTAGGGCAGGCTGTAACGGCAACAACAAAATCCTCGGAATTTGCATTGCCAACAATGACTCCAGCGTTGCTTTTTACGTTGTTGGCACTACTGGATACCCCGGCCCCCTGTGCTTCCTTCTCCGCTTTGGCTTTCTCTTTCTCAGCTTCCTTCGCAGCAGCCTCTGCCTGCTTCGCATCAAACAAAGCGCTAACTTCTTGAGGCGTATTCGTATTCATCAGCTCCGAGATGAAATCGCTATCAACTAGCAGCCTTGAAAGAGCCGCGAGTGTGCGGAGATGGGTGTTGCCAGCGCCTTCAGGAGCTGCAATCATAAAAAAGATGTGAGCAGGCTGATCATCCAGCGCTTCGAAATCAAGACCTTTGCTGCTTTTCGCAAAAACAACCGTTGGTTCATTCACCGCTTTTGTTTTGGCGTGTGGCATAGCGATACCGCCACCGATGCCTGTGCTGGATTCCGCTTCTCTTTTGTAAATCATTTCCTTAAACAGCACCGGATCATTAATTCTTCCGCTCCGATTCAGACTCGCAATCAGCTCATCGATGGCTTCGTCTTTGGTGGTTGCTTGCAGATCCATGATCATCGCTTCTTGAATCATTAAATCAGTGATTTTCATCTTGGAACACTCCCTTGAGTTCGGTTGGCCTGCAGCAGCAGGCCATCCCCTTAACTGTTCTTGATCGTTATTCATGTGTTAATCGTTCATACTCTGATATAACCTTGCTGCCTACAGCTTGGTAATCGTTACCTGCTCACGCAATTCTTCAATCAATTCACGCGCTGCGAGGTCATCCGAGAAAGCCGTTGCACTGCCGGATGCAACCCCTGTGCGGAAGGCTTCATACAAGTTTGCTTGCAATACATACGTACCTACAAATCCGCCAATCATGGAATCACCCGCGCCAACTGAATTTCTGACCTTTCCTTTCGGCACGGTTGCATGATATACATCTGTCCCGGTGATAAACAATGCCCCTTCTCCAGCCATGGAGATCAGAACATGTTTGGCACCAGCTTCGAGCAATTTTCTACCGTAAGAAACCAGTTCCTCACGAGTCTCAATAGTTACGCCAAACAATTCGGCTAATTCATGATGATTTGGTTTGACCAGCAATGGTTGATGAACAAGTGCTTCCATCAGTGCAGGTCCTGTAGTATCAATGACGAACTCGGCTCCCGTCTGCTTGCAGACTTGAATGAGACGATTATAGAAATCCGAACCGAGTGATGGCGGAACACTTCCAGATAGAATGACAATATCTTCTTTTTGCAAGGAAGATAACTTATGCAGCAGCTGATCAGCCTCCTCTGCACGAATGGCTGGTCCAAGACCGTTAATCTCGGTTTCGTCCCCATGCTTCAGCTTGATGTTAATGCGAGTATCATCAGCAATGGTGACAAAGTCGGTTTGAATGGCTTCTTCCTGCAGCTTGTCGTTAATGAAACGACCTGTAAAACCACCCAAAAAGCCGATGGCCGTATTGGCTGCCCCAAGCTGATTCAGAATGCGGGAAACGTTGATGCCTTTGCCGCCAGGGAGTTTCAAGTCCCGATTCATGCGGTTAAGTTCGCCTAGCTTCAGATCGTCCACTTCTACGATGTAATCAATGGACGGGTTGAGTGTTATCGTATATATCATCGCTATCCCTCAATTATTTTAGTTTTCTGGGTGATTACCGTCCGCCAATGTTCAGGCATTCGTTCTGTAATCAGATCCGCCTCCTCCAAATCAAACAATTTGGCAAAAGTAATATCCCCAATTTTGCTGGAATCAGCCAACACATAGGATTTTCCTGACAGTTGATGTGCACGCCTCTTAATCAAGGCTTCCTCTGGATCAGGCGTTGTATACCCCATTTCAGGGTCAACCCCGTTACTTCCCAGAAAACACTTGTCAAACCGGAAATTATCCATGTTCTGCAGCGCAATGCTGCCGATGACCGCTTTCGTATGAATTTTCATCATACCGCCAAGCAGGTAGCTGCGAATTCGCTTGCTCACCAATGCCTCTACATGGGAAAGTCCGTTGGTTACAACCGTAACATCTCTGGCTTCGATAAAAGGAATCATAGCCAGCGTTGTCGTGCCAGCATCCAGGTAAATACATTCACCATTCTGAATCTCCTGCGATGCCAAACGGGCAATGACTGTTTTTTGCTGAATGTTTTTGAACGTTTTCTCCTCCATGCCTGGTTCTAATGATTTCTCATTCACCAGTGAAGCACCACCATGAATACGTTTGAGCATCTGACGACTTTCCAGATCAATCAAATCTCTTCTAATTGTGGATTCAGAAACCCCAAGCACATCAACCAGCTCTTGCAACTTCACAATTCCCTGTAAATGTAAGCGCTCTATAATTGCAGCATATCGTTCTTCAGTCAGCATATCCATTCCTCCAACTGCTTCTATAGTATCATAAATCCCGTAAAAAACAATCATTTTCATTCAAAATAATTTAAAAACCTTCAAAAACTTTCATCCATAAGATTTGTTTTCTTGAGCAGCTGTACCTTTCACATGCCAACACAGATGCATTAGATATTACAACCAGCAATCACTTGGCTTGAGAAGCCTCAGGTGCACTAGACCTTGGGAGTGATTAATGAAAGGTGTGCATGAGATGACCGATCGTATACGTAAGCGGCGACAGCCTTGTGAACTTAAACAGCTGAAAAAAAGTACATCACTTCAGCCCGGGTGGGTCTCCTCCAACTGGAGCGGTTATGCAAAGAGTAGTTCACCCCGAAGCTATAAGCGAATATCTGCAGAATGGACAGTCCCTTATGTGCTTCCCTCCCGCATGAACTCTTACTCCTCTGCCTGGATTGGCATTGATGGCTACAATAATACAGATCTGATTCAGACCGGAACCAGTCATGACTGGGTTAACGGTAAGCCGGTATATTATGCCTGGTGGGAAATACTTCCCGCCGCGGAGACAATGATTTCTTCCCCTGTATCACCGGGGGATAAGATGCAGGCGACGATTACGAAAATCACACGTAAAACCTGCTGCATCATTTTGAAAGACGTAAGCAAAGGCTGGACATTCCGCACGGTACAACGTTATTCCGGCCCACAAACCTCGGCAGAATGGATTGTTGAGGCACCTACTGTTAATGGTTTTACTGCTGCTTTGTCGAGATTTACCCCCATCCAGTTCCGCCATTGCCGGTTGAATGGACGTTCTCCTCAATTATGTTCCAATCTCAAAGGCATTATGATGCAAGGCAAACGAGTGCTTGCTGTTCCCGGTCCTGCCAATCGCTGCAAGGATGGTTTTGTCGTTCGACGTGTATCCTGCAGTTAGTTGCCAGTAACAGGTCTTCTGCTCGAAAAAATCCTGCAGCAACCGCCGCTACTGACGGCAGTGCTGCAGGATTTTTTGACGGTTACAGCAGTTCGTTGCACACTATTCCGGTTTTGGCTTGAGCCATTTCCCCTCTTCATTAATGAAAGCTCCTTTGAAACGTCCCATCTCAAGCTGCTCAATCAGCTTATCCTCGTCGGTTGCCAAAATCTCAACCAGTTGTTCCAGGGTATAATACCTGGACGGATCATAATCTAGCAGAACCGGAACAGCCGTATCATATAACTCCCGGATCAGATTCTCAAGAGAATGCCGTCCAAGATTCGTCATCTGCTGATAAAACTGAAGCGATTGAGACACTACCGTACGAAACGATTTGTCCTTCAGATTCATCCATAACGTATTACAAGCCTGAACACTCATATAATTCTGTTCCACATCAAAAAACTGCATTTCTTCAATCTTCATATACTTCTCTTGAAAAGCTACAATTTTGATCAAAGGTACATTGCGTAAACTCGATGCTCTTTTCACATGTGCTCTGAATTGATCATAACTCATCTGTTTGGTTTGTTTCATTAGTTCCATTCCTGATCCCTGCCTTTAACATGTTCCAAACGACATTTTACAATAAATTAAAGTCCCCTGCAAAACGATGTTTACAAAAACAAAAAACCGCACAGCTCTGGCACTGTACGGTAAGTTTGTTAAATGCATGCGTCTTTACTCAGCAAGAACGTTATTCGGATTCCAGACTGCCGTGAATTCTTGCTCTGCATAGGTATAAAACTGCTGTAAGATGTCTTCCCGATCATCCAGAAACAATTGATCTGCAATAGCAGTAACCAGCTTGGGAATGGCAGCTCTGGTGCCTGAAATGGCAGAAGCGGATAAGCCGCAGCTCGCAAGCGCCGAATAATTGAAAACAAACAGTCCATGTAACACCTGCTTGCCTTGCTCTGTTCGGCTTGTCATAGCAAAGCCAGGACTTAAAAATGGATGAGCATCCAACAAGGCATTGCGATATTCCTCTGGAGCCTGAAAACAATCCTTCCAGCGTGCAATATGTTTCTCGACCAGTCCAAGCTCTGGCCTTAACGCAGGATCACTAAGCAGCCCGGTGCTGATGATGAGATAATCATACATAAACTGCCCATGGGGCGTCTGCACCTGAACTCCTTGTTCCTTCGCTTCCACGCTCAGCCATGGAGAGTGAAGATGCAGAACAAACCCGGGCCAGGCAGCTGCGCGATTAAACGTATCATTGGTCGGCGGCTGATTATATTTGAAGAAATGGGAGATCACCTGATATTTATCAGCGACAGGCAGTGCGTGAAAACGTTCAATCATGCCAGATTGCTCCATCTGGCGTATCGGATTAACGCTGGGCAGCTGCTCCCGCCTTACAAATACATGTGCCTCCCGTACTCCTGAGGCTAATGCATAACTGGCATTATCGAAGGCGGAGGCGCCGCCGCCAAGGACAGCAATCCTTTTACCTTTCAAACGTTCAAAATCAATCACTTCCGAAGTATGGGCGTACATCTCCTTCGGTAATCGGTCAGCAATCATGGAAGGCACATGCCATTCGCCCCCTCCCTGAATGCCGGTTGCAAGAACCACTTTACGAGCAAGGATAACGCTATTCATTTTGTCCGGTCCTTCGATATGAAGGCGATGAATCCCGATATTTTTTTCCATCAGACCGTTTTCGAGATGAGCATGAACAGCGGGTTCGATCAGCTTCAGCCGGACCTCGTTGCGAACAGGAAGCTCCAGCACCTCCCGATACCAGCGCAAATAGTTCATCCATTCTCCGCGCGGTATTTTGTCAAGCTTTTCCCATGCCTCACGTCCGTTCTGAGCCTCCCACCACGATCTGAATGTCAAGGATGGAATGCCCAGATCAATGGAGGTCAGATGTTTAGGAGTACGCAAGGTAACCATTCGGGCATAGGTTTCCCAAGGGCCCTCTTGTCCAGCCGGATTCTCGTCAATGATCAGGATGTTGGATATCCGTTCACGCAGGAGTCCAAATGCAGCGCCAAGGCCACTCTGACCACCGCCCACAATAACGACATCATACACATGGCCCTCTGCCTGCTCTTTGGCTCGCACCCAACTGGCCCCGCCATAAGACAGAAACGTCAAGTCATTTCTCACACGTTCATTCAATGCTTCCAGACTCATGAAGACCAATCCTTTCGTGACGATGAATCACCATATGCATTTTATTGCGAGAGAACTATTAGCGATATTATATGAGCTCAGCCTGTTCAATTGAAGCTTATGACTGTTTAATTGTCAGGAAAGCTAAAAAAAGGTGACATGCTTGTTTGCCGGTACGAAGTCAGATTTGGATAAAACAAAAGCAGATACGGATTAATCCATATCTGCTTATTAAGTCATGTTACGTTAAAGTCCCCTTGTTGATCCATTGCCGAAGTCTTGACTCCGAGTCAAGCTTCGGACAGCTGTTACAATAACTATGTGCATGATGACCGTCCCCGATCTGATAAGCCAAACAGCAATATCGACGAATCAGAAGCGGTGCCCTCTGCCACTTGCCGTGCTCGAAACGCTGAAAGGTGCCGCCAAACATGTTTTCTTTGCGCTGCTCCAGCCAGATGTGCATATCATGCTCGATCAATGCAAGTCGTTGATTCGTCCAACATATATCGGGATCATGGATCATACTTGCGGCGAGCTGCTGCACATTATGTGCCACCAGAGAACTCATCACTTTATCGCTCGCACCGGTAGCTTTTGCGACGGCTTGAAACATACGCTGCAGATGCAACTGCAATCGATCCCTGAGCAAGCGGGCTTCCTTTTCCCGTCGAAACCAATATTCCTGCTCCAGTGTCACTTGCGACCCAGTGTCCGTCTCCACCAATCTCTCCAGCCGGGTTTCGTACCACATGCCGCCTGTTCCGTTTAATTTTATATGCACGCTATCTTCCTCGATGTGAAGTAACGCATCATACATACTGAACGCAGAGATTACAGCCATAACGAGAACCGAATAACGTTTGGCAAAAAGTGTACCTACCGCTAAGCTTCCTGATCCTCCGAGTTCCAGTCCCTGTTGCACAGCCTGCTCACGCAATATGGCTTCTCGTGTCCCTTCACATAACAGATCCTTGGCACAAAAAGGAAAGCTGGACAGTTCTTCCGCTCTTCTGACTCTCGTCACAAAAGCTTGCTCTAATGCGGCCGACATTGCTGCATGATCATAATCACCATAACGTACCATCTATTGAATCATGCCCTCAATCTCTTTGAGAATCTCAGTTCTGCCAATGAAGCCCCAGCCTTTAAACAGCCAGAAAGAATCCGTGTCATACACCTGATTAGTCACCACAGCCGGAACCTTTTTCCATAGGGAACTGGCATGCATATTGTTTAGATAATCGTGCGCGTTTGGGTCGACTTCCAGAACGATGTAATCAGCGTCAATATCACCAATCTTCTCCATAGACAGGTCTTCACGCTTCTCAGCAGGTGTAACCGAAGAGGGGACAAATCCAAGATCATGATATAGCAGTGTATTGGTCGGATGGCCTTTCGCCGCATAAATTTGCAAGTTTTTCTCTCTTACCCGCAGATATGCCAGCTTCCGATACTCCTGCTGCTCCACCTTCGCTTTGAGCTGTTCTGTCTGCTTCTCCAGTTCAGCAATCTTTTCTTTGGCCAGATCCACCTTGTCGTACATTCCCGCAATCGTCAGCAAATCCTGAGTCCAGTACGTAGTATCATCACCATAATCCAGCCATTCTTCATTACCGAGTACAATCGTTGGAGCGATCTTCTCCAACTGCTCGTATGTATTTTCGGCTGTTCGGTTCTCGATAATAATGACATCGGGATCAATCTGCAGAATCGCTTCGAGGTTGGGATTATCCGCTGACCCTACCGTTGGCACACCTGCCAGCTGATCTGCCAGATATGGCAAGTATTCTCCGCCATAACGCACTTCCACATTAACACCGGCTGGTTTCTCTCCAATCGTGAGCATGTGGTCAATATAAGCAGCAGACATAACAACCATACGTTCAATCTTTTTCGGTATAACTGCCGTTCCCTTCACATGTTCAATTGTCTGTGTAGCACTCTCTTCCGCGGCTTTAGCGGGTTCTGCTGCTGATTTCGTTCCTTCCTCAGTCTTGCTACATGCCGATAAAACCAGCATGAGTAGTGTTAACATGATGATGATTGCGTTTCTATATCGTACCATTGAATGCTAATCCCCTTTTCTAATTAATAATAATAATCATTATCATTATAGTAGGGAAAAGGGTACACGCTTACCATGGATTATTCCACTCTCT
Source organism: Paenibacillus sp. JGP012 (assembly GCF_014203995.1). NCBI lineage: Bacteria > Bacillati > Bacillota > Bacilli > Caryophanales > Paenibacillaceae > Paenibacillus > Paenibacillus sp. JGP012. The sequence goes on along the minus strand of NZ_JACHKG010000001.1, from coordinate 164,371 downwards.
TCACGTGCACAATATCACCTGACCTTCACACCGAGCATCCCGGCTACATAACGCATCGACCACAACCTCCCCGCAGGCCCGAGCGCCCTAAAAAAAATATCTCCTGCATCATGGACATGGCCCAGCTGAACAGCAGTAAAACCTGTCCATTCGCTGGACTGTTGCAACTGCCGCCACCGAGCGTAAGCCTCCGCTGTAGGATCAATCATCACAAACAGATGATCGGTATCGTATAATGGCAGCTCCCCTTCGTGCAGCTCTATAGCCCACTCCCCTTCCGGGAAATGTGCAGGCATTAGAAAACCAAGATCTTCGTATAACAGAGCTCCCACTTGGTTATGCTTTCCGTAGATACGCGTGAAGTGAGCCGTAATTCGAATAAACATAACCCGTTGCTTTCCCCATCTAGATCGAAGGTCTGCCTGCAGAACCCGGCTTAATTCTGCATGTTGCTCAATCCAGCGAACAGCCTGTTCACTGCGGCCCATAACGTCCGCCATATATAGAAGGCTATTAGCGATATCATTGGTGTGCTTCAGGATGGCTGTAGGGGCAATATGCTGCAGAGAATGATCCAGTTGCATGCGATCACTTGTAATAATCAGATCAGGCTGCACACCTTTCAGTCTGTCAAAGTTCTGGTTCAGGCTACTCAGCATAAGTCCTGAATGCCTGAATGCCTGGCTTTCCACTACAGAAGGGTGACTGCCAACCCGCTGTTCATAGGATAATGCAGATACCGGCTCCAGCCCGAGCGTCATGACAGCATCGTCCAGCCCGTAATATAATGCAGCAATTCGGCTGATTTTATTTTTCATATACAGCGTTGGGGCGATACCTTCGCGCTTTTTGAAAACTCTGCTGAAATAATGTTCGTCTTTATAACCGACTCGCTCAGCAATGACTCTGATTTTCTCGGTCGAAAATAACAGCTGCTTGGCTTTTGAGATCCGCTGCTGCATCAAATATTCAACTGGAGTCATATGGAACTCGCGTTTGAATGTCCTTGTAAAATGGTTTACACTCAGTCCAGCCATTGCGGCTAACTGTTCTATTCGAATCTCCTTCATGTAATGATGAGTCATATAATTAAGTACTTGATCCATACCTGCCTGCGGCGCAGCATTCGATTTGACGTTCCGTATTAACCGGATCAGCAGCCTGTGCAGCCGTTGTTTGGTTTCTATATTTTCCAGCTCACGGAAGCGGGGAGTGAAATGCACCAGTTGATCCAACATCTGTTGAACCTCCCGGGTACTCTCCGACAGCTGAAGCTTGCCTGTTACAGGGAAATCAAACATTTCCGTTCGCCAAGCAGCCTGCTGCCGGACAAGACCTACATAAGAGAATAAGATGATCTGGTACCGGAGGGGAGCTTCCCCGTTCGTTTCTATCTCCATATACATGCCCGGTTCGAATATAAACCAATCGTTCTCGGATACCAGATGAACAGCGTGATCCAGCTTCAATACACCTTTGCCGCTACTGATCCGGCATACAGCATACCTTCTCCACGTCCTGCGCTGAACCCGTGCTGTAACGATCGTGCCCTGATATACGTGAACAGAGGAAATATGTATGTTTTCCATTCGTTTCATGTAATCCTTTTTTTCCATTAACAATCCTTCCTGTCATTGAACGTCAGGCACGTTGCTTCTACACACGAATTCCTTCAGCCATTATTATATTGTCATTATAGTTTAGATGATAATAGTTCTCAATAAAATAACATACAACATACCCTGATCAGGGCAGCAAAAATTTCTATTCAGTCCGCTGTTGCAAAATGATAAATCACATGATATATTAATTGAGCCATCAATGATTGACGTATCAAATATTGATCCATCAACGATTGAGCGTAGCTACAGAATCATGAGGCAATGGCATTGTATACTGGCAACTTTAATTATTTGTTAACATACGCCGTTGTTGATTGGATTCACCCGGGAGGTCTAGTCATGACACGTATGGTTTCCAAAGAAGAGCAGATCATTAATCTGCTGAATGTGCTGGGGAACAAAATCAGTCCCAAGTTTGAACGCTGCACCGGGATCAGTTCCTCACGTTTTGAAATTCTGCATGAGCTGGATCAGGTTGACGAGATTAACCAGTCTATGCTCCAGAAGATCATTAACATCGACAGTGCTGCTATTACTCGCCACCTGAAACAACTCGAAGCCGACCAGATGGTTACGAGACGCAAAAATCCTGAGGATAATCGGGTAACTTTTGTTCGTCTGACGGATCATGGGCGCAAACAGATTGAAGGATATAAAACAGAGAAAACCAATTATATTCATCAGATTCTGGATGGTTTCAGTGAAGATGAGATTCATGCGCTCGCCGATTTCTTGGAACGTATGCAAAACAATTTTTAAACCATATATAGAGGAGAGATTTCCATGTCTACAACACAAAGCAAATTCCAAAAAACAAATGATTTTAATGAAATTACCTACGGTCGTCGTTCCGTCAAATTGTATGATCCAGAAGTGAAAATCAGCCGTGAAGAAATGACTGAAATTTTGGCAGAAGCTTCCCGTGCCCCATCTTCCGTAAACATGCAGCCTTGGCGTTTTCTTGTTGTTGATACACCTGAAGGCAAAGAAAAGCTGGCCCCGCTTGCACGCTTTAACCAAAATCAAGTGCTGACTTCTGCTGCAGTGATCGGTGTATTCATCGACATGAACAATGGCGAGTATCTGGAAGAGATTTTTGGCAAAGCTGTTGAGCACGGATTTATGCCAAAAGAAGTTGCAGAACAGCAAGTAAAAGTGGTTAAACCTTATTATGACAATATGCCTGCTTCCGATCTGCGTGACGTGAACCTGATTGATGCTGGTCTGGTTTCCATGCAATTGATGCTCGCTGCACGTGCTCACGGTTATGACACCAATCCAATCGGTGGTTACGAAAAAGCTCAAATCGCTGAAACGTTTGGCATGGACAAAGACCGCTATCAGCCGGTAATGCTGATCTCGATTGGTAAATCAGCCAAAGAAGGCCACCCTTCTTACCGTCTGCCAGTAGACACAATTACAACTTGGGCATAAGTTCAGAATTAAGAATTACATTTTTCTAGACAGACCGGATTAAAGCACACTGATCATGTTCAAATTCAGATCTACTCTTATTACAATAATCAGCTTTACTAAATATAATTCAATGGAGGTTATTCACGATGATTATCATTCACGCACATCTGCAAGTACAAGCCGCTCAAGAGCAAGCTTTTCTGAACGCCGCCAAAGAACTGATTGCTGCAACACGCCAAGAAGAAGGCAACATCAGCTATGAGCTGGTTAAAAGCACAGAACGTGAACAAAGCTACACGATGATCGAGCTGTGGAAAGATGAAGCTGCAACAGCTGTTCATAACTCAAGTGCTCACTTCCAGGCTTTTGTTCAACAAGCTGCAGCATTTATGGCTGCACCGATGAACGTAGAAGTCTTTGCAGGCGAAGCAGTCAAACAGTAATCGTCTTAAAGAAATCTACGAAATACAAAGCCTCACATCTTGCAGAATCGCTTGGAATTCACCATAGGGTGAGCTTCAGGCGATTTTTGCGTAATATAAAGCTGGAAAAGACGTTCGTAATTCCCATGTTCCTCCTGAAATGATACAATGTTAGCATCTACATACATTAACCATCTGGAGGTATATGCTGATGAATATGAAAAAAAGCTTGCTGTCAGGTTTTCTGGCTCTGGCTCTAACTTCCTCTCTTCTCGTCTCCACTAATGTAAGCGCAAACAATTCTGCTGAATCAAGCTCTCCACTCTCCTACTCTCTCGTAACCAAAGGATATGATTGGGGCCCTGGTGTTTACAAGATCATTCTGGATACAGGTACCGCCATTCAAGGAAATTCACTGACCAAGGACTCGTTTAAGGTACTCGCAGAACGAAGTTATCCGATGATTAATTTTCAAACACAGCAAAAATATGATGGATCGGATAGCAGCAGCCGAGCGATAGAGAAAGCCTACCTTTCCGATAAAAATGGCAATCCAATCTCCATGTCCAGCGGTCAATACATTACGATTGAGATGAAAGTACACCCCGATCTGATGACCGCCAGCCCGTTTATGTTTGATCTTCAGTCCTTTACCAATCGATATGTGGACCTGCAATATACGATCATTCAGCAAAAATCCCTTCAGGATCAGGCTGGAAATGTGATTGATTATTTGACAACAAGACCGGATACACCTCACACGATGATCGAACAAGGTGTTGAGCCGTTTGACCTGACAGGCAAGTTCAGATACAAGGACTCCACATACGGTGAGATTCAGCTGACTTATGCCTCATATATGCCTGAAACCAGCAAGGAAAAACCGTTGATCATCTGGCTTCACGGTGCAGGTGAAGGTGGAACCGACCCGAGAATTGCTCTGCTTGGCAACAAAGTAACCGCATTAGCTGATGAATCGATCCAGAAATATTTTGGGGATGCTGCTGTGCTGGTTCCTCAAACCCCGACCTTCTGGATGAATGACGGCACGGGGCAGTACACCAAGGATGGAAAGAGTATGTATACCAGGTCACTAACTGCTTTGATCAAACAGTATGTTAAACAGCATGCAGCAGATATTGATACGGATCGCATTTACATTGGCGGGTGCTCCAACGGCGGATTTATGACCCTGAACATGCTGCTGGCCAACCCCGATTACTTCGCTGCTGCTTATCCTTCCGCTGAAGCATACGACGATTCCTGGTTAACCAAGCAGGATATAGCCAAGCTGAAAAATATTCCGATCTGGTTCACAGCTGCAGGAGCAGATCAGACGGTGGATACATCCAAAACGTCAACTGCTACCTACAAACGTTTGATCGCTGCGGGAGCCAAAAATGTTCATTACTCCTATTTTGATAAGGTGTTGGATATGAGTGGGTTGTACTCCAAAGGCAACGGCGACAACGCTCCCTATGAGTACAACGGACACTGGTCCTGGATTCCTGTGTTGAACAACGACATCTCCAAGGACTTCAATGGCAAACCTGTCAAAATGAAAGGTAAAGCCGTAACGCTGATGGAGTGGATGGCTAATCAGAAGAAATAACAGGAAAGTGCTTGTCCAGCTAGCAGGATGCGAAGAAGGGGCTAGCAGCACACAATATTGTACGTAAAATGGGACGCAAGATCGTCGAGTAGAGTCCGGGAGCCGCATATGCGGCTCCTTTTCCACTACACCCGCTTCTGCTTATTGCATCACTACAGCCCACGTGCCGGAGGAATGCTTTGCGGATTGTTGAACACATTTTTCGGATCATATTTGGCTTTCATTTCTTGCGAGTTTGACGAACGAGTGCGATATTTTTAGCGGCATGAGATGGCTTGAGCCACGTACTGTTCCATTCCACGTAGAACTTCTCTTTGCGCCAGAAGAACGCTGTTGATCTAGGTGATTTGCGGCTTACCGCTCCGCCCCAGTTGAGGAAATGGAACCCGCCTGGTTCCTCTTCCAGATTTCCCAAAAATGCTCGCATGGATTTAAACGCTTTGTCGGGGAATGGTTTTCGTCCAAAACCGGACGAGAACTGGTTGCTGAACCTTTGAGTCTCGATTGGATCAGGAAGCAATAAAACTTTACAACAGCCCTCCATGATGACATTGCCACGCTTTTTCGGTCCGATGGACAATTCGCTGCCCAATCTGGTATCCACCGAAGGAGCCCATTTCAGCAAAAACAAATACTTTAGGATACCTCTCGGTATGCGGGTCCCAGTTTTTCCGCGCTGCTTCATAGCCTGGTTCCCCTTTAAAGATGACACATCGAACGTAAAAAAATCCCCTCAAAGCAATAACAGCCTGAGGGAATTTATTTGTTGTAGTCCGTTAGCCAGGTCCAGCGTGAGCGTTCACTGAACCGCCTTCGAAAGCGGCATAGCTGCTTATGAGTTGTCCGGCTCAATCTTGATGAGCTTGCGCGGCTCCTGTTCTTTTTCACCGTACCAGAGCAGCACATCTGCTAACAGATCCATGATGCGAATAAAGCTTTTTTTATCAGCCTCCGTAATCTGGTCTGCCAGCTTGAAAATATCATCGAAACAAAGCTCACGCACAAATGCAGTATACTTCATGTAGACCTCGCGGCCCTTGTCCGAAGGTTTGACGTAAATATCTTTGCGGTTGCCGCTTAAATGATATTTTTCGAGCAGTCCTTTTTCTGTCAGATTTTTCACATTTTTGGAAAAGGTACTGCGGCTAACGCCCAAACGCGCGGCCATCTCGGACATCTTCTCTTCCTGATCCTCTGCCTCTAAAATATATTCGAGTGTCTGAATCTGAGCAGCAGAGAACGTCATATCTGTTCCGTAGCTTCGCTGAAGCTTATAGGTGTTGGAGTAAGCATTGCCGTACTTGATGATCTTCTCGACAAGTTCGCGATGTTCACCCATCCAATCTAATTTCATGCGTAATCCCTTTCGTCCTCAAATTCTCTCTCTTTTACTCTACTGAAATCAGATGCGTTTTTCAATCCATGCAATAGCTTCTTCAATGACTTCATCCCGTGCCGTTTCATTGAAAATTTCATGCATGAGATGTGCATAGATTTTCAGTGTTTTATCCGTTGAAGCGATATCTCCGTAAAAGTCGCGAGAATCCTTTTCGCTCACGAGTCCGTCATTTGCTCCATGCATCACCAGCACCGGATCAACAAATTGTTTGGCGTGCTCTTTAAGCCATTCCACGCCGTAACCCAGGCTGTTAAACAAATCAACTGAAATCTGCTTCTCTACGAGCGGGTCATTGGCGTAAGCGGATACAACTTCAGGATCACTACACACCCCGTTGCCCAGCTCGTTCGGGAAATATGTGCCTGCCGGCAGCTCCATCGGCAGTTCTCCAGCCACCTTTGTATTGTAACGGGTAAGTGCCCCCGATAACACAATGCCTTTCACTTTTCCCGGATATTTCGTTCCAAACGATGAGGAAGCAAAGCCGCCCATACTATGTCCAATAATATACAGCGGAGTATCCCCGATCTCTTGCAGCACTGCCTCCACTACAGCATTCACATCATCAATCAGATGATGGAAGTCACTATAAAATGTGCGGGCACCTTCCGATCTGGCATGACCGCGATGGTCGAAACGATATACGGTAAAACCGCGAGTATTCAGCTTCTCTGTCACATAATCATACCGGCTGGCATGCTCAGCCAATCCATGTACGATGACTACCGCAGCCTTTGCATTCTCCACAGTATCCTTGCTGAAATAAAGCTGTGTACCGTCAAAAGATTGAAGCGTTGTTTCAATTCTAGTCATCGCATATCCCGTCCTTTTTGTATTTTAATATTCATTAAAGATAATATTGTTTCTTACAGAAACAATATACCATTCCATTATTCCATTTGTCCAGCATTTTTTGAAGCGTTTACATTTTAGAATTGTGAAGCTTTTCGTACTATCTGCTCCATACGCATCGCAAAGAACTGCAAATAAACCACTTCAATGTGAAGTGGTTTAAAAGTCGAATATGGTGTTCTTTTTACATTTCTTTTTGTACTACTTATTTATGATTCATCTCATCAACAGCCGTTTTACCAGCAATCCGTCCAAACGTAAAGATATCGGTCAAGGCATTGCCACCTAAACGATTGCCAGCGTGTATACCGCCTGCAACTTCTCCGGCAGCATACAGATGTGCAATAGGTTGACCATTTTCATTCAAGACACGAGTTTGGGTGTCGATTTTGATACCGCCCATCGTATGATGGACCGCAGGTTTTCTAGGCGTAGCATAGAAAGGAGCCTTCTCGACTTTTAGGCTAAACGTATCCTTGTGGAACTCTGGATCAAAGCCCGCATCTACGTAAGAGTTATACTTATCAACGGTCGATCTGAGAACCTGAGGGTCCATACCCACTTTCACTGCCAGTTCTTCAATCGTATCCGCTTTAAACAAAGTGCCCGCTTCGACCTGCCGATCAATTTTTTCCTGGCTGGTATTGGCAGCGGTTTTCTTGATCTCGTCATCCGCAATCAGATAAAATAAGCTTCCCTGCTCGATCGCCGCTTTGGTTAAGACATCTCGTCCAGAGAATTCGTTGACAAACCTTTCTCCCTTTTTATTAACAATGACGAAGTTTTCAGGCGGTACTTGCAGTCCACTGAAGAGCTCGCCCGTTTCCGGGTCAGCTACCGGCATCATTTGTGTGAAGCCCATGCCTGTCAGTGCGGCTCCTGCACTCTTGCCAAGCGATATTCCGTCACCCGTCATTGCGTAGGAATTCGTTGTTTTGATATCATCGTCAATATGGCTCCAGTACGTGTTATATTCCTTGAGCATCTGCGTATTTGCACCAAAACCACCACTGGCAAGCACAACTGCTTTTGCATGAACCGTAATTTTCTGACCGTTTACACCCGTTGCAATGACACCTGCAATTTTTCCATCTTCAATAATCAATTGTTTCACCGGGGTGTCTGTAATGATTTGTCCGCCATTGTCTTCTACATACTTGCTAAGCGCAATGATAAATGCAGAACCGTAGCTTTTGACAGGTTTATGACCACGGCGCCACAGGGCACCTACTGGAGCAAATACGATGCTCTTATCATATTCAACACCGATATCCTCAAGCCACTGCACACTTTCCAGGGCACGATCGGTAAGCACCTTAACCAGATCATACTGTCCATAGATCGTGGTGCCATTCAAGTCGGTTCGTTTGCCTCCGAAATACGTTTGCATTCTGTGCAGCAGTGGGGAATCGAATAAATAGGCCTTTTCTGTGCCAAACTTCTCCTGATATGCTGCAAACTCTGCTTTCAACGCATGGAAATCATCGATATATTCCGGGTGAATCAGGCTCTCATCGGTACTTAACAAGTTCTCAATCGTTTGTCGTTCCCCCGGATTCTCACTAAATTGCTGCTGCCATACAGGGTCTGCCGCGTTAACAGGACCACCTGAACGGATTGTATTACCCCCAACAGCTGGATATTTTTCAAGCACAATCGCACTCGCACCTTGCTGTAGAGCTGTAGCAGCCGCACTGAGCCCGGCGCCGCCTCCCCCTACAACAACCACATCACAAGAATATTCCTCATCATCCTTCATCTGGCTGCTGGCAGGCTTTGGACGTCTTTTCAGAATGTCGGGGTTTACTCCGGCCAGCTTGACTGCTTTGGCGACACCGTTGATGACAGCGTTACTCGTCTCGGAAGCACCGGATAGAGCATCCACATTCAGCGTCTGTCCTTCAATGATTTTATTCGGGATTCTTACAAAAACGACATCGGCGATACCTTCGGTTTCCCCCTGGGAATCAATATCAATACGTTCGATCCGATTTTCACTAAAGGATACCTTCATCGGCAGATTGCCGCTGTGACCAATCGCATTGACCTCATACACACCAGGTGTATAGGTAAACTCCTCTTCCTCATTAAGCTGATTGGAGATTTTGGCAAAACGAAGGAACCGCAGGAAGCACACTTCCAGAAAATCAATTGTTCCTTCACTGTTCAGGTTTCCTGCTTCATCAAATGCTTTATGTGCACTGCCAAGCAAAAACTCATATCCTGGCATCACATTCGCTTCAACACCCGGTGCATCCAGAATTTGACGGAGATGCAGCTGTGCACGCGAGGAACCTTGCGTTCCCTGTGACGCACCAATAATCATGACCGGCTTGCCAGCAAGCGGATGGATTTCAAAGCTCAACCATTCCAGCAAGCTTTTCAGGGATGAAGGAATGGAATGATTATATTCCGGAGTCGCAATAATCACGCCGTCACTTGCTATAATTTTTTCGTTAAACGATTGTATAATTACACTGTTCGTTTGGTTATTAGATTGATTAAACATCGGAACATCTGTAATATCAAGGATTTCAATGTCTGCTCTGGATTCAAAGTGCTTTTGCATGAACTGAAGCAGCTTGCGATTATATGATTTCTTTGCATTTGTGCCAACGATCGCTATGATTTTCATTGTAGTTAGCCCCCTACTCTTGCCAGGAAAATTTTTTCGTTTTTTTCTTCAACGTCCGTTTTGACAGCAGCTCTGTTGTGATCTCCGTAAACAAAACAAATTCCCTGAAAATTTCCTCAAGCTCCGTAACTTTCTCAGCACTGATCAGGCTGCCGCTGTTATCAAATGCACTCTGTGATTTTCCTAGAAGAAACTCGCTGCTAGGCATCATTCTCGCACCAAGTTCAGGTGAATCCAGAATTTGTCTGAGATGCGCCTGCGCTCTGGAGGAGCCAAGCGAGCCGTGGGAAGCACCTACGATCAGAACAGGCTTGTCTTTTAGGGTTTGGGTGGTATAACTGACCCATTCCAGCGCACTTTTCAACACAGCCGGAATCGCATGATCATATTCAGGAGTAGCGATAATGATGCCTTCTGCTTTGGAGATTTGGTCCAGCAATTCTTGTACCTTTACAGGAATATCAACTTCAGCTTCCTCTAGATCGTCCTTTTCGATAAAAGCAGGCAAATCCTTGATTTCAAACAAGTCAATCTGGACCTCACTGGCAAAATGCTTTTGCATAAACTGAAGCAGTGTGCGGTTCGTTGACACATCCGAATTCGTGCCCACAATAGCTAAATAATTCATCGTAATCCCCCTTCTGTCATTCGAAAATCATGTTCGTCAATGTCAGACTCGATCTTTCGGCATAACCTTAACATAGGGAAGCTGGAATGATCTAATAGTTATTCATTGCAGTTTGATAACCAATTTGTTATAATCAGCTCAAATCCTAAGTTTGTTACTTTTTTCACAAATGGTGAGCGACATGTCTAAATTAGAATCGCAGGATATTTTATGTTACATCGACAGCCTTCTGAAATACAGTAATTATAGCAAAGCTGCCCAATCCCTTTACATCTCTCAGCCCTACCTGACCAAGGTGATCAAAAAGATTGAAGGCCAGCTGAACTGTGAGCTGATTACACGCAACAAGCTTCCATACCGATTAACCGAGCAGGGCAAAATATATTATCAGTATCTGACTTCACTTGAACATAGCTACGCCAAGCTTGTCCGGGAAATCTCCTATGTATCGGATATCGACAACAAAGTGTTGCGGATCGGCATTCTCCCAAGCCTCGGTGCGTACTTAACGCCCCTTTTTTTACCGAATTTTCTGGAGCTTCATCCAACGTATAAAATTAATCTTGTCGAGGATTTGCCTGAAAAAAATGAGAAACGCCTCCAGAGTAACGAGCTCGACTTCTGGATCGGCCAAAATTCCAGCAGCATCTCCCCTAACCTGAACTCGTATAGCTGGGGCAAACACAGTTACCGGGCCATTATTCCGCGCTGCTGCCAATTATATCAAGAGAATGTCGCAGTCATCCCGGAGGGCACGATTGAGATCAGCACCATTTTGAGTCAACGGCTTATTCTAACGTCCAAGGGCTCGGCCATCCGCAAACAGATTGATCAATTACTCAGTGTATACAAGGTACAGCCCGACATCATGATGGAAAGCAAAGATATCTACACTGTACTCAAGCTCTCCAAGCGTAATTTGGGCCTGACTATTGTGCCCGAAAGTGTTCGGGTTGACGAGTGTCCGGCAGAATACAATATCTACCCCATTCCGTTGGATAAGATAAGCCTGGATTATTTCATTGCCCATCATGGAGATAAAAAGCTGACCAGCGTGGATCATGACCTCATCCATACGTTCCTCAATCACGGACAGCAATGTGCAATATAGGAGGCTATCATGAAACCTTTTACGAGAACGATACCACTCATGGGGACGAACATCTCCCTCTATATCGATGGCAAAGATGCTGAAGAGCTTGCCGAGGAAGCAGCGAAAATGCTGATGCAGTATGAACAAGTGTTTAGTGCCAACAGCGAGCACTCGCAGCTTGCCATGTTAAAAAGAGCAGCCGCATCTCATCCGATACAGGTGGACAAAGAGCTGTATGATCTTATCCGGATCGGCAAAGCACACAGCCTGCATGAAGATTCATTTTTAAATATTGCGATCGGTCCATTGATCAAATTGTGGAGAATTGGTTTCCGCGAGGCACATGTGCCCCAGGATGCAGATATCAAAGCAGTGCTGGAGCTGTTGAACCCGGAGAATGTACAGCTTGACGATGAGCGCCAGACGGTTCATTTATGCAAAAAAGGCATGGAGATCGACCTTGGTGCGATTGCTAAAGGGTATTTTGCCGATCAGATTATGACCTTTTTCAAGAACAACGGGGTCGTCTCTGTAATGGTCGATATGGGTGGAAATGTGCTTGTTCATGGGGATTCCCCTTCGGGGCTCAGTCACTGGAAGGTTGGAATACAGAATCCCTTTCTCCCCCGGGGAAATGCAGCAGCATATGTCAGCATCCGAGAGCAATCCGTCGTTACATCCGGCATATACGAGCGAGTTCTGAAACAAGAAGGCCAGCAGTACCACCATATATTCAGCAGTACAACTGGCTATCCGATGGAAAGCAATATCGCTTCATTAACTATAATTGCAGACAAGTCGCTGGACTGTGACATCTATACAACAGAATTGTTCGGGTTAGATGCCGCCTCCATCATTCACAAGGTGAATCCTATGAAGCATATCGAAGCTGCTGTCATTACAAAGGACGGAAACCTGGCCTACACTGACAATCTCAGGGGCAAAATACATCCGGTCTCAACGTGAAATATAGAGTAAAACGCTAACTTGCCAAAACACCTGACATTTACTTCGTGTATAAGTGTTTGCGCAACTCCCGATTTTTTTTCGTAAACAAATCATTATGTGAGGAAACCAGTCCGTGTGTTTTGGCATCGGGAGTTATATGCAGTTTTGCTTTGTTCACCGCATTCGCTGCATCCTGAAACGCTCCTGCAATCAAATGCAGCTTTCCTTCATGATGCAAAATATCTCCCGCTGCATATATGCCCGGTACAGAGGTTTCGCTGGACGAAGTTCCAGCAATCCAATGCTCCTTCATCTCAATCTGGATATGACTGTTCACCAGCAGTTCCTTGTCTCGCTCATATCCGTAGTTAATGATGACCTCATCCACAGCCAGCCCTAATAATGCTCCATCCTCATTGCGTTTCAGCACAACCGTTTCAATCTGTTGATGGTCATCTGTAGCAATCAGCTTCTCAATCGTTGTGTTGAGTAAGCACTCAACCGGGCTATTTTCAAGACGTGTTATTTCCGCTTCATGGCCTTTCAGTGTATCCTGCCGATACGTTAAATAGACCTGTTTGGCAATAAGGGCAAGCTCATTCGCCCAATCGATCGCCGCATTTCCTCCACCCGAGATAAGAACCGTTTTGTCTTTAAAACGGGACAGCGATTTGACTGTATAATGTAAATTGGTAACCTCGAAACGTTCTGCACCTTCAATGTCCAGCTTAATAGGCTTCAAAATCCCTCCTCCAATAGCTAAAATCACTGTTTTGGAGTAGTGTAACTTCTCAGAGGCCGTGTGTAATACGAAATGCCCTTGTTCATCTTTGGATATGGATGTGATCTTTTCTCCAAGAACGACCTCTGGCTGGAAGGTTAATCCCTGATGAACCATTTGTTCAATAAGCTGTGCTCCGGGAACAGGCTGTAGTCCTCCCACATCCCAAATCATCTTCTCAGGATAAACATGCACCTTCCCGCCCAAAAAGGGCTGAAATTCTATGATTTTGGTTTTCATTTCACGCAGACCACTGTAAAAAGCTGAAAATAATCCAGCGGGTCCTCCGCCAACAATCGTTACATCGAATACATCATGGTCTTTCATTTTATTCATCGTATGGTTTCCTCTTTTCTAATGATTTTCTAAGAAGTACGCAGTCAGGATGCTATTTTCGTTTTTTAAATAGTAAATAGATAAAATAAGGAACGCCAATTATAGAAATCACAATACCTACCGGTAGCTCTGCCGGAGCAAAAATCGTTTTCCCAATAAAATCTCCGACTAATACCATCAGTATGCCGATAGCTCCGCAAACAGGAAGAACGTACTTATACTGAATGCCCACCAATCTTCTGGCAATGTGAGGTGCAATCAACCCAACAAAACCAACGCTCCCGGATACAGATACACAAGCACTCACAAGCCCGACACAGCATAATAGAAAAATCATTCTTTCCCGATTGACATTTAATCCTATACCAGAGACGGATACCTCATCAAGATGCAGCAAATTCAGCTTATAGGCTCTCCACCAAATCACAGGTATTAACAAGACTAGCCACGGTAATACCGCTGCGATCTGCAGCCAGTTCTTACTATAGATACTGCCTGCCAGCCATACGGTCGCCATTTCAAAATCCTGCGGGTCCATTTTCAACGAAATATACAGTGTAATTGCACCGAAGCCTAACCCTAAAGCAATGCCTACCAGAATCAATCGTTGCGGATCAAGTCCCCCCTGCTGTCTGGCAAACAGCAGCAATAGAAACACGGCTCCTAAACCACCAAACCAGCCAAAAATCGGCATCGCCATAGTAGATAACCAGTGAGCACCTGTCGTTCCTCGGAAAATGAACATGAACAGCACAATTGCCATACCCGCAGCAGAATGAATACCCAGAATACCAGAGTCAGCCAGTTGGTTTCTTGTAATGCCTTGCAGCACAGCACCTGAAATTCCCAGCCCCAAGCCGACTAAAGCTCCAATGACGATCCGGGGCAATCGGAAATCAAAAATAACCAGATCATACTCCTTGCTGGAATTCATACGAAATAACGTTCGCAGCACATCTGTCGCCGAAATATCAAATGTGCCATTGGTTACACTGACATACATGACCAGAATGGACAGAGCCAACGTTAGGCCGAGCACAAACCAGTACTTTCCCTGAAGACTGAGCTTGCTCATACGCTCCTCCCCCCTCTTGTTTTGACTAGGTACAGGAAGTAAGGAACTCCAAACAAGGCAGTAACCACACCGATGGGCGTCTCAAATGGAGGATTCAAAAATCGGCTAATGACATCAGACCAAGCGAGAAACAATGCACCAAATACAGCCGCATAAGGAATGATTTTTTTGTAGTTTTGTCCAACAATATATCGAGTTATATGCGGGATGATCAGGCCAATAAAAGCAATTTTTCCGGCCAACGCAACCGAAATTCCAGTCAGAATGACTACGCTAAGCATCGTCAAACTCTTCATGACAGCAAGGTTAATGCCGAGACCCTGCGCAATGTCATCTCCCAGCGAAATGGCTGTAATAGAACGAGAAACCATGAATGCAATAAGTAATCCAATAATAGCAAACGGAACGGTCCACTGGATCAGAACCGGGTCCATCTGATGCAGCCTTGCGTTATACCAGAAGCTGATGTTTTGCGAAACTTGAAAATAAGTCCCCAACGCCTGGGATACCCCGCTCAGAAACGTTCCCAGAATAGTCCCCAATATAGCCAAGGTTAAGGGACTCATTCCGTTAGGCAGTATTTTGGCTACTGAAAATACAAGAGCTACACCCAATGCCGAGCCGATTAAGGAGGCTACGATAAGCGTCATCGAGGAGGCCCCTGGCATGAAAATCATACAAAGTGTAATCATAAATACCGATCCATCGGTTACACCCATTATGGAAGGAGAGGCAAGATAGTTTCTCGTCATGCCCTGCATTAACGCACCGGACACGGCCAGGAACGCACCGATCAGCAATGCACCTGCGACACGTGGGAAACGAGAGGTGTGAATGATAAGATGGTCCATATTTTCGGAATCATATTGAACCAGCGACTGCCACACCGCTTCATAACTGATCGATTTGGAGCCATATCCAACGGATACCATGATTGTGATCCCAAAAAGCAATGTTAAAATGACCACCTGCATAAAGCTTTTGCCTGACAACCAATGCATTTCCTTCTGCTCCAATCTACTGCTTGTCTAGGTGCTGCTGCACACTTTCCAGAAACTTAATTCGACTATAGGCCGGGCCTCCCTCCATGAGCGGATCCACCACGTTAACATAGACATGACCCTGTTTTATGGCATTAACATTTTGAAAAATAGCATTTTTTTTCAAATCTTCAAATGTATTGATTGCATCCTGATTTTCGCTCGAAGAAAACTGCACAAACAAATAATCCGGGTTCATATCCCCCAATTGCTCCACGGAGATAGCCTCTTGTGTTTTCGCCATTTGAATCTCTTGTGGCACTTCCAGGCCGATTTCATTATATAAAACAGGGTTAAAATAGACATCCTGCGGGTATACGAACATCTGTGTTCCACGAATACGGATTGCTGCTACTTTTTTACCCTTAAGCTTTTCCTTCAGTGACGCTTTTGCTGCCTGTGTATCCGTCTGGTATTGAGAGATGATTTTTTCTGCCTCTGCTTGTTTTCCGGTTAATTCCGCCATAAGCTGCAAATTGGATTCCCAGTCCGTCGCAATGTGCGAAACCAAAATCGTTGGAGCTATTTTTTTCAGGTTTTGCTTTACTTCCTCCTGGAACTTCGTTGAACCCAATATAACGTCAGGCTTCAACGCTAGTATTTTCTCGAAATTGGGCTGCTGTTTCTCTCCAATGGATTCAGAGGTATTGGTGATTGAAGCGAACATCTCCGGGAACTCGCCGCCGACAGTGATCGCGCCAGTAGGATGAACTTCAAGAACTAACGCATCCTCCATCGCCTCCATTGCACCCGTAATTACAATGTTCTTGACCTGCTGTGGCACCGTGTAGGTTTCTCCGAGATATTCAATCGTTTTTGTTGAATTTGAAGCGCCGCTTTCCGTTCCAGATACTGTTTTTGATACGTTGTTATTAGCAGTTTTGCTTAATTCACTCTGCTTTTCTCCCCCTCCACATGCAGCCAAAACTACAAGCATTAAAACAACCATACCTATAAATATCCACCGTTTATTCATCCCTCTCTATAACCCCTTCCACAAAATAATGTCACACTTCATAAGCTCTTCTTAATTCCCAAATGCTCTGACAATGTGGCCCCTGTATATTCCTTTCTGAACAAACCTTTGTTGGCAAGCATAGGAACGAGTTCATCAAAAAATATGGATATGGAATGCAGGGAACCGCCAGGAAGAGCAATGAAGCCATCCAGAGCTCCCGCCTCGAACCAGGTCGTGATTTCACTCAGTGCGTCCTCTGCTGTTCCAACGACTACCCAATATGCAGAACCAACAACCTCTGGCCTTGACAGCAAGTCCTTCACGCAAGGCTGCTCATTGACAATCAGCCTGCGCAGTAAATTGGCATGAGTCTGGCTACGCAACGGCTCGACCGGATCAGGAAGCATGTCTGCCGTGATACAGCCATCCAAAGGCAAATGGCTAATATCTATTCCTAATATCGACTTGACAGCCGAATATCGATTCTCAGTGCTCAGATGAGCGTGGGCCTCCTGATACAGTTCACGCGCCTCTTCTCGTGTTTTCCCCAAGAAAAAATACATGCCGGGAAGCACCCGGATTTCATCAGGATGACGACCGTGGCTGCTGGCTCTTCTTCTGAGGTCTTCACGCAATTCGATGCCTGAAGCAATATCGGGAGTCGCTGCAAAAACAGCATCCGCGACGGAAGCAGCAAAGCGGCGCCCCGATTCCGATGAACCCGCCTGAAGTAAAGGAAGTGGACCTGATGGATGAGCTGGCATATTGAGTGGTCCCTTCACGCTGAAGTATTCACCCGTATGATCAATCGCACGTATTTTCTCCCGGTCTGCATATTGTCCCGTACTGCGATCAACAATTAACGCGTCGTACGGATAACTCTGCCAAAGCTTGTGTATTACATCACTGAACTCCAATGCTTTAGCATACCTTTCCTCAGAGGAAGGCATCGGAGCATCACTGAAGTTTTCTGCTCCACCGATGGCGGTAACCATATTCCAGCCTGCGCGTCCGTTACTGATCCAGTTTAGCGACTGAAGCTGTCTCGCAACAACATACGGCGGGTTAAACGTTGTTGAGGTCGTCGTGATAAGCCCGATATGCTTAGTTTCACGCGCAATGGAGGCAAGTAAAATCGTCGAATCAGGACTGCTGAATCCAGGAGTATGATCTATTACCGCTGTATTCAGCAGCAATGCGTCTGCCTTAAAAACAAAATCTAGCTTGGCCCGCTCAGCCCTTAATGCCAGCTCCAGATAAAAATCGCTGGAATATAACTTTTCTACATGGCTATCCTCATGACACCAGCTCTTTCCCTTCAGCCAGGTTGCTGTCAAGGATACTCCAATGCAAAGCTGTCTTTTTGTAGCCAAATCAACCAACCTTTCAAGCTGTTGTATTAATAATGATTATCATTATCAATACATACTATAGCAAGGATGCCTCAAAAAGCGAATACACAAAAATCAAATTCGATATGTATCATTATCTAATTGTGGTGTGAATTCCGAAGGTGAAACACCAAATTTCTTTTTGAAAGCTCTGCTAAAATAGAGGGGATTGGTATAACCAACACTCGCAGCAACATCTCGAACAAGATAATTTCCTGACCGTAACAGCTCACTCGCCCGTTCCATTCGATAATGGATGACATAGTCAATTGGACGAAATCCCGTATATTTGTGAAAAAAGTAAGAGAATCGCTTAGAACCTACGCCATGTAACTTGGCTAACTCGTCCAGCGTCATCGGATTCATGTAATGGCCTTGAATATAAGAAATGGCTTCCTCAACCATTCTTTCACACGGAGAAGCCTCTCTTTCCCGTTGACTGTACCCTGTAAAAATATGAACCATGATACTTAAAAACAATTGCTTAATTCGAAGTTTCCCGATTCCTCCCTGATTACTGAACTGCTTCTGTAGCATAATTAACAATTCAACAACCCTGGGATCGGCTCCTGAGTCCAGCTTGTAATGAGAAAACAATTCTGGAACATACTTGTCCTCTCCTGCTCTGTCATAACGATAAAAAAGGGAATAATATTCGTACTCCGACTGACCATTCACTTGTGAATCCAAATACATACCTGGCGCTGCATGAAAAACAGACCCTGGGTATAATTCATAGACTGTTCCATTCACTGACATGCTGGCTTCACCTCGAGTCACAAAAATAAACCCATGGTTTAACGTTCTGAATCCACGCAATGCACTCTTAGGCTGCAGAATCATTCGATTGACTCCATCGATCTCATATAAATTGCTTGCAAATATTGAAGCTAATCTATCCACATTAATCATAACGTAATTCACCTCTTCTAATGCCAATATACATTTCTACTAATGGTAAAACAAACATTGACTGCTTAAAGTTTAAGTGATCTTTTATATCCATCTTGGCCGGGCGCACTAGAAAAACCGCCAATGAAGGCGGTCGGTCTATAAGAATGTTCATTTCTCTGCAACTGTACAACTTTATTCCAACTAAAGTGTTTGCCGTCCTTAACACGCATAGCGCTCTCCTGTTCTGCCGCATAAACATCTATCTCTTCAGATAGGGTGAACAGGTAGCCCTCAACAAACGTAGCGTAGTCACGTTGAGCATGAGATTCATAAGCAAAAGCATTACAACTTAAACCCTCATAAATAATACTTGTTTCGACCTCAGGGATAGTGTCATTAGAAAATAACCATTTTGCAGCCATGTTTAATGAACCAGCACTTGCACCGATGATCACGGCGTTGCTATTCTTGATTACATTGGATAATTCATATTTGGCCAGAAAATCGTGCTGCTGAACAGGATCTCCACCGCATAAATAAATGACTGAAGCGTTACGCATAACTTGCTGGGCCTCTTCCTGCTGCATGCGGTAATCAATGAAATGAGTTTCATCAAAACGAAGGTTTGCCTGAGTAAACCATGTCCATTCCGTGATATCATCAAAGTTAACCTGCTCACCTTCATAATCAGAAGGATCACCGCTAATCATAACAAGTGATTTTCTGTCTTGGATATCCTCGTGCAACAATTTAAACAGCTTCTCTGGGAAAAAATGATTAAACCAACTGAAGTAGTAATATGTCCTCAAACTTAATGACCTCCATATGTAAAGTTTCATGCCGCCAATCTATGCTTATCATTATAATTTGAGGGCGCAATTGATATGATTTTCCACCTATCGTTTTCAACGTGCAGGGTACTTCTCAACAAGAATCCCCATTTCAAGCCTTCTTCCAATCATATTCCATAATATTTGCCGTTTGTATAGCTCGATCTTCGCCCAGTAGTCGTTCTACAACGTATAACGCAGCATCCATGCCAGCGGATATTCCAGCGGACAATACAATCTTCCCGTTATCCACATAACGAACATCTTCTATGATTTCAGTAGAAGCAGGGATAATTTCCCGTAATTCTTTCATCGCCAAACGATTGGTTGTCACCTTCAAACCGTCTAACAGATTGGCTTTTGCCAAAATCAAGGCTCCCGTACAGACCGACAGGATCATCTCGACATCGTTAGACACTTCCCGAATCCAGCTCGTTATCGTTTCATTGTTCATTTCTTTTCTTGAACCCCAACCTCCAGGGATCACTAATATATCGGGATCAGGACAGTTATGAATCGTATAAGCTGGATTGATGCTCAGCCCTCCCAATGCCTGGATCGGACCTTCCGTTTCCGCCACAGTGTACACATTGAAGTCCTGCCCTCTGTTACTTCCTGAAATAAAAACTTCAAATGGTCCTGCAAAATCCAAAGGTTCTACTTGTTCAAAAATGAATACTGCCACATTTCTTGCCTGCCGTACCTGTTCCATCCTATTCATCTCCCGTAAAATAAATAAAATCATTCGGTGTACGACCAAATACGTTGCCCAGGCGTACGGCTTATGAAATATGTGCTTGCTCGTGGTTTTTCACGTTTACGCCAATGGCACATACCAAATATTTACTTCATTCATTATAATCTGGACATTTATATGACTACAAGTGTTTTGGGCATTCGCCTGTATCCTTTGACCTATTCAGGCCCCGCTGATCTTGTAGGATAATGTAGAGTACGATCAACTGCCGGAATCGGATCAGATCACGTGCGAGATAATCGACATCGACAAACCGAGAGGCATTGATATTGTGTTAAGTTCGCACGATCACAAGCTGACCATTCCGTTCGCTGATGATCGGACTGATCGAGACAGCGCTATTCGGGCTATGCAGGAAATGATTGGTCCACGTTATCAGATTCGATGGTTTATGGAGTCTTTAGGCAACGACACGTTAGCCTTTCTATTATTGTCCACAGAACAGTGGGCAGAGCTTGAGAAGCAATTCGGGAAAGAAAAGCTGGAGTTTCACTTCCAGCCGATAACAAGTGAAAGCGTCATGTTTTCCCTCGATATGGATGAGGTGTTCGGGCTAATAGAAACAAGGCAAAAAGTGCGTACCTCTGAATAGGTAACGAAAACTCATTCGTACTTGTACGCTTAGTTCCCCGGTTTTTAAGCTAAAAAACGCCATCACGTAATGTGATGGCGTTCCTTTTTTGAATGAAGCCCAGGAGGATTAATCGCTTCGTCATCGCTCCATGTAGGCCCCCTATACTTAATGTGTCTACATCAAACTCCATAAATTATAGATCATCACTGCTGCTTCTGCACGGTTAGCATATTTCTTCGGCGCAAACTCATCGTTCCCTACACCGTTTATGATGCCTGCTCCCTGTATTGCCTCTACCGCTTGCTTCGCATAGCTTGCGATGCTTGCTTCATCCTTGAAGGCTGCAGCTTCACTGCTTGGTAACGCTAGTTGGTTCATTTGAATTGCTTTGAATACCATAACAGCCATATCTTCTCGCGAAATGTTCTCATGAACACCGAAGCTTCCATCTGGTTTCCCGTTCACAATCCCCAGCTTCTGCGCGGTTGCGATATTTTCATGGTACCATTCTCCTTGCTCCACATCACTAAAGCTTGTCGTTGCGCTTTCATCCGATAACTCTAACAGATTCATCAACATATTGATGAATTCAGCTCTTGTCACTTGACCTTTCGGATTAAACTCGCCGTTGCCTACACCTTTTACGATGCCTCTTGCTCCCAATGCCGAGATTGCATCCTTCGCCCAGCTTTGGGTCACATCCTGAAACCTCGTTGCAACATACATTAACGCATACTTACTTAGTTTCGTTGGCTTGAACTCTACTTGACCAGTTCCTGCATAGTACTTACCATTCATCACTACTCTTAGCTCTCCATTATCCTTCACATCGTATACGATGATGTTGTTTGGATTCTCGGAAGGCTTTAATTTGTATGGCAGTGCAATCACAAGATCATCTCTACCATCAAACGCTGTAAGCTTCTTACCATCCATCGTTAACTTGATATCGTATACAACCTCACCGTTCAGCCCAGCTTGTGTGCCAGCTGGAAGTTGATCAGCTGCCATTTTCTTGATCGACAATCCTAACGTTTTCCCTGCGCTTGCTCCTGTTCCAAGCCGTTCGGTAGCCAACGTTACGACTGCTGAGCCTGTGTTGATCTCGATGCTACTTACCTTAGCAGTTCCACTTGTTAAGCGCGGATCAACTGATAGATCAATGGTTAGTTCGTTCAAGCCTTGATTACCGTCAACTTGTACCCGCAGCTTACTGCCTGTCGTTTGATCAAGCGCACGCTTCACCGTATCTGCACTTAACTTGACTTCAGAAGTGCCGCTCTCATTCACGACTGGTTTGATGTTTATTTGCCCGTTGTCCGTTACCACGGGTTCACTTCCACCTGTAGAAGCTGGTGGTGCTACAGGTGCAGGAGTATTACTGCTACTACCGCCACCATCTCCATTACCACCGCCTGGTGCAGTCGGTTCAACCAGTGGTGTCACCGTTACCGTAGCGCTGGATGATAAACCGCCATCTACCGTAGTTACTGTAATGGTTGCTGTTCCTGGTGCCACCGCCGTTACGCGACCTGTTGCACTTACAGTAGCTATCGCCGGGTTGCTTGAGCTCCATGTTACTGCTTTTTTCGTTGCATTAGCTGGGACTATCGCAGCTGTCAATTGCCCTGATTGACCTACCATTATGGACAACGTCGTTTCGTCCAAGCTAATTCCGCTAACGGGTACATTTTTTCCACGGAGTGCATCATATTCGCTTTGTTTAATAGGAATAACCGTTCCGTGACGCGGATTAGCTGGTAAGTTGTAGTTGGAAGATAATGTCCAGATACCTGATGCCAGATTGGTTGTCTCGAATGGAATGTAACCTCTTCCACCAAACTCATCTACGAATAAATACCACTTTTCATCTGTATTGGATTTGAAAATCGTTGGACCCTCGACCCATTTCATGTTACCTACGCCTTGATTAATCATCTTGAAGGCTGGGTCCAGGACTGAGTCACCCACCTCCTGGAAGATCATCTTGCCAAATGGAGCAGCAGCTCCGTTGTCCTGTTCATCCTTCGTAAAACGATATACTTTTCCATCATGCTCGATCATCGTGGTGTCAATGATGGAATATCCATAATCCAAATATACTTTCGGTTCAGTAAACGTATAGAAATCTCTTGTCTTGCTATACATCATTTTTTGATAGGCACTGCCTGTATGGGATGCATCATCAAACATTCTCGATGCCCAAAATACAATGTATTCACCTGTTGTTTTATCATACATGATTTCTGGTGCCCAAGTATTACCCGCTTCTTCCGGTGCAACCTCTACCATGCGTTGATCTGTCCAGTTGACCAGATCATTCGATTCCCAAACCATAATGGAACGACTTCCCCATGTTTGTGCTCTGCCCCAGTTGCCATTGCCGTTAATTTTCAGATCGGTAGCGATCATATAGAACTTGTCACCTTCAGGCGAACGAATAATGAACGGATCACGAACCCCCTTTTCCCCCAAGGCAGAGGTCAATACAGGTTTACCATCATTCAATTCTCGCCAGTTCAACGGATCATTGCCGTCACTTGCTGCAAAGTAAATTTGCTCCCCTGTAGAAGTACCTTCTCCTGTGAAATATGTGAAGAAGTATCCCGCATAATTTTCTTCAGCAGGCAGTTCCTTCACCTTCGCAATAAATTCCTTCGTAGTGGATGCGGAATTTAATGTAATCGTCGCTGTAAGCTTCACGTCTGCATCTCCACTACCGTGCGCTGGGCGTTTTACTTCACCCGTAACTGAAACGACGTTTGGTTGAACGGAAGTCCACGTAATCGTTGTTCCATAGAGTCCAGATGCCGGTAATGTGAGATGACCTCTTACATCATAAATGTTATGAACGACTAGTGCTGCTTTGGCTTCATCTACAGCAGCGGCATCGTTCGGCAATGCTTTAACCTTCAACGTAAAAGTTTTGTTAGCAGTCTCAGTACCATCTGAAAATACCGCTGTTAACGTTACAACTTGATCGCCAGTTGCGTTAGCTGGTCTTGTTATGGCACCTGTAGTTGAGATCACATGGCCTTTATCTGTTGTCCAGCTTATTGTCGTGCCATAAGCGCCTGATGTTGGCAAGGTTACATTGCTTGTAATCGTATCTTTGGATGTATTCGAAGCAAGAAGATCAGCAATCGTTAATTTCTCTGTCGCAGCCGATACAAACATGCCCTTCATCGAAGCGATCTTCTGATCTGCACGAGCCTTCAGTGAAGCAATATCTGACGCACTCATAGCACCATCATAGATTTGGAAGTCTGCAATCAACCCGCCGAAGTATGGATCAGCTGTATAGAATGACTTCCCGATATATCCACTACTGCCCGAGATATTTTTTATTTGTTCCAGCGTCATTCCATTGGTTGAGCCTGTTGCAACAGCAATACCATCAATATAAAGCGTCAGTGTACCATCCGTGCCTGAAACAACAGTCGTAACTACTTTCCATTCATTATTTTTCAAGCCCGTGGCCGAAGCTGAGGACTCATTATTCCAGGCATTTGTTGCGATCCCTAAACGGGCCATACCGTTAGCGTTATAACGCGGTGTAAAATACGTATAGTGCGTATTAATGTTGGGTTTTCCTAATGCGTACAACCACTCCGCAGCGTTTTTGCCGCTCCAGTTCACTATGGATGAAACCGTAATATCCGTTAATCCATCGAGCACTCCTTGTGGCAGCTCTACATAGGAATTAGTTGTGCCCCCATTAAAACTCAGCACACCAGCATCTTGTGTACGAACCCATTCTGCTTTGGACGAATTCATCCATCTTCCGTTGAATTTTCCGGTTTGGTCAATAACCGTCTCTCCATCGATATCATTCATATCGTAATGGAGAATAAGCTCAGCCCCAGACGGCTGCTCTACTGGAGGAGTAATGTCTTCATCCGCTAATGCTGCAATCTCTTCAGCAGATAATGCACGATTATAAATACGGAAATCATCCAGTTTACCGGCAAACAGACGATCGGTGCTATTTCTCGATTTACCAATATAGTTCATCGTTGTTTCCAGTAACATTCTCGGCTCAACGTTAAATGTAGAGCTGCGTTTAACCTCTCGACCATTCACATACAATACGGCATCAAATTCATCCATCGTAACGGCAACATGCTGCCAAGTCTTTGTTGGTAATAGTCCAGCATTTCGCAATGCATATTTATAACCTGATCCGAGTCTCGTGCTGTCATTGCTGAATTTCTCCGTAAAAGGTGTTACGACAGCGAACTCTAAACTACCTGTATCTCCTTGTGTACTCAAGTACATGGTGTTGCGGTTAACCTGTCTGCCTGTTTCGGAAGCAAAATCAAATATGCGTTGATTTGCCTGATTTTTGTCTACTTGAACCCATGTAGAGAACGTAGCCTTCTCCAGATTCAAGGATTGAATCAAGTGATCCGGCAGTTTCACATATCCCGTTGACCCATTAAGTTCTAACGAAGCACCCTTTTTACCAACATGATCCTCTTCATTAATCGTTGCTCCACTTACCAGTGTTGCGTGATGGCCATTGCCGGAAATGTCATTCAACGTTGTACCCTTCACTGTATTTGCATCAAATGAGTAATGTACAACCGGGTCTGTAGATGGTTCAGGACCCTTCGATGCATATTTTACTTGCAAAGCATTATACTCTGCACGTGAGATGGGAATTACCGTTCCATGTCGTGGTCCTGGCGGAAGTGCATATTGATCACTGCTTAATACATTGTTCATATATTGCGTGCTGCTATCCAGATCTGTTGTATATCGTACATGATATGGCCATGAATCAAGGAACAGATACCATTTGTCTTTATGAATATCCTTAAATATCGTTTGTCCTTCGTTATTTCCATTTTTTCCGATCAAGCCAAGTTTGTTATCACGTGTACCCGGAACAGCGTCGTATTGAAGGCCATTCTCAGCAATACCATCCTTGTCATAGTAGAAATTTGGTGCTTTCTCCACATATACTTTGGTATTCACTTCTGACTTGGTGAATCGATACAACATATCATTATGCTCAATAAACGTCGTATCAATGGTTGGAAGTGACTCATCAATCATGACCTTTGGCTCAGAAAAGTTGTAGAAATCTCGTGTTGTTGCATAGTACATCACATTGTACTGACCTGCCGGTCTCCCGTCATAATCACCGTATGTCTCTGTGTTTTTCATCGAGGATGCCCAAAATACGATATACTCTCCGGTTACCCGATCATAGATCGCTTCTGGTGCCCACGTATTGCCTGCCGTCTTGGGAGCAACCTTGACCATTCGCGGCTCGCTCCAATTCACGAGATCCTCCGACTCCCAAACCATCATGTAATGACTACCTGTAATTTGAGCCTGGTCGAAATCTGTACTTTCACCCATTTTCAAATCGGTTGCCAGCATATAGAATTTATCCCCTTCTGCTGAACGAATAACGAATGGATCACGAAGTCCTTTTTCCCCCATTTTCGATTGAAGGATCGACTTACCATTATTCAGCGCTTTCCAGAACAGTGGGTCTTCAGCTGTAGCGAAGGAGATCTCTTCCCCACCTTCATACTCACCTGTAAAATACGCAAAGAAGTACGCATCAGGCTGTATTGGTGCAGGTGCTTGTTTAATCGTAAGGTTAAACGTACGCTCTTTAGAAGCTGTGCCATTCGCAATTGTAGCTCTGAGCGTAACGGGTATATCCGTAGCTTGCCGGCTTACCCAGCCTAACCGTGCAGCGTTACCAGCCGCTTCAGCCGTTCCTTTAACAACTATCGGTCTGCTAGATGTCCATGTAATAGTAGAGCCTTGTTCACCTGTAGTGACAAGACGTAAGTTTCCTTTAACGTTGTCCGCATTGTAGATCTTTAATTGTTCAGCATCCAGATCAACCTTCTGCTGATCATCGAATTGCTTCAAGATTGTAACAGGAAATACAGCTGTTGTTGATACCCCTTGATACGTTAAAGCAGCCGTAAGCTCTGCTTGAACATCACTTGCTTGAGCATTTGGACGTTGCACAATACCACTATTAGAAATGACAGCTGGATGACTTGAACTCCAAGTGATGTTGACACCGTTTTTACCGCTCGTCGGTAAGGCAAGGTTTTTCGTTATCTGTTCAGCACTCTGATCTGCCTCATCTAAGTAACGATCGATGCTTAGTTGATTCGCTGCATCATTCACAGTAAGCTTTCGTATTTTGGAAATGTGAGTTGCTGCTTCTTGTTGATATAACTCGGCTATTTCTTGCTCCGTCAATGCACGATCATATACACGAAAATCAGCCACGCTACCTTGAAGATATGGATCGTTCGAGAAGATTGACTTGCCGATAAAACCAGAAAACGTAGAATCCGGATTAATGATTTCTGTCAGCTTTAGTCCTTTCGCATTACCTGAAGCAACCTTAACTCCATCCACAAATAATGTGATCCTGTTGCTGGCTTCAGAGAAAGAAACCGTTACATGCTTCCACTGTCCACCGATCAGATTGGAGTTTGCGCTGCCTGTAACTAACGCTTCGTTCGGCCAGCCATTTTTAGAGATACCTGAAGCCACCATATTGCCTGATCCGCTACCGTGACGTGGGGTTACGAAAAAATATTTGTTCGTTTCCGGTGTTAACACCGTACCCAAACCGAAAATCCAGCGATTCGTACCATCATTCGTCCAGTTCACGATGGAAGATACGGTAATCTCATTCAGACCTTGTAATAGATCCAGGCCATTTGAGCCCTTAGGAATCTCAACATATCCACTATTCGATGTAGAGCTTCCACCATTGAAGGAGATAAAGCCAACCTCACTGTTTGCAACGAATTGCCCATGGTTTGCATTTTTAAATATCCCATCAAATGTAACTTTCTTGTTGGCGACATCCTTTAGTACGAGTTGATCATCTACTTTTGCAGTCGTTTTCATGTCGTAATGAAGAAGCAGATCATCTGTCAGCAACTTTTCTTGATTGGTAGTCTGCTCTAAAGAGGCATCCTTAGGTAGTAAGGTAACTACGAACTCTTTTGTCGCTTGGCTCTCACCTATAGAAATGGTTGCCGTTAACGTCACTTGTTGTTCCGTTTCTCGTAAAAACACTTCCCCCGTTGGACTAATCGCACTCTCATCACTGGAAGCCCATGATATCCATGCGCCATACTTATTGGCAGAAGCAAGTTCAAGAGATGCTGTAACGGCAGATATATCACCTAATGTTAGCTCTACTTTGCTTTGTTGTACTTGCCTTTCATTCAACGATTGTTCATATACTCCAGCGATATCTTCACTATTTAGTGCTTCTCCGTAAATCCTTAAATCTTGAAAGCTGCCCGCAAAAGTTGAATCCCCTACATAATTGGAGCGACCGATGTAAGCTTGCAAATCCGTACCAAAGCTTGCTGTTGTTTTCTCTTTGGCGGCCGTGCCTATACTTACACCGTTAATGTAACCTGTAATAGAATGTTCTGTTATGACCGTGGTATAGTGAACCCATTGACCTTGATACTGTGAGGTAGAAGCGCCTGATATGCCTACCTCAGTTGTCCAAGGCTGCTCCACATTATTTCGATCTGTAAATACGGACTTGAAATCACCACTTGGATTCGATGGATTAAACAGCCAATAATTCGTTGGCAACTTATTTTCAGCTGCTGGTGTACCGTAGAACAATGCGGAGTAATTCCCGCTGCCAGTGTTACTTTTTATCCATACAGAGATCGTTGTATTTTCTTGATGATCAAACAAGCCCGTAGGAAGCTGCACGTAGTTCGTATTACTATCGGTCCCTCCAGGTAGAGTAAGGCCATCGGCATACGTAATGTCTCCTACAGCCGTTCCGTGCTTGCCATTACCCGATGTATCCAATACATCCTCGATCAATGGATAATGCGCCAGCATCATTGGTGTTATCGTGTCTGCGGAAGCTTGGTTGCTGAATGGCATACCAAAACTAAAACAGCTGCTAAAAGTCAAAAGTAAAACCAAAGTTATGTTTGTCATTCGCTTTCGCATAGCATTCTTCCCCTCGTTTAAATTTCAGAAGCATACAAAGCCATAACTCACCTTTAAAACAAGACCACCTCACTCAAGGAGCTATATAAGTTGAACTAAAGATTTTACACAATCCACTCCAATGACAGAATAACCTTCCAATCGCTGTTATCCCCAGATTTTTTCAATTCCCTTTACAAAGGGGAAAATCCGGTGATAAAGGCGACCGCTCCGCTTTTTCAGGTTTTTTCTGTCCTATCCGTTCACGTGTAAATAAATCGTTCAACTTATATAGAATAACTCTACAAAATGAATGCGCTTACATTTCTTCTCATATTACGTGTTCAGATATTTCAATTCAATGTACTATGATGTTAATAACGTGGATTTTTTTATTTCAATTTGAAATTTGACGTGTACTGCAGCACTATCCCTATCCTTTCGAAGTAATCGTTTTCATTCTAAATACGCTCTATGATTAAATTAAAGGGTTGAACCCTTGATAAGCATAATATATATAGTTGGGCGCTTGTCAAATGCATAACGTGTCCTGTTAGGATGCGGGTAAGCCTTAGCGCACCAGATCGAAAAATAAGGAGGATTTCATTTATGCCCAAACGTTTTAGAAGATTGCTCGCGTTCCTCTGCTGCTTGGTCATGGCAGCCTCGTTAATGCCTGCGAGCTATGCTGCTGCCGACAAAGACAACATTGAAAACGCAGTAGTAACAAATGAAGCACCGACCGCCATTTTTGGAACTCCCGAACTCGGGTCAAACGACCCCCTCTGGAGCCAAACCATGGAGCATCACATCAACAAAAGCACTGTGCCCACCGACCCAAGACCCCATGCCACGGGCACGGCCAGAATCCTTTGGGATCATGACTTCCTGTATGTCCGCGTTGTTGTTAATGATAGTAATCTATATCAGGGAGCTGGCGGAGACCACCGGTACGACAGCCTGGAGTTTTATGTGGGTACCGGAAGCAGCGGCTCTAACCAATGGCGCGTCAGCGCGACGGGTGTGTTTTCAGGTCAAGCCGCTCCAGGCAGAGCTGCATGGACACAGGTTACGGAAACAGGATACATCGTGGAAATGAGAATACCCAAAAGAAATTTGACCTTACAGGAGGGAAATCTTACCTTTGAGGTCTATATCAATAACTCAACGGAAAACGGGGCTGACCGCTATGAAGTCGTTTCCTGTTTTGGAGTTCCGGACGCGGCTTATACCAGCTCTGATTCATTTACAGACAGCCTGCAGCTCATCTCAGCCGATGAAGTGGACACCAGATTATCAATCACCGCAACGGCAGGTCCGGGCGGCCGAATAACGTCGAGCCCACCCGGCGATGTTCTGAGAGTAGACCTGGGCTCTGACAAAGAAATTACGTTTGCTCCCGACTCCGGTAAAGTTGTGGATACCGTAACGGTAGACGGCGAGATCGTGGCTCTAACTGATGGCACTTATACCTTTACGAATATTGAAGCCGACCATACCATTCATGTGACATTCAAAAACGATCCGGACGCGGGCATACTCCCCTTTATCGTATGGAATGACAACTTTGCCAGTGGCGAGTACACAACGGCTGTCATCATTGACTTAGGCGAGGGAAAGGCGGCGCTAGGCTCCGAGCTTCATCCCGGCTTGTTTACCTTGTCGGCCAGGAACACAACCCTGAACGGTGAAGCGGTTACCTTTGAAGGACCACGCAAGATTACTAGGGTATACGCTAATGACGAGCCGAAGGTACGGGGCTATGTGGGGCCGGTAAGCAATTCACCAGATTATCAGGACGGACTGGCGAGCGGCCGTTACATCGTCGTTGAGTCTGAGTTTTATTCAGAGAGCGGCGGCAATACAACACTGGATGGCAGCAGTAACTCGACAAAGCAGGTTTACACCCTTGTCCAAAAAGGCGAAATCGTATTGACAGAAGGAAATCCGCTTCACAACGTGGTTTTTGAACAAGAAAAAGTTGTGAATCCAATCCTCGATCAATTTACAACATTCACGGATAATTCGGTCAATCGTTCGCTCTACCTTCACAAGGATGAAGACGGTAACGTGATGAAAGGATTGCCGCTGTATGTGTATACCCACGGCATGTCACGCGGCGGTACAAACGCTGCGGCAGACCAAAAAGCGGCCATGAAATCAGCCAATGGCTCGGTCGCTCTAATGAAAAAGATGGAGCAAAATCCCGATAAGTACGCCAGCCATGTACTGAATATTTCCTATAATGGCGTATCTGTTCCCTCCACAGAGAATGTTAAGAAGGTCATAGACGCCCTGATTGCCAGCGGCGAAGTAGACCCTAACCGTGTTTACGCGGCAGGCTTCTCCTGGGGCGGCCAGTATACGAACAACCTGGTTAACAGCTACCCTGGCTTCTTCGCCGCCGCCGCACCAATGGCCCCGGTAAGCGGTTCACCGAACGCTAAGGACAATGACGCTCACCACAACCTGGCCTATTGGATGTTTCTAAATGCTCATAATGTTGGAGGCTACCAGACTAACCTCAATAACTTCATCAATAACAATATGCCGAAAATGATCAACGCGAGGGCTTCACGCTTTGAAAGTAATGAGGCTCTTACGTGGCCGTACAATCAATTTGATCAGCCGAATCTGAGGCCTAATCCTGCCAACACACCTGTTCTGGCTGATTATATAGCGCATGAGGTTGAAGCGGCGGTTCTTTACAACCAAATAACGATGGGAAGTTGGAGTATGGCTCCTACGGCGCAGTCCTCTAACTTGCCGGCTTGGAACAATGACTACACAGATGTCTTTGATTGGATGTTTGCGCAGAGAAAAGCGGTTGTGCCCGGTGCGCCAAGCGGCTTCAAGGCAACTGCGGGTGACGGACGGGTCACATTGAGCTGGACTGCTCCTGCTGACGACGGGGGAAGCCCGATATTGGGCTACAAGGTGTGGTATGGCAACGCAGCACCAGTCACATTGAGTGCGGCGGATACCAGCTATACCTTCAAAAATCTGACAAACGGTCAAAGCTACAGCTTCAAAATCATCGCGGTGAACGCAAAGGGCGACAGCGCAGAGGTCAGTGTGACGGCCATGCCGACGGCCGCGACAACGCCTTCCGTGCCTGATTCTGGTGGCCCTACGGGCACTACGGGCAACACCGGTAATACAAACAACAGTGGTAACACAAGCAACACCGACAATACGGGTACCGGGACAGACGCTGGAATGTCGAAGTCGACCTACACCGTGAATACACCGAAGGATAAGCCGGCAGTCACGGATAAAAACGGCAATACCACCCTGCCCGGCGGCGGCAAGATTGTGAACAAGCGCGGGACGGAGATCAATGTACCTGAAGGCACATCGATAGACTCAAACGGTAAGGTGACCATTCCAGCGGACAAGAGCGCCCAAGTGACACTACCCGGCAGCAACAGCACAGTAACCATTCCGGGCGGCTCGACGATCGCGAGCGACGGTACGGTCACAATAGACGGCAAAGAAGCGCACGTGAACCTGCCAAACGGCAATCAAGTGCATATCCATGACGGATCGAAAATACGGAGCGACGGCATGGTTGTGGTCGGACCAGACGGAGCAAGTATTGGCTTAAAAAACGACATGTCGCTGAACATCCGTAAGGCTGCGGAGCTTGCATTCGATGACTCCACCCCGCTCGGCTTCCTTGTCGTATCGGGCAATCCTTTTAGCGATACCACTATGGACGACTGGTTCTACAGCGATGTAAATTCTGCCTACACATACGACCTTTTCAACGGCATGACATCTACGACGTTCTCACCGGGTACCGCTATGACGCGCGCAATGTTCGTGCAGGTACTGGCCAATCTGGAGAGCGTAAAACACGCCGACTACACGAGTTCCCGTTTTAAAGACGTGACGGACGGACAGTGGTACACGGCGGC
Organism: Paenibacillus sp. JGP012; assembly: GCF_014203995.1. Lineage (NCBI taxonomy): Bacteria > Bacillati > Bacillota > Bacilli > Caryophanales > Paenibacillaceae > Paenibacillus > Paenibacillus sp. JGP012. The sequence continues at coordinate 131,223 of NZ_JACHKG010000001.1, read as the reverse complement.
AGTCGAGTGGGCGGCCGAAAAAGGCATAGTCAATGGTTTAAGCACAGAGCAGTTTGACCCACATTCATCAATGACGCGCGAGCAGATGTTAGTGATCCTTTACAACTACATGAAGTACAAGGGCTATGAATTACCTGAAAGCCACTCCAAGTCCTTCGCAGACGAGAGTGAAATCAACTCATGGGCGTTGGAGGAAGTTCAGGCGCTGCGGGGCATCGGTATTGTACTAGGCAATCCCGATAATCTTTTTGCTCCTACAGCCCCTGCTACCCGCGCCGAAGTCGCTGCTATCTTTGTAAGGTTTGTCGAACACCTCGCTAAGTGAAAGCGTATAGAGGGTTAAGCAAACCCTTGTTAAGGACTTACAGAAAAAACGCCATCACATGACGTGATGGCGTTCTTTACGTATGGAGCCTAGGGGGATCGAACCCCTGACCTCATCGCTGCCAGTGGAGCGATAGGATTCTGAACGTTAAGGTAAACGCAGAGGAAAGCCTTAAGTAACAAGCGTTTATTTTGTTTTTTTGTTTCTACGTACAGTTTAGCGTATTGCTCGGAAAAGAAAAAGTGTGACCAGAAATGTGACCAAAATTTTATAATTAATTTATCAAATTTTTATACTTTTCTTTCATAAATATGGTCTCGGTATTCTTAAACTGTTTAATATACTGCAGTAAGGTTTCTTTTTCAACTATATCCTCTATTTTTTGATATACCCCTATGCAAATAGCCTGATAAATTGCAGTACTAATGTTATTTTCGATTTCTTCTTGAATACCATCTCTCGATACATTAGGTATAATATTATCCTTAACAATATTGACTTTAAAATTTTCAAATTTAAGATCATAAAGCATTTTTTCTAAAACTATTTTAAACGATTTAACATATACGCCTTTAACATAGAGTCTGAAATCATGTGAATCCTTACTTCTAAAATACCTAAATTCATTGGGTGATCTATCAACTAATTCTAAAAAAGCACTATTTCCAGGGAGGGAAAATAAATTAAATAATCCAATATCAACTAAACAATGATCACACATTCTATCCTGCCCGTAATTATACAGCACTTTAAATTCTAATCCATCCATTATTTCATCATCATAGGATATCGTTCCTTTATATGCTGTTTCAATCTTCTCAGGAGGAGCTAAAATGGTTATATAATCAAAATTGTTCTTCTCCATATAATGCTCTATTCCTTCTTTTACATTATTAAAAGCCTCTATAAGTCGCTCTAAACGTTCGCCATGTTCGATAATTGGAATATTAACAACTTTTAATTTACCATCCCTAACTAGACTTAAAATTTTTATTTCAGAATCCTCTAAATTAATCATTTCCTCATTATAGTAATAAGGCTCGCCCAACAAAGAGATATCATTAAAAGAATAGTTAAATAAAATATTATTAGGATTTTTAACGATCACTTCCCCAGTTACACCGTCTAAAAACTCAGATAAATCAATTATCGTATCTTTTTGACCAACATCCTGTTTTATTGAAACCAGACTGTTTGAAATAGTTTTTTTTGTTTTGCTGGCCTTGTCTACTAGTTCAATACTGACTTCATCTGATAAGAAATAAAGTTCTAAATACTCTTGTATTTCCTTCATACCTTCAGGCCACACCTGTATGAATTGATCAAACTTAAGAATAATATCTGTTCCGAAATGTTTAACATCTTCACTTTCTTTAATGGATACATACTCATCTTCCTTTGCCAATTCAACCTCATACCTAGTAGAATTCTCGAAATGACGAGTCTTAACAGTAACCAAGTCTGAGAGCATGAAACAAGCTAAAAAACCAATCCCGTAATTCCCTATAGGTTTATGATTCAGACCTTTTAACATATAATCATCCGATGTATAGTAAGAAGATCCAACATTCAGGAAATAATTTTTTAAAATTTCAATGTTCATACCACTACCATTATCACTAATGATAACTTGATTCTTATCTTGATCTAATATTACTTTTACTACTGGCTCGTACTCTTCATCTCCAAACTCTCTATGCTTATCCTCGATCTCTTTTCTAGTTTTACAAGCATCAATAGAATTTTGAATTAGTTCGCGTAATCCATTCTTTTTATCTCCATATATTTGCTCACCCATTAATAAGTTCGTTATTTGTCTGAAGTCGATAATAAACCTTAAATCTGCAAAGGTATATCCTTCTGATTGTATCTCGTTTCTAACTTGTGATTTAAAGTTTACGACATAGTGATTTTCCATCTTGCTAGTTACTTTATTTATGTTTTCAATCTCATCATTTATCCAGTCTAAATACTTTAAAATTTTTCGATGAATAATGGAGTTACTACATTTTCCAAACAACTCTATTATCTTATAACCTTTTGTGCTATCAAGTGTAATTTTGTTAGAGTTATCTATACTAAAGTGTTGCTTCCATTCCTGGTCACTAACGCCTGTAGGTTCCAACACCTTGTACAAACTGGGTGGTGTTCGTTCGCTATCAAAATCCAATAAATCTGCAAGTCTTAACACCATTGCGCAAAATTGCAAGTTTATTTTATAACTTCCCTTTAAAGAATACGTTGTTAAATTCTTTTCAATCCAACTTATATCCTCCGTATGTGACTGACAAATTTTTGAAACCTCTTCATCAAAATTAGTGTTTGGCATAGTTGGAACAATGAGTACGTCTTTAAGCTCCTTCTTGATGTATTCAGCAGAACGTAAAGCATGAACCCTTCTTATGTAATCTTGTACAGCTTTAGTATGGTCATTTTTAAACTTTTTTAGAAAAGCTTCGTAACTAAAGTCCTTATAACTGAGCTCTCCTGATTTTATCCTTTCAACTTCACTAGATGTTGCTCCCATCCCTATATCGTGTAGCAACGCTGAACAAATCAAAAAGGTAATTTCAAGATCAGAAAGTTGCTCTATACTTGGAATGATCTCTCCCATATAATTTATAATTCTTAGTGAATGGTTAACATTATGAAGTGTATAATCAGGAAAAACTTGTGAAACCCGTGTATCCAAAATATCTTTTGTCTTACGATAGACTGAGAGCACAACTGAGTATAAATCGGTACTTCGTTCCTTTAACTCCGATACCAACAAAGGGGGATTACTTTCAAAATGTAGTTGACTAATTTCCTTCATTTAAATACCTCACTTATATTGTATTATTAACATGAATTGTAACATGTAGGATGGCGGACTGAAAATCAAATACAATCAAACCATTTCTCTACTTTTTAAGTTGCAAACAATGTTTCATATTATTTACACTAGACTACAGAGTAGAGTAGTATTAGCTATAAACATAGAACTTAAATTGATAAATGAAAGGACTTGGTTATTCTGACTAAAACAAAATCTGTAGTATGTGATAGTTGTGGAGAGCACATAGAAAATCTGAAGGACGCGGTTGTGGAATGGTACTTTGAAAGAAAAAGTAATACTCAAAAAGGTTTTAGAATTACTCATAAAGAGGATATTGATAATTCTCAAAAAGTCTGTCAATACGACTTCTCGATTCTGAAGAATCAGGGAAAAGATTTAAAAGATATTGAGGCTTATTCCGCTAAATCCCGACTAAAAGAATTACTTTCAGAAGAAAATGTTTTACATATTGAAGTAGAATTTATTTTAAATAGACTATAAATACTAAGTAATGATAAACAAGTATAGGGGTATCCTATACTTGTTTTAATTCATTTTACAAATCAAACATATCAAGTTGGCTGTCATTAACAAACTCTGTCTTCTTTTTAACGTTATCTACAGCTTTTGATTTGAAAAGCGTTGCACTTATAACAGGAATTTCATCTCCCATAAGAAAGAAATCACTAACTTGAGGAGGATTCAAGTTATATTTCGTATAATCATAAGTCTTTGTTTCTTCTCTTAATTCCATTAGCAATCTTCCTAATGAGTTAGTCCCAGCTAGTCGTCCATCTTCATCAGGTTTGGCTCCCCAAAAAGAATCTCGGTTAGATTCTTCAACTATAGGTAAATCACCTGTTGAAATCAAAAGCTCATGAAATTTATCCCAATTTTGTAGTAACTTGACCCTCAAACACCAACGCATTATGAGTAATCTAATATCATCCCAATCTTTTCTAGTTTCACTTTTAAAAGGTTTACTCCGCATTTTCGCTGTCATCGGACTCCGCTCTGATATGATAAGTCTTTGAACTTCAATATTATGAGGGAATCTACAAGCTTGATATAAGGCTTCTGAAGTGCGAATTTTAATTCTATTTATCTCCAAAGGATATCCAGGTGCCATATTTGACAGACCACCAAACTCTTCATTCGTTTTTTTGAATACGATAGCTCTGTCTCTTGAATATATTCTTGTCATTCAACCCCACCTACGAAATTTATAAAAGCCCCTTGAATTTATCATACATTAATTTACAACAATTTTTGTGTCAAATTAATTATTTATTCGCCTAGGGAATAAAGGATGCCACTTACTAAAAGGGTGAGAAGGAGGATAAGTAGTATCTCCCCACCATAGAACGAGTGGACAATTGTTCGCTATATTCCTATATGTAATAAACATAGCTCCGAATCCCAAACTTTCATATGATTCAAAACCTAATGGTCTCATTAACAGATTATTGTTTCGAGAGAGCCTTACAATAGCTGAACCATGTTCTAAGAAAGCCTGTTCAACAACGTTTCTTCCCTCAAGACTAGTAAATATAGTTTCCTCAAATCCAATCGATTCCCCTCTAAAAAGTCGAGGACCTCTATTCTTAGATTCACACTGTCTGTGTAACTCCGCTATGTAATTCTGTAAATCTTCATTATGAGTTCCAGGCTCTCCTGCCCAACAACATTCATATTTTTGTAATGTTTCTTTATGGTAGTTATAAAATTCTACCCATTCAAAATATTTCACTTTTATTTGTGTATCCTTTGTTAATTCTTCTATCCTCTTTTTTGTACTAAAATAATTTCTAGAATAGCAAGCAATATAAATTATTTGCAGTTCAACATCAAGCTCCTTGTTTTCTTCTACCCAATGTCTGATGTCCGTGAACAAACGTTTTCCTGAAAACAAACAGTCGTCAAAATATATATACCTATTTGGTGTACTTCCCAAATCATCAAGACTAGTATTATAATCTTCAACTAGAATTTCATTTACTAAATCCAATAATTCGATTTGACTTCTTCCGTTTTGTTGAATGTTTAAAAACTTTGTTTTCTGAGGAGCGTTTTTCAAATCCCCGAACAACTCTTTCTCTTGCAGTATCGTTTTAATGATGGTTTTTGTTTCAGATTTTGTAAGATAAAAGTTGCTCACAATATGTGCCATTTCTCTTGCAATTATAAGTCTATCCGTTGACGTAAATTGCCATAACCAACGTTCAACATGTTCTTCATCAATAATGGCGATTTCGCCTTCTCTGTAATCTGAAATTTCATCAGTGATAACTCTTACGTACTCATTCATCATAATAGTATCCCCCTATTTCGTAAATCTACAAATCTAACATTTACAACTACACATATTTACTCAAAATTAGTTTTTCATAGTTAGACAATGAATTAGTTACACTAGGATCCAAAGCTATTTTCACCTTTATTTTTGTAATGTTGTCACAATCAACTAATCCACTTGAGATCTTACTAATAATACCTGTTGGTACTCCTGCCTCTTTTAAGACTATTTCGTGCTTTTCATTTGAACCGAACTCCAATTTAGTGATTAAAGCTTTTAAACTGATTGCATCCTTGACTCTATAAACTTCAAGATAAACATAGTTAAAAAGATTCTCAAAGGCTGTAAAATATTTAGGTAGAGAAAATTCAAAATATCTAGTAATTAAAGCAAATGCACTTCTAACTCTTGTATCTATTTTTTTTCCATTCTGATTCTGTATCAATTCTTTTATAGAAGGGGATTGGTAGATATAAAATTTAGTTAGTCTGATTAAGTTACCAATTGAGAAATTTCTATCATTTTGATCTCTCTCGTTAAATAAATGTAAATAACAAGTCTCTAAAATCAATTCTAACTGTTCCTTTTTTGGATATTGAGTAGTAAATTCAATTTTCTTTAAAAGATTTATATTATTTCTTAGATAATCGATTAAAGAAATTTGATTCTGAATAGCTATAAACTTATTTTTCTTGATTAATTCAAATGTAATATTCCACTGCGAAAGGAGCTGCTCCATCTTCTCTCTATTTTTTAAATTTTCATTATATAAATCACCTTTATCAACCTGTATTATTTCTTCAGGAGTTAAAGAAATATTATCGTAATAACTAAATTCAATGGTTTGTTTCTCTTCTTCTTCATTTATTGGCTGTAATGTAACAACACGACCAATAAAATGTGATAAAAAACGCCCCGCCCTACCTTTGATATTTTTCACATCAAACCCACTTAGCAACTTCCCCCCCTTATGATTATCATAAATTACTATATTTTTTGCAGAGGTATTTACTCCCTCTGTTAGAGTAGATGTACATAGCAGAGTATCAATATTTCCATTATTGAAAGCATCCACTATCTCGGTTTGAATATACTTGGGAATTGAACTGTGATGGAATGCTACTCCTTTAATTAGACAATTCACAAGTGACCAGTTATCATCTATTGTTGATTTTATGTAGTCAATTAAATCATTGTGAATTGAAATATCAGATCGTTTCTCTGCAATTTTTTTAGCTCTAGTTTCAACCGTATCTTTTCTACCCAGATATACCAAAGTTTGTCCATCAATTAAAGAAGTAATATTGATTAGATTTTTATCGTCATCAGCCATTTTTTTGAACGTATGTCTTGAAATTTTAAATTCTTTTTTATTTTCCAAACTAGAGATGTCAATCATATCCTTCTGAACAATCTCCGCAGTATACCTTCTGAAAACAGCATTAGTACGGTCAAGAAATACTTTGCTGAAGTTCTTAAAATAAGGCCCTATTAAATAGAAGTCTCCGGCCATTTTGGATAACCTATACAAGCAATGTGTAAATACATGTCGTCTCTCATCATCATCCTGTATTTTATAGATTTCATCCATTGTGAAGAAATCTATACGTAGTTTTGGATGTGAGTCTAGCAACAAATCCATTTTTTCTGGAGTCAATATAAAAATATTTCCTGTATCTCCAAACTCTTGAGTTGATGTGTTAATTAGATTATATCGTTCTCGTATTGCAAGATTTTTCCTGAATGAGAGATACGTTTCATTGAGTAGAGCAATTGTAGGTAAAATCACAGCAATATTATTGTAATTTCCTTGAATAATTATTTCTGAGACAATTCTTGATTTACCAAATGAAGTAGGTGCACTGACGACCAATCTTTTATATTTTTTGAAGTCTTCAAATAACATTTTTTGATCACGTGTCAAGACAGTCCCTGTATTTAGGGTATAAAACGATTGTACAAAAGAGTCCAGGAAACCATGACCAACATACTCAGCATAACTTTCGTTAAGATTCTTAAACATTTCATGATAAAGAAATACTCTGGATTCGATGATGCAATCAAACAAAAGCTGATGTATGAATCTATCGTCTGGCTTTGCTTCTGCAATATGACATATGATAGATAGCCCTAAATTGTACTCCTCATCATTCTCAGAAGAAAGTAAACTATATGCAGTCTCCAACATAAACTTATATTGTGAATTACTTAAGAATGCATTTTGTTTTAATTCTGCTAACAATTGGGTTGTAGAAAGTACCCTGTTACTATATAAATTCATCTCATCACTTCCTCTAATTTCTCTAGCTCTGTTTTTATAAATGCAACCGATTCAAAAGGCATAATAATAAAAAGAACTTCAATATTAGGCTTTGACGATAATTCAAAATCTTCTATTTTTTTGTATTTCTTCAGAAACTCCCCTGTCATTTCTTCAATGAAAGTTTCACTTTCAATATCTTTGTGATTAGTAAGGACTTTACAATCATAAGTTAAAAGCACAGGAATTCTAATTTTAATCTTGTCCAAAGTCCCTCCGCTATTTAAAATATCATTAATCTTTTCATATTCCGGGTAGTTATCATTTAGCTCGATGTTAGAGGATAGAATGCTGATTTCGTCTCTTAGATAATCAATCTCACAATGTTCTTTTATAGACTCTATTGCATTTGAAATTGCTCCACTAAAACTTTGATGGAACTTCGCTTCCCCTAACCACAGATATACATCCTCATCCTCAATCGAAAAATGTGCACAGTCAAACCCCTTTATCTGGTCTTTAGTTGAACTTCTGAGCCTGACTTTAGTTACAAACTTTTCAGATGGAAAAAACACACTCAGTATTATATATAAAAGCAATTCTCCAAAATCACCCTTTTGATTTTTTTGAGCTTTTGATATTCTTTCCCAAGCCTTTCTTTGCATCTCGCCAAAATCATCGTCTTCTTTGTACTTTTTTATTTCTCTTTTCGTGAGCGCAAAATGAATTACGGATTCTCTTATTATTCTAACGATCTCACTTTGTCTATATTTACCATCTTCATAATTCAACGTCATCGCAGTTTTTTCAGTTTTCAAGTAATCGTGGGTGAGATCAAATTTGAATATAAGATTTCTCGCCCTTTTAGTTAATTGCTTCATTATTCCCTCCTACGTAGAATGAGTCATCACTTAAATTAAAATAGAATTAGTTTTATAGTTTAAAAAGCATGGTTCTTAAGTCATAATTTCGACATTAATTTACCTTTTCCTCCCAAACATGCGTTCCATATATTGTAATCACTATAAATTTAAATATATATTATTACCTTGATACCTATAATATTTGTATCCACCTAACTTTTTAAATAATACAAATTACCTAAACACTATTACACAAAAATATAGGAGGCTTGCCCTTGAAAAACATATCCTACAATGAAGAGCTAAAAAAGCTGATCTCAGTCTGCTTAAGTGTAAATCAAGACAGCATCCCAATTGAGCAGCTTTTTAAGCAATACCCAACTACAACGGCATTAATGAACATTTCAGAGCAACAGCTAGTTAACATCAAAGGAATCGGATTGAGTAAAGCTCGTCAATTGAATGCCATACTGAAACTTGCAAAGTTGTTAACACTACCAGTATCTGAACAAATTAGCATTCGATCTCCTAAAGACATATTCCATTTCCTCGAACCTGAGTTCAAATTCTTAAAAAAGGAACACTTTGTTTGCCTCTTCTTAAACACAAAAAATAAAGTAATCTGTAAAGAAGTCATCTCCATCGGCTCATTAAATGCCACCATAGTTCATCCAAGAGAAGTATTTCATGCTGCTATTAAGCATTGTAGTGCTTCTATTGTCTGTGCTCATAATCATCCCAGCGGAGACTCGACGCCCTCTCCAGAAGACGTAAATTTAACAAAACGACTTGTAGAAGCTGGCGAAACTATTGGGATAGACGTGCTGGATCACATAATTATTGGTCATAACAGCTATACCAGTCTACGAGAAAAAAATCTTATGTAAAAAAATAGAGAGTAAACTACTCCCTATTCCTTGGAATTCATCTTATCTAAACGTGTGAACATTAAATCTAAAACTTCATAAATCAGTTGTTGTTCGTCAGGTGAACGTTCTTGCATTAATTGTGTTACCTTATCCATGTAATAATGCCCGTTTTTCTCCAATGCATCTGATAACAGGTAGTCCACAGTTACACCTAAGCAGTTTGCTAACCTCACCAGCGTATCCAGTGTCAGCGATCTTTCCCCGCGCTCAATTTGTCCAATGTAAGCATGACTAACCTCTACTTTCTCAGCCAGCTTTTCTTGAGTTAAGTTCATCTTCAAACGTTCTTGCTTCAATCTGCTCCCCAACAACTCATAATTCATATCGATCTCCTCCATATATAACACTAGCCAATATGAAGCGAAGCATTAATATACTAATAGTTTCATTTTGTTTACTATTAGTTTCATTCAATATATAATTCAGATGTGGTTCAATTGTCTTAGGTCTGATAGTCATAATTTCAATGATACCCTCAAGACTAGGCCGAGCCTCAAAATTCAAATGAAGGAGTGTTAAGTTTGTTAGTTGTATTCACTTTACTTTTGCTTTTCTGTTTTGCATCCTTGATCACTGGCCTCATTAAACCAGGATTAGTTTTGAAATGGGGAGAAAAGAAAACTCGCGGCAAAGTTCTTGGTTATTACGGCTTAGGAATACTTCTAAGTCTTATCTTTCTAGGAATTTATTCGGATCAATCTGACACGAAAGAAACTGCAAATTCTTCAATTGATAAAACTAAGGAAGTCGCTCAATCTCAAACATCCCCAAACGATTCTCCTAAGAACGAACAACAAGCCGTGGGAGAAAATATTGAAGTAAGAACCTCTACACCACCAAAAGAAGGAACAGAAGCAGTGAGTATGTCTGAAGAAGAATCTTCTTTTAAACAGGAAAGCGGTGATTTGAACTGGAACAAAAGCGAGCCAGATGCTCTACTAAACGGAAACGTTCAGTTGGCTGTGGACATGGTAAAAGAAATGAATCCTCTAACAACTGGAGAGGCAGTATCCCCTATAGAGGTTGTTAAAAGTCCATGGAATTTCTATGGGAAAACACTGACCTTTATTGGAATTGTGCAAGATGTCACAGATTTTCCACCCGGAAGTGAAGACATCAGAACAGCGGATGTACTAATACAAACTACTGACGGAACCTTTGTAGAGTTTTTCAGCACAGTATCTAGCGGAGATATTCAAACAGGAAACGAGGTTACCTTAACAGGTTTCCCAACTGGACGTATGGAAGTCGATAATGCTCTTGGTGGTACATACACCCATCTAATTATGGTTACTAACAAACTTAAATAAAGGAGAAAACAAACAATGAAAACAATCGCTATTTTACTTCTAATCGTAGGTGTCGTAGGTATTGCTCTAGGAGGAATGATGTATGGGGATATTGGTATTGCAGCTATGATTGGTTCGTCCACAGCAGTCTTGTCAGGAATTGGATTTTTGCTTCAAGCCAAAAGCAAGAAAACAAACTAAACTATATTAAGGATGATAATCATATGTTAAAGAAATATATCACTATTCTAGGCGCTGTTGTAGTCCTTAATTTCATCTTGTTAGGAACCAGTGTAATCTCGGCTGCAACGGAAATTCCCAATAAGCGAATCATTTTAAAATTAAATGATGCTGGAATGTTTGTAGATGATGCTGAGTATTCAACCTATATTGATCCAGTCAAATATGCAGCTCCAACTTTGGTCAACAATAGAGTTCTCCTACCCATTAGTAATTTGATCAAAGAATTTGGAGGAAGCACCACCTGGAACGGATCAGAAAAGAAAGTAACCATAAACCTGCATTCAAAAAAAGTTGTGCTGATCCTTGATAGTCGTAAAGCTTTTGTAGACGGAGAACAAGTTGAGCTTGATGTTGCTCCTACTACACTAGACGGAAGAACCATGGTTCCACTACGCTTTGTTAGTGATAATTTAGGATTACAGCTTATATGGGATCAAAAAAACCAGATTATAGCTTTATATCAAGGTTACTTCGGAAATGTGCCTACAGAGTATAATGATTACTTTCTGCCAATAAACTCAGACGATAAGTCCAACACACTCCCACAAGAGAATGGTAAGCCCAAGGCAGATTCAAATAAGCCTGTCTCTAAACAAGGCGTTACTATTAAAATAGGGGATCGTGTCAAGTTAGGATTCTTTTACGGTGAAGTTCAAAAAATTAATAAAGGACGTATTCTTGTATATTGGGAAAGTAAAGATAATCTATGGGTAAAAGATGGTGATGTTGATTACTGGTCTATGATGGCTGGTATTAGGTATAAAGCTTCGAATTGGGTAGATGCTAGTAATTTGACTATTGATAAGTAAGATCGCTGCTGAAGTGGTTAGTTCATGGTAAAGGGGATGCTGTTAGTTGGCATCTCCTTTTTGTTGTATAACTCTATGAACTAGACCTCAACTTTCTCTGAATTCATGAAAGGAGGTGACAAGACTTTATGAGCAATACTTTTATCAATAACGTGACAACATTAGCATTTGCAGCAGCAGGCGCTCTCACTGGTGGTGGTGCTGGAGCAGCAATTGGAACAATGATCCTCCCTGGTGCGGGTACAGCCGTCGGTTACTTATTCGGAACCGGATTAGCAGGAATTAATTCCACTAGAAGAATTACTAAATAAATGTAGAGAGGATACGGAGACATGAATCGAAAATGGGACTTAGTCATAACTTCTGCCATTGATGCGGTAACCAAAACATTGGATAATCGTTTCGATGTTTTGAAGACTGCCAAAGAATTAAACGATAAGTATTCTGAAATAAAAGAAGCAACAAAGAAAGATTAATACAGTCTATTAATAGGGGATTGCTTGAAAAGCATCCCCTTTCAAAAATGTGAACTATCTATATATAGATGGTTGTAATACTCAGATATTCTCGAATTCAAATTTTTTAAAGAATTTAATTTCATGGATTCTGCAATTGTAACAGGATTTACTCCAATTCCATTAAGCAGATGAATATACTTATTGAAATCCTTTACAGCTAAATTTCCACTCTTTTTGTTACTTTGTATAAACACTTGTTTTGCATTGTGAACCGTCCCGTATTTAGCTATACCTTTTATAAACATTCTTGTTCTCGTCCTACTTAATGGTCCCGAAATTTTAGAATCAACTATTGATAATGCTTCATCTAATTTGTAATAATCTCCTGTTCCAATAACTTCATTATAATATTTTGTTATAAGATGACGGCTGTACTCTGCGTTTAAGAATTTATACAACTTCCCTGTACACTTTTTATATTGAACTTCTAAACGAAGTTTATTTTTTGCTTTAGAAATATCAACTTCTTCTTTTAATAAGCCTTCCTTTACCTTGTTAACTAGAGCAGTATAACGACAATAGAAATTCACAGTAATATTTTTAGAACTTAAATAGACATTGTGAGGAGATTCAAGATATTTAATTGTCAATATATTATCTTTCATAATTTCAGGTATATTACATTTTTTTAAAAGGAACATATAATTAAAAATATCTTCACCACTCAATAAAATGTCTATTGCAGCGTCAATCCTTTTAGTTTTCCATAGTAGCAAATCTGGCAAGCCAAACGGTTTGTTTATTACATTAAAATTCTTCCGTAAAGTTTCCAGATCTTTAATATGAAATGGATCAATATAATTACCTGGCTCGACTAACAGTCTTGGTCTCAGAAGAACCTCTACAGCTCTATAACCAACAGGTTTATAATGTCTTAATCTAATGGACTGTATACCTATAGAAGACAAACAATTGGTTACATGAGCATTACGATCATCGCGATCTCTATAGAGCTTCTTCCCACTTAATTCGTAACTTAATTTATTTAACTGATTAAAAAGATCATTGTACTCAACTCTGGTTAATTGATGGTATATATATATCGTATCAAACATATACATCGTATTCCCCTCTACTTATAAGAATTATGGGCACTAGAAGATACTAAGTAAGATAAGGGTATAGTTATCTTAGCATCCATTATTTTTGTGTTGATGAGTTAATGAAAAAAAATATATGTCTTGATAATTCAATAGTTAAGAAGATTTATAAGAGAAAAACCCGTAAAGACACTAATAAGATAGTGTCTTTACGGGTCACATATATTATGAAGCAGCTCACTGATAACACCGATTTAATAATCGTAATTTGAATAATCCTCTTCAATCTCACGTAATCTTTTTAAGTATGGTGAGTTCTCATTGATACTAACAATACTTTCTACAAGTTCAGGGATTGTTTCAGTTTTGAGTTGAATTGCCCGAGCCTTTAGTCCGTTTATAACTTTGGTTACTCCCTGTGGACCAGGCAAAATCATATTTGCTTCACGAAGAGCTTTCCCTAGCATCTTATTTGATATGAATTCATAGTTTCGTTCCTTCTGGGAAGTTATCCTCTCCGAAACCAAATCATATGCTATTTGCCAACTCAAACTAAGCGTGTTCTTCTCCAAATCTAATATCCCCATTGGTTCTGTTGTAAAGTAATATCCGTAAGGTCGATCTTTAATTTTTATAGGCATCTCCTCATCTTCAATAACTGATTTTAAAACTGACAAAAACTCTTCGGTTTCCGTATTTAGAATTACTTTGTTCTGTTCTTCAAGTAACTGTCTAAAATGTTTCTCCCCTGCGTTCTTAAATTCCGCAAATTGTTCAGGTGTAATAAATCCTTTTTGAAAACCGTAGGACAGATAAAAATTAAAAGAATTAATCAAATGAGCAATACTATCAATGTGGCGTTGGTGAGCCCGCATTGATAACTTACTTTTTATAGATTCTAAATCATCACTATATTTTTGAATAAAATTGTTATTCATTTCTGTACTAAGCCACTCTAAGTATCCAGCAATGCTAGTTGGGAGAAATGTTCTAGAGCTATAATATTTAAAATCAATAGCTCTACTGGAATCATAACTCTCTGATAACTTGCTATTAAAAACATTATCCATCTTAACTCTAACTAGCCTAGCAGATGAAGACTCATTTTTACTTTGATTTGCCAAAAATCTCTCCCCAGTAAACATAGCCATACCCTCAGGAATAAAAGAGAAATTTGTAGATACTTCTCTGTCCCCTATGGCCCTTATGATCTCCTCCACTTTCTCATCCATTCTGTAACTGGACTGAGTAGTTTTAGCAGTACCATAATCGTCATATATAGCAACACTATCTTTAGCGCCAATATTAGACTGAATGTCTTTTTTCATATCGTAAACATGAACAATTTTCGCATGGTAAAAAATTTGAGTAAAGAGTTTAGCAATAGATGTCTTTCCTGTACCAGATTGGCCATAAATCCATAAAGAAAAGTTTGGTGAAACTTTTGACTTCATTAGAGGTGTAGTAATCAAAGAAGTCAACAGAAAACCCAGTAAAGCATGGGTCAACTTCCCCTCAACAAAACTTAACATCTTTAAAGTCGTTACAAATGCTTCTTTTCTCGATAAGTTTTCATCGATTTCAATTAAACTATTTTTATCTGTTGTATAAACATTATTTAAGGGTCCGAATACCCCAGCACTATGCAAATAAAACCACTGAGAATCATAATAGTGCCATCCGGGATTATCATACTCAATTAAGCCTTTTGAGGAATCAAGAGTTGTTAGAATGAATCTTTGCAAGTGCATATATGCTGTTTTTCGAGGTAAGTTGAAAATACCAAAAGGGATATTCTTAGATATCCATTTATCATTACTAAATTCATTATACAGAACCTCAAATGATGTAAGTTTCTCTTTGATTCCACCTTGATTTATGAAACCTGTCATTTCAAATTTATATGGTCGAGGAGCGCCGTTATCAGATAATTTCATCACTTGTTTAGTTGGAATGACTGAAAAGTTAGCTACTACTTTCTTTTCCCCCTTTTCGGAAATGCAGAACTCACCAAACTCATTCAAAGCAAATTCATCTGTATCCTTCAACAAAGTGTTGAAACAATTAAGAACTTCTTCTTTATTCATATCATTTGAATTCATAAAAAACCTCCGAAATTTAATGACAATATGTAATAAACATCAATAATCCAACATTAAATCATATTATTTCAGATTATTATTAGGAAATAAACAAAAATCTAAATTCAATATTAGACCTTATTCGTATGTAAGACAACTTTAAATCTACATTATTTAAGAGAATATATCAGAAAGGAATAATAAAGAAGGTTAGTAGAATGATGTCGTAATTCTTCCAAAGTGAAAAAACACTAAAGAAGTAACAATCATTTAAAGCAGAGCAGGAGCTAGCCTCCTGCTCTTTTGCGTTCAAAAAATTGGAGGTATGAAAAATGCAGATGAAAGCTCACAAGGATGAAAAAACAGGAACATGGTACTTCGTAGTTAGTGCCGGAAAAGATGAAGACGGTAAACGAAGACAGATTAGAAGACGTGGCTTTAAAACCGAAAAAGAAGCACTAAGAGAATTGAGAAAAATTCTGCAGCAAGTTGATGAGAACACATATGTCAAAAAGAGTAATTTGAAATACGTGGACTTCCTCAAAAATGAATGGTTACCAAGTAAAGAAGTTACACTCAGATCAGTGACCTATAAAACATACAGATCCAACATTGTAAATCACATACAACCTTATTTTGAAAATCAGGAAATGGAGCGAATCACGGCTGCTGCAATAGAGAAGTTTTATGTACATTTATTGAAAGAGACTGGCCTTTCAGAACGTTCTATACAGGACATCCAAAAGCTCATTAAGAGTTCGTTCAAAACGGCAGTAAAACGAAAATATTTAGCATATAATCCAGCTGAAGATGCAGGAGCACCAAAAGTTCATCACAAGGAAATGAAAGTATGGAACCTCGACGATGTTAATAAGTTCTTGGAATCTGCAAAAGAAGACACTCTTTACATTGTGTTTCTGCTCGCTTTAACTACAGGAATGCGCCAATCTGAAATACTCGCGTTGCGATGGAAAGACATTGACTTTGATGAAAATGTCTTACGGGTTCGACAGACATTAAGTCACAATGGTAAAACTTTAATACAAGCTACGAAAACTAAATCAAGTGCAAGAGCGATCACTTTAGTCCCGCAATTGATACCTGAACTAAAAAAGCAACAAAGAATCAATATAAAAGAAAAGCTGGCAGCTAACTTTGACTATGAAGACCACGACTTGGTCATTTGTACAAGTTCAGGTAAACCAATTAATCCACGAAATTTACTCCGCAACTTTTATCGACTTATGTTTAAAGCAGATGTTCCTCAGATTCGTTTTCATGATCTTAGACACACTGTAGCCTCCCTCATGCTCGCTCAGAACATCAACCCTAAAATTGTAAAAGAAATCCTCGGACATTCAGACATCAGAGTAACGTTAGATACGTACTCTCATGTCTTACCTGTCGTTCATAAGCAGACCGCTTCGCAATATGGGGAAATGTTATTTGGGTCCCAGCAATAGCTCCACATCAACTGACTAAACGTATCGTAATTCTGGATGATATTATGCGCTACATTAGTGGCACTCAATCATAAAAATCATCAAAAATTTCTTCGTTGTGACCATTCGTGTGACCATGACGCTAAGAACAAAGCATTTCCACATAGCAAAAACCCGCCAAACACTCGGAAATCCTTGTGTTTAGCGGGTTCTTTAGTTATGGAGCCTAGGGGGATCGAACCCCTGACCTCATCGCTGCCAGCGATGCGCTCTCCCAGCTGAGCTAAGGCCCCGGGATATGAAATTCAAGCTTGTCCTGCTTATTTCAAAATCATTTTGCAGGCGACTCCTATATCATATAAAATCCCTTCGGGGCTGTCAATACCCCTTTTCAACCACCGAAATCATATGGAGAAGAACATTCATGTTACGGGCACATATCAAAATATAACCCCGGATTGCTCTTCTCCTTTTCCCCACTATACTAGTCCTCCAGCTCTTCTTTGGACAGCAGCGATTTCAGCTCTTTCATAAACATGTTGATGTCTTTGAACTGGCGGTATACGGACGCAAAGCGTACATAAGCCACTTCATCCACGGGAAACAGCTGCTCCATTAACAGCTCGCCAATCTGGCGGCTCTCGACTTCAGCTTCGGCTGTATTACGCAGTGACTTTTCCACTTCAGATACCATCATCTCCAGCGTCTCCACCGAGACAGGACGTTTCTCACAAGCACGAATCAGGCCACGCAAAATTTTGTCACGGCTGAACTCTTCCCTGCTGCCATCCTTTTTGATAACAATCAACGGTGTTTCCTCGATCATTTCGAAGGTCGTGAACCTTCTGGCACACTGCTCGCATTCGCGGCGGCGGCGGATGGATTTCGATTCATTGGCTGGTCTGGAATCCAGCACTTTCGTGCCCAGATAACCACAATAAGGACATTTCAAATTAGATCACTTCCCACGTTTTACTTTTTACCACATATTCCCTGATCCTGTTTTGTTATGAAAATCGTATTGGCGACACATAATACTTTTACCAACCGCGAGGAGGTGAACAGCAATGGCACAAAGCAACGGTAACTCCAACAACTTGGTAGTAACTAAAGCTTCCGCAGCTCTGGAGCAAATGAAATACGAAGTAGCTCAAGAACTCGGAATCAGCATCCCACAAGATGGATACCAAGGTAACATGACTTCTTACGAGAACGGTTCGATCGGTGGATACATCACGAAACGTCTGGTAACAATTGCAGAACAGCAATTGGCAGGTCAATACCAATAATATCTGCATCGTAATACGTTACAAAGAGGAGCATGGGGCGGCCGGTACATTACCGGTCTGCTCCGTGCTTCTGCTTATCCCATTTTCAGCAATCCCATCAGAACGTATCGTAGATCTTCACATACTGATTATAATAGTAAATAACCCGTTGTACATAGTGGCGTGTCTCGCCAAAAGGAATATCCTTTACCGTTTCAAGTTTGCCATCCCATACACCATTTTTCAACCAGCTGCTGACTTTACCAGGTCCGGCATTATATGCCGCAATCATTACGATTTCGTTGCCATGAAACTGATCCGACAGATTACGCAAGTACCATGTGCCAAGTTGGATATTACGTTCAGGCTCATGTTTAAGCTCGTCCAGCGACGTATTCGGAATTTTGGCTTGTTCCAGAATCCAGTTAGCCGTATCCGGCATAAGCTGCATCAGCCCGATGGCGCCGCGTTTGGATTCTTTGCTCGTTTTGAAATTGGTTTCCACCTTGATAATCGAAGCGATCAGAAACGGGTCCACCTCATAACTCTGGGATTGTGCCCGGATTTCTTCCTTATACTGGATCGGGTAGAACCACGCCATCCAATTGGTATTCAGAAATAATACAAGTACAAAGGAAATGAACATGATCAGCAGCACACGTTTTTTGCGTAATATCTTCATAGCAGACCCTTACGTGTTAAAAATACTTGAAGCTGCTTCTCCGTCTGAGCCCATGAACCGCTGTTATCAATAACGATGTTCGCTCGCTCTTTTTTGCGTTCAATATCCATCTGTGCCGCAATACGTGCTTCGGCATCAGCCTGAGTCATCTGGTCACGGCTCATTAATCGTTCCAGCTGCACCTCTCTAGGCACATACACCACCATGATTTCCTCAAAGCCGTCCTCGAGACCCGATTCATACAGTAGTGGAATATCTGACACAATCAGCTTGTCCGGATGCTGCATTTCGTATGCAGCGGCTCTCTCACGCATCTCCTTCCGTATGGCTGGATGTGTGATAGCCTCAAGTGCTTTACGTTCCTCAGGATGCTGAAACACAATACTTCCCAGCTTTTTCCGATCCAGTGTTCCGTCCGCATTCAGTATGGCTTGTCCAAACCGCTGAACAGCGGCAGCCAAAACGGGATGCCCGGGCATCATGACTTCCCGGGCGATAACGTCTGCATCGATGAGCAGCGCTCCCTTACTGGCGAGATAGGCGGAAACACTGCTTTTGCCTGTTGCGATTCCGCCAGTTAAGCCTATATTCATCGTTTCACCTCATAACAGCTTCATTATCATGCTTACAACAGCTGTTATCAACCTTATAACAGCTTGATCACGCCCATAATCATTAACAGCAGAGCCGGCAGAATTGCAAGCTTCTGCATCCAGCGCTGCGCTGCAAATCGCAAACCCACCTTCATGCCAAGCGACAGCAAAGCTCCGCTGAACACCGCAATGACCAGTGCAGTCCACAGCGTAGGAAACCCGAGTAACGCCGCGCCAAGACCTGCTCCGAATGCATCCAGTGACAAGGCGATCCCCAGCCACATCGCTTCCTGTGTCGAGATACTGCCCGAATTATCCATATCCGCCTTGGACGGGCTGCGCAAAATCTGTATGACCACTCCAAGCTTGCGCAGCTCAAGAGTAAATACCATTCGTTCCACTAATCCATCGGTTGGTGATGGCTGCATTTCCAGTGCCATCAATTGATGTCTGCCTTTGGAAGATGAGAATTGACCTCCATCTGTCGCGCTCTCCAGTAAGAGAGGCCCCTGTGTCACTTCATTCTCGGCTTCCTCCCGCTCCTTGCCACGACGGCGAATTAGCTGCAAGAGCGACCAGGCTCCAATCCCGATGAGAATAAATGCTCCCACAATGGACGCCACACCTGGTGACACGACATGAGATAATAACACCCCAACCTGCATAGACAGTGCGATAACCAATCCCGAACAAAGAGAAATAATAGCAATGGATAAGAGCGGAATTTTGGTCCTCCGAAGTCCATATGTAATTCCAACTCCAAAACCATCTAAACTCACCGCAAAAGCAAGCGCCAGTAATGAAATAAAATGATGCAGCACCCCGGATTCCTCCCCTGTGCGGTACGTGCCAACTGAAGATGCCAGTATGGGTATATGCCCGCTTATTTCTGCCATATCAGTATATGGAGGGAGGAATCCAAGGGTGCTATGATTTCATCATTTCGTTCATTCAGTTCAGGCCAGCGATGGATCTAAGAGCGGTAACGGCTGACAATTCGGGCAAAAGTGCGTTCCCCGACCGCCAACTACGCTTTTTTCAATCAACGTGCCGCAGGTTACACAAGGCTCTGCTTTGCGCCCGTAAATTTTCAGCTGATGCTGGAACATACCCATCTCGCCTTGTCCGTTTACATAGGATTTGATGGATGAGCCTCCAGCATTCACGGCATCTTGTAACGTAGCCACAATGGCTTCATGCAGCACCTTTAGCTGAGCTTCGCTTAACGTCCTGGCAATCGTCTCGGGATGAATACCTGCGCGGAAGAGAGCCTCGTCCACATAAATATTCCCGATGCCTACAACATATGCCTGATTGAGCAGAACTGCTTTGATTTTGGTTGTACGTTTCCCTACTGCATCACGGAACGCTTCAACGGTAAAAGCTTCATCAAGCGGCTCCAGACCCAGCTTCATCAGTGGTTTGGATACCAGTTCTTCACCTGAATTAAACAGATGCATCGTTCCAAACTGACGCACATCCTTGTAACGCAATTCAGTGCCGTCGTTAAAGTGAAAGATCACATGAGTATGCTTCTCCACCTCTTCGTGCTGATTGTACACACCGTACCGTCCCTCCATCCGCAGATGGGAGACCAGCACAAGCCTGTCCAGCAAAATACGCAAAAATTTACCCCGACGCTCTACGCCAATCACCGTGTGGCCCGCCAGTTCCAGTGCAAATGCATCTATATCGTCCGGCCGCTGAATAATCCGCGGCAAGCTAACGGTAACGTGATCAATGGTTTTGCCCACAATGAGCTGATTCAACGTTCTTCTGACTGTTTCGACTTCCGGCAATTCCGGCATGATGTTCTCACCTCCCTTATATTATAACGGAAGATGAGGCTCAGCGGGACCCCTTCTTGTCTATTTCGCCTCGTACCAGTTCTGTCCAAAGCTAACCTCCGCTTTTAGCGGCACCGACAGCTCCAATGCTTTCTCCATCACCGAAGGCACAAGCTCCTTCATCAGCTCCAGCTCCTCTGGCGGCACTTCGAATACCAGCTCATCGTGTACCTGAAGCAGCATGCGGCTCTGAAGCTTGCGTTCACGCAGCGCCTCATCCATCTGCACCATCGCTAGCTTGATAATATCGGCAGCCGTGCCCTGAATCGGTGTATTCATCGCCGTACGCTCTGCGAACGAGCGCAGATTGAAATTGCTTGCATTGATTTCCGGCAGGTAACGACGACGTTCCAGCATCGTTTTGACATATCCGTCCCGGCGTGCATCCTTCACAATGTCATCCATATATCGGCGTACACCCTGGAAAATTTCAAAATACTGATCAATAAACTGTGCCGCTTCCTTACGTGTAATGTGCAGATTCTGGGAAAGGCCGTAATCGCTGATGCCATATACGATGCCGAAGTTAACCGCCTTGGCGGAACGACGCATGTCGCTGTCCACATCCTCCGGCTTGACGCCGAATACATCGGAAGCTGTCTTGGTATGGATATCCATATCGTGTACAAAAGCTTCCTTGAGCCGCTCATCATCGGAAATATGAGCCAGCACACGCAGCTCAATCTGGGAATAGTCTGCGGCGAGAATAGACCAGCCCGGCTCGGACGGTACAAATACCTTCCGAATTTTGCGTCCTTCCTCCATGCGAATCGGAATGTTCTGCAGGTTCGGGAACTGACTGCTGAGCCGTCCTGTCGCTGCAATTGTCTGCCGATAGAACGTATGCACCTTGCCATCCCGGTCCGATATCTCTTTCAGCAAACCTTCAACATACGTAGACTGCAGCTTGGCAAGCTGACGATATTGCAAAATATGCTGCACCACATCATTATACGGGGCCAGCTTCTCCAGCACCTCGGCATCTGTCGAGTAGCCGGTTTTTGTTTTTTTCACAACAGGCAGCCCCAGCTTGTCAAACAAAATCTCACCCAGCTGTCTCGGTGAATTCAGATTAAATTCTGTTCCAGACAGCTTGTAGATTTCAGCCATCAGTTTACCGATCTGTTCTTCGAATTCACTCCCGAGAGCCTGCAGGTCCGCTGTATTGGCCTTGATTCCCTGCTTCTCCATATCCGCAAGAATGCGGGATAACGGCATTTCGAGCTCATGGAACAGCGACTTCATCTCATCGCTCTCCAGCGCCTGCTCCTGAAGCGGGATAATCGCAGCCAGCGCAGCCGCTTTCCGGCACAGGAAGTCGCTGAGTACATCCGCCTCCGGCACTTTGTACTTGGCGCCTTTGCCCATGACGGCGTCGTCTTCAACGAGTGATGGCAGTCCGTACTTGGACGTCAGGCCGCTAATCGTCTGATTCGACTCCGTTGGGTCAAGCAAATAAGCTGCAAGCTGCACATCAAACGCCGCACCGGCGAATTCAATGCCATGCGCATGCAAAGCCAGATCCACCCGATGCAGATCATACCCGCGCTTCGGCTGATCGCTATTTGCGAGCCATTCCCGTACAGGTGCTGCCACATCAGACTGAAGCAGTTCAGGAGAAAGGTATATGTACTTCTCCCCTGAGCCCACAGCAAGGCCGACCAGCTTTGCCTGATGGGGGTTATCGCCATGCGTTTCAACATGAAGCACATCGATCGAACCCAATGCATCAATCAGTTCAGCCAGGTTTTCCTCTGTTGCAATTGTGGATTCAACTTCAGCAGCGGGAACAGCTTCTTGCTCAGAGCTGATACTGCCGCTGAAGGACAAACGTTCCAGCAATGACTTAAACTCCAGCTTAGCCAAGGCAGGTCCCGCACTGGCTTCCTTGAGTCCATCAAACTGCATATCCTCCCACGTCTGCTCCAGCGGAACCTCACGGTGAATGGTCGCGAGCTGTTTGCTCATGCGAGCGTCCTCGGCGTGAGCTTCGATCTTTTCCTTCATCTTGCCCTTCAGCTCACCTGTACCGTTCAGCACCTCTTCCACCGAACCGAACTGATGCAGCAGCTTGAGCGCTGTTTTCTCCCCGACCCCAGGAATGCCCGGAATGTTATCGGAGGCGTCTCCCATCAAACCTTTCAGATCAATAATTTGCAGCGGCGTTAATCCGTAACGTTCCTTAATCTGAGCGGGGTCATACAGCTCAATCTCGGTAACCCCTTTACGTGTCAGCCCGATATGTACATGGTCAGAAGCGAGCTGCAGCATATCCTTGTCACCCGATACAACGAGCACCTGTCTGCCTGCATCGTCCGCGCGTTTGGTCAGTGTACCGATGATATCATCCGCTTCGTAACCTGCCAGCTCAAACTGTGCAATTCCGAGTCCTTGCAAAAGTTCTTTGAGCAAAGGAAATTGCTCTGACAGCTCCGGCGGGGTTTTCTCGCGCCCACCCTTGTACTCCTGATAACCCTCATGACGAAACGTCACTTTGCCTGCATCAAACGCCACCATCACATGTGTCGGTTTATGCTCCTCCAGCAGCCTTAACAGCATCGTTGTGAAGCCATACACCGCATTGGTATGCAACCCTTTCGAATTCGTCAGAGGAGGCATTGCAAAAAATGCCCGGTAAATAATGCTATTGCCATCTATAAGAATCAACTTGTCCATGCAGCACCTCACGTATCATATGGTCGAACCTTTTTATTGAAACTTCTTATTCACATTTTATATGGATTAAACCTTTTTTCCCAACCTTCTTTCATGATACCATACCTGCCACACACATCAAAAAAAGTTACACCCTTTCTCACCACATTTTTTTGCGCAAAAAAGAACCTCCTTCCCTGTCAGCCTGTGTACAGGCCAGCCGGAAGAAAGTTCTTTTCATTTCGATCATGTTTTCGATCTATAGTGTTAATTATCGATGGGTACAGCAGAACGCTGCCTCATTCGTAATTACTGATTCAAATCCGGGCGTTGACCCGTAACCAGATAGACAGTGCTCTCACCAATGTTGGTCGCATGGTCGCCAATCCGTTCAATGTATCGTCCAACCATAAGCAGCAGCATCGCCTGAGATGCCTGAGTCGGATGATCGGTCATTAACGTGTAGAGATCTCGAATCATGTTGCTGTACAGCTGATCAACCTGATCATCGGTTTGAGCCATTTTATAGGCCAGATCCGTATTCTCCTTCAGATAAGACTCAATCGACTCGTCCACCATCGACTTCACGACTTCAGCCATGCGCGGAATATCCACCAGCGGTTTGATCAATTCCTGACCCTCCATGCGAAGAGTTACTTTCGCTACGTCGAGGGCCAGATCTCCCATCCGCTCCAGATCGCTGGAGATTTTGAACGCTACGATAATGCGTCTCAGATCTTTGGCTACCGGCTGCTGTGTAATGATCAGCTTGGAGCCCAGCTCCATAATTTTGTCCTCAAGGGCATTCAGATTCGCATCATTTTTGATGATGACCTGAGCTTTCTCCGCATCCATCGTTTGTAAACTTTCAATTGCACCATCCAGTGCCTTTGCTACATGGTCACCCATTTGTTGAAGCAGAGTGCGCAGCTCTTCCAGCTCCTGATCAAATTCTTTTCTGCGAATCATAGGTTTCATGTCCTCCTTCTCAATCATCTCCGGGCAGGCCGGGGTCTTTTCTAATCAGCTCGCCTTAACCGAACCGGCCGGATATATAATCCTCGGTACGGGAATCTTGCGGTGTGGAGAATAGCGTCTCCGTATCAGCTGCCTCCACCACTTCACCATTCAGGAAAAACACCGTTTTGCCTGATACTCTCGCTGCCTGATGCATGTTATGTGTAACCATAACGATCGTATATTTATGATGCAGCTCTTTGACCAATTCCTCAATTTTCAATGTGGATATCGGGTCCAGTGCCGATGTTGCCTCATCCATCAGCAGCACATCCGGCTGCACAGCCAGTGCGCGTGCAATACATAGACGCTGCTGCTGTCCACCAGACAGGCTCATCGCTGATTTCTTGAGCACATCCTTTACTTCATCCCATAGTGCCGCATGCACCAGACTTTGCTCGACAAGCTCATCCAGTTCCTTCTTTTGAGTTACACCGTGCAGACGTGGTCCGTAGGCTACATTATCATAGATTGATTTGGGAAAAGGATTCGGCTGCTGAAATACCATACCCACCCGCTTGCGCAGCGTCTCCACTTCGATCTCGTTACTGTAAATATCCGAACCGTTCAGCATAACTTGTCCTTCCACACGAACACCCGGAATCATATCATTCATCCGGTTTAATGTGCGGAGCAAGGTGGATTTACCGCAGCCTGATGGCCCGATAAACGCCGTGACCGTTTTCTCCGGCAGGTCCATCGATATATTTTTAAGCGCATGATGCGTGTCATAATATAAATTAAGTCCATCAATGTGAATGAGGTCTTTCATGTATGTGTTCACTTCTCCTTCGCTCCAGGGATGGTCGTCAACCCTTTACGTTGAGACCGGCGTTCATGTTCTTATGAACCGGGTCGGTCATCTTTAATATCCTAACTTAATATTGTAAAAACAGTACCACCTTCATGTTAACGCAATGTAAAAACAACTGAAAAAGACCCAGGTTGCTCCTTGCCACCTAGGCCCCTTCTTCAGCAGAAAGCTCATTCACAGCTCTGCTTGCTCTGCAATCATGCTCTTCAGTTTCAGTTGAATATGCTCTGCCACTTGCCCCGCCTGGTCACCCTCATGAGCGATATTCTCTACGATACTGGATAGTGCATGCACGGCACCATTTAACTTGCCAAACACAGCGGCTCCTTCCTGCACATATACTGCACTGCCATCAATCTCGGCTCCATTGGCCTGAATAAGTGATACGGTCTGCTGAGTCAAGCTCTCGATGCCCAGAAGCAACGAAGACAGCTTCTCAGCGAATTCCCGCGTCTGCTTGGCAAGAGCTCTGACCTCTCCTGCAACGATCTGAAACCCTCGTCCGTACTCCCCGGCATGCGCCGCCTCGATGGATGCATTCAAAGCCAGCAGCCCGCTCTGATCAGCCAGCGTACGAATGGAACGCGCCATAACCGAGCCAGCCTTGATCGATTCAAGCATCTGACTGGCATGTTTCCCCTGGATGCCCATATGTTCATGAACCTGGCTATACGATGTTTCGACCTGCCGCAGGCGGCCTTCTCCCTCGCTGGACAAGGCAATCATCTGTCCTGCTTCCTGTACAGTCTGATTCGCTGCTTGCACCAGCCTCGTTACCGCCTCGTGAATCCGGGCAATCTCCCGTCCGCTCTCCGTCACCGTGCGTATACGGTCTGACGATGCTGCCTGCTGCAGCTTGCGGGAGAGCATCATCACATCACGCATCGTAAGCACACCAACCAGACGGCCCCGCTCCGTTACAAGCAGACAATCGTAAAAGTGCTCCTCATCTCGCCGCAATGCGGCATCAATAATGGCTGAAGGCTCCATATGTATATCTACAATAACCGGAGATGTATTCGCCGTATTAATAATCGGTTTGCGATAAAATAAATCTGCAGCAAACCGGCCATTCAGTAAACGATACAAGTTCTCCCGCATCATCAAACCTGTCGGCTTCAGCTGCTTATCACATAACACAATACACGGATGTTCACGGCCGTCATTCAGCATCGCTGCTGCTTCTCCGCATGTCGTGCTCTCCTGAGCTGTAGGTACCTGACGACAATATTCATATATGGATACGTTGTTCTCTTCTATAGCTCCGTTACTCTCTTCTATACAAACGTTATTCTCTTCCTGAAGAAGGGGGGTAATCCGTTGGTCGGATTTCATCTCAGGCCGGAGAGGCTCCTGCTCTACGTTTTGCGACACCTCTCTTGGTGTAACACGCTTTTGTTGTTTATACTTCTGCTGGTCATCTTGCTGTTGCTCATCTTGCTGTTGGTTATGCTTCAGATCATTATGCTTCAGATCGTTTTGCTGCCGGTCATTAACTTTTTGTTGGCTTTCAGGTTGTTGGTTTTCATATTGCTGATTATCTTTTTGTTCGTTCATTTTCTGTTCCTTATCCTGATGTGTTTCCTCCAGAACTTCGGGTCTTTCTTCTAAAAGTATGGGCATAATTGCGCATCTCCTTTACGTGTTAACTCTGCCCCAAGATATAGTTATAGGTACAAAGTATCACTTGGATGACTTCATGCTACTCCCTATTAATAAAGGAAATTCTTCCTTTATGTAAACGAAACGTAAAATAAAACTCCCCGATCATTTAGCTAGAATGATGGGGAGTTTTTCTTTTGACAACCAATTTATAGCCTACACCTCGGATGGAATCGATATGAACCGATTCAGGATCAAGTTCCAGCTTTTTACGTAATGAGCTGACGTGTACATCTACGGTTCGCTGGCCTCCGATATAATCAAAACCCCAGACTGCATTCATCAGATCATCCCGGGTCAGCACCACGCCAGGTTTTTTAGCAAGATATAATAGGACTTCGAACTCTTTCGGACGCAAGCTGATCGATTGTCCTCCCAAAGTCACTTCATACTTCAATGGATAAATCTCTAGTTCTCCAAGAATAATTCGTGAACCGTCTTTATCTTCAGGCTGCGGTAACTCGTCGCCATTCGAATAACGTCTGAGTACCGCATCTACACGTGCCAAAAGCTCGGATACACCAAAAGGTTTTGTAATGTAATCATCTGCACCCGATTTCAGCCCTTGCACAACCTCGGCTTCACCGTTCTTCGCTGTAAGAATGATGACTGGTGTACTTACTCCTTGAATCCGCAGCTTGTTCAGAATATCCAGACCGTTCATGCCCGGAAGCATCAAATCCAGTAGAATCAGATCGAAATCCTGCGACAAGGCCCGGTCATATCCTGCTGACCCATGATCCTCTGCCGTTACGTCATAACCCTCCTGTGTCAGGTTATACGTAAGCAATCTCGATAATGTCGGTTCATCTTCAATAACCAGCAAACGCTGCGCCATGATACCCCTTCTCTCTTCATAGGTTGTCTGTTGCCACAACACTTTTTTTATCATAGCACTTATTTGTTAACGCTGTGTAAAGATAAATATTCATTTTACATTTTGCTCCCTGATACCTATAACTTTTTGCTTGAAGTAAAACTAGTTTTCTTCTTCCTGAATTAATGGCAAAGTGACACGGAAGGTGCTGCCCATGCCCAGTTCACTCTCCACGGAAAGCTTCCCGTGATGCAGCTCTACCAGATGTTTTACGATGGACAGTCCAAGCCCTGTGCCGCCCGAATTACGTGATCTGCCCTTGTCCACTCTGTAGAAGCGTTCAAAGATTCGCGGCAAATCCTTTTTCGGTATGCCGATTCCGGTGTCTGACACTGCGAAAACAACCTGTTCTTCCTCACTCGTCTCATCCATCTTCACCTGAAGTTTAACTCTGCCCCCCTCGGGTGTATAGTTGATCCCGTTCGATAACAGATTAATGAAAATTTGCTTCATTTTATCCTCATCTGCTTCGATATACAGCTCTTCTGGCACATTCATCTCCAGACGAATCTGCTTTTTCTCCGCCACCTTGGACAGCGTTCCCAGCACCATCTCGAAAAAGGAGTGCACATGCACCGGCGAACATTCCAAAGGTGCACGTTTGGATTCAATCTTCGATAATTCCAGAATATCTCCGATTAACCGATTGAGTCTGTCACCTTCATCATAGATAATCTTGAGGAAGGAACGCTCCGTTTCCTTATCCTGTACACCACCGCTTAGCAAGGTTTCAGCAAAACCCTTAACCGCTGCGACAGGTGTTTTGAGCTCATGAGATACGTTGGCAACAAACTCGCTGCGCATCGACTCCAAGCGGCGAATCGCAGTAACGTCCTGCAAAAGAAATAACATGCCGCGATAACCGCCATGATCCTCATACATCGGCACTCCATCCATACGTATCAAGCGTTCCTCCGGGCTAAATACACTCACTTCTTCGTGCATACGTTCCTGAAGAGCTACGCTCTCTTCAATGGTGCGTCTCAGCTCGTAATGGCGTTTGAGTTCCGTATAGGGCTTGCCTGTCACTTTTGATGCCTGAATCGAGAGCATCCGCTCTGCTTCGCGATTGACCAGTGCTATGGATTGCCCCGCATCAATCAGTACGATTCCACCTGTCATATTCGCGAGTACACTTTGAAGCAAGGCTTCGTTATCTCGAATCGTCTTGAGCTGCGATTGCAAGCTATCTGCCATTCCATTAATGGCAAGCCCAAGCTGACCAATCTCGTCTCTGCGCGTAACCTTGACACGAGCATCGTATTCCAGCCTGGTGATTCGATGAGCCACTTTGGTGATATGCTCGATCGGGGACGTCAGACCACGGGCCACCCTGTAGCTGACAATTGCCACAATCAGGAACAGCAGTCCAAGCGCGCCAATCATAATCATCCATCCACGTTGAAGCCCCTGATCTACCGCCTGAAGACTCATGGACAAACGAATGTAGCCATCGAATTTACCGCTCGGTATCTCAATCATGTCACTTTGGTCGGAATTTACAGGCAGCGCAACATACAGCATATCCTGTCTCAGCGTTTCACTGTAACGAATGGACTGTCCATAACTGCCGTCTACAGCCGTCCGAATCTCTTCACGATTCAGGTGATTATCCATCGTGGCCGGGTCACTCTCCGAGTCTCCAATCACGACACCATCTTTATTGATAAAGGTTACCCGCGAATCGGTGAGACGATCCAGTTCCAGCGCTCGGTCCGAGTAGTATTTGCGCGTTGCTGCTGATGTCGGATCAGAAGCATCATGAAACGGAAATGTTGCCTTGAGCAAATTAATCTCACGCACCATCGTTTGCTCCAGTGCATTGATATGGGTTGTTTTAAAAACTCTGCCCATCGTATATCCGGCTACAATGACGGATAAGCCAATCAGTATCATCATAATCAGGGCCAGGCGAATGCGAAACGGTCTCATTAATCTCTTCCTTCTGCTATATTTTATCCGTTGAACAAGACAATTTACATAGCCACTCCGATGACAGAATAACCTTCCAATCACTGTTATCCCCAGATTTTTTTTGATTCCCTTTTCCAAGGAAAAAATCCGGTGATAAAGGTGAACGCTTCGCTTTTTCAGGTTTTTTCTGTCCTCTCCGTTCATATGTAAATGAGTAAACTCAAATGATGAAAATACGCTGTTTTTTATCAGCTAAGTTCGGTGCGGTCACCGCGTGTCGTGGGATGTGAAATGACCAGAAATTCAACGTCTGCCTCACTTTGATTTTGCATCTGATGCGGCGCTCCCGGTGGAATTTCAATGCCTTCATGCGGCTCCAATACGTACGTTTCTCCGCCAAGCTACATGCAAGCCTCACCACTAAGGATAAAAAAGAACTGGCGGCTCTTGCTATGTACATGTCTTGTTTCTGTAGTTCCAGCTGGCATTCGTTCATGAATTACGCTCAGCGTTTCACCTTGAACCAGGTGCCAGCCATCACACTGCGCTCCCCATATATAGTGTGCTGCCTTTTGTTTGCTAATCTTCATTTGTGCGCCCCCTTGTAACTTGTCCGATCTATCATATCACATTAAAATATCATAGATATATCAACGTAGAACCAGATTTGTGTAAAGCCATTCCCACCATCCATAACAAAAAGACGGAACGCCGTTAACCCTTCAGCGCTCCGTCTATATCTCTGTGAACTCAACTCTGTCTCTTTTCTCTCCGGCATCCTCATATAAGCCTGTACTTTAACCGTTGACGACTTCGCCACCGTTCACATGAATCACCTGTCCGCTAACATAAGAAGAGTCATCGGATGCAAGATACACATAGGCTGGAGCCAATTCATCCGGCTGTCCCGGCCGTTTCATTGGCTGAGTTGCTCCGAATTCACTCACTTTTTTCTTGTCAAACGTTGAAGGAATGAGCGGTGTCCAGATCGGGCCCGGGGCCACAGCGTTAACACGAATGCCCTTTTCAATCAGATTCATCGACAAGGAACGGGTAAACGACGTAATCGCTCCTTTGGTGGAGGAGTAATCCAGCAGCATTGGATTTCCTCGATAAGCGGTAATGGATGTCGTATTAATCACTGTACTGCCTTGTTTCAGATGTGGCAGGGCTGCCTGTGTGATATAAAACATACCGAAAATGTTGGTACGGAATGTTTTCTCCAGCTGCTCTGGCGTAATGTCCTCCAGATTCTGCTGCGGATGCTGCTCGGCAGCATTGTTAACGACAATGTCCAGTTTGCCAAGTTCATCTATAGTCTGCTGCACACTTTTCTTGGCGAAGCTCACATCACCAATATCACCCGCTATCAGAATACACTTGCGTCCTTCCTGTTCGACTTGACGTTTGGTTTCCTCGGCATCCTCATGCTCATTCAAATATACAATCGCCACATCGGCGCCTTCCTTTGCATACGTAACCGCAACTGCCCGTCCTATTCCACTGTCACCACCTGTGATCAAAGCCACCTTATCTAACAGCTTTCCAGCCGCCTTATACTGTGGTTTCTCAAATTCCGGCTTGGGTTTCATTTCAGCTTCAATTCCCGGACGCTGGTCCTGATGCTGTGCAGGCATGGTTTTCTGATTCTGTGTAGTCGTGCTCGACATTGAACTCTCTCCTCTCAATAAAATCATGTTTCACTTCGTAGGATGGCATGAACCGACCAGATTATTCTTCTGTCGATCAACAGCATCATCATTTCTGCATGTCGCTTCTATCGTTATTTACCACTTCTATCGTTATTTACCATTTTTATCGGAAATTAAACAAACATGAATCGAGAATAGAGTGATTCTAAACATTTTAAAAATTTTCAATTCCACCTTTTTACTGATTCAAAGTGTATTCCTATGAAGGTGGGGCTGATGTACAATGTAAAATATACGGATTGTTCCCAGAAATCATTCAGTCATACGGCTCGAGTATTTCATCACTCATCTCATGGATGAGACTAATTTATTGGACATGGAGATCTGAACATGGAAGCGCATATCAATTCATACATTACACTTGTAACCACGTCAGCGGTGCTGAATCTGTTTCTGTGTATGTATACTTTTTTCAGAAGAGCTCATTTTCCAAGTGCCCACCTTTTTATTCTGTACACCGCTTCCCTGTCCGTTTACACCTTCGGATACGCGATCGGTCTGGCCAGCAATACGTTGGAGCAGATGAAGTTCTGGAATATTATCCAGTATATTGGCATGCCTGTCTCCGCTCCGCTAGGTCTGCTTTTGATGATCAGGTACACGGGTAAAAAATTATCCAAACTCCAGACATCAGCTCTGTTTATCATTCCCGCCATTACCGTATTTATGGTCACTACGAATGATTGGCATCACCTTTATTACAAACGAGTGTGGCTGCTTGAGGACAGTACAGTGCCCATTATGGCTCTGGATATTGGTCAGTGGTACGTCGTTCATGGTGCATTTACCTTCTCATGTCTTTTGTGTGCTGGTCTTATATTAATTGGTCAATGGCGGCACACGAAAAAAATGTATCGCCGGCAGCTGCTTACATTGATTGCTTCACAGATTATTCCTATGGTTGCCGCATTTGTGTACTTGCTCGGGTTGACCCCGTTTGGTCTGGACCCTGTTCCTATCCTGATGTGTGTCACATCGACCATGTATATTTGGGCCATTTTGTCCTCTCGCCTGCTGACTATTGTGCCGATAGCAAAGGAAAGCATTTTTGAAAGCATGCGCGAAGGCGTTATCGTGCTGGACAGTTCATATCGTCTCGTGGATTTCAACCGATCGCTGCGGCTTCTGCTGCCTGAAATTCAAACAACAATGGTTGGGCGACCTCTGAATGACATCTGGCTTGAGCTCGCAGGAGAAACCTTTCCCGTTGAGTATGGCAGAGAGGGACTTCAAACGGACCTGTACTGGCAATTCAATGGTGAAACCGTCTGTTATCAGGTCAGGACATCGTATGTTTATAATAAAAGCTCTGAGGCTGTAGGCATTCTTATTATGCTGATTGACATTACGGAGCAGCGCTTCCTTGAGGAGCAGCTGAAGCAGCTTGCTTATTTTGACGGGTTAACCAAGATCTATAATCGTACTCAATTTCTGTACAAAGGCAGAGAATTGCTGAGCGAGGCTCGGCTTAATCTGCAACCGATCTCCTTTATACTGTTCGATATTGACCATTTCAAGCGCATTAATGATACATATGGACATGATGTCGGGGATCAGGCCATTATTCACGTCGTATCCGTATGTAATCGCTACTTGAGCTCCGAAATGTTATTTGCCCGTTACGGGGGTGAGGAGTTTGTGATCGCCCTGCCCAATATGACACTTCAGGACGCACATGATCAAGCAGAACAGCTGCGAACCGCATTGTTAAGTGAACCTCTTGAGGTAGAAGGCAAGACAGTATCCCTGACATCCAGCTTTGGTGTGGCCCAGTGTGACAGTGACTCAGATACCCTTGAATCCTTGCTGCGTGATGCAGATCATGCCTTGTACGAGTCGAAACGACACGGCCGCAATACAGTAAGCGTTCACGCTGTAAATGTCGTGTAGCAAGGATTCCAGAATGCAAAACAGACAGCCCCTGTGGCTGTCTGTTTTGTTAATAATGCTCTACATAAAGCCGGCTGTACATGCTGATCACTCAACCTTGCTGCGTGCAGAATTTTATAATCATCATATACACGGTTAGCATTTATACAGTACGTTTTTCTTTATACTGCTTGTCCCCAATAGCTGCAAACGCTTCACCATCACTTCAAAGCCAGATTAAAAGATTGTTCTCTCTACCATCAGATACACCATAATCAAGAGGAACACGGCGAGTAAAGTGCTGAACATACGAATTTTGCTTTGCTGTGGCGCAACATCCTGATTATTTTTGGCACCCTCTGCTGCCAGACGCAGCGGTTTACCCATAATTCCGCCAATTGCCGCAATAGCAAGAAGCAGTACAACGACTACAGCCATCCACATATGGGAGTAATCACCCTTGGTCATCAGATAACCACCTGTCAGAAGCTGAATAACAAGTGCATATTGTGCAATTTTGTTCAACGTACGAAGTGACGCAAATGCTCCCTCCTGCGCTGCTGCACTTAATGTGCGAATTTTACCAACTGCAAATGGCAGGATCAGATAGAATCCCATAGCCAGCGCTCCGACGATATGGAGCAGATACATAATCATTGTCAAAATTTTCATCCTCCTCAACATTTTCGGTGTGCTGTACATCACATCTTATTATACTGGGGAACTTATCCAAAGAAAAGAAAACCTCCGCGTTTACGGAGGTTTTCTCACTTTCTCTGTTCAAAAAGTCTTCAAACTTAGATATTAACAATTGAAATGACATTACGTACCGAATTGGCAGACGTATCAAGCGCTGCTTTTTCTTCCGCAGTCAGCTCCAGTTCGAAGATTTTCTCGATCCCGTTACCACCAAGAATGGTTGGCACACCGAGGAACAGATCATTATATCCATACTCACCCTCAAGATAAGCAATGACTGGAATAATGCGTTTTTTGTCTTTTAAAATAGCCTCGGTCATCTGAACCAGTGAAGCTGCCGGAGCATAATAAGCACTGCCGTTACCCAGCAGGTTTACAATCTCTCCGCCGCCTACACGGGTACGCTGCACGATCGCCTCAATGCGATCTGCCGGGATCAGGGTATCAATCGGAATGCCGCCTACACTCGAATAACGAACGAGCGGCACCATATCGTCACCATGACCGCCAAGCACGAAGCCGCGAACGTCCTCTATGGATACATTCAGCTCCTGCGCAATGAACGTACAATAACGGGCAGTGTCGAGAACACCGGACTGTCCAATCACGCGGTTTTTCGGAAAACCGAGCGTCTGGTACGCCGCATACGTCATTGCATCTACCGGGTTGCTCAGAATAATGACGATGGAATCAGGGCAATATTTTTTCACATTTTCACACACGGACTTCACAATGCCTGCGTTCGTATTCACCAGATCATCACGGCTCATGCCCGGCTTGCGAGCAATTCCAGCGGTGATAATGACAATCTCCGAACCAGCTGTATCTTCATAGTTGGAAGTTCCCACGATATGGCTGTCGAAACCTTGCACAGGGCTGGCTTCCATCATATCGAGCGCTTTGCCTTTGGTCGGGTTCTCCAGTTGAGGAATATCAACCAGTACAACGTCCCCAAGTTCCTTCTGGGCAAGCATCAGTGCAGTCGTAGCACCGGTAAAACCGGCACCGACAACTGTGATTTTTTTGCGCTGAATAGTCACGATTCACATCTCCCCTTACAGGTTTTTGTTACAGGTTGCTAATGATTTGATCAGCGAATTCGGAACATTTCACTTCAGTTGCGCCGTCCATCAGACGTGCAAAGTCATAAGTTACTGTTTTATTGTTAATGGATGTTTCCATACCTTTGTAGATCAGGTTAGCCGCTTCTTGCCAGCCCAGGTGCTCAAGCAACATTACACCGGACAGAATTACGGAACCAGGGTTCACGACATCTTTATCCGCGTATTTCGGTGCAGTACCGTGTGTTGCTTCGAAGATGGCATGTCCAGTTACGTAGTTGATGTTCGCCCCTGGTGCGATACCGATTCCGCCAACTTGTGCTGCAAGCGCGTCGGACAGGTAGTCACCGTTCAGGTTCAGCGTTGCAATGACATCGAACTCACCCGGGCGAGTCAATACTTGTTGCAAAGCGATATCGGCAATGGCATCTTTTACGATGATTTTACCAGCATCTTCTGCTGCTTTTTGTGCTGCATTGGCTGCATCTGTGCCCTCTTTTTCTTTGATCACATCGTATTGTGCCCATGTGAATACTTTGTCGCCAAATTCTGCTTCAGCCACTTCGTAACCCCAGTTTTTGAAGGCACCTTCAGTGAATTTCATGATGTTACCTTTGTGTACAAGTGTAACGCTCTTGCGGTTGTGGTCAACAGCGTATTGTACCGCTGCACGAACCAAACGTTTTGAACCTTCCTCAGATACAGGTTTGATACCAATACCTGAAGTTTCAGGGAAGCGGATTTTATTAACACCCATCTCCTGCTGCAGGAACTGGATTACTTTTTTCACTTCTGCAGAACCTTCTGCGTACTCGATTCCTGCATAGATGTCCTCTGTGTTCTCACGGAAGATAACCATGTCTACCAGCTCAGGACGTTTAACCGGGGAAGGTACACCGTTGAAATAACGTACTGGACGCAGGCAAGTGTACAGGTCAAGCTCTTGACGCAGTGCTACGTTCAGGGAACGAATTCCGCCGCCGATTGGTGTAGTCAATGGTCCTTTGATCGCTACGATGTACTCACGAATTGCCTCAAGTGTATCATTCGGCAACCACTCACCGTATGTATTGAATGCTTTCTCACCAGCAAACACTTCATACCAAGCGATTTTTTTAGTGCCGTTGTATGCTTTCTCTACCGCTGCATCCAGAACGCGTACAGAAGCTTTCCAGATGTCACGGCCTGTACCGTCACCTTCGATGAATGGAATGATTGGATTATTAGGTACTTGAAGCGTACCGTTATCAATTTGAATTTTTTCGCCTTCAGTTGGGAGTGCAAATTTTTCCAATTTCATAATTACAATTCCTCCTAAGTTTTGGTTTCACAGTATGAAGCATACCATATTATTGCAGGAAGGAAGGGCTGTTGTTACAAGGCAGCACTGCCTCGTACCCGCAAGCCCTTCACCTCATCTATATGATTATACTGTTTTTGCTGTCGTTTAGCGAAGATCAATAGCGACGTACTTTTGATCTGTCGGTCCTGTATACTCGGCACGCGGACGAATGATGCGGTTATCCGCAAGCTGTTCAAGAATGTGCGCTGTCCAACCGGACACACGGCTGATGGCAAAGATTGGTGTGAACAATTCCTGATCAATCTTCAGCTGCGTGTAAACCGAAGCGGAATAGAAGTCGACATTCGGCTTCAGTCCCTTTTGACCTGTCACGATCTCTTCAATCTTCACAGACATCTCATACAGGCGTGTATCATTGTTCATCTCACCCAGCTCTTTGGACATCTTTTGCAAATGCTTCGCACGTGGATCACCGTTTTTGTAAACGCGGTGTCCAAAGCCCATGATTTTCTCGCGGTTGTTCAGTTTTTCCTGAATAGCCGCTTCCAGACGATCCGGTGTACCGATTTCGTCCAGCATTTTCATCACAGCTTCGTTTGCACCACCGTGCAGTGGACCCTTGAGGGCGCCGATGGCAGAAGTGACACCTGAATAAATATCAGAGAGAGTTGCCACCGTAACGCGGGCAGCAAATGTCGAAGCATTCAGTTCGTGATCTGCATGCAGCACGAGAGCCTGATCAAGTGCTTTTACCGCCGTTTCGGACGGCTCTTCCCCTGTCATCATGTATAAGAAGTTCTCAGCGATGGAAGCGCCTTCTTTCGGTGCCACAGGCTCCTGTCCCTTACGAATACGTGAGATCGCCGCCACAATTGTTGGCAATTGAGCCTGCAGTTTCACCGCTTTGTTTTCGTTTGCTTCCTCTGTCATCACGTCCGCTTGCTCATCATACAGGGCTAGTGCCGATACTGCAGAGCGAAGGGCTG
Source organism: Paenibacillus sp. JGP012 (assembly GCF_014203995.1). Lineage (NCBI taxonomy): Bacteria > Bacillati > Bacillota > Bacilli > Caryophanales > Paenibacillaceae > Paenibacillus > Paenibacillus sp. JGP012. The sequence goes on along the minus strand of NZ_JACHKG010000001.1, from coordinate 93,351 downwards.
CCATGGTGCTGATGTGTTTAGGATACAATTTAATTTGAGCAATCAACTCGCTCGGAATCGGCGCGTAATCACTCAGGCTTTTGCGAAGTGACTTCAATTCATCTGTTGTTGGCAACTTGCCAAACCAGAGCAGATAGGCAACTTCTTCAAAACTCGCATGTTCAGCCAAATCATCGATATTGTATCCACGGTATGTAAGCACACCGTCTACAATAGAGCTGATCGAAGAGGTTGTTGCAACGATGCCTTCCAGACCTTTGGTAGCTGTCATATTACATCTCTCCTTTAATAAGCGAAATCAGGAATCATTCAGAGTCATATCAGTGCCGAAGTGCACCTAACCTCATTTGTAAACCGTTTCATTTTAAAAAATGACGCAGGTTTCCAAAATACGGTTTTATTATCTGTCAATCGGTATTTACTTATATCATCATACTGGATTTTGTCGTTTATGTGAACATGATGAGAGTTCATTCGCACATCAAACATATTTATCGGTGCGATAAAGCATTTTTGAAAACCTTTACACAAGCAAGGTTGACATTTAATGTGTATTAAACAATTCATACAAAAGCAAAAAAATGTATTGCTATATTTTGTAAACCTCAGGCATACTCTAGGCAGATGATATGCAAGAGGAAATTCAACTCTGAGGCTGAACACATGTCTTTAGCGTTTCAAAAGCTTGGGATTGCTCTATATTAATTAAGATTAACGCATGATTTACATAAAGGAGAGTTGATCGTTGGACCGAATTCTTGTCAAACGCTTGTTTCGCGGTCTGTGGGTCCTAATCGCCGCCCTGCTGATTGCCGTTGCAATATATTTGCTGCTCCCGCTGTTATATCCTTTTGTCATTGCCTGGATTATTGCTTATGCCATGAACCCGCTGGTCAAGCTGCTCCAGAACAGGCTTCGATTCCCGCGCTGGCTCGCGGTCACACTGTCCCTGATTCTGTATTTTGGTGCGATTGCTGTCATCTTGTCTGCGGCGATCACCCGAATGGTCAAAGAAGTTATTTCACTCACCAACAGCTTTGATCTTCATGTAGACGAGATCAAGGCAACATTTGTCCGCTGGACACAGAACGATACGATTCAAAGTTTGATCGCACAAATTAATGATTTTTACAAGGAAAATCCAAATTATCAGGAAACCATCAATAGCAATATCAGCAAAACAACAGAGACTGTAGGCACAGCAGTGTCTGACCTCGTAACCGGCTTTTTTAATATGATTCTGAATCTGCTGACGTCCTTACCTAATATGGGCGCTGTACTGATCGTAGTTCTCCTGTCTACCTTCTTTATCAGCAAAGGCTGGACACGCCATAGCATCACGGTATCCGGCTGGGTTCCGTCCTCTGTTCGCAAGCCGATCTCCGACATATGGAATGATCTGAAGAAAGCTCTCTTCGGTTATGTACGAGCACAGCTTATTATGATCTCGATTACGGCTCTGTTTGTCATGATCGGACTGCTGATCCTTCAAGTCAAATCGGCCTTCACCATCGCACTTCTGATTGGCCTGGTTGACCTGCTCCCTTATCTTGGCGTGGGACTGGTTATGGTACCTTGGGCAGCATATCTGTTCATGAACGGGGACCTGTATCTCGGTATAGGCATTAGTGTCATTTATCTCATCCTGCTTGTTGCCCGCCAGATCATCGAGCCGAAAGTGCTTGCTAGCAGTGTAGGTCTGGACCCGCTTGCGACCCTTGTAGGCATGTTTGTTGGTTTGAAGCTGTTTGGCGTACTTGGTCTCATTATCGGTCCGGTCAGTCTCGTTATTCTCGATGCCTTTAACCGCGCAAATGTACTGCGTGACCTGAGGACCTATATCATTAATGGCAGGGTCCGATAAATCGGATACTTATTAGAAAAAAGGCTCCGTTCCAGACCGTTAAGTCTGTGGAACGGAGCCTTTGGCGTAAGTATCTACACCGCTTTATTTGGGGCGGCGATAAAAGGTGATGCTGCCGTTTCTCAACTTTTTCTCCAGCCAGCCCAAGAAGAACAGCCGGTAGATTGGACGAGTTAACGGAAAGACCAGCGTGAAGCCGACTATGTCCGTTACAAATCCAGGGATTAACAACAGGAAGCCACCCACAAAAATAAACAATCCATCGACCATCTTGCGCCCGGGCACCTGCCCTCGCTCCATCTCGGCTCTGGCATCAAACAGCACCTTTCGCCCTTCAAACTGCAGCATGGCTATACCAATCAAGGACGTGAGAATCATAAGAAGCAGCGTTTTTCCGGCCCCGATCCAGTCACTCATCAGAATAAACCCAAACAGCTCAATCACCGGAATGATTAAAAGCAGTACCCACATCCATTTTCGCATTAATATACTACTCCTTTCCTGTAAGCCACACCTTCTCAAGCGAACTGTATAGCTCAGACGCTGCCTTATCCAGACGAACCGGCTTCCAGTCCCCATTAACCCATACATGCTGGGTGGAGCCTGTAACCAGCCTTTCACCTGGTAGTGTTTCGCCTGATGACCACACACGCTCTGCGGTAACTTGTGAATGCTCAAGTGCTTCAGATATACGTCTAACATCATATTCATATGTCAAACGCAGACCGCTAAAGGCAGTGATTCGAGTAAAGATGATAATCTCGTCATCGTAGCGTGCCGGTTTGTGATATTTCACATCCAGCGCGGTTACGGGAAGCAACAGCCCCTGCTCTTCCATTTTACGATATGTATACCCCATTTGGCGAATCATCTCGGTTCGTCCGATCTCAAACCAATTCAAGTAGTTCGCATGATATACAACGCCCATCTGATCGCTTTCCTGATAACGCACACGAAGCTGTGCGGCATACCAGCTGCCATTACTCTCTTTTTGCACAGTTCCAGCCTCCTTGGCTCTACCATTCATACGCAATCCAACGTAGAATCGTGTCATTAATATTGAAAAAAGCAACGGGGCACGAACGCCCCATTGCTTCTTTCCTTGTCCCTATTCCAAGCCTGCCCTGATTTAAGCGTTGTTTGGAATTTGGCTTACTTTGATCAGGTTCGTAGAACCTGAACGACCCAGAGGTACACCTGCTGTGATAACAACGAGGTCACCTTCTTTAACCAGGCCGGATTTCACGCCGCCTTCAATTGCATTTTCGAACAAAGCATCTGTAGAATCTACCAGTCTGCCTTTAACCGGAGTTACACCCCAAGCCAGTGCCAGACGACGGGAAGTTCTGTCTTGTGTAGTCACGGCAATGATCGGTGCCTCCGGACGGTATTTGGAGATCATACGTGCTGTATGACCGGATTCAGTCGAAGTGATGATCGCTTTTGCATTCAAATCCTGAGCGGACAGCGCAACGGATTGGCTGATTGCTTCAGTAACGGTTGTTTGTTGAGCAACACGTTGTTTCAGATACAGCTCTTGGTAAGGCAGAGCGGATTCTGCTTTTTCAGCAATGCGTGACATCGTCAGAACGGATTCTACCGGATATTTACCAGCAGCCGTCTCACCAGACAACATGATCGCGTCTGTACCGTCAAAGATGGCATTCGCTACGTCACTCGCCTCTGCACGAGTTGGACGCGGGTTGCGCTGCATGGAATCCAGCATTTGTGTAGCTGTAATTACCGGTTTACCTGCAACGTTACATTTTTCGATCATGCGTTTTTGTACCAACGGTACTTCTTCAGCAGGAATCTCTACACCAAGGTCTCCACGAGCAACCATCAGGCCGTCAGACACTTCAAGGATTTCATCCAGGTTGTCCACACCTTGCTGGTTTTCGATTTTGGAGATGATTTGAATATGACCTGCGTTATGTTTTTCAAGCAATTCACGGATTTCAAGCACATCGCTTGCTTTACGCACGAAAGAAGCCGCGATGAAATCAATGCCTTGCTCAATACCAAACACGATATCGTTAGCGTCTTTTTCAGTGATACCTGGCAGGGAAATGGCTACGCCTGGTACGTTAACACCTTTTTTGCTTTTGATCGTACCGCCGTTAACGATACGGCATTTGATCTCTGTGCCTTGTACTTCCACCACAGTCAGTCCGATCAGACCGTCGTCGATCAGAATCGTAGATCCTGCTTCAACATCATTAGGAAGATCTGCATACGTAATGGAAAGACGGTCTTTGGTTCCCAGAATTTCTTCTGTTGTCAAAGTGATGTACTCGTCCTGAACCAGTTCAATCGGTTCAACTTCGAGTTTACCCGTGCGAATCTCCGGTCCTTTGGTATCCAGCAGGATTGCTACAGTTTTGTTCAGCTCTTCACATGCTTGGCGAATCGCTTTGATCCGTCCGCCGTGCTCATCGAAATCACCGTGGGAGAAGTTCAGACGGGCTACGTTCATGCCAGCCATAATCAGTTTCTTGGTATTCTCCAGGGATTCACTGGATGGACCAATCGTACATACAATTTTCGTTTTGCGCATTTTGGGTTTCCTCCGATTTTAAAGGTCTTTCTTTATATCTCTATTTTTCTTTTTCCAAATATTAAATTTACTATACTTTTTCCTATTTGTATAGGAAATTCGTCATATTATTCTGCATTTCCCGACAAATTTCTCACAGGCTCAGCTTGCAGCGGCTGTTCCGATGCTTGAACTTCAATGGATTCAGACCCGGTTTGTGGTTCCGCTTCGCCTAGAGACTCGCTTTCTTCAGCGGATTCTGCCTCGGATGCTGGCGTTTCAAAGGTTACTGAGCCGATTTTGCGGAATTTCTCATAGCGATCCTGCTTCAGCTGTTCCGCACTCCATCCCTTCATCTCTTGCAGATGGCGAACAAGCGCTTCTGAGATGGCTGCCGCAGCCTCATCATAATCACGATGCGCGCCGCCGCGCGGTTCAGGAATGATCTCTTCAATGACTTCCATCTCCAGCAGGTCTTTGGCCGTAATTTTCATTGCTTCGGCTGCCTGGTCTGCTTTGGATGCATCTTTCCACAGTATTGAAGCTGCCCCGTTCGGAGAAATGGCAGAATAAATGGCATGCTCAAGCATCAGCACACGATTGCCTACGGCCATAGCCAGCGCACCGCCGCTTCCACCTTCACCGATGACAACAACAATGACAGGAACAGAAAGCTTGGCCATCTCCATCAGGTTGCGTGCAATCGCTTCTGATTGACCTCTCTCTTCTGCAGTATTACCCGGATACGCTCCTTTAGTATCAATAAAGGTAATAATCGGGCGTCCAAATTTGTCAGCCTGTTTCATCAAACGCAGTCCTTTACGGAAGCCTTCCGGATGAGCACTCCCGAAAAAACGAGCAATATTATCCTTCGTATCTTTACCGCGCTGTTGTCCAATAACTGTCACCGTCTGTCCGTTCAGCTTGGCCAATCCGCCAACAACAGCCAGATCATCGCCAAACATACGGTCACCGTGCAGCTCCATAAAGTCCGTAAAAATAAGCTGAATCAGGTCCAGCGCTGTCGGGCGCTGCTGATGACGGGCAAGATGCATTTTCTGAGCTGCCGTAATGCCCGTGTAAATCTCTTCTTCCAGTCTATGATAACGTTCTTCCAGGCGAGCAATCTCTTCAGTGAAATCAATCCCTTTTTCCTGTCCGAACTGAACGAGTTCTTCAATCTTTTTGCGCATCTCAATTAGAGGCGCTTCATATGGCAAACCACCCGCCATTTAGACCCCTCCCTTTTCACTATGCATATCGAGAAGCTTGCTGAGGGTTGCCCGAAGTTCTTTCCGATGAACAACCATGTCCAGCTGACCATGCTGGAGATTAAACTCTGCCGTTTGGAAATCATCAGGCAGCTTCTGACGTATGGTCTGCTCAATTACAATTCTGCCCGCAAAACCGAATACAGCACCCGGCTCAGCGATATTGATATCGCCCAGGCTCGCAAAACTAGCCGATACTCCGCCCGTTGTCGGGTCGGTAATCACGGAAATATACAAACCGCCCTGCTCGTCCAAACGAGCCAAAGCTGCACTTGTTTTAGCCATTTGCATCAAACTTAGAATACTCTCCTGCATCCGTGCTCCCCCCGAAGTGGAGAAAATGATTAACGGAAGCTTTTTCTCGATCGCCTGCTCAACGGCGCGTGTGATCTTCTCACCTACAACGGAGCCCATGCTGCCTGTGAAGAAATCAAAGCTCATCACCGCAACGACAACAGGCAGGCCTTCAATCGTACCTTGTCCCGTAATAACAGCTTCCTTCAGACCGGATTTCAGACGTTGCTGCTCCAGCTTGTTGCTGTATCCCGGAAACCCGAGCGGATCAACCGACACCATATCAGCGTCATACTCCACAAAGCCTTCTTCATCCAGCACCATAGCAATTCGCTCCATGGCGTTAAGGCGCATATGGTAGCCGCAGGAAGGACAGACCTTCAGATTTTTCTCCAGTTCCTTGCTATATTGAATCGTGCCGCATTTGCTGCACTTGTTCATGAGCCCTTCTGGTATTTCACGTTTCGGGCGCTCGATGGCTTCCTGACGTTCGCCTGGAACTGCACGCTCGGAAGGTATGGTAGCGTACTTCCGTTTCTTTTGGAATATATCTTTGAACACAACTACACCTCTCCAGCCATTGATTTGATGGCCGCAGTCTGCAGCTCGCTGCAAAACCAGCTTGATCTGCATGCTGCGGTGAACCGCTTACGCTTATCATTCATATGATGCCTTAGACCTGTCCAGCATCCACAACAAAAAAATCCGCCGGTACAAGGCAAAAATCAGCGGTTTCTCTCCGCGCAATTGATGTTACCTGCAATAACCGAAAGACTGTTGCGCCTTTGTTTGAATCCGCTTGGCAGAGCCTTTGGGAGCATCACATCAGGTCTATATCTTAACAAAAAAAGAAGGAAGGACAGCAATACACACATGCAAGTCGATTCCTCTCTCCGCTTTCGCGGTCAGCCCCTTATGTACCCATGGTACTTTGTCATCTGCCAAGGCACTTCAATATCGAGTAAATCAGGAATGCAGAATGGAATTCAACACTTCCTGAACCTCTTCCAATTCCCCAGAAGGGACGCGAATCTCATATTGTTGCTTGGATAAACTGATAGGACGGGTCTGTACCAGAAAACCTTCTTCCGAAAGCTTGGTTTTGATCTTGTCCGCAACCTTTGCTGTCGGCGCAATGTAAATCACCGTCCACATGCCTTGTCCGCCCCCTAAGCTAATGTTCAGAGCCCGTATATTGGACTAATGATACCATACCTCCGTTTTTTTCTGCAAGGAAGGGTTCGGGACCTTTGACGAGAAAATCGGATTATTCGGGACGTCGGCCCCAGCTTGGCGAACAGGATGGTCATAGTGCTGTGATTAAATTCGCAGCTTTTTCAAAACGGGCAAAAGCCTTGCAGGGCAGCTATAGCCGCCCTTGTTCCTCCCGCGCAGCTCAACGGAATGTCCACAGTATGACACATGGTAATTCAGGGGGTTACAGGTCCGAGGGGTACTTTTTGGCTTTAATATTTTTGTGTGCAATTCGGGCAGAGGCGGCTGCCGCAAGCCCTGCAACCAGATCATCCAGAAACACATGTACAGCCGAGCGCTGCTCGTTCAGATCATGTATGACGCCAATTTTCTCTTTGTCCAGATAACCAAAGCTGGTCAAACCAATCATGCCATACACATGTGTTATACCTAAAGCCAGAGTCTCGTCCACTCCATACAGGGACTCATCTGCTTCCATAATGGCTTGTAACGGCTGGGGCAGAAGCTTCTTCTCAGCCAGCTCATCCAGCGCAATGCCGGTGTACAGCGTATACTGCACCTCTCTTTTCTGCAAAACGGATTTTACGCTGGTTACACAGTCGTCCATGGTCAATTCCGGGTGGTACCCTTTTTGCAAACGATATACAATTTCTGCGATCGCATCAATCTGTACACCCCGCCGGGCCAGCATGGCTTCCACGATTTCATATGACATATCTCGACCTCCCGCATCAATCCCCCGAGGTCCTCAAGGTCCTTCGGTGTTCTCAAGTGTATGCAGCAAACTCGCAAAATGTTCATAAAATATGCGAATGTGCCAGGTAAGCAAGGCCGCTGTATAAATGAACTTCTCAGTAATCATCAGTGGACGAAGAGTACATCGTTTATATAGATATATAAGTTGAACTATATATTTACACGTGAACGGAGAGGACAGAAAAAGCCTGAAAAAGCGGAACTGAAAGCTTTCTGAAAGAAAGCTGCATCGGAAGCATAGGCTTCGCCTTTATAACCGATTTTCCCTAATGAAAAGGGAATCCAAAAAACCTGGGGATAACCGCTACTCTCCAGGTTGTTCTGTCATCGGAGTGTATTGTGTAAAATCTTTAGTTCAACGTATATGGGCTGTTAAAAGCATGTATACATGGAAATTATGTGCGAGTTGCATAAGCAACGTTGACGAAAAAGCCTACGGGAGAGTTGTTTGACTAACATTGAGGGTGGGAGCGCTGGAATGGGTGACTGGACTTACGGGGATGCAGGAGCACATAAAATGGGTTACTGACTAACGGTGGTGCGGAAGCTCGAATGGGCGACTGGACTTACGGGGATGGAGGAACACACGAATGAGTTACTGACTAACGGTGGTGCGGAAGCCCGGATGGGTGACTGACTTACAGGGATGCAGGAGCACATAAAATGGGTTACTGACTAACGGTGGTGCGGAAGCTCGGATGGGTGACTGACTTACAGGGATGCAGGAGCACACGAATGGGTTACTGGACTTACGTTGAGGATGGGAGCGCTCTGATAGATATTGCACACTAACGGGGATGTAGATACAGGAAGCTGGATAAGACTCACGAACTCGCTAACGATCCCAGATGACGCTATTCACCTCCAAATCGACGTTTAAAAATTGTAACGATTCACAGGGACGTTATTTCAACAAAAGGTAGGACTTTTCGGCGTTTTTCTCTATTTTTCAGCGAAATAACGTTTCTGGTGATCGTTAGAATTATCACCCCCTCTATTTTCGCAAAATAAGGTTTGTAGGAATCGTTAGAGCTTGGAGCTTAGTGAAGAGCGAAGCGAAAAACCTTCTCGTTGAACGTCTATGGGATAATACATCGAGAGGTTGTATATGAAGTGGTTTATTGTGTTCCTGTAGAAAAGCTTTAGATGGAAAAAATGCCCGCCGTTTAGCTCATGCACGGCGGACATTCTGGCTGAAGCGGATGCTTACGTGCTTCAGCTTTATTTGATTTTGACTGTGCCTTCACCAAGCATTTTCTCCATTTCGGAGAACAGGGCCGGTGAAGGTTTGATCCGGTAGGCGTCGCTCAGGGCGAGCAGCTTCTGATGCTGCTCGTAGAAGAGCACGGTCGCCACCGGGCCTGGGTGCTGCTGCAGCAGCTCTTTGAGGCGCACCAGCAGCTCGGGCTGCTCGGCCTGCGGGGTGAGCTTCACGAACACCCGCTGCTCGGCCCCCCGCGGGGAACGGCTCGGCCCCGCGCTGCCCGCAGGCGCCGCACTGCCCGCGCGCGCGCCGGCTGCGGCGCCTGTGCCTGCCTCGCTGCGCGCCGAGGCAGGGCCACGGCTTCCGCTGCCACGCGCAGCGGAAGCGTTACCGCCTGCGCTGCTGCGCTGCGCTGCGGCTCCCGCGCCCGCCGGACGCTGCGGCGAAGCCGCCTGCGCCGGGCGCGAAGCGCTGCCGCTGCCGGGCTTGCCACGGCGCTCGCGGCTGCGCAGCTGCTGCTCCAGTGCCGCCGGTGTCAACGGCGACACTTCCTCGGCCAGCAGCTTGAACCCTTCGTCCTGCTGCTGCACTCTGGCACGCACGACGAGCAGTTCACCTTTCCCGACATGCTGCTGGCTGCGCCGCCATACCTCGGGAAAGAGAACCACTTCACAGCGTTCGACCTGGTCTTCCAGCTCCATGAACGCCATGGCCTTGCCCTGTTTCGTCGTAATCGACTTCACAGACACCACCATACCTGCGGCGACAGCCATCGTATCGTCAGCCGCCTCTGTTAACTCCATGATGCGGTCAGCCCCGCTGGATGCCAGCACAGCCTCGTAATCATCCAAGGGATGACCCGACAGATACAAGCCGAGCAATTCACGCTCCAGTTCCAGCTGCTGACTGGCAGAGAACGGTGGAATTTCAGGGTATTCAATCTCCCAGTTCGGCGTCTCTACAAAATCAAACAGCTGAATCTGCAAGTCCTCGCGTTCTTTACGCCACTTGAGTGCCGCCTCCACCGTCTCGTCCAGCATCGCCAGCAGCTGAGCACGGTGTCCAGGCAGGCTGTCAAACGCCCCGGCCTGAATGAGCGATTCAATAACACGTTTATTGCACACCCTCAGATCGACACGACGGCAAAAATCAAGCAGGCTGTCAAACGGCTTTTCCTGTCTTACAGCCATAATGCTTTCCATCGCCTGTGTCCCGACATTTTTCACTGCGGCCAGGCCAAAACGTATCGCCCCTGAGAGGGATGTCGTCATCTCCCCGGTTTCTCCATCACGTGAAAGCTCTGTTCTCCCCTCGACTGACGAGCCCTGCTGTACAGGTTGAGATGAATGTGCAGCCTGATTACCTTCATGCTGTGCATTCATCTGATCTTGTTGCTGATAGTGTTTCTGATCATGTTGTTGGTTTTGTTTCCGATCGTGTTTCTGATCATGCTCCCGAGCCTGCAGCTGCACCGGTTGTGACGCCGATACGCTGACCAAGCCCGGATCAGTCCGTCCTGTGGACATATCATCCGCAGGCATAACGGATACAGCCTGCCAGCCCCCGCTACCATCCTCTTCCGGCATCGGACCCGGATCATCCGGTAACGGTGCACTCCCATAGTCCATATGCTCGCCGTAGTGAGCATGCGTACGATCATCATAAATTACATGGACTTCACTGATTCCGTGAGCCTCATGAGCTGCATTGGCTTCACGAGCTTCATCGGCCTCAAGTTCTTTTGAATATCCACTATTGGCATTTTTCACTTCACCTTCAATAGCAGCATTTTTCAATTCACCTTCAATAGCAGCATTTTTCAATTCACTTTCAATAGCAAAATTTTTCAATTCACTTTCAATAAGGGCATTTTCCTGTTTACCTTCAGAAATTGTCTCTTTCATATTCGTTGACAGGCCAGTGCTCTTGTCACCCGCAGCCGCAAACACCGGTGTAAATAAAACACCGCTCTCATTAACGTCTGGCGGAAGCACGTCAATCTGCATGTGCCTGCATTCGACAACATATTCTGCAACCTTCCGGTGACTTCCCATCACAGCCGTCAGCATGGAGGCCATGAAATGCACGGGATAGTGCGCCTTCAGATAAGCGGTTTGAAAAGCAAGCACCCCGTACGCAGCGGCATGTGCACGTGGAAAGCCATAGTTCGCAAACTTGACGATCATATCGTAAACAAGATCAGCTTCGGCCTCACTGTACCCTTGTTTCAGACTGCCCTGAACAAAGTGTCCGCGTTCCTCATCAAGCACTTCCCGCTTTTTCTTGGACACCGCTCTGCGAAGCAGGTCGGCTTCGCCCAGTGAGAAACCCGCCATCCGCGAAGCAATCTGCATAATCTGCTCCTGATACACGATAATGCCATACGTATCTTTCAGAATCGGCTCCAGGTCTCCATGCGGATAATCGACTTCAATCTGTCCGTGCTTTCCTTGAATATATTTGGAGATAAACTCCATCGGACCTGGACGATACAGGGCCAGCACCGAAATAATATCCTCGAATACACTTGGCTTCATTTCCTTCAACACACGGCGCACTCCGGCAGATTCCAGCTGGAATATGCCCATCGTATCCCCGCGTCCCAGCATCTCATATGTGAGCGGGTCATCATCCGCAATGCGCGTGAAATCCGGAACCTCTGCACGTTCCCCGATCCAGCGCAGGCACCGTTCTATAATAGATAGTGTCCGCAGTCCGAGAAAATCCATTTTGAGCAGTCCGATCGATTCCAGACTCTCCATCGGATATTGGGTTAATGCTGTTCCTTCACTACCCTCCTGAAGCGGCACCGCATCGGTCAGCGGGTCACGGGAGATCACCACACCCGCGGCGTGAGTGGAGGCATGACGCGGCATGCCCTCAACCTTCATCGCCATATCCAGCAGCTCGCGTGTTTTCGGTTTTGTTTCATAGAGCATTTTTAGCTCAGGTGCAGCTTCCATCGCTCGTTCAATGTTAATGCCAAGCTGTGCAGGAATCAGCTTCGCGGCCTTGTCTACTTCGCCATATGGCACATTCAGCGCCCGCCCGACATCACGAACAGCAGCCCGGGCCGCCATCGTTCCAAACGTAATAATCTGGGCAACGTGGGCTTTGCCGTATTTCTTTGCCACATAATCAATGACCTCGTCACGACGTTCGTCACTGAAATCGATATCTATATCGGGCATGGATATCCGTTCAGGGTTCAGAAACCGCTCGAAGAGCAGATTGTACTTCATCGGATCTACATCCGTAATACGCAGCGTATATGCCACCAGACTTCCCGCAGATGAACCCCGCCCAGGCCCGGTAACGATGCCCTGCTGGTGTGCATACGCGATAAAGTCCCATACAATCAGGAAATAATCGGAGAATCCCATGCTGTCAATGACACGTAGCTCATAATCCAGTCGTTGTTCAAGCTCTGCCCTGAGCCCCGCATCGTTCCAGCGCTCGGAATCGACATAACGGGATTTCATGCCTTCCTCACACAGCTGACGCAAATATGCCGATGGGCTCAGCCCCTCAGGCAACGGACGGTATTCCGGCAAAATAGATTTGCCGAATTCCAGTTCCAGCTCACAGGCATCTGCAATGTGCACCGTATTCGCAATAGCCTCCGGCACATGAGGAAACAGACGGGACATCTGCTCTGCACTTTTCAAATACAACTGATTCGATCCGATCCGTAAACGAGTCTCATCCTCTACCGTTTTGCCTGTACCGATACAGATCAGCACATCCTGCAGCTCTGCATCCTCCTCCGACAGATAGTGGGCATCATTCGTTGCCACAAGCGGAATATCCAGTTCAGCCGCCAGCTTGATCAGCTGCGGATTAACTCTCTTTTGCTCAGACAGCCCGTGATCCTGCAGCTCCAGATAATAGTCCGGCCCGAAAATATTTTTGTAACGCATTGCGGCCCGGCGCGCCTCTTCTTCACGCCCATGCAGCAGGTGCTGTGGCACTTCGCCGCCAAGACAGGCACTTAGACAGATAATCCCTTCATGATGCGCAGCCAGACTCTCCATATCAATACGCGGCTTATAATGGAAACCTTCCAAATGTCCGATAGAACACAGCTTCATCAGGTTCCGGTATCCAGTCATATTTTTCGCCAGCAAAATCAAATGATAGATCGGCTGATCCTTGCGACTGCCACGCTCCTTGCGAGAACCTGCAGTCATATAAGCCTCACAGCCAATAATGGGCTTGATGCCCCGTTCCAGACAAGCTTTATAAAAGGGTATCGCACCATACATTACGCCATGATCGGTCAGCGCCAGGGTTGTCATTCCCAGATCTGCGGCTTTATCCACGAGATCCGGAATACGCGCAGCGCCATCCAGCAAACTGTATTCGCTGTGAACATGCAAATGCACAAAAGAACTCATGTTTTTTTACTTCCTTTCACCGCTAACAGTGACAGCACTCAGCGCAGGCTGCGTGCTGCCCTAATGTATCCCTTATGCGTATTATTCGAATCCTTCGGATTCCTGAAGACACGCGTTAAATGAATGATTTTATAACGATAAGAATGCTCCTTATATATAAAAGAGTTTATTATTCTATTTTATCATAACGACAGGGGGCTCGCCCATACAATAGAAGTACAAGCCGCTCCCCCTGTTGCAGACTCGAGACAGGAGGTGTGCTGCTGGGTCTGAAAGGGGTGTTGCCAGTGAGCACTTTTTTATCCAAAGCCATTCTTGATTTTTTTATTGCATTTGGAATCGTGCTGGGCGGCGCGATGATTGGAGGCATTGGTGCAGTCATCTCTCTCCAGCCTCCTACACAGACGATGCTCGATATTTCCGGCAAAATCAAAATATGGGCACTCGCTGCCGCTGTAGGCGGTACGATCGATCCAATGCGTGTAATCGAGAGCAACGTTCTGGATGGCAACCTGTCACCGGCGGTCAAACAAATTTTGTATCTGATCTCAGCGTTTATGGGTGCGCATATGGGAACCGAGCTCGTCAAGTGGGTATGCGGTGGAGGCCGGGGTTAAGTTGACCCGGGATAACGAGCCATGAGACTTCCTCCCTTCTCCCGTTACCGCCCGCTGATGCGTATGACTGCTGTTTTTGTGCTGGGAATGATCGCTGGATGTGTCGTGTATAACGGAGTGTTTCATGTGAGCTACAACCAGTTGTGGCTAAACAACCAGGAGCTGCAGCTGCAGCTGCATCAGAACGAGGAGGATATCAAAACGCTGAAAAAATACAGTAAACGCCAAACGGTAATCAAGGAGATCAAAATTCGCGCAGAGGAATCCGATAAAGGGCCGGATGAGGCTTCACTGAAATTGATGCTTCAGAAGCTGGGGGACGATCTGGAGGTACTGCGTGGAAGAGATGTATTTAACATTGATGAGTACAGCAAAATGACCCGGATCATGCTCAATCAGAAAATCTATACGGTCAGAGAAAAAGAATATGTCGTTCAGGTCAAAACGATGCTTGTCATGGAAGGTGTGCTTCAGGTCTGGGTACAGATTCGAATGCACGTACCAGCTTGATCTCAGGAAAAACTTCAAAAAACCGCCCTTGTCTGCACTGGCACATGATACAATAAGGGCAATATAGTTTTTTCAGAAAAGGAGCTGCTTCTGCGTGTTGATCGAAGTATTCAAATATGTGCTCATTGCCCTGTTTGCCATCGTTATGATCTGTTCCGCACTGAACAGCATTCGCTCGCGCCGGACTCCAGACCCGCATCTTGCAGGCTTGTATCGTTCCTGGACGAATATCTGGATGGGATGTATGCTTATGCTTCTTGCATTGATCCTGATGTTTGTCTACACCGGCTCTACACTGTCTGTTATAGTGGAAGCGCTTTTCCTGGTAATGGGTGCCTATAACGTGTTTGCCGGGTTGCGCAACCGCAGTTATTACGCCAGGCTTCAACAGCGTTCCGGTGACGCATCAGCTTAACGACCAAACAACTTCAGTTTGCGCAGCGCAAAAACATCACCAAAAAAGAGAGCATGCCCGCTGGACCGGGGTGCTCTCTTTTGGGTGATGCCTTTTAGCTCAAATATAATCTGTCTTTAATATTCAATCCAATTCGATTTTACGAATCTATTTACGAGATGCTCACCCTACTACGCATGATCTATGGATTGCAGGGTCATTACGGCTTTACACACCACACTGCCCTCTCGGGTGATGACAATGTCCATTTTGCATGTACGACGGCTGGTCTCCAGAATCATCGGACGTACAATAATCTGATCCTCAATCTGCACCGGACGCACAAAATACGTCGTAACATTATCCACGACATGGTCGTTTCCTGTTACATCCCAGGCAGCCCTGCGTCCAGCTTGTGTCATAATATTCAGCAATACCCCTTCCGAGATCGTGCCAAGATCCGTTGCCATCTGGGGAATAATAAACCCGTGGAACAGCAGTTCATTATGCTCCCCGCGTTCCTCTGCGAATCCATTCCAGATCAGATGATCAAATGTCTCGCCAAGCTGCGGCTGCTTCTGGGCATCCCGCATAGCTTGAAGCACTTCCTTGCGTGTAACGGAAGCGATCAGTTTACGGTTGCGGTCGACAATTGGCAGAAAATCAATGCCTTCCCAGGTCATAATCTGCGCGGCCGACGCCAGAGAAGTTTGCAAGGATGCTGTAACCGGGCGGCGAACCACACACTTTTCAATGCTTTGGTCTGCCTGCAGTTCACTGACATCCTTCAGACTGACAATGCCGATAACGCGATTCCACTCATCTACTACGGGAAAACGATGCTCTCCGGTCTCGGATACCAGCATATGAAAATCTGCGGCAGAACTGTTCACTTTGAGCACCTGCAGCCGTGGTTTCTGGCCGATAATGTCCTCTACCAGCATAATTTTTTTCTTGATCAGCCGGTCGAAAATCGCACGGTTAATCATGGAAGCCACCGTAAATGTATCATGCCTGGAGGAAATGATGGGCAGCCCCAGCTCGTCTGCCATCACTCTCACGTCCCTGCTTGTGCCAAATCCGCCAGTAATCAGTACACCCGCCCCCTGCTCCAGTGCAAGGGAGTGCGCATCCTCTCTGTTACCCACAATCAGCAGGCTTCCAGCATCAATGTAACGTGCCATGGCCTGCTCCTTCATCGCCCCGATCACGTACTTGTGCAGCGGTTTCGTCAGACCCTCATTGCCGCCCAGTACATGTCCTTCAACGATCGTAACCACATCAGCAAAGGTCAGCTGCTCGGACATTCCCCGTGGTCTTTTCTCAATCCGAACGGTCCCGATTCTCTCTTTGGTTACGACCAATCCGAAGTTTTCTGCTTCTTTGACCGCACGATATGCTGTTCCTTCACTCACGCCCAGTTCACGTGCCAATCCACGCACGGAAATTTTGCTTCCGACCTTCAACTGCTCAATATGCTGAAGAAGCTGCTCATGCTTCGTTACGTTTTCCTCTTGCCCGTCCATCTGTATCACCCCCGAAGTTGCATCTGTACTATACTGTACCTATTATAACACGATTGAAGGAAAATAACCCCATACGGGCTATGGGCCTTAGAGAATGATGCACAGCGCCTTACTGTGCATTCTATTCCAAAGTGTCTTTCACCACGTCTGATTACAAATAAAGACCGAAACCCTATAACAATCAAGGATTTCGGTCTTATTCAGGTACACGGGCAGGACCCGTACAATCTTTATACAGACTTTCTTTGTTCCTGCTTGTCCAGCAGTTTCATCTCCCACTGCCGCAGCTTCGCCCGTCGTACTGCCTCCAGCGCACGTTTCTTCTCCTCATCGACACCAAGAATGAAATGCAGATGAGCTCCTACAATCAACAGGGAAAACAGCACCCATACGATGCCAAAAATATTAACCCAGTCCAACCCACCGGCAAAGGAAATTCGCGGAAGTGCAATAACCAGCATCGACAATGCAATCAGCAGATAGATGACATGCTTTGTTTTATTCAACCTCTTCACCATTCACAGCTCCTTCGTTCGTTGTTCGAATTCAACTCTATATTGCTAGTCTATGAACAACTTGGAAGGAATATGAGAGGTTTAGAGAAAAAAACGGACAAGTACGTGTCTGTCTTAGGCTTCCGCTCCGCCGTACAGATGAGCGAGGCTGTCTGCAATAATTTTGTTAACATCCTCGATAATTACGCTAAGGCGACGCTCTGCATCAAACAGACGGCGGATGTTCAGGTTCAGGCTCAATACCTCGAAGAGCTTCTCCATTTTCTCCATCTCATCCGGTGCAGGCATGTCCCCGCTCATCATACGCTGCTGCAATTCCATCTGCTGATTGCGGAAGTTATCCAGCATCGCTTTCGCATCGGGGTCGGATTCAATCAGTTTCATCGCAGAGGTAATCTCCTCTACCTCCGTGCTTTCTCTCAACGCTTTTGCCAGATCATTGGCCTTGTCATAAATATTCATTATGATTCCTCCTCGAATTGGTTGTTTCATCCATGTGAATTCGTATTGCTATGCTCTCAAACCAAAGCTCTGGATCAAGCCGCCCGAAAAGTCCCGAATCAAACACATTTAATTCCGGGTGGGTCAATCACCAAGGGGTATATGTCCTCATATGATGAAGCACATGCCATGTTCAGATGCCGTTCAACTTCAAGATCAGACATCAAGCTGCCGCCCGGAAGGAGATCCGTGATGTCCACTAAAAAAGTAACGATACAGGTTACCGGCTCGGGCATCCTGCAGGACGACGTCATCATGCTGGGCGAAGGGGTCCTCAAGGCACTCAAGATTCCTTCAGGAAGGCCTCTTCAGCTGCAATTCGGCTCTTACCGCCGTGAAGTTACCGTCATTCCGGTTCCCCGGTATGACGGGTTGAGACTGAATCAGACGGTAGCCAGCAAAACCGGCCTTGTGCCCCGTTCGGTCCTGAGGGTATCTTACCGTGCTTCCAGCCATACGCTTCGCCTTGGACCTTACATCAGCGTTATGGTCAGCCAGGATTACCCCGATCAGCCTGATCGGCCCTTTGGCTCTATTACGATGTTCTGTCAGGAATTAGTGCATGCCTGCCGAAAGCAGGGCGCCTATGTATCCTTTTTTACACCAGAGGACATCGGAGCAGTAACCGGCTATATGAAAGGCTGGGTGTATGATGAGGGCTGGAAAAAGACCGTTCTGCCGATAGCAGATGTAGTCAACAACCGGCTGACGTCCCGCAAACTCGAGAACAAACCTAGCGTACAGCATTTTATGAAAGAAGTAAAATCGCAGTACGGCACACACACCTTTAATGAAAAGTTTCTGGACAAAAATGAAGTGTTTGACGCACTCAAGTCCATCCCGACACTTAAACGGGTTCTGCCTGAGTCCCATTTACTCAAAGCATCCAGCATGCTCAAGACGATGTGTCAGCGTTATCCGGTCATCTTTCTAAAGCCGGTACGCGGCTCACTGGGCAAAGGCATCATCCGGGTATCCCGCCAGCCGGACGGAAGTTATATGACTCTGGCGACAAGTGTCGGAGGTACCCGCAAGCAAACGTATGCTTCTCTGGATAAACTGTATGCCAGTATGTCCGGAAAAATGAAAACAACGCGTTATCAAATCCAGCAAGGGCTGACCCTCATTGATAACAGCGGTAGACCTGTTGATTTCCGCGCGCTTGTGCAGAAGAACAAAAAGGGCAAATGGAGCGTAACCTCCATCGTTGCCCGCATTGCAGGCGGCAGTCATTATGTGTCCAATCTGGCACGGGGCGGAAGTCTCAGCACAGTGAAGGAGGCCGTATCCAAAACACAGCTGTCCAGTAGTGCAAAAGCTTCGGCGTATGCTGGACTGCATACAGCCGCCCTGGATATTGCCAAAGGCATCGAGAGTGCTATTCCTGCCCATTTCGGCGAACTTGGCATTGATCTGGCTCTGGACACGAGCGGACGTGTCTGGCTGCTTGAGGTCAATTCCAAACCATCCAAAAATGATAATACACCGCTGAGCGAAAGCAAAATTCGCCCTTCGGTCAAGGCCATGCTTGAATACTCCACATATCTGGCCGGATTTTGAAGTTCATCTTATGAAGGAGGCGCAGCACTATGCTTACATCTACGCAGCGCTATACGATGGCTGTTCTCGTCCGCGAAACAACAGGTGCACCTCCTTTCGCAGATGAATATTTCTGCCGCCGGCTCAGTGTGGGAAGCTCCAGATACGGGATGCGAATTGTTGTCATTCCCATTCCAGACAGCTTGAGGGAGAGTCACATTCGCAGAGGTTACATCTATGATTGGAAAAATCAGAAGCAGTGGCGGGCCGTTCACATTCCAACCATTGATCTGGTTATGAACCGCTGCCTGCGGCCTCTCTCTCGAAGGGCAAGGCAGCAGATTGAAGCCTGCCTGCCTCCTGCATGCAGTCTGCGGGAGCGCTCATGGTCAGCCAGTCTGCCTGGCAAATGGGACATTTATCAAGCCCTGTCGGGGCCCGGTCCGCTTCGCAAAGTGCTCATACCTACTTCACGGGTGAGGTCGTCTATTCCCTGGGAAAGTTGGCTTGCACGCTGGCCCAAAGGTTTATTTTTCAAACCCGCATCAGGAACTCATGGCAAAAACACCTTTCGTCTGTCTACCCAAGAGACGCCATCTGCCTGGATCGTGGAAGGCCGAAACACAGACAACGAATACTTTCATCTGACATTTCAGCAAGCATCGGACGTATCTTCCTGGCTGGAATCACATCAGGCTGTACAAAAGATGATTGTGCAGCCTTATCTGGAGCTTAGCCATCTCGGAAGAGTATTTGATATCCGGGCGCTGCTGCAAAAAAACGGGCATGGCCGCTGGACGCTCACAGGCTGCATGGTACGGGAAGGTCCCGAAGGCTCTCTCACCTCAAATCTTCACGGCGGGGGTACCGCGTATCCAGCTGATGAATACCTTGCCGAACGATACGGCACAGACCAGGCTGCACTGCTGCTGCAACAAATCAGGCATTCTGCTGCTCTCATCCCTCCGCTGCTGGAGAGCCGTTTCGGCAGGCTTGCAGAACTGGGTCTGGATTTTGGAGCGGATACGAATGGAAGATTGTGGATGATTGAAGTGAACTCCAAGCCAGGCCGCACCTCATTTGCGGAAGCGAAGGATGAACACATGCACGCCCTGACGTATACACGGCCGCTTGCTTATGCCCGTTATCTGCTGCAGCAAATTGTTCTCGCGGACGTCTCGCGTCCAATGAAAATGCCGAATTCATCCAGCAAAGCTGGCCTGAAACGCATCCTGATTCCAGGCGGCTAGGGCCTGTATTGCCTGCTGCCATGGAGCACAAGGATCTTTTTCAGGATAGGAGGATAAATCATGAGTTTGACCTTTTGTAATCTGCATTTCACTCAAAAACCCGAAAAAGTAGTCTATGTATCCAATGCTTTAATGAAAAGCCTCAACCTGTCCGGCAAAAAAACAATTCATCTTCGCTTTGGCCGTGATCGTGTGCCTGCTACCATCAAACCGATTCGCAAGGCCGGGAAACATCTGTATCTGGCATCCGGCATTCGTAATCTAATGAACGTACCTAAACGCGGCAGCATTTATCTTCGCAACCTCCAGAATGACGAGGTTCAGTTAGGCCCGCTCATCGGCGTGTTATCCGACGGCACTTCCTCAAGCTCGAATCCGTTCGGCTCGCGTACAGGATTCATCAAGCAGCTTCTCCGTGAAGGAAGCCGCAAATCTTATATTTATGCGTTCACTCCGAGGGATATCAACTGGCAGAACGAGACGGTTTCCGGTTACTTTCTGAACGATAGCGGCAGCTTTATCCGCAGAACTGTGCCGCTGCCGGATGTGGTTTACAACCGTTTGCCGAGCCGCCGTTCTGACTTTTCACCAGCCATCAATCAGCTGAGGGAGCGATTTGTTCGCCGCAAAATTCCTTTTTTCAACTGGAGCTTCTTCAACAAATCAGATATATACAACCTGCTGGAGAACGAGCCGACCGCAGGACGTTATATACCAGAATCCATCACCAATCCTACGGTGGAACAAATGAAGGAAATGCTGGAGCGTCACCAGTTCGTATATTATAAACCGACCGCGGGCAGTCTCGGCAACGGAATTTATCGCTTGACCTATTCGCCCAAACGCGGATATTTTGCACGGTATCGCAAAAAGGGCGGCAATGCACTGCTTCGCTTTGGCTCTTTTAACAGCCTGATGCGTATGCTCCAGGGCAGACATGGCAAGCACCTGCGTGGTTACGTTGTTCAACAGGGAATACGCCTGATCGAGATTGATGATTGCCCGATTGATTTTCGTTTTCACATGCACAAAAACGGAAACAACCAGTGGGTCGTTGTCGGCATCGGGGCCAAAAAGGCAGGACGCGGAAGTGTAACCACTCACATCAAAAATGGTGGCTCTCTGATGACGCCTGAACAGGCGCTCAGCCGCAATTTTGGTGAACGGGCGGGCGAGGTTCTGCAGCAGGCGAAAGCCGTCGCTATCACACTGGCCCAGGCGATTGAATCCCAGCACCAGCATCTGATTGGTGAGATTGGCTTTGACCTGGGCATTGATCAGGAGGAACATGTATGGATGTTCGAAGCGAACGCCAAACCCGGGCGCTCCATCTTCCGTCACCCTTCACTCCGGCTGGAGGGAAAATCGTCGGTGGAACACATTTTGGAGCACTGCCTGTATCTGAGCAAATTCCGGAAGAAGGAAGGCATTTGATGAGCCTTCACGATGATTTCAAACCTGTCATCGCCGTGCTCACCATGCATGATCAACAGCGAATGTTCAGAGGAAATCATCAAAATTTTCAGGATATTCTGCAGACGGGCGAGAGCATGGGATATGTCGTTTATATCGTGACGGTCCGGGACCTTGATGTGAATGTACCTACAGTGAAGGGATATACGTATAACAAAGGGAGCGGCAAATGGATTTCACAGCCGTTCCCGCTCCCTCATGTTTTGTATAACCGCATTCCGAACCGGGAAGACGAGCGCAAACCTTCAGTTCAACGCAAAATTGATGAATGTCTGCAATCCGGCATCGAGCTGTATAACCCGTTCTTTTTCAACAAATGGAATCTGTTTGAATGGCTCAAAAAATCCAAGTCCACCCAGCAGCTGGTTCCATATACCCGGCGGATGCGAAGTGCATCTTCACTTGGCACCGTGCTGCGAACCTATCCTTATCTGTATCTCAAGCCGGAGAGCGGCAAAGCGGGCAAAGGCATTATGATGCTCAAATTTCAGGAAAAAGAAAAACTGCCTTACCGGCTTAAAATACAAAATACCCGCAAAAGCATGACTTACAAGGCAGCAACGTTATCCAAGCTCTGGGCAAGGATCCGCAAGGAAACCGGGCGTACGCCTTATATCATGCAGCAGGGCATCGAGCTCGCCTCCTCTCATAACCGTCCTTTTGACCTCCGTGTGCTTGTGCAGAAAAACGGAAAGGGACAATGGAGTGTAACCGGCATCGGGGCACGGCTGGCTGGCTCCCGCAGCATCACAACCCATGTGCCTCGCGGTGGTACAGTCGAAGACCCCGAGGAACTGCTCACCGATCTGTTCGGGGAGGAGATGACTACAACCCTGATGAAGCGGGTAAAATCCACTTCCCTTATGATTGCGAGACAGGTTGAACGCGGTTCAGGTTATAAGCTGGGAGAAATGTCTATGGACCTGGGTGTGGATGATCTGGGGGAAATCTGGTTCTTTGAAGCCAATGCCAAGCCGATGAAGTTCGACGAACCACAGATCAGACGGCGTTCACTGGAGCGCATTTTCCAGTACAGCGCTTATCTCGCCCGCCAGTCTGCACGATGACGGACAGAAATTCGTATATAAAGAAGGTGATTGTTTGTGTCCTCACCTGTTCTGGGCATTATGACGTTGTACTTGAACGAACACCGCGCTCTTGAAGAACGAAGCATCTACCGCCGGATGATTCTTGAAGGGCGCAAACGGGGACTCGATATTTATGTTTTCACTCCTGCAGATGTGCATTCCGGCGGCAGGCAGATCGAAGCGATGGTGTATGATGAAAAAAACGGATGGTCCAGGGAATGGCGCTCATTCCCTGATCTGATTTTCGACCGATGCCGTATTCAACGCAACCATCGTTTCCAGCAGCTGCTTGCCTTTCGTCAAAAGTATGGGCATCTGCTCTTTCTCAATCGTCCGCTCCGTAACAAGTGGACGATTCATCAGACACTTTCCGAGAAACCGTCCTTCCGGCAGCATTTGCCCGAGACCGTGCTGTTTCAGGATATGTCCGATGTCAACCGTATGCTGAAGGCTTCCTCGCTGATCTACCTGAAGCCGATCAACGGCACGGGCGGGCGCGGTATTCTGCGCATAGAACGCAGCAGCAAGGAGCCTAACACGGTGCTGGTTCAGGGACGGGATCAGAAGCGGCGTATCATTTCACCACGCAGGGTGCATCTATCCAGACTCGGCCCGCTTCTCCAGCACTGGAACATGAAAGATAAATATCTCGTGCAAAAAGGAATTCAGCTTCAGCTCCCCAATGGAAGAGTGCATGACTACCGTATGCTGGTTCAGAAGAATGGAGAAGGCAAGTGGGAGCTTACGGGGTGCGCAGGACGGATGGGCGCAGAGAAAAGTGTCACCTCCAACCTGCATGGCGGTGGTCAGGCCGTTGCCATGGAACGATTATTGAAGCAGTGGATTCAAGAAGAGGAGCTTCGGTCGGAAGTGACGGAAACTGCCGAGAAATTCGGGATTGATGTGGCCACATTTCTGGAGGATACGTACGGGGCCCTTTGCGAGCTTGCCCTGGATTTGGCGATAGACAAAAACGGACACATCTATCTGCTGGAGGTTAACCCCAAGCCTGCTCGTGAAGTCTTTGCCCGCATTGGTGAGCGCAGCACCTATTCCAAAGCGATTACACAGCCTTTGGAATATGCGTTGTGGGTATACCGCAATCGGCCAGAAGGCATGGTCAAAAAACCTTCTCCCAGACCCGTTGCGCCAAAAGCTGCAAGAGTGAAGCGAGGCCGCAAGGTGAGATGAAAAACGCTTTAGGAAATAAAAACAGGATTGAAGATTCATCAACTTGAACCTCAATCCTGTTTTTCGCTTTATTAACTACTTTTTGCAGACTATCTGCCTGCATCTAGGCCCAGCTTACCTTGTGCTCATCAATCACAATCT
This sequence comes from Paenibacillus sp. JGP012, assembly GCF_014203995.1. Classification (NCBI taxonomy): domain Bacteria; kingdom Bacillati; phylum Bacillota; class Bacilli; order Caryophanales; family Paenibacillaceae; genus Paenibacillus; species Paenibacillus sp. JGP012. The sequence goes on along the minus strand of NZ_JACHKG010000001.1, from coordinate 69,069 downwards.
GACCTTCCTGACCTTGATACATATAGGACAGCGTGAACCTCATGTGCTCTGGTTCCAGTGTATAGTCCGTCACTTGGATTGCCTCTTCTATCTCATCCGATGGCAGGCAGATCGCGGCAACGCCCACCTTGCCTGAAAACTGCGCTTTGCCCTGAATCACAGCCGTTTCAGACTTCGAGCCATACATTTCGGAAACCCAGCCCTCCTGTTCGGTGATGCCAAACGTTTCCCTGCCCTTTCCTTCCATCACAAATTTGATGCACACCTTGTCAGGAGCATCGTCAAATCGAATGCCTGCCCGCTGCTTGGCAAGGTCGTCCTTGACCAGCACAAGTCGCGCTTCAGGATGCAGATGGAACCGCTGCTCCAGCGTATGGGTATTCTCTGCAGCAAGCCAGTCTACAATCAGCAGCAGAGGTACCCTTTTACCCGCAAGCACCCAGCGGCGATGTGTTACCGGATCAGGCAGATGTGTGTATCCATCCTGGGAAGCATCAATAAAGTGATAGAGTGCATGACTTTCATAGCGATGGGTTATCGCTTCTGCCTCAGGGTCACCCCACTGCTGTGTAGATACATAAGGGGTCTGGTCGGCTCCGTCGATCGTAACCGTGTTATGTGCTCGTGTACTTTTGAAATAATGTCTCCACTGTCCTTCCTCGTACGTATAGCGCCCAGTATCTGTGAAGAACAAGCGTTTTTTCCACATCCACTCGATATTAAGCGCATCCGCATGACCGTGCGCGCCGCCCATCGGAGCTGCATCAAAGAACAAATAGTTTCGCTCATCTCTCATGATATAGTACCCTGTCTGCGTAAAGGAACGACTTGGCAGGACACGCCCGGTCTCCGACTGCAGCCTGACACACTGCTCATATTGGGCTGCGCCGACTAACCAGAGACACTCCGAGCTGTCCGTCCCCCTTGCCATCAAATCCTCATCGTTCAAAATCGCACCCAGCAGCGTCAGCCGCTGACGACCATCGCCCAGCCAGTCCGAATCCCCGATGCCTGTCGATTGATGATCCGGTCTGATCATGGCTTCGGTAAACGCAGCCATGTTGCGCAGGCACTCACCATACCATGCCGAGAACGGGTGTCCCGTAATGCCTGCCAGCAGATAAGGTGTGCCGAACATTTCAATACTTGCGTTATGATAATGGGTGTTCAGCTCCACCTGAATGCCTTCTTCATTTAACTGATGCAGCAGACACAGCTCCAGTCGCTCTGCAGCAACCTGACGCCAGAAAGGACTGCGCGGATGCTCCTTGTAAAATGCGGCAATCATGAACAAACCCTGCATATGCATAATGGCATGATTGATCTCCGTACTGCCCAGATAATGTGTCAGGAACTCCGCGTGCTCCTCCAGCCCCTGCAGAAATTCACTGCGAAAAGCCTCGTCCAGCTGCTGACTTCCTTCCATGTATTTGTACGCTGCAATCCACGATTGCACACGCAGACCTGTTTCAAGCAAACGCCATGGACCCGGCTTCTGAAAATATACAGCCTCATCATATGGCAAATCTACGGGTACCGGATTTTGCTCTCTCCAGGTACGGAAGTGATCTATAAAAGTCGTCACATACAGCGGATTGCCTTTCATCAGATAGGCTTTACCCAGATCAAGCATATGCCAGTGTCTGTTAATACCCCAGGTAAATTCCAGGTCGTTCGTCGGATTATGAAGCCAATCCACCGGCGTTCCGAGCGGAATCCAGTTCGTCAGATCATTGGTATACGGTACGATGAATTCATTCAGCACGGCACGATTCGCGATCGTCACTGAATTACGGGCTTCCTCCGGGAAATGCTGCTGGTAATACAGTGCCGCCTGCTGCAGTTCATCAGCTGAAAGGTAAAAGTCATTCATTGGTCTGCCTCAAGGAAATCCTGACGAAACGGTGTAAACACATCCAGTATGACCGCATCCTCCAGCGCCTTTACACCATGAGGCACGTTCAAGCCGGCATAAAAGCTGTCTCCGGCTTTGAGAATACGTATTTCATCCCCCACCTGAACCTCAAAGCTTCCCTTTACAATGTAGCTGACCTGCTCATGCGCATTGTGGGAGTGGACTTCACCGATTCCACCTTTGCTGAACGTAACCTCCACCATCATCAGTGTACCGCCCATACCTAAAATTTTACGCGAACTTGTCTCGTTAATGATGTGTGGTTCTACGGATTGCTGATTAATGATCATTTGTTTTACCCCTCTCTCCATAAAATAAATATATCTTCTATTAAATAGAAGCAGCCGAAGTGTTTAGACAACGGCCGCCTTATGCAGTGCTTACTCTTCTGTAGACAATTTACCTTGAAGCTTCGATGAATCAAAGGATGGATCAGCCGTTACCTTGGTCAGGCCAGCCGCTTTGCTTTTCTCAAGTGCTGCATTATAACGAGTATCCAGATCTTTGATCACAGCATCCAGATCACCGCCAGTAAATACATAAGCGGAGAAGGCTTCTGCCCATTTCATACCTTCCAGGGAGCTTTCCGTAATGACACCCGGATTGGCCGGGAAGATGGCGTCAACTTTTTTCGGCAGGAAACCTTCAATGCCAGGAATGCTTGGTTTTTTACCGGAGCTGAGCACGGCAGGAATCAGTGAAATACCATAACCTTTTTCATAGTATTCACTTTGAAGATCTGTGCTGTAGACATACTCCATGAACTTCCATGCCGCGTCTTTGTTTTTAGAATCCGCGTTGATGCCGATGTAAGAACCGCCAATAACCTGCGAGGCACCTTTAATCGTGCCGTCATCCGTTGGTACAGGCGCAGCGCCCCAGTTTTCTTTGGTCGGGAACTGATCCTTATACACGCCCGGCTCACCGGAGTGATTGATGTACATGCCGATTTTACCTTGTGCGAATTGCGCTCTCAGCGGATCAATATCCAGACTTTCCACCCCTGGCAGCATACTGCCGTCCTGGTTCATTTGGCGAAGTGCCTCTGCAATCGATTTGTACATGCTGAAGTCAAACTGACCTGTTTTGTAGTTAAAACCGTCGATACCTACGTTGGTGCTTGCACCAGCGATGGTGTTTGCCGCTCTCCAGAAACCGCTGCCGCTCTTGAATGGGCTGGCAAAGCCATAAATGCCTTCACTTTTGCCGACCTCGGTAATTTTCTTTGCATCCGCTACCATCTCTGCGATCGTTTTAGGCGGAGCAGCAATGCCTGCTTTTTGGAAAATATCTTTATTGTATACCAGTCTCCAGATCTGGCCTGTATTTGGCAAGGAATAGATTTTACCGTCGATGGTGTTTTTATTTTCGATCAGGCTGTCCTTGAACGTCGTTTTCATGGCTTCGCTCATGTAGCCGTCGATTGGGGCAAGATACCCCTTCTGATAATAGGTCTGAAAATCATTGACTTGGAAAACGTCGGGAGCTTGTTTGCTCGCAAAAGCAATATCGACGGCCTGTGGATAATTATCTCCCATGACGGTCATTTCCACTTCAATGTTGTCTTTGTTGGTCTGGTTGAACTGATCAATCTTGGACTTCATGAAATCAGCATCATGACGGTCCGGAGTCCAGTAGACCACTTTCGTTTTGCTGCTGTTCTGACCTCCGCCACCAGCCGCTGTCCCCCCGTCTGTGTTCGTTCCACTATCCGTAGAACAACCAGCTACCGTTAATGCAAGCACAGCACTTAGTGTAGTCATCATCCACTTTCTAACCATTGAAATGCCCCCTTATGCTTGTATGGACAACCCTTTGTTTGGTTCCCCGTTAACGTAATGATAAACGCTCTCTTGATGTCGAAGTGAGGGACATTCTGACTATGCATGGTGGGAAAAATGACGATCTATAACCTATCCATTCTCATACATCTGTCTGAAGTGAGTAGGTGTCATGCCGCAATACTTCTTGAACAGACCGCTGAAATAAGGCCTGTCCTCATACCCCAGCATCTGGCATATTTCCTGCACCTGCACACCTGCAACGAGCAATTCCTTTGCCTTTTCCATTCTCAACTTCGTAATATACTGGATCAGGGTCATGCCTGTCTCCTTTTTGAACGCATTGGCAAAGTAGCTTGGACTTAAATGAACCGACTGGGCACAAGTCTGCAATGTCAGGTTTTCGGACAGATTCATGCTGATAAACTCCTGGGATTTGCTGATCGCCTGCTTCACATCCGTGAGTCTTTTTTTGTCCATAATCTCACAGCCCATACTGCTGAAATGTTTGATGTAAGCACCCCAGCCGTCAAAGGTCAACGAACGCATCGCCTCAAGCACGGTCAGATCTGCCTCCAGACGAAGACGTTCCTCCTCCGTAATCTCATCACAGAACGCCCGGTAGATGGCAAAGGCCAGCCCGGACAACAGACGAATCATCGTCAGCGGCTCAGGAAAGCCCTTGGCATTTTGCCATGACTCCAGAATCTCATCAATGATCCGATGACAAGTGCCCTCATTGCCACATTTCAATGCATAGAAGAGCTCCTTTTCCTTTTCCAAGGGATACACCGGGGCGACCACGTCCTGATTCTCCAGCTCTGCATACTGAAAAATGCAGTTCCCCTCGCTGTAAAAGCGATAAGCTATGGCTTTATCGGCGTTAGCATAGGACATCCAGATTTCCTGAGGTCTGCGGGCCATCGTGCCCAGTCCGATCGAGATGGTCTTTTTGCTGTACTGCTCTACATTGTGACGACATTGCTCCATCAGCTCGGATACCTCAAGCTGATCGGATGTGTTGAATATGGCGGCCAGCCGATACCGGGTTTCACGCAGCACAACGCTCCGGGTATACCGATTCAACGTTTCGCTCACGATGTTTTGCACGGCAAAGGGAACAATCTCGGCATCCAGATGCATCGTGGAACCATAACGTGTATACCCGTCCACCTCAATGACCATCACATTCAGATTTGAGGAATCCAGCTCAATGTGAAGCTCATCCCATCGGCTTTCATTCAGAAACCCGCCAATCTCGTGCCGCAGCAAACCCAGAAGATAGCTTTGACGTTCATATTCACTGCTGCTGACCGCTTTCTGCTTGAGCTTCTGGAGCTGCTGTGACTTCGCTTGTTCATTCTCAATCACCTGTCTTACCTTGAGCACGGCGCCCAAAATCTCTTCCGGGGTAAACGGTTTAAGCAGATAATCGAAGGCTCCCAGCTTGATCGCTTCCTGGGCATAGTGAAAATCGGAATACCCGCTGATAAAAATAAATTTGGACTGCAGTCCGGCATCCATTGCTTGCTTCATGAGTTCGAGTCCGCTGAGCCGAGGCATTTTGATATCTGTAATCACGAGATCCGGCTGCTGTTCCACCAGAAGGGACCAGCCTTGCTCTCCATTGTTTGCTGTGCCAACGATCCGGACATCATGCTCCTGCCACGGAATAGTGGACGTTATGCCTTTGACTACAGCCTGAATATCATCCATAACACACATCGTCAATTGCTCCATACGTACGCTCCCTCCTAGCTGATCGGAATGGTGATAACCACCGTGGTTCCCACATTGATTTCACTATGAAAACCAAGCGAAGCCTGTTCGCCGTATTGCAGGTTTAATCGGTCAACGAGATTCGATATGGCGTACCCTTTTCGCTCTCCTGCTGGCAGCTCTTCAGCATGAATTTTGGCCACGTCCATGCCGCATCCATTGTCAGCGACCTCCAGGCGCAGGGTGTGCTCATGACGTTCAATTCGGATCAGAATGAATCCCACATCTTCTTTATCATTAAAGCCATGCAGTATCGCATTTTCAACGAGAGGCTGGAGCAAAATTTTCAAAATTTCAATGCTTCTGCAGGACTCGTGCACCTCGATTCGGTATTCAAACAAGTCCTCGTAGCATTTCTGCTGAAGCTGCATGTACTGCTCGACATGTTTGATCTCCTGCTCAACGGTGGTGATGTCCTTTCCGTCATTCAGGCCAAGCCTGAAGAGCAGGGAGAGTGACACAATCATTGCGCTCACATCTTGTTTCTCTCCGCTCTCGCTTTTCCAGAACATCGTATTCAAGGTGTTGTACAGGAAATGGGGGTCAACCTGAGCCTGCAGCGCCTTCACTTCAAGTCGCCGCTTGTCCCGCTCTGTGGCTCGTACCTCTTCAAACAAAATCTGGATCTGGTCCAGCATCCGGTTAAACCGATGTCCCACTGCACTGACCTCATCATCATATTTGCTGCGGAATCTTACATCCAGATCATTGTATTCCACTTCAACCATGAGTCGGCGCAGTTTGTTGAGCGGTTTCAAGAGTGCGGAGGATAACAGGTCGGATAACCCGAGTGCGAGCAGTATGCAAAACAGCATAATAAGGATAACGAGCCACCGGATTTTCTTGAGCGGTGACAACAAATCGGCCTTGGACTGAACGCTCACCATCACCCATTCCTCATTCATGGAGAGCGTTGAATAGTTCACCAGCATGTCTTTTCCTTGTCCGTTCGTATAGGTAAAGTCGCCCGATCCGCGATTTAATCGTTGTGCGAAACCTGGCTCCGTTACCAGATCAAATGTCCCCGAGCCGGGACGAATGATCTCGCCTCCATTTTTATGCAACAAAAACAGTTGTACCTGACTGTTCATCAAATCCTGATTCAAAATGTCCCGCATCGCGGCTTCTTTCATGTTCACAACCATGTATACTTCCGAAAATGTATGGTTATCCACCACAATCGGCTTGAGCAGCAAGGACAACACATTGTCCCGTGATTGGAACAAGGCGCTGGAGTGTGAACCAAACCACATTGTATTCCAGCCGGGCTGTTTCACAATCTGACCGTATTCCTGTTCAAAAGCCGTGCTTTGGTTCGGGAAATCCTTTGTTGGGAAAAAGTCGCCAATCGGTGTCTTCAGGTATGCTGTATCAATCAGCGGCTCTACCAGCTTCAGCTGGGCAAAGGTCGTCTGAAGCAGGGAGAGATTCTGATAATAACGGGTTTCATTATGATTGCGAACATCCTGCATCACCTGTGCGAACGTATCACTCAGCATAAACGAATAAGACGAAACGACAATGTGGCGCAGATGCTCGTCCATGACCTGCACAGACTTGTTCAGGATGCTCTGTTTCAGCTGCAGGGCATTCCGCTCTATACTCCGGGCAGCAAAGAGATAAGAGCAAATGCCCGTTACACCGATACATAAAACAACGAGAAAAATATATATAAGCTGTATCCGTTTTTTCAAGGACATCTGGTAGAAGTAAGACATGATTGGCGGTCACTCCTTGAACGAGGGCTTGTCTTGTCCACTGTAATTTAACAAGAGTATAGCACAGCGGAATCTGCTCGGAATACCGTCCCCTGAATCTCCATTGTTCCGTTTGACCATCTAGCCTTTGACAGCCCCAAGCGTAACCTGCATAAACGATTTATTGGCAAAAATATACACGATCAACAATGGCAAAATGGACAGGCAGGCCCCGGCCATCATCAACTGCACCTCTGCCGCTGCTCCGATCCCGTAGCGCAGATTCGCGAGACCAACAGGCAATGTTTGCAGCTTGGGATTGCTCATCGTAAATACAAAAGGAAGGATATACTCGTTCCATGAGTTCTGGAACACACCCAAACCGGCAACCGCCAGACCCGGACGCAGCAGCGGCAAAATAATGCGCCAGTAAGTAGTGAAGAAATTACAGCCGTCGATCATGGCCGCCTCATCCAGCTCGCGGGGGATGCTTTTGAAGAAACCGACCAGAATAAAATAAGTTGCTGCATGAGCACTGATCAGTATAATGATGACGCCCCATAACGAATTGTTTAATCCGAGTTTGACCATAAGATCAAATTGCGGACGGAGCACCACGGCTCCAATGGAGATGAACAAGGTGGACGCCATGAGCAGGGTATAGGCTTTTTTTCCTTTGAAGTTAACCCGGTCTACTGCATAAGCTGCCATGGAAGATACCAGTAATGTGCCCACGGTTGTCGCAATGCTCACAAAAACGCTGTTGACGGTAAAACCGGAAAAATTCGCAGTTTTCCAAGCCTGGGCATAGTTTGTAAACTGCCATATTTTCGGCCAGATGGTTGCTCCGCCTGTCAGCTCCTGATTAGATTTGAATGAACCTAGCAGTACGAGAATAATCGGGAACAACGATAATAGCGCAATGATAATCAGAAATATAAAGAGTACGGTTCGCTTGGTCCAGCGCGCCCACCTGAATGAGCCTGTAGCAGTTGAACTTGAAGGTGCAAGCACGGTTTGAGTCATCATCGTTTCCCCCTGTTCATTCATTTAGTAGACATCATTTAGCTTTTTGGAAATCTGGAAGTAAATAAGCGTAACCGCACCTACAATGAGAGCCGTTGTGAAGCCGACTGCACTTCCGTATCCCAACTGTTGAAGGGATTGCGTATCTGCTGATACCGGGAACAGCAATTTGAACAGGTACAGGTACATAACCTCTGTTTTTCCATACGGTCCACCCTCGGTTAATACCATAATGCTCTCGTAACCTTTAAGCGCAGTTGTAATGGCAATCATAATGATCATCTGCAGAACTGGCCCAAGCAGCGGAATGGTTACATTGCGGAGCTTCTGAAACTCACTCGCCCCATCCAGTGAGGCGGCCTCATATAGTTCCTCTGGAATGCTCTGCAAGCCTGCGATGAACAATAACATGTAGTTGCCGACAGCGCCCCAGATGGCAATGATGATGGTCGTCAGCATCGCATGATCCGCCCCCAGCCAGCTGATCGGCTCGCCAATGATGTGATATTTGAGCAGCAGCTGATTCAGAATACCGTTATATGAGTTGAAAATTATAAAAAACACGATAGCCATAACCGAAGCACTGAAGATGGTCGGAAGATAAAAAACAGCCCTGAACAGCGAGCGCCCACGCCATTTGCGATTCAGAATGATTGCCAGAATGAGTGAAAGTGGGATCGTAACGACCAGTTTCCCAAGCGCGTAGACTCCCGTATTTTTGACAGACTCCCAGAACTGTCCGTCCCGTATAATCCGCCCGAAGTTATCCAGTCCGATAAATACGGGTTTGCCGATGCCCTGATAGTCATAGAACATATAACGCAGAGCCCATAACAACGGATAGATTCCAAATACCAATGTGAGGAAAAGGCTTGGCAGTATGAAGATGTAGGCGTTCAGTTTGGATGGTTTCATCAGTTTCAGGCCCCCTATAGCTTTTGAATGAAAGTATAGAGGGATTTACAACCGATGCGGGATAGGGAAATCAACTTTCTACAGGGGAGGATGTGACTGCGTGATCAGAACAAAAAAACCTGCACAGGCGTGGGTCACGCCTGTAATGCAGGTTTGTGATATAGTATGATAAATTCGTCTAACAGCTTACTCCGCTTCTTCATAAAGTCGCAGCAGCTCTGCAAAATCGGAGATCAGCGCATCTGATCCAGCCAGTTCTTCGTCTCTTCCAAATCCGGCATATGCACAGCCGATGACGGTTTGATGATTCATTTTACCCGCCTCGACATCCGAGGAACGATCCCCCACCATCCATGCATCCTGAATCCGGTGTTTCTGCAGCAGAATCTGTACGAGATTGATTTTGGAAGGTGTTTTATACTGTCCGGCACTGTATACCCCTTCAAACAAAGGCATGATCTCGTGGGCAAACGCAACCCCTTTGACATAATCCTCCAGACCGTTGCTGGCAACAAACAGACGAATGCCTTGCGCCTTCAGCGCTTCAAGTGTTTCTTTCACACCGGGATACAGCCTGGAGCTGCCACCGTCCAGTCCTTCAATCTCCAGCTGCAGCAGTAACTCATCTGCCCGGCGATGAGCCGCTTCCGATGCCTCAGGCATAACCACCTTCCAGATATCCTCCAGCAGCATGCCCAGACTGCCAAGCATCCGTTCTTCCGGCGGCGTTTCGCCTTCAAAATGTCCTTCTGCACGCAGCGTATCAAATAACTGATGGTAAGCAGGCAAAAGCAAGGTCTCTGTCTGAAACAACGTGCCATCCATATCAAAAATCATCGCTTCCGGTTTGCGCAGTACCGTTTTTTTCGTCATATCCATCATTCCTTTCGATTAATTCTTCCGCAATGCCTCCAGCACCTTTTGTGCCTCATACCCATCCTGGAATGTGTATATTTTTCCAGGTTTACCCTGTATACGGTTGATCACATGTTTCAGAACAGGCAGCTCGCTGGAGGATTCCTGCACGTCCACCGCAGACAGCGGCTGTCCGATAGGTCCGCTCATCAGCTCATCCCAGTTTTCCAGCGCAATCGTGCCTTCCGTTCCGTATACAACCATAGATACCCGTTCCTCGCCAGCAAAGTGAGAAATGCCCTGTACATGAATGCGCGTTCCATCAGACAGTGCAAGCACGGCCTGTACTTCCTGCTCACACGCATTCGGCTGATCTGCAGGATAAGTCACTTGAGCCTCCAGCACATGAAGCGGTCCAAACACCTGCTGCATCATATGAATCCAGTGAATGCCCACTTCCAGGATGAAGCCTCCCTGCTCACGGCTTGTAATCCAGTCATTCTGCTGCCAGGAGCGCGGCCACTGCGGGAACTGCAGGATCAGATCTATTTTGCGAATGCTGCCTGCAGCATGCTGTCTAATCATGTCCTGCAGCTTGAGCACCGCAGGTTCATGCGGCATAGAGAAATGAACGGCGTTAACTACTCCAGCCCGCTCTGCCGCTTGCTCCGCAGCTTCCAGCATCCGGCGTGCTTCTTCGAGACTGTTCGCCAGCGGTTTCTCACAAAACACATGAATATCGCGCTTCAGCGCTTCCATAACGACCGGATAATGATATCTCGGCGGCACAGCAACGTACACCAGATCAATCTGCTGCTCGTCCAGCAGCTGCTGGTAGTCAACATATGTTTTCACAGATGGATGGGCTGCAGCAAAAGCTTTCAAACCTTCCTCATTTGCATCACACACCGCAGCAATTTCCACGGGCCGTTCCATCTGTGTATTCTTCGCTTGCTCAATCATATGTAAGCCCATTTTCCCCAGACCGATTACAGCCATTTTCAATGCATTCATCATATTACCTCCAGTTCACTTTCAGTATAGCAGAAATCCTGTGTCAGATACGCTGTTCAATCATTACATCATCGCACCATTGCGTCATTACGTTAATGCATATAGGTAATTAGTTATAGAGAATACATCACATTTGTGTAATCGTATTCATTAAAATCGAAGCGTTCACAACTTTAGAATCAGGAAATTAGATTCATGAAAGTGTTGACAAGAAAACACAAAAAAAGATACGATTTCTAATATCAAGGAATTATTCCTTTTACAACCTTAGAGAAATACCAACATGTACAATCGGATAAACCGCCTGGTTCTAAAAACCTACTACTTGAAACGAGGTGTTCACGCGTGAGAACTGTTGCGGATTACTTGGCAGAAACACTGCGCAATCTGGGCGTCACTCATGTATTTGGTATTATCGGAAAATCAATCTGTCCCGCTCTTCTGAAGATGGTCGATCACGGTCTGGAATTCATCCCCGGTCGCCACGAGGCCAGTTCAGGCTTTGCCGCCTCGGGGTACGCGTTGCAGACAGGTCGTCTCGGTGTAGCCTTCGCTACATCAGGACCCGGAGGAACCAATCTGCTTACTGCAGCGGCCCATGCCAAAGCCAACAATCTGCCTGTTCTGTTCCTTACGGGTCATCAATCCATTCAGGAGCTGGGTATTCCTCAGTGTCAGGACTCCTCTTCTTATCTGGCCGATCTGGCCGAAATGTTCAGACCTGCTACACTGTTCAGCAAACTCATCGAGCGTGGAGATCACTTTGGCACCATTCTGAGCCATGCCATATCTATTGCACTTGGCCCGAACAAAGGCCCTGTACATCTCTGTCTTCCTTTTGACGTACAAACCGAGCAGCTTCCCGCCTGCCATATCGCTATTCCCGAACCTGAGCCATTACTTAGCATCTCGAATCTGAATCGAATCCTGCCGCTAATCGAGCAAGCACAGCATCCTTTAATTATTGCAGGCAAAGGGGTAACTCGCGCCGGGGCTCATGAGGAACTGCGGCAGCTCGCTGAAACGTTAAACCTTCCTGTGATTACAACGCCCGGCGGCAAAGGAGCCATCACATGGGATCATGCCTTGTATCATGGCCCCTGCGGCGTAGGCGGCTTCCCGCATGGGGACGAACTGTTGAATCAAAGTGATCTGTACCTTGTGCTTGGCTCCAGGCTAAGTGATATGACGCTCTGTAATCTCAAGCCGCACAATCATCCGGCACAGTTGATCCAGATAGATACCGACCCAACCTTCGTAGGTAAAATCCTTCAATCCAAGACCTTACATATTACTGGCGACATCAAAGACAATCTGCAGTATCTGCTGAGCATCCTGCCTCCGAAGCCTGCTGCTGTCTCCGAAGGTTTCAGCCAACCTGTACCGTATCAGTCCCGATTACCCGAGCTGCCACATCTGTCTCTCGCGGCTGTGCTGGATCGAATGAGTGACATGCTTCCGTATGATCACAAGCTGTTTGTAGATGATGGAAGTCATGGCTTCCATGCCGTACAGCGATATAAAGTGAAGAAACCGGGCAGTTTCATATTTGATGCCTACTTCGCCTGCATGGGCAATGCCATTGGCATGGCGATCGGCGCCAAGGCCGCTGCACCTGAAGAGACGGTGGTGTGTATTACCGGGGATGGCTGTTTCATGATGCTGGGCACGGAAATCAATACTGCTGTCTGCAAAAACCTGCCTGTCATTTTTATCGTTGTAAACAACAAACAGCTGGATATGGCACTGAAAGGCATGGAAAAAACGACGGGCCGCATTGATGGCACATTGTATGAAGTTCCGATGGATGCTGTTCAATTTGCGGAAGCTTTGGGAGCCACAGCCTACCGGGCAGAAACGCTGCCGCAGTTCTCTACCGCACTGGAGGACGCGTTGAAGCTCAAACAAGTCGCTGTCATCGAGCTGCTGACCGATCGGGATGAAATTCCACCAACGGCTCACCGGGTAGTCCATTTGAATTAGGAGGTATGAGACATGAGTGATCAGGTAACACAGGGGTTAGACCGCTTTGCCAAACTTTCCGGTCAGTATGGTGCGAAGGCACTTGCACCGATCAAAGAGCATTTTCCAGATCTGTCCGAGTTTATTATGGGAACGGCGTATGGTGATATTTTTCAGCGTACAACCATAACAGAGCAGTGGAAGGAAGTTGCAATTATCTCCTCGTTAATTACACAGGGGCAGTATGAGCAGCTCGGGGTTCATTATGCTATGGCACTAAGTGTGGGCATCACCGTGGAGGAACTGAAGGGCATCCTGCTTCATCTCGCGCCCTGTGTAGGTGCTCCGCGAATTATCAGCGCATTTAATGTACTGCTTGCTACTATTGAAGAAACTCAGTAAATTTCCGTTAAAGGAAACCCAGTAAATTTCGTTAAGGGAAACCCAGCAAATTATCGTTCGGGGAAATCCAGTAATTCATCGTTCTACATATATATACATCATTCGACCTTTTTATTGATCTTTTTACAACAATACCTTTATAATATGGGTAAATTATCCTTCCGACCTATAACAACCCGTACCATTTGTCTTAGGGTCTATTGGACTGCTTCATTCCATAGAGGATAGCTTTCATTCATATGACAAAGGAGAGATTATGCGCAATGGGAAATTTCAATCTAAAGACGGATGCTTCAAAGAAAGTGCTGCACATTGAGCTGGAAGGTTCCTTCTCTCAAGAGGATGGTCTTCGTTCCATTTCGGCGTATCAGGATACCATCGCTTCCATCAACACCAAAGAGTACAGCCTGGACATCGACTGCAAAAAGCTTAATGTCACTGCTCCTGAGATTGTGCCTCTTCTTGAGGGATGCCTGACCATGTTCAAAAAGGATGAATTTCAAAAAGTCGTGTTAACTCTGGAGAACAATGCCATTCTGAAAATGCAGCTTGCCCGACTAGGTCGGTCCGTAGGGCTCGACAATCTGGAGATTATTTCAGCGTAACGATCTGCATCACCTGGCGTTTTTTACAACTCTGCCTTTCCACTTACGAGGAGGATGACGATGGCTGGAATTCGTATTGTAGATATCGATATATATCACCCTGAAACCAAGGTGCACAATGACTTTTACATTGAACATTTTGATGCAAGAGGGGTGGATATACGCGGTTTGTTAAAAGCACTCGGACGTGATTCGCGTTACAAGATTGATCGCGATGACGAAAATTCATTGACTATGGCCCTTGAGGCAGCGCGACTTCTTCTCGCCAAAACCGGCTTCACCGGCCAGGATATAGACTTGATTGCGTACGCAAGCCAAACACCGGAGTATATTTTCCCTACGAATTCCTTAATGATTCATCATCTGATCAGCGGAGCAGCCCACACCATCTGCATCGACAGCAATGCCAACTGTGCAGGCATGACCGCAGCCTTTGAACAGGTCAGTCGTCAAATGCTCGGCAATCCGCGAATCAAACGTGCCTTGATTATCGGCTCGGATTATATTGCTCCCCACGCGAGTCCGGATGATCCGGTATATTTCGCCAATTTCGGAGATGCAGCTGCGGCCGTCATTGTTGAACGGGATGAGCACGCTGTTGGTTTTATCGATTCGATCTATCAGACGGATACCTGTGTGTATCAAAATTCGTTATTCCCCGCCGAAGGACTCGCCAAGCTGGGGAGCACCGGAGTGGATGCAGGAGCCTTTCATGTCAAATTCATACCGTTTGACGATTCGATCTGTGTTGACGCCGCCTCCGAATCGATTCGGACCTTGCTGCAGCGGAACGAGATCAGACTGGACGAGATCAAAGCCGCTTGTTTCTCCCAGCTGTCCATAGCGAATATCCGTGCGGTATCGGGGAATATCGGCATCGCTGATGATATCGCCGTATATGTTGGAGACGAGTTCGGTTATACCTCTACCAGCAGTCCGTTTATAGCACTGCATCGAGCCATTACTTCGGGTAAGGTACAGCGCGGTGACAAGGTGTTGTTCTGGACCGTTGGCGCCGGGTGGCAAAATGTTGCCATGGTTGTTGAATATTAATGCATTTATGCATCATCATTTTATACCCGCAGGGCGAATTTAAGGGGCACATCCCTCTGATTCGTCCTTTTTCATTTCCCCGTACAAAAAGACAGCCCTCACGGACTGCCGATAATCTCTGCTGTCTTCAGCGTTTTCAGACATGCCCTAGAAAATTTTTTTCGTCTCCCGGTCATCCTTGAGAATTTCAACGGCTTCCCGGAAGCGCAGCGAGTGCACAATCTCCCGTTCCCGCAAAAATTTCAGACTGTCCTGCAAATCCACGTCATCCGTTAAATCAATCAACCATTGATATGTAGCCCGGGCCTTCTCTTCGGCTGCGATATCCTCATACAGATCCGCGATTGGATCACCCTTGGCCTGAATATAGGTTGCCGTGAAGGGAACACCAGCAGCATTGTTGTAAAAGAGTGCTTTGTCATGTGCAACATAATGGGCATCCAGCCCGGCCTGCTCCAGCTGTTCGATGGTGGCATCCTTGGTGAGTTTGTAGATCATCGTTGCAATCATCTCAAGGTGCGCAAATTCTTCCGTACCGATGTCGTTCAGCACACCGATCACTTTGTCAGGAATGGTATAACGTTGATTCAGGTATCTCAGAGCTGCCGCGAGTTCTCCATCCGCACCGCCATATTGCTCCATCAGCAGCTTTGCCATATGAGGATCACATTTGCTTACCCGCACCGGATATTGCAATTTTTTTTCATAAACCCACATTGTACAGGACGCCTCCTTCGATTTTTAGACTTGCCAAGGCCAAGGTGTCTGTGACCACTCCCACGGATATTTGGAAAATGCATGACCAAAGTTAGTCAACGGACCATATAGCTGTTGAAACTCATGTGCCACGCGCATGCGCTCCTGACTGAATTTGTTATACTGCTCAATGCTTTGAAAATCTCCCGGATGTGTGTTCAGATACAAATTCAGCTCGACCAGCACAAAATCCAGCGCCTGCAGCTCCTCCAGCAGTTCATAATATTTGGCGTCACAAGCCTTCGGCTGCTGCTCCTTCTGCATCGCTCTCCACCGCCCTTTCCTTCGTTTTCTTCGATGTATACGGACTAAATAATGCGGGCCACAACGTGCCTACTCTCAACGCCTCAGCCGGACTGTATTGTGGCCAGCCCATCGGCTGAAATGGGATAAACAACTGCGGTGGAACCAGGTACGTACGAATGCCTATGGGCTTACACGGATCAAATGGACCTCTAAAAGGCACATATGCCCGAACCTGCGGATCCTTCATTCCAACAGCCTCCTTTGTACTCCACTGACTTGCATTCCAGCAATACTTGATTTAAACAACTATGCTTACAGCCCCAACCTTCCCTGTCCTTATAACCATATGTCAGGCTAGCAGAGGATAATCCTCTTTTTATAAAATGAGCACAAAAAAAGACCTTTGAAAGACGTGTATGCACACTGCTTTCAAAGGCCTTGCTTTACTTGTTGTTATGGTCTTCCTCTTGAACTGGCAATGGATTACCGTTTTTCGCTTCTGCGCTTGTATCCGGGTCTTTCATCTGCTTGTACACCTTCACCCGATTGATGCGCAGCCGCGTGGATTCCTCCACCTCGAAAACATATCCGTTCTGTTCCCTGGTTTTACCTTTAGCCGGACTGCCCTCCAGCTCTTTGAACAACCAGCCGCCTATCGTATCAACGTCTTCGTCCTCGATCACTGCTCCAGTCCATTTATGAACATCCTCAATCAGCGAACGTCCGTCTATTGAAAAAGCATCACCGATTCGCTCCATATGCGGTCGCTCATCTTCAAACTCATCATACAGATCACCAACGATTTCTTCCAGAATCTCTTCCGCTGTCAGCAGCCCGGCAGTTCCACCGTATTCATCCACGACGAGGGTCATCTGGGAGTGCTTCTTCTGCATCAGGCGCAGCACATGACTAATCTCCATCGACTCGGGTACGTTCAGAATCGGGCGCACCAGTGCAGCGAGATCCTGCTGCTGCTCCGGTTCAGCCAGCAGCAGATCGGTAATATGGATGAAACCGATAATCTCATCCTTATCCTCGACAGCCACCGGGTAACGGGAATGCTTGGTCGCATTGATGATCTTCAGATTTTCCTCCAGCGAGAGATGGGTATATAAACAGTCCATGTCTGTACGGGGCAGCATGACCTCCCGAGCCAGCATGTCGGAGAAATCAAATATATTGTCCATCAGCTTGATCTCATCCTTGTCAATGACACCGCTCTTGGCACTCTGTTTCATCAGGATACGCAGCTCATCCTCGGAATGGGCTTCACTTTCACTAGCTGGTTCAATACCAGCAAGACGTAATAAAGCATTCGCTGAGGCGTTAAGCACCCAGATGAACGGAAAGAAGATTTTATAAAATAACAGCAGTGGCGCTGACAAGAGCAGCGCAATCCCGTCTGTTTTCTGAATCGCCAGAGATTTGGGTGCCAGCTCACCAAGAACAATATGCAGAAACGTAATGATACAGAATCCGATGATGACCGATACCGTTGCGATCAGCCCCGTATCCGTAACACCCAGCTTGAACATAAGGGGCTCCACAAGCAGTTTGGAGATGGCGGGCTCCCCCAGCCACCCTAGCCCGAGAGACGTTAGTGTAATCCCGAACTGCGTTGCTGATAAATAAGCGTCGAGTCTACTATTCACCTTCAATGCATACCCGGCCAGACGATTCCCCTCACTCTGTAATTGCGTCAGGCGTGTCTGTCGTACTTTGACCAGAGAGAACTCCGCAGCGACAAATACGCCATTCAAAAAGACGAGCAAAAAGACACAGATCAAATTAAATGCCAGCTGTCCAAAATGAAACTCGGTATGCACTTCCAAGTTGAAACTCCCCTTTTCTATCTATTTCAGGAATGAACCTGGAATATCAACGTGTAATTGCTTTTCTTGATTTAAAGTCAACACCTTTGTAATACATGTCAGCGACCAGCAAATTCGGACCACAGCAGGAAGCTGCATCACAATGACAGTTCACCGTCTGGTTCAGCGGATGCTCCGCAGACCATTCATGGAACACATCATCCAGTTTACGGTCATGAATGTTGCCGAAAGCCGGAATATCAGCAAAATCCGTAACGTACACGTTACCGGTAAACATGTTGACATTAACACGGTTACGCCCGTCGGGATCATTGCGAACCGTCACATTAGGCTCGCTGTACAACCGCTGAATCAGTTCACGATCCTGTTCAGCCGCACTGCATGCAAAAAATGGCAGTGTTCCGAACAGCATCCACATGTCTTTATCACGTACATCCAGCAAACGATGAATAGCTGCTCTCATATGGTCCAGTGACAACACAGGCAGCGACGAGGCAAAGTTGGAATTGTACATTGGATGGACCTCATGCCGCACACAGCCCATCTCCCGAATCAGCTGGTGAATGCCTTCGAGCTTGTCATGTGTACGATAGTTGATCATGGACTCGGCAGAAATAAACATGCCAGCTTCGCTCAGCTTACGTGAGTTCTCGATCATCTTTTCATACATCTTCACCGCCACTTCACGCTTCACCGGTCTGCCGCTGTTCGCAAACCCGACCTGATGAAAATCATCGGCATTCAAATAGTTGAAAGAGATATGCATGACGTCGAGATACGGAAGCAGCTTTTCATATCGGCTGATGTCAAGTGTCAGATTCGAATTGATCTGGGAACGGATTCCGCGTTCCTTGGCATATTTAAGCAGTGGAATAATCATCTCATCCACCGTTTTCTGGCTGAAGCTGGGCTCGCCCCCTGTCAAACTGATGGTCTGCAGGTGCTCCACCTCATCCAGGCGTTTCAGCATCAATGGAAGCGGGAGAGCCGGTGCCTCCTGCATAGTAAGCATATCCCCTACGGCACAGTGTTCACACCGCATATTGCACAGATGTGTCACCGTCATTTCTACACTGGTCAGCACATGCCGTCCATATTTGCGCAGAGAGCCGATCGGGTCCCACGGATCATTCGCGGGCGATAAAGGCATCGGTTGTACCGATCCTGAGTTTAGCATGGTCATAGTTCTTCACCTTATTCCTTTTATTAACCTAAAATGTTCATTTTACATCATATCCGAGATCACTCTTTTAGGAGTTATCTTTTATCATAGCACAATTATGAATTATACTGCACAGACACGCCCTGGATGACAAAAAACGCTCGTGCAGCTTCGGGAAATTAGCTTTAAGCTCCCGGTATACACTTAAGCGTTTGGCCATATCCTGCTTAATCAGTTATTCAGCGGTTCGCCCATTGGAATTGCAGCACTAGAGTCCACGCCTTCCACCCCTGTGATCATCACCGAAAGCTCTGTAGCAAGGTTGACTTCGTACGGTGAAGCGAGCATTTCACCTCTTGCATCTTTAAGCACACGAACAAGCGGTCGCTGCGGCACACGCGGTTGAATGGCCGCCACCACGCCAACTTCTCCCGTACTCAGCGTTACAGACAGACCTACGGGGTAAATCGCGACACAGTCTCTGAATTTTTCAAGCATCCGCTGCTCGTAAAGCGTACCTGAGCCGGTGTATAACACTTCCACAGCTTGATGAGGAAGCAAAGCTTTACGATACACCCGATTGGTCGTCATCGCATCGTAGGAATCGGCAAGAGCAATCCACTTGGCGTATTCATGGATTTCATTGCCTTTCAAACCGGAAGGATAGCCGCTGCCATCAATGCGTTCATGGTGCTGCAAAGCGCAGTGTGCAGCCAGCAGCGGAATTCCGGGTTCATCTTTAAGGATGCGATGCCCATATGTGGTGTGCTGCTGAATAATTTTAAATTCCTCGTCACTGAGACGTGAGGGTTTATGTAAAATTTCAGAGGCAATCTGTGTTTTTCCGATATCATGCAGCAGAGCACCCAAGCCAATCTCCATGAGCTGCTGGCGCGAGTAGCCTGAGGCTACGCCCAGAACAAGGGTATAGACACATACATTCAGCGAGTGGTTATACAGGTCGAAGTCACTGGAGTTCATGTCCATTAACATGATCATCGCTTCTTTTTGACTTCCAATGTCCTCCAGTATACTATTCATTACACCACTAAGCGCTTTGCCAAAATGAGGAATCTGACTTTTGCTTCTGAAGCCGGACATATGTTGAAACTGCTGCTTGATCTCCACAAGCGCTCTTCGCTTCGTTTCTTCCTGAAGCATGTCGGGTACAACAATATCCTCTGTCGCTGCATCCTGAATATACACATATCCAATCCCGAGATCCTTCAATCGCCCGATCAACCGACTCGTCAGTTCTACATCCTCACTGAGCAAGACCAGACCTTCCTCACTAAAAATTCGTTTTCCCAGCTTCATGCCAGGCTGCAATAAGTTTATATGTACTAAACGCACAGCCTATCCTCTCCCGCTCCGTAGATGTAATGAACACTAGCCGCTCTTCAGCAGAAGGCAGTCTTGTCGTTCTAGCTTTGAAACCAGCGAGACCGCAGGCTCTCCTCCAGCGCCCCGGGCCGCTTTAATTCTTTTTCCACCAAATCTCGTATAAACTCTGGAAGATGGTACTTGATATTGCTTCCTTGAGCCAGGGATGGATATCCCACATTAAACGTAAACATGTCAAGCGTTCCAACAACATATTCACGCTGATCTTCCATAGGAGCTCCGTTCACCACAATCGATTGAATCCGGTGATATGCAGGTGCATTCGGGTCATACCTTACTTCCATTCCGTCCATGCATAACATACCCAGAATCTTGCCCCGGAAGCCAAATCCTACGATAGGTTTATGAGCAAATTCCTGCAGCAGCGACTGCTCAAGTGCTTCACGAATCTGGCTTCCATTCAAGCATATTGTACAAGCATTTATCGGAGATGGACATAAGGAATGTAACAATCCCTTGGTGATATGCCCTTGTGGAAGATTTCCAAGCAGCTGACCCGCATTCACAAGTGACAGTTCAGCTCCTGTAAATTGCCTTACGGCTTGCGCAAGCAAGGTGGCAAAAGCGGATTCCCGCTCATAATCTATCGACAGCTCCCGTTCCGTAATAACGGCCGTCTGATCCAGCACACGCTCGGCTTCTCTTCCGTTCGCCCGAATCGCCAACGATACGTTCTCTTCCAGCAGTTCCTCCTGTATAGGGACACAGCCACTGTTCACCAGACGCAGCGTTCCTTCTTCAATGCTTCGTTCCAGCACAACCTTTCCGAGCCATTGTCCAAATTTGCCTGCAGCACCAAGCACCGTCTGTCCTATAACGAGCGGTTCTTCCAGAATGTGATGGGTATGTCCGCCAAGAATCACATCAATACCTTCCGTTTGCTCTGCCAGCCTTTGGTCCGTCGATAGACCAAGGTGTGAAAGCACGATAATGACATCCACTTGTCCGCGCAGCTTGTTAACCTGGTCCTTTAACGTCTCTACCGGGTCCAGCACTTGCCATCCGAGCAACTCGTAAAATGTATTAAAAGGAGCCGTTGCGCCCAGCAGGCCGATTCGGAATGGCCCCTTGTCAATAATCGCAGATGGCTGCATCCATGCTGGAGGTTGTCCCGTAGCACGCTCCACTACATTGCCACATACAATCGGACAGAGAAGTGCATTATAGGCTTGTGCAAGTTGTTCCGCCGTAAAGGTCAGGCCTTCGTTATTTCCGATCGTTATCGCATCATAACCCGTCAGATTCATTACATCGACATTCGCCATGCCGAGTGTGCCTTCCGTTTCAACAGCCATTCGATCCATGTGATCACCAATATCAAGCACAAGCAGGTGTCCGCCCTGTGCACGTTCCTGACTAATCATAGCAGCAATCGCACTCATAGAGCCGAAGTGACTGTGAAGATCATTGGTGTGTAAAATGGTTAATGTCTGCTTCTCGCTGCTGTGCATTAAAGTGCCTCCCCTGCCGTTCATTAAAACGTACATTCTTCTAATAGATAAGAATAACATTTTCTACGTCGTTATGATATATTTATAAGGTTTAGAGATCAAAAAGAGGTGATTCAATCTATGAAATTGACCATTCAACTATTTGCAGGCATTGCAGAACGTTTAAATACATCACAGCTATTGTTTGAATTCGATGGTGATACACCTACAGCCTCCATACTCAAGGAACAATTAAGCGCTGCTTACCCTGAAGCGGCCTCCCAGATTCGTTCATCCTTTCTGGCAGTAAATCAAAAGTACGCTCCGGCCGATACTATACTTAGAGCGGAAGACGAACTTGCTTTGATTCCCCCTGTATCTGGAGGAGATGGTTCTTCAAGTCCCGAGTATAACAAGCAGGATTCCCCTCAAACACAAGAGCATCGCACTGAAGATGGCCTGTTCCTCATTACCGATGCTGCCTTGTCTGTTGAAGCCACCACCAATCTGGTGATCACTGCCAATCATGGGGCTACTTTGACTTTTGTAGGCACAACCCGGGAAATGACAGGCGATCAGCGCACTGTTTTTCTGGAGTATGAAGCGTATGTACCGATGGCTCTCTCCCAAATGTCCGCCATCGGAGCGGAGATTTCGGAACGCTGGCCCGGTGTGCAAACTGCCATCAGTCATCGGATCGGTAAAGTGGATGTAGAAGAGATCAGTGTCGTCATCGCTGTGTCTTCCCCTCATCGTAGTGACTGTTATGATGCGAGTCGTTATGCAATCGAAAAACTGAAACAAACGGTCCCCATTTGGAAAAAAGAAGTCTGGGAAGATGGCTCTGAATGGAAAGGTCATCAATTGGGTCCTTGGAACCCTATGGACTAGAAAAAAATGAGACTACACGCGGTTTACAGAAACCTATGAATAGTAAACAAGTCGTTGTCAGCCCATTTTTTTCTTGTTATTATATTGATATGTGTCGATATTAGTCGAGGAAAAAGGTGGTTTATACGTGAGAGTGCATGTTACAGATCTTAAACCCGGCGACCTGCTAAAAAACGATATCTACAACGCTTCAGGTCTCCACATGCTGATGAAAGGTTCCGTTCTCAGTGAAGATGATATATCCAAATTGCTGCAGCATGGAATTGATTTCGCAGATGTAGAACCTGCATCCAACCTTCACTCTGATGAACAAACCTTGCCTTCCGATCAAACCCGTCTGTTAACCAATCTGTTTAACGACACGATCAAAGGTACGCATTCCCTGTTTGAGCAAGCTATAGAACAAGGCTTTGTTGATGAATCACAGGTTGATGAAATCGTAGGCACCTTGACGGGGCAACTCGAAAAGCAAAAGGACGTCGTCTCCCTGCTGCTTATGCTGGATGGCGATAGTGACTACACCTATAACCATTCCTTGCAGGTCGGTATGCTTGCTTTTTATATTGCCGGCTGGATGGGATATAACCCGGAAGAATGTCTTACTGTAGCCAAGGCTGGATATCTTCATGATATCGGCAAATCGAAGATTCCTGCTGAAATCTTACATAAACCAGGCAAGCTAACAACCGAAGAATTCGCAGAAATGAAAAAGCACACCTTTTACGGTTACGATATTATTAAAGCCTCCACAGAGGACGAGATCATTGCACTCGTTGCCCTGCAGCACCATGAACGCGAGGATGGGAGTGGATATCCATATGGATTACGCGGCGATGAAATCCACCCCTATGCACGTATAACGGCTGTAGCCGATGTCTACAGCGCGATGACAACAAACCGGGTCTATCAGACCAAGCAAGAACTTATCTCCGTGTTATGCGAATTGTATAGCCTTAGTTTCGGCCAATTGAATGCCGAGGCAACACAAGAATTGATCAAACATATGCTGCCAAATTTTATTGGCAAAAAAGTGTTACTCACCACCGGACACACGGGTGTCATCGTCATGAATAACCCGGCTGATTATTTTCGCCCGCTCGTTCAGACCTCTGAAGCCTTTATTGATTTAGCGAAAGAAAGAGATATTGCAATTGTTGAGATTTATGTTCAGTAAGCCGGGATAACCGATGTAAAATAACATCATGAAAAGGGAAGCTCAATCGAGCTTCCCTTTGGTCTTTCATCTTATTTGAGGATTGTGTTACACACAGAAAGCTTTTGTGATGATAACCAACAAGATGAACAGTACCAAGATCGCACCAACGGATGTACATGGATTGTATCCACCTACGCCGCCAACATTATTTCCTCCACAGCCATAACCTACTTCGCTCATGTGATTGCCTCCTCTTTATAAGGTATACCCTAACATATGACACTTGAGCTCCGGATGAACCGGGCGAAACGGCAATCTTCCGCATTTGGTTTTTAGCCCGGGAGCCGATGTGATTGAGTAACATTTAACATCGCTTCATGTCGATGGTTCCATTCTCCTTCTTCTTCCGTCAGGGTTTAATATGCTTTAACAACATTAGTCTGTTTCCTTCACCTGTTTCCCCGTTTCCTTGCGGTACATGATCACAAGCATTCTCCAGAAGTCGTAGCTGCCTGTATTATCCTTGATATAAGGCCGATAATAAGTCAGCGCCTCCTGTGCCCATTCGGGACAACTCATATTGGACAAACGCTTCTGCTCTTGAATCCAGCTTCCCTGAAGCTCCAATTGCTTCTGCATCAGTGTAAACATCCGCTTTTCCTCACCGGTCATCGGTTGACCCTCCTCCTCCTGAGCCACTATGCCATACTCTTTTAACAAATAAGCGCCCGGCTCAACCACTCCTTTTTCACTGGACGTATATCCATAGGAAGGCGAATTGGCTTTACGAATCTCATAGTGCACATGGGGGCCCGTGCTCTGGCCCGTACTGCCTTGATAACCGACCAGTTGTCCTTTTCTCACTCGCTCACCAACCTTAACGGCAATTCGAGAAAGATGACCATAACAATGCAGGTATCCCCGATGATCTTCCAGAGCCACAGTAAGTCCATATCCGCCGAAGCCGGAGCCTGTTTGCCCTTCAGACGCAAAACGTACGCTTCCGTCCAGAAAAGCATACACAGGGCCATTCCATGGCTCGGTAACCAGATCCACACCTCGATGAAACGTCTGTCCCCCATGTATAGGATGAATTCGATAACCGAAGGAACTAGTAATCCGATACCCTTCGAAAGGGTTTGCATTCATAGCTTCACATCCTTTTTCTATCATTACATGCGCTGTGTGATGCAATGGCTTGTGCTTGTATCCTGCTGCGGAGAAGGATTAATTCAACCAAAAACGCCGCCCCGATTGTATATCTACGGTGCAGCGCTTGTGAGGTCAGTATAATATTATTTTGATGCAAATCAGTTCACCCTTACTAAGGCATGTCTAAAGCTTCCCGTTCATATGCTTGAAATGCATTCTCTAATCCCATGATGACATCTTTGATTTTCATATATCCTTTTGTATACGGTTCTGAATCACGAATTTCCTCCCATAAATAATGATAGGCTTTGAGATCCTCTGTCTCGCATACGACAAAATCGGTGTAGTCCTTACCTGGCAATGCCTCTGCATCGAAAAATCTGACGCTTACCTGACCGCTGTACTTTTCGATTGTAGCCTGTAAAGCAGCAGCATGCATTCTACGGCTGTTCCCGTGGCAAAGCTAGCCAGGAAGGATAAAATTCAAGTAATACAATCATCATATGTCTCATGACTCATCTCTCCTTGTGCATCTGATCCGGGATGGATATCCACCCCTTTTAACTAGTCATAGTGTAACGCACACTGTAGCCGTCAAGCATTAACATAGGTTAATGACATAAGGGGCACGTTCGTTTACCTGAGTAAGCGGCTAAGGGAAACAGGAGAGATGCCAATATACGCGGCAATATGATATTGAGGAATTCTGTTTTCGAGTCCAGGATATTTGTGCAGGAATGCTTCATAACGCTCAAGTGCTGATAAACATAACAGTTCTCGCTCTCGTTCCTCCTTGCGTATATACAGTCGCTCAACCGCCTTACGCACAAAGCGCTCCCAATGATGACTGGCGAGGTTCCCTGCACAAACCATTCCCATTCTTCTGCTGAGATTCCGACCTCCAAGGCTGCCATGTGAAGGGCTTTGTAATGATACTGCATACACACCTCCCAGATTAGATTCAAATTAAACGTCATCTTACATTCACATATGATATGTACTGTATTGTACTAAAAAGGCAAACAAAGAAAAAGACGAACCAGAACGGTTCGTCTTCTCTTGTGAAAAATCCACATATATTAACTTAACCGATGGAACCTTCCATTTCGAACTTGATGAGACGGTTCATCTCAACGGCATATTCCATTGGCAGTTCTTTCGTAAATGGCTCGATGAAGCCCATAATGATCATCTGTGTAGCTTCCGCTTCGGTCAGACCACGGCTCATCAGGTAGAAGAGCTGATCTTCGGAAACCTTCGATACCGTCGCTTCGTGCTCCAGCATGATGTTGTCATTCATGATCTCATTGTAAGGAATCGTATCCGATGTGGACTCATTGTCGAGAATGAGTGTGTCACATTTGATGTTGGATTTCGCGCCCTCTGCCTGGCGTCCGAAGGAAGCCAAACCACGGTACGTTACTTTACCACCATGCTTACTGATCGATTTGGATACGATTGTCGATGTTGTATCTGGAGCAAGGTGAATCATTTTCGCGCCTGCATCCTGATGCTGGTTTTTACCTGCAACAGCGATGGACAGAACGGAACCCTTCGCTCCACGGCCTTTCAGTACAACCGCCGGATATTTCATCGTCAGTTTGGAACCGATGTTGCCATCGACCCATTCCATCGTTGCATTCTCTTCTGCAACCGCACGTTTGGTTACAAGGTTGTAGATGTTTGGTGCCCAGTTTTGGATCGTTGTGTAACGAACGCGGGCATTTTTCTTACAGATGATCTCAACCACCGCACTGTGCAGGGAGTTCGTGCTGTAGATTGGAGCCGTACAGCCCTCTACATAGTGAACAAAGCTGTCTTCATCTGCAATGATCAATGTACGCTCGAATTGACCCATGTTTTCGGAGTTAATCCGGAAGTATGCTTGCAGAGGCACTTCACATTTTACGCCTTTTGGTACGTAGATGAAGCTTCCTCCCGACCATACCGCGCTGTTCAGGGCAGCAAATTTGTTATCCGCTGGCGGAATAACCGTAGCGAAGTATTCACGCAGAATTTCCGGGTGCTCTCTGAGCGCCGTATCTGTATCCATGAAAATTACGCCTTGGTCTTCCAGTTCCTTTTGCATATTGTGGTATACAACCTCGGATTCATACTGAGCGGATACCCCTGCCAGAAACTTCTGCTCTGCTTCTGGAATACCCAGTTTGTCAAACGTTTCTTTGATTTCGGAAGGAACCTCTTCCCATGTTTTTCCTTGCTTTTCCGAAGGGCGAACATAGTATTGAATGTCATTGAAATCCAGCTCATCAAGATTGCCGCCCCAATTAGGCATTGCCATCTTTTCAAATTGTTTCAAAGATTTCAAACGGAACTCCAGCATCCATTCCGGTTCGTTCTTGATCCGGGAAATTTCAGTTACGACTTCCGCCGTCAGACCTTTACCGGTTTGAAAGATGGATTGATGCTCATCGCGAAAACCATATTTATACTCTTCCATTTCTGGTGCTTTTTTAGCCATCTTGCTCGACCTCCCTATCGTTATTGTACATTGTCCTCTTCGTCAATTCCTTTGCGTAATGCATTCCAGGCCAGAGTGGCACATTTGATGCGTGCAGGGAACTTGTTCACACCGGATAGGGCTTCGAGATCTTCATAATCGTCGAAATCGACTTCTTCCCCTTTCATCAATGAGGAGAAACGGTTAGCCAGATCGAGTGCCTGTTCAATCGTTTTGCCTTGCACAGCCTCGGTCATCATCGATGCCGAAGACATGCTGATCGAACAGCCTTCCCCCGTATACTTGGCCTCCTGAACGATTCCGTCATTCAGCATCAGCTGCAGTGAAATCCGGTCGCCGCACGTTGGATTGTTTAAATTCACCGTAACGACGTCATTGTCAAACGTTCCGCGGTTACGCGGGTTCTTGTAGTGGTCCATTATAACACGCCGGTACAGATCATCAAGTTGCATCGCCAAAATACTCCTTTGTCTGAATTAAGGCGCTGACAAGCCGATCTACATCTTGTTCGTTGTTGTATAGGTAAAAGCTCGCACGAGCCGTTGAACTTACTTCAAGCCAGCGCATAAGCGGCTGACAGCAGTGATGTCCCGCACGAATCGCTATACCGCTCGCATCCAGCACCGTAGCCACATCATGGGGATGAACATCTCCCAGATTAAAAGTAACTACGCCGACATGCCGTTTCGCCGGACCATAAATGCGGAGTCCATCAATCTCTGACAGACGTTCTGTTGCATAAGCGGCAAGCACACCTTCATGGTGAGCAATCTCATCCATGCCGATCTGCTCCAGGAAATCAATAGCAGCACCCAGGCCTACTGCTCCAGCAATAATGGGGGTGCCGCCTTCAAATTTCCAAGGCAGCTCTTTCCAGTTGGAATCGTACAGTCCAACATCATTGATCATCTCACCGCCGAACTCGATCGGTTCCATCGACTCCAGCAGCGCCTTTTTGCCGTAGAGTGCACCGATTCCAGTAGGGCCGCACATTTTATGACCGGACAGCGCATAGAAATCACAATCCAGATCCTGCACATCGACCTTCATATGCGGCGTGCTTTGTGCACCATCCACAACGATAATCGCACCGTTTCGATGGGCAATCTCAGCGATTTGTTTAACGGGATGAACGAGCCCCATCACATTGGATACATAAGCAATCGCAACAATTTTTGTTCTGCTTGTGATTGTCTGCTCCACATCAGCCAGTTCAATATGACCATCTGGCTGAAGCGGAATGTATTTCAATGTAGCCCCTGTCTCCTTGGCGACTTGCTGCCAAGGAATCAGATTGCTATGGTGCTCCATCTGCGTAATAACAATTTCATCGCCTTCTTTGCAGTTGGCACGCGCATAGGAGGAAGCCACCAGATTCAGTGCTGTCGTTGTACCACGAGTAAAGATAATCTCCTGCGTGCGGCGTGCATTAATAAACTTCGCCACTTTCTCACGAGCACCCTCGTAAGCATCCGTTGCCCGGCTTCCAAGGGTATGCACACCACGATGCACATTAGAGTTCTCATATTCATAATAATGCTTCACCGCATCAATTACAGCACGAGGCTTCTGCGAAGTTGCAGCGCTATCTAGATATACGAGCGGATGTCCGTTGATTTCCTGGTGGAGGATCGGGAACTGCTCGCGAATGGATGGGTTCATTGTCCCAGCTTCTTCTCAATCAGAGACTGCAATTGGGTACGCAGTGCTTCCAAAGGAATATCCGCCACCACCGGTGCGAGGAAGCCATAAATAATGAGGCGTTCCGCATCCGTACGGTTAATCCCGCGAGACATCAAGTAATGGATCTGCTCCGCATTCACTTGACCCACAGAAGCTGCGTGACCTGCTGTTACATCATCCTCGTCAATCAGAAGGATCGGGTTGGCATCTCCACGCGCTTTAGGGCTCAGCATCAGCACTTTCTCTGTTTGCTGTCCGTCGGCTCTTGTAGCACCTTTCTCGATCTTCGTAATACCATTGATAATTGCCGATGCCTCTTCACGCATAACTGCACGTGTGATCATCTGGCTCGGTGTATTTTTACCGAAGTGACGAGCTTCAGTTGTATAGTTAATCTTCTGTGAACCGGAACCGACAGCAATGACTTTGGAGTCGGAACTTGATCCGTTGCCTTTCAGTACACTCATCGTATTGCTTGCTGTATCTCCGTTGTTCATTTCGCCAACGATCCATTCAATGGAACCGTCGTTTTCCAGAACTGCACGACGGAAGGATACATCTGTAACGTTCACATTCAACTGATGAACCGTTGCAAAGCGTACTTTCGCGCCTGCTTTAACGAACACTTCCACAACACCGTTATGGAATACCGGTGCGGAAAGTTCGCCAGATACGTAGTTGTCCACGTATGTCACCGAACTGTTCGCTTCAGCAACTACCAGTACGTGAGGAGCAAAAGTTGCAGTAGCATCATCCGTAAGCAGTACAGCTTGCAGCGGAACTTCAATGTTTACATTTTTCGGAACGTACAGGAATACCCCGCCATTCCACAATGCAGCATGCAGCGCAGCGATGGAATGTTCATCAGCTTTTACTGCCGTGTTGAGATATGGTTTAACCAGATCGCTATGCTCACGCACAGCAGTTGCCAGATCCGTAAAGATCACACCTTGGGCTGCCAGATCAGCAGACAATTTGGAGTATACCGCACCAGAGTTGCGCTGGATGACCAGACTGCCTTCTGCTTGATCCTGAACCAGTTCCTTGATAGATGCAGGTACTTCTTCCAGAGAAGAAATAGCGGAACCTGCCTTGTATGTGCCGTACTCGCTGACATTCCAGCGTTCAATTTTTTGCTTTTCCAGTTTAGGAAGCGCCAGCTCGCTCGCAAGCTTCAAGGCTTCGAGCCGCTGCTCAGTCAACCAGCCGGGTTCATTATTGCTTTCCGACAAGGCGCGAAGCGCTTCAGATTCAACCGGAAGAATTGTTTGTGTAGTCATTTATTATCCTCCTCCGTTTTGTCTTTACGCTTCTTGACCTACAGTTTCGTCTGTAATTCCCAGTTCTTCTTTAACCCAGTCATAACCTTCAGCTTCCAGACGGTGAGCCAGTTCAGGACCGCCGGATTTCACGATACGACCTTGCATCATTACGTGTACATAATCCGGAGTAATGTAGTTAAGCAAGCGCTGATAGTGCGTGATGATCAAGAAACCGCGATCTTCGCTCTTCATTGCATTTACGCCGTTTGCTACGATTTTCAGAGCATCGATGTCCAGACCGGAGTCAATCTCATCAAGAATGACGATTTTCGGATCAAGCAGCATCATTTGCAGAATTTCGTTCCGTTTTTTCTCACCGCCGGAGAAGCCTTCGTTCAGGTAACGATGAGCAAACTCAGGATTCATGTCGAGTTCTTTCATTTTAGCTTCCATCTGACGAATGAACTTGATCAGGGAGATCTCGTTGCCTTCGCCGCGACGTGCATTGATCGCACTGCGCAGGAAGTCAGAGTTAGTTACACCCGCAATTTCACTTGGGTACTGCATCGCCAGGAACAGACCCGCGCGTGCGCGCTCATCTACAGCCATATCGAGTACATCTTCACCATCAAGTGTTACTGAACCGTCTGTTACTTCATATTTAGGGTGTCCCATCAGAGCAGAAGCCAAAGTGGATTTACCTGTTCCGTTCGGTCCCATGATCGCGTGGATTTCTCCACCTTTCATCTCCAGGTTAATGCCTTTCAGGATTTCTTTACCTTCAATGGTCGCTTTCAGACCTTCAATGACGAAATTCGTAGTCATGTGTAATGTTTCCCTCCATTTAAAATTGATGTTTGCTGTCGAAAACGAAAAAGCGCCTATTATATCTGAACAGGGCTTCCCCTGACTTTCTCTGTTTCGGTATGCCTTGGGTGAAGCAATTTTCACATGCGCTCCAAAGCATTTCTTCACGCACGCTAAAAGCAACAATCACTTTAGAATAATTCTAAACTGATTCTCAATGATTATCAAGTCATTTCCTATCAGTTGTTATCCTTTTCAGGAAACTTCATTCCTTCTGATTCTATAATAAATGCCTGTTTGAATCAAATGAGAAAACAAATTCCGCTCGGCCAGACAGTGATATTTATCACAAAATTCACAGTTTGTTCAGCTTGCGCGCTGTTTATGAAAAAAAGACCTATCCATCTCTGGATAAGCCTCTCCGCTTCATCATCTCAAGTTTGATGAGCCAAGCCATTACATTTTGAGCGTTTCGTTTATCTTCCGTACCTGTTTGTCAAAATCCGCAACGTCCAGCACTGGCGTCATCGCGCGCGGCACCGGACCATTCGGAATGGAAATCCACGAACGGCAGCCATTATATTCAGGCAGTACAGCAATTTCCATCGGCTCCTGCAAACGGTATACACGTAAAATCAATACGTGGAGCGGATCTTTCTTTTTCCACTTCAAACGGGCTTCGGCAAAATCCGCTGTCCACATATGATATTCCAGAAGTCGATCCAGCATCTCCTGATCCCGAATCTCCAAATCCTGCGTTACTTCAGCATAAGCCGTAATGCGGATCGTTGAAGCTTCAGGCTCACATTCGGCCAGCGACTCTTCAACATAGGATTGATCCGGGGACTTGATCAGTTCTTTACGCTGATGCTCATAAGTCGGATACAGGTAAAATGCTGGACTTTTCAACTCAAAATGCTTCGTTTCCTCCACAATACCGCCTTTGCGCATCACCATGATCTGGCGACCATCCTCCAGCGCTTTGATCGCTGAGGCCCATTCTTTCAATGCCGGTACCGCTGCTCCGTCTACCATCCAACTCGTCCTCCCCTGTCACTCTTGACAGCAGTATAGACGGTTAATGCGCTTCTGACAACTTGTTACCCAAGGTAAGCGCGAAGCATCCACATATGTTTCTCCAGATCGGCCTTAAAGCCTGTCAGCATATCGGCAGTCGGCTGATCTTCAGCCGCGTCGGCCAAATCAATACCTTCCTGATATTCGCTGGAGAGTGTTGCGAAGTCTTCAATCAGGTTCTGTACCATTGCATTCGCATCTTCCTTGCCAGAAGCCTCCTGAATCGAAGCCATTTCCAGATACTCTTTCATGGTGGCAACCGGGCTGCCTTTCAGTGTGAGCAGGCGCTCAGCAATCTCGTCCATCTGAACGGTAATTTCGTTATAAAATTCTTCGAATTTCACATGCAACGTGAAAAAGTTCGGGCCTTTAACATACCAGTGATAGTTATGGATTTTGACATACAGCACGTTCAGGTTTGCTACCTGACGATTAAGTACTTGTTCTACGGATTTCGCTTGATCTGTTTTGTTTTTTGTAGCCATATTCAATCCCATCCTTTAATTTAAAATTTTAGTCTGTCCACTAACAGGTCGAGGTTGCTGCATGCAAGACAGAGAGTTAATGATCATGATCGCCTGATTGGCGAAGTTGTTTTCTGGCGCGGTTTTTCTTAACTGCCCGGCCTATTTGTTTTTACCCGCAGACCTGATCTTCGAATCACAGCATACTTGAGTTGTCTCAAAAAAAAGTTCAAAAACGAGACTATATCCGATATACTGTCATAAACCAAGCAAAGAAGTGGGTTTTCCTGTTGCTTGAAGCAGCGTTTTCTGTTTCTTGAGCAGAGCTTCCTCTTTCTTCATATATACGGAGGTGTCACCTGTGACTGAATATCATCCTTTAACTCCCCATGAAGCGATTGAACTGGCCAAAACATTACCGGGCCCGTTTACGGCAGATGCGAATCTGGAATGTCGTGAGATTGGTGACGGCAATCTGAATCTCGTTTTCCACATTACGGACCAGAACTCCGATAAAAGTATCATTATCAAACAGGCGCTTCCTTATGCGAAAGTGGTTGGAGAATCATGGCCGCTATCGCTTGTACGTGCCCGGATTGAACGTGAAATTTTACAAGAGGAATACCGCCTGTGCCCAGGCATGGTGCCTGAAGTGTACCATTACGATGACGATCTCGCTCTGACGGTTATGGAGGATCTGAGTGATCACGTTATTATGCGTAAAGGCCTGATTGACGGTGCCTCCTATCCACTTTTTGCGGGGCATATCGGAGAGTTTATGGCAAGAACACTGTTTTTCACTTCAGACCTTGGTATGAATCAGCAGCAGAAGAAGGAACAGCAGGGACGATTCGTTAACCCTGACCAATGTAAAATTACGGAAGACCTGATCTTTGATGAGCCGTATCGGATTGCACAAAATAATAACTATGACGCTGCCATTGAAGATGAAGCCGAAGCGCTGCGTACAGATGAAGAGCTGCATCTGGAAATCGCCCTGCTGCGTGAGAAGTTCCTGACCCATGGACAAGCACTGCTGCACGGCGACCTGCACACAGGCAGTATTTTTGTCACACCCGAGTCAACCAAAGTCATCGATCCCGAGTTTGCTTTCTATGGCCCGATGGGCTTTGACGTAGGTGCCGTGCTGGCGAACCTGCTGCTTCATTATGTTTCACTGTCAGGTCGCATTCAGGAACCATCAGCAAGAGAACAGCGTGAGACAGAGATTTTAAACATGGTGCATGACGTCTGGACCGAGTTCGAAGCTCGTTTTCGTGCGTTGTGGGCTTCCGATCTCGTTGACCCGATGGCAAAAACGCCAGGGTATCAACATCTGTATGTACAGCAGCTGTTCCGGGATTCGATTGGATTCACGGGAGCCAAAATGGTGCGCCGCATCGTAGGACTTGCGCATGTGGCTGACATTGACACGATTGCAGACGATGCGGAACGTGAGCGTGCACAGCGCAAAGCATTGGCGGTCGGAAAAGCGCTGCTCAAGAAGCATCGCCAAGTGAACACCATTGGTGAAGTGCTGGACATGGTATCTTCTGCCCTAACTGCAGTTAAAGCCTAATATTATGAACGGAGGAACATCTATGACAACCCCTGAACATCAGCCTCTGTCTTCGCTCAATTGGAAAAAGGACAAGCTCGAAATGCTCGATCAGCGTCTGCTGCCCGAAACCATTCTAATGCTGAAACTGTACACTCCTGAGGAAGTATGGGAATCCATTCATTCCATGAAAGTGCGCGGTGCACCTGCCATTGGCATTGCGGCAGCATTTGGTGTCGTGCTCGGAGCCAAAGCTTATGATGGCATCGCCATTCAAGGTTGGCTCGATCATGTCAAGTCCGTCTGCGCACACCTCGCGACATCCCGTCCAACAGCGGTTAATTTGTTCTGGGCGCTTGATCGCATGATGCAAAAGGCGAATCAAGCGGCAGAAGCGGGCCTGAGTCTGGCAGAAAGCACCGATGCGCTTGAAGTGGAGGCACTGCTCATTCAGAAGGAAGACGAGGAAGTGTGCCGCATGATCGGAGAGCATGCCCTGCCCCTGTTTGAAGACGGGATGGGTGTACTGACTCACTGCAACGCAGGCGGATTGGCTACGGCCAAATACGGGACAGCGACGGCCCCGATGTATCTTGCTCAGGAGCGAGGCATTCATCTCAAGGTGTTTGCTGACGAGACGCGCCCTGTACTGCAAGGCGCTCGCCTGACAGCGTTTGAGCTGCAGCAAGCCGGCATTGATGTTACTTTGCTTTGTGACAACATGGCAGGTATGGTCATGTCCAAAGGCTGGGTGCAAGCTGTCATCGTGGGTACGGATCGCGTAGCAGCCAACGGAGATGTCGCCAACAAAATTGGTACGTACAGCCTGGCTGTGCTTGCCAAAGCACACAACATTCCGTTCTATGTCGCAAGTCCGTTGTCCACCATTGACTTGTCCACTGCATCTGGTGATCTGATTCCCATCGAGGAGCGTGCCGCTGAGGAAGTCACCGAAGGATTCGGAAAGCGTACTGCACCGAAGGGTGTTAAAGTTTACAATCCGGCCTTTGATGTTACGCCGAACGAGTATGTTACAGCGATTATTACGGAAAAAGGCATCGTTCGTGCACCTTTTCAGGAGAACCTGGCTGCCTTGTTTGCTGAGAATAAGTAGTTAGTTTCGCACGGTGTGCATCTCCTTGCACGTGGTGTAAAGAGCTTGGCGCATAAGATGCTCTGCCCTGCGCCGGACTTGGATACGTCCAACAACGATTGGACGTTTGTCATTGTAGAATGGACAAAGGAGGAAATCATCCGACTTTGTCCAAGCTGCCCGGAATATCTCGGCAGCTATTTTTTTTGCAGTGATGGTAGTTGTAGTGGTGGCCAGGTGGAGCAATGTGATGTGGGCTGATATAGTGCAGCGTGTGATGTGAGGTGTATGTGGTGTGTGGTATGCCGTGTGTGATGTGCTGTGTGCGGTGTGCGGTGTGCGGTATGCCGTGTGTGATGTGCTGTGTGCGGTGTGCGCGGTGTAGTGATGTGGTGTTCGATGTGTCGTGTGCGGTATGTCGTGTGCGATGCATGGAGAGGTGGAATGATTAGTCAAGGTGATGCATTGAGATGTAATATGATGAGAAGATGCGCTTGAGAGTTTGTTGGGTGTTGGACAGCATGGTATGAACGCTAACGAATCGAGACGACGCTATTTGATGTATTTCTGCCCTTCTGAGAACGTAACGATTCCGAGAAACGCTATTTTAGTCTTTCTGTTATAAAATCCTTCAAAATAATACCCTATTCCGAAGGAAATAGCGTCACTGGGAATCGTTACGTTTATTAAACCTGTAATTTCACCGAAATAAGGTTTGTGAGAATCGTTAAAATTCAGAATCAACATTCTGCCATTGATTTGCTCACGGCCGAAATGCGATGCGTTGAAGGTCCCTTCTTCTTCGTTTTACATTTTCCAAGCGCATATCTTGCAGTCAGGTCCCAAGCCACACGCGCATCATCAGCAGCATACGTTAAAAACTATACCAGAAACAGCCTCTTAAAGGCTGCTCCTGATCAGACCATTCATGTCACATCATTTCATTACATCATTTTCAACAATGCTTCTACACCTGTCATGCCAACTGTAATTCCCATGGCCTCCGCCTCAGTCGTCACCGATTCCATCGGTGCATGCAGCAGCTGCTCTAACGTTCGAACACCCACAGCCCTAGCGGCCACGATCTTGCGATCCCCCAGCTTTTCATTCAACAACCCCACATCAAGCGCTCCGCACATAATGTATCCTTTGGATGTATTAATTGTTAGCAGTGTCGTTTTGGGAAGTTTGACTTCTACCCCCACGAGCACATGGTCTCCCACTACGATCGGTTCCATTGTCACCATAATCTCCCGATCCACCTCCTCTTCCACAGATCACGATAAGTGTATGCCTTTTGGCGGATCGCCGTGTGGACACCAGCCGTGAGATAAGAAAAAGTGTATTTATTTCGTCAGAAGTAGAGTTGTTCTCACCGATAGGTTTGAGGTATGAAATATTTGAAAGCTCAAGGATACATGGAAAAAGGATATCGTAAAGACATTCCTGGTATAGCGGCAAAGTAAATAAATTTGAGAACCAGTGTGAATGACGAAGAGCAGTATTGTTTCCGATCATGTAACATAAATTTAACTTTAATCGTAAATAATGTTAATGTTATGTCATTCTTAGGTTCATTTGCTCTGATATAATTTCATCTAATAGACGAAAGGAGATTTTAGGGTGAAAAAAATGCTTGGTGTATTGATGATGTTGAGCTTCGTTTTACTTTCAGGATGTGGTGGACCAGATAAGCCTGCAACCGATACGCAAGGTTCGGGTGAGTCCCCCAGTAAACAAGTAACAACACAGCAAAATAATGATGATTGTACTGTAGAACGTACAAGTTTGGATAGTGAAACTGAAAATTATTTCTATGGAACTTGGAAAGTTGAGAAGCTTTTAGGATTTGCAAATTCATATAATGATGCTTCTGAACATCCCACAGGGCAGAAATTTATCGGAGATGAAATAATCATCAAAAAAGACTTTTTTTCATCAAAAGGAATTAAAAATTACAGTCAATATCAAACTGAACTAAAAAAACCATTATATGAGGTTACAACGACATGCAATAACTCAGATTCTTTTTATAGATTATATAAAATAGATATTCCAGACTTAAATAAAAATGATGTAGTAAAAGCAATAGATGTAATTGACCCTTCTACAAAACGTAGTATACCTGTAAGTTTAAGTTTTTTTGTTGTTAATAACGAGAGGCTTATCTTGTTATCAGAGGCAACTATCTTTGAGCTTAAGAAAATTTCGGATTAATCGAGTAGGAGGAGGCGGCAAGCCTCCGTCCTCTCACACCACCGTACATGCGGGTCCGCATACGGCGGTTCCAAAAGGTTAACAAAGTTCCAGATATCGTGAAAGTAAACTTTTCAGCCCTTTCGCTTCCCAATAGGAAGTCGGGAGGGCGTTATTGGTGTTCCGGGACAATTCCCATGCGCCTCGCCTTGAGTTCGCCATTGTAAAACAAGCCCACTCTGGGACCCCAAGGGCACGGAGTTCTCGAATTCGTGTTCGTACTCGTTTCCATTGCTTCCATAGGCACATTCGCAGTCTTCTCTGAATCCACTGGTCCAGCTTTTTGAAGTGCGTCTTGGCCGAGGCTAGACGAAAATAGCCGCCCCCCCCCCGTCAGATAGCGGTTTAATCGGTTAATTCTTTCCTCCATAGAAATGAACTCTGTTCGATTCGTCAATTCGCGGACCCTCTATTTAAATACATAGAGGGTCTTCGGTTCTATGCGAATCGTTGCCTGTTTCTGGCTTAGGAAGCTGAACCCTAGAAATTTCCGGTTCCAGGGTCTGGGTACCGCACTTTCTCCCGGTTCACTTTCAGTTTCAGCTCCCCTTCTACAAATCGACTTACGAATTCCATGACGCGCTCACCGGCACGCTTACTCGCCACAAAGATATTGCAGTCGTCAACATAGCGTACGAATGGCAACCCTCGTCCCATCAATTCTTTATCCAGATCATCCAGTAGGATGTTCCCCAAAAGTGGACTTAGCGGACCGCCTTGAGGTGTTCCTTCCCGGCTGCTTTCCCGTTTTCCATCCACCATCACTCCTGCGTTCAGGTAAGCACGAATCAGTTTTAGTACTCTTTTGTCTGCTACTTTCCGCGCCACTCTTGCCATGAGCATGTCGTGATTCACCTGGTCAAAGAATTTCTCCAGATCGAGATCTACGACCCATCTGAGGCCATTTTGGATGTATCTTTGTGCTTGTTTCACGGCGTCATGTGCGCTTTTCCCCGGCCGAAAGCCGTAGCTGTACCACGAGAACCCTGCGTCAAAGATCGGATTCATGACTTGTAGAAGAGCCTGCTGGAGAAAGCGGTCCATCACGGTCGGAATACCTAACTGCCTTACGCCGCCTCCGGGTTTGGGGATTTCCACTCGTTTGACTGGCGCTTTTCTGTAGGTACCTGCTAGAAGTTCGGCTTTCACCGGTTCCCAATGTGTTTTCAGGTAAGCTTGTAGATCCGCTACCGTTACATGGTCCACACCGGGTGCTCCTCCGTTCTGTACCACTCGTTTATACGCGAGTCGAAGGTTTTCTCCTTCGAGCATTCGCTCCTGCAGGTTGCTCTCTGCTTTGCGAGAGGAAGAGGAGGCTTGTGCCGATGAAGAACTCGGCGCTCCGGCATACCCTGGCGGCTTCACCGCTTATCTTTGCTGGCAGCTCTCTTGCGAGATATTCGGCTGTCGTTGCTCTTCATGCGAACGCATCGCTTTCCTCTCTCCTTTCGGTTCAGCCCTTACTGTTGCAACAGTTGACGTACTATGGCCTCTGCTGACTCCTGCCGGTTCAGCGCAGCCTCTCAGCTACGGTTACAAGTTTTCTTTTCTTGCTTATCCGACAGGCCTCCCCAGATAAGAACGTCATCTTTCCGCCTGCGCCTGCCCAAGTCTACGGCTGTAGCCTTTGGCAGCTTTGGATTTTGTCATGTATGGGTGACTCATCCGGCTGCAGCCGCCTCAAATTGGGTTCGTGTACCTCAGGCCGTGCTTATGCCTCCGGCTTCCTTTAGATTCCACCTCACGGTGGACACCCTTGCCCTTGGCTAACGGTAGGCGCTTGCCAGCCCCCGCTCGGGACTTTCACCCTAGAGATGACGCCCATGCTGGGCGTACAATGATAGAAGGTCAGCCTAGGCTGACCTTCTTGTTATGTTACAAAAGGATTGAACTAAAGTGAATATACTGGATATTTGTGAGTGTAAGGCTGCCCTTTACAAAACAAAGTTGCTTCTTCATTTCTTCGTCTTGTTAAGTTTCTGTCATATGAAAATGCTTTGCTGACTAGTTTCGAACAATTATCTTTTTCTACATCTGAACGTGGGCCTTGAAAAGATGAATAGATTAGTTTGTAAGC
This sequence comes from Paenibacillus sp. JGP012, assembly GCF_014203995.1. NCBI lineage: Bacteria > Bacillati > Bacillota > Bacilli > Caryophanales > Paenibacillaceae > Paenibacillus > Paenibacillus sp. JGP012. Next base: position 29,277 of record NZ_JACHKG010000001.1, on the reverse strand, counting down.
AAGCAGATTTTTTACATCATTGGTATTAAGGACCCCAGGACCTGCATTAAAAGTGAGCGAAACCAGTGCATCAAACTGATTTTGTGAAAGCGACATACCGGCAGGAAGTGTCAGATTATTTACTGCTTGTACAGCACTTACAGTATCATTGGAAAAGAATGTATCTGCCTGAGATTGAGTAATTGGAGAAGTATAACTGAGCCCCAAAGTTTTAGATAGAGCATCAGCTTGTGCCTGCGTTAAATTTGTATTTTTGGTATATACTTTAGACTTTGTTATCAGATGTCCATATCCAACTGTTGGATATCCATAAATATCGCCATAGAATTTTAAGTTAAGTCCCTCATGCCCTTTCATAAAAGCTACTCCATTTGCGCTTAGATTTGCCATAATAAATCACTCCTAATGTTATTATATTAGTTATGTGGGCAATATGGAGGAATCATAGCGAGAACAACCATTCCCAAGTTTTCTGCAATGCCGTATTGCCTTCACATATGTATAAAGAGAAGTGAGTCTCTTTTTTTACAACCATTCTCTAAATTTTATTTCAACGCACTAATATTAAAAGTCTGTATCACTTCAATCATTTTGACATAGAGTTCCTGTTTTAGATCATCTCGATGATCGGCAGGTACTTGTCGCAAGGAGGCTTTGATCTTAGGTGTGAAGGATTCTAGAATATGTAATGTTGCCTCCTGATCATGATGCTGCTGTGCTTGTACTAAAAGTTCGGCCAACATAAAATCACCTCTTTACATTTTTTTGTATTTCATTCTTTAAGCCATTAATAGCATCGCTCAGATCAGATATTTTCTTTTCAAATCGAATAAGTAGATACAAAGTAATTGCAATCGGGAAGCCTAAATTAGCAATAACAGTAGCAATGTCACCCTCCATCATAATTCATTCCCTTCCGTTATTAAGTTGCGCAATTTAGTGAGAGCTTTTAAGCGGTGTTTCGAGACATTTTGCTGGGATACTCCCAATATTCTGGCTATTTCCTTGTCATTTAGTCCTTGTACGTAAGCAAAAGATAAAATCTGTTGTTGTTGTGCTGAAAGGGATTCATACGCTTGATAAAGTGACTGATCCGCAATGTGATCTTTTAAATTTGGTGGCACAGATTCTGAGTCATAAGCTGCAAGTAAGGCAGAATCTAAGTTCTCATCGTTGTCTAAAGTTAGCTGGAATCGGCTGTCCTTCATTCGTCTCTTTTTGTCATAATTAATAGAGTTGTAGTATATAAGATTGGCCATATACGTGATAAAACGACGATTCAAGTCATCATCCGTTTTCAATATAAGCACCCCATTCTTCTTAAAGATAGATGATAATCCGCTTTTCGAATACGGGAAGATGTAACCTTGAATACGTATCTCAAACGATTGTGATATGAAGTGCTCATTATTTATTCCCCCTGTTGCTTCCTGACCTGCTTTACTAAATTATAGCTGCGTAAATGGTTTGTGAAGCCTGCAAAAGGGGTGATTCCGGGCTGAAAAAAGAAGGCTATTCGCACAACATAGAAGAGTTTCACACTAGTTTCATACCTGTTTCATACCTGTTTCATACCTGTTTCATACCTGTTTCATAAGTCTCTAGTACTATGATTTCCAGCACATTAATGCTATAGTGTATTGGAGCACGTTTGTGCTGACACACTATTTAACGGGGCTGGGATGAATGAAACAAACCGTATCCAATCAAGATGACATCGGCTTTTTATTTAACGTCGATATACTTATCAAAAGCCGATCAAATGCACTGGCACTGCAGTCCCTGATGGAGTTCATCAACAAACAGGAACAAATTGCGGACTTTCGGATTCATTCCGGAATAGAACTCGGTAACATTATTGAAGCGATGCTTCAGCAGAACATAACAAACGCCACTGAGCCCATTCAGTTGGATTTGCAGCAACAACCACAAGTACCCGATGGACAGCAGACCTCAAACAAGTCGGATAAGACTGATTCTGTTCCTGCTTCCGACTCATCTCATGTGGCTGACACCAATTCGTTCGAAGCCTGGATTCAATCCTTGATTAAAGAAAATCGCCTCACTCGAATTGTAGTGAACAACAAAAATGGTAAACATCAGAGCATTCCTTGTCGTATTCTTAATTTTGATCGGGATAATAATGTGGTAAGTATCTACCATGTGGATGAAAAACAGGTCTATACTTTCCGAACAAACGAAATTGATGAGTTTTTGCTGTAACTTTCAATGAAATAACGCTAATTGAAAAAACACAAAAAGCAACCTGAGCTGGAATGCAAAACATTCGATCGCAGGTTGCTTTTATTATAATCCCATTCTTGTAACATAACATTTGATCGATAGCATGACTTTAGTTCGCTGACCTGCTCTGACCTCGCTGCCAAACATCTATTGCGAAAAGCAGCCAACCAATGATAAAAGCTACCCCGCCAATGGGTGTGATTGCCCCCAGAATTTTAATACCCGAGATGCTCAGCACATACAGACTGCCCGAAAAAATGATAATACCGGCAAACAGCAAACGCGCCGCCCATTTCAGCTTCAGGGATTCGCCAAGTTGTCCTGCCGTCAATCCAATAATAAGCAGACCCAGAGCATGAATCATATGGTACTGCACTCCGGTTTCATATGTAGCGATTGCACTTGCCCCAATTTTGTCTTTGAGCATATGTGCACCAAATGCACCAATACCTACAGACAGCATCGTTAAAATCGCTCCAAACATCATCCATTTTCGCTGCATATTCATTCTCTCCCTAGATTCATTTCTGACTTCATATTATTGTAGCTAATTCATGATCGCATTACCAGCCAGCTTGAAATGTCTCATCTCATGATTCCAAGACTTTACGCATGAATATTTCCAACGAATTATTACAAACCTCATGCATGAAACCTTGCTTTTTCTCGATAATTGTGGAAAAGTAGAAAGGAATGCCGTATTCAGAGCAGATGCGAATCATTCCACTGCAAACGGGGTAATACGTTTTCATTATGCTGTTTAAATTATAAGTTATGTAAAGCTGTTTAGACTATATGATCTGTAAAAAGGAGTCCTTACGCATGGATGACCATAACTCTCAAAATTCAGGCTGGAATAATAATTCCTCCTCCCAATCAGGCTATTCAGATCCCTATAGCTCCAGTAACACCGATTACATGCTTTCCTCTGATTCAGGAGCACATCCTCCGGCACGGCTCAAGCATTCAGGTCCGGGCATAGCCAGTTTCATTGTGGGTCTGGTTGGACTCATCGGGCACATCATCACCTTTGTGCTGGCTTCTCTTGCATTGTACGGCTCCGTTGAACTTCTGGATTCATCAGTAGGTCGGGAAGAGCTTTCCTTCCATCCAGCCATCGTTTTGGCATCATTAGCCTTCCTGATCTGTCTGATTCTTAACCTGGCCGGCATCATTCTGGGCGTTATTGGATTGGTGCTCAAAAATCGCAAAAAAGTATTTGCTATCATCGGCACCATTTTGAATGGCCTGCTCATTCTGTTATTCGCAGGGCTGCTGCTCGGAGGCATATACATGATGTAATGCTTTGCATGAAAGAGCAGCTTCTTTATAATTAAACTCAGTGGCCGTGCATGATCTGCAATGGTCCCCACCTACAATTATAATCATTTATAACTCGCAGAAAAATATGGATTGATAAAGGAGATTGACATGGCACGAATTAAAATTTTTGCGGACAGCACGAGTGATCTGACACCCCAATGGGTTCAGCAATATGATATCGGGATCATTCCTCTGTATGTCGTATTTGGCGAGCAATCACTGAAGGATGGAGCCGAGATTAAACCAGAACAATTATATGAACGTGTAAGCCGTGATGGTGCTCTGCCTAAAACTGCTGCTCCCTCACCCGCAGATTTTATGGCAGCATTTCAACCCTACATAGAACAAGGCGATGATATTCTCTATATTTCCTTATCTTCTGAACTTTCATCCACCTATCAAAATGCCCTGATCGCCAGCTCCGAATTTCCGGAGGCACGTATCTCTGTCATCGATTCGCTAAACCTCTCCTCAGGCATCGGCTTGATGGTGATGAAAGCTGCCCATGCGGCGGAGCAAGGACAGAATCTGGCACAGATTACAGAACTGATTGAAGCGATGAAACCAACTGTTCGCACCGAATTTGTAATCGATACACTCGAGTATTTATACAAAGGCGGACGCTGCTCCGGTATGCAGAACCTGATTGGAAGCCTGCTTAAAATTCGCCCTGTCATTCGCGTAACCGACGGTAAAATGACCCCGGCCTACAAAGTGCGTGGCAAACGGGAAAAGGCGCTTGAGCAAATGTTACAAAATACACTCAGTGACAAGGAGCGGATTGATCGAGATTTATTGATTGTTGTTCATACTATGGCGGAGGAAGATGCCATCGCATTGCAACAAACGCTCCAGGAACAGACGGGTGCATGCGTAGAGTTAGCAACGGCAGGCTGCGTTATTTGCAGTCACTGTGGTCCCAAGACGATCGGTATCATTTATAACACAACATTTTAGAACAACTTCATATTCGAAAATATTCAATTGATATGGATGTCTGTTGGCGCTCTTGGATCAGCATAACCTAAAAAGGGCATGCTCAGCATAATCGCTGGCATGCCCTTGTTCTTTATTCTCGTCCAATTAACCCGACAACATTAATACGTTTTTGTTTTCAAATCATTCAGACTTTTGAATGCATATCCCTGCTTTCGTGCCTCATCAATAATGGAGCCAAGTGCCTCGGTATTGTCCTTGGACACCGAATGCAGCAAAATCACTGCCCCTGGATGAAGCTGCTTCAGCACCTGCTGGTGAGCGTACTGTGCTCCCCGCTGAACATTGGTATCCCAGTCTTTATAAGCTACAGACCAGAACACATTAATATATCCTTGCGCATAACTCTCGGCAAGCGTACGGTTGTTAAAGATACCACGGGGTGGACGTAAAAAGGTGTCCTTCTGCCCTGTAAGCCGCTCTATCTCGGATTTTACTTTCTCCAGTTCCTCTTTAATCTGGCCATTGGAGATTCGAGTCATATCAGGATGACTCCAGGAATGGTTGCCCACGATATGGCCTTCAGCCGCCATTCGCTTCACTAGCTCAGGCTGATCCTTGAGATAATGACCTGTGACAAAAAAAGCCGCCGGTACCTTCTTGGCTCGCAGCACATCCAATATGGCAGGGGTAAAGCCATTTTCGTAGCCGTTATCAAACGTCAGATATAATTCTTTTTGTTTGGTATCCCCTAGAAAAATGGCATGATTATGTTCTAGTATGGATTTGAACCCTTCCTGATCAATTGAAGGCAGCTGACCGTTCTGACTTTTCTTAAAACCAAAGTGATACGCTCCGTTAATGGGTGATGCCTCTGCATATGATGCCAGCATGCTAACAGTTAACAAGCCGAGCAGCAGATAGCGAACGATTCGCTTCATGTTATCCGCTCCTGTTCCTGAATATTCGGTTTGATATATAGCTTTACAAACACCTTCAGGTAATATGCCGCAGGAGCATCTATATTATGTAACATTAAGGCTACAACCGTTTATTTTCACGTTTAATGGATGTAGGTTGATGAAACAGTTCAAGCAAAGTCTGCGGCTTGCCGCTGGTAGCCAGCCACTCCTTCACTGTTTGAATAGCACGGGTCTGACCGTCACCCTGATCGCGCCAGGTAAGCAACTCAATGACTTTGATAATAAGTGCCGACATGTTATGGTTGTCCTTTTCCGAACGCTCCGCCCGCAGCTTGTGATACAACGCCTCCTGCTCCCAATCCAGCAAAATCTCATCTCCAATCGTCGGCTTCAATAGCGTATATGCTCGATTGCAGCCCTCGCAGCGAACGGTGCTTACTTGTTCCTGTAGAAAATGCGTGCTCACGTCATGCCCGCAATCAGGGCATTTGAATCCTACTTGTATGTTTTGAATGTGTTCACGCATAAATATTGGCCTCCTGCTCTATATGTATAACATCTATACCCGATATACAGACCCTTCACGCTTATTTTGCAGAAAACATTCATAGTCTATAATCTAGTAAATATGTTAAAATATTATACAAATCACAGGTATAAAGGGCGGGATAACATGTCGAACGAAGATCGCAACATTACCTGGCAAGCATCAAGTCTAAGCCGGCAGGATCGCGAAAATAATAACGGGCATCACAGCCGTACATTGTGGTTTACAGGTTTATCCGGTTCGGGCAAGTCCTCCATTGCTTTTGCACTAGAGAGATACTTACACGAGCAGGGAGTCCGCAGTTATGTACTGGACGGAGATAATGTCAGGCATGGACTGAACAAGGACCTTGGCTTTACTGCAGCAGATCGGCAGGAAAACCTGAGACGGATCGGAGAAGTGTGCAAGCTGATGGTTGATGCAGGATTGCTTGTGCTCTCCGCCTTTATCTCTCCACATGATTCGGATCGGGCCATGGTTCGCAACATGTTTGAACCAGATGATTTCATTGAAATCTATGTACGTTGTTCCATAGAAGAATGTGAGCGACGTGACCCCAAAGGCCTTTACAAAAAAGCTCGCAGAGGTGAAATTGCTCATTTTACAGGCATCTCTGCCCCTTATGATGTTCCGCAATGCCCTTCCCTCATCATAGATACAGAACAATGCACCATTGAAGAAGCGGTTCAGGACATCATTCAGCATCTGCAGCAGATCGGAGCATTACATCTACCTTTGAAGCCCGGCTCGGTCCTGACCGGTTAATTTCCAATTCAAACTCTAATGCCAAGCAGACCTTGAAGTGCCAAAGGCGTACCGCAAACGGTACGCCTTTACTCATCCACTCTAACGTTGACTCATTCGAGAACAAGATCATTGAATCCCCCTCATACACAATACATTTCTTCTACTGCCCGGCAGCACCAGCCTGCATATTCAGCAATCTGCTGAACGTGCCCACCGGATCTGCGGATAATTGCTGATAACCGCCCTCCTGAATCACACGTCCTTCCTCCAGAACAATCACGCGGTCTGCCGTACGAATGGTGGATAAGCGATGGGCAATAACAATAATGGTAACATGCCCTTTTAATTGCTCAAGCGCTTCATGAATATACTGTTCATTTTCACTGTCCAGCGCACTTGTGGCTTCATCCAGAACCAGCACGGAAGGATTACGGAGCATCGTGCGGGCAAGCACCAGACGCTGACGCTCACCGCCTGACAGGCGGATTCCGCGATCCCCTATGATTGTATCCAGCCCCTGGGGGAGCTTGCGAACAAACGAGGCAGAAGCAGAAAACTGAAGGGCCCGCCACATCTGTTCTTCACTCGCGTCAGGATCGACCAGACGTAAATTTTCACGAATGCTCGTATGAAACAAAAAAGGGTCCTGGGATACATAACCAATGGAACTGCGCCAGCTAAGCAGTCGTTCCTCGGTCAAAGATTTCCCGTCGATCAGGATGTTCCCGCTCTCAGGCCGCATAAGCCCCATAATCAGGTCAATTAATGTACTCTTGCCTGCCCCCGATTTACCAACAATCGCTGTCATTCCTTTGGCTGGAATGGCTGCATACACATTCGACAATGAATAGTTATCATTTCCTTCGTAACGGTAATATACATCCTGACAGATAATGGAGTCCTTGAGATCCATGGGAACGATAGAATGAGCCGATGCAGCAGCAGATTGTGGGGCTGCAACTATACTGTCACTGATTTCACGGCTTTTCCCGGTTTGTACCTGCAGTTCTCTCACGATTCGAAATGCAGGCAGCATGGAACTTATGTACTCCAGATTGGACTGAATAGCTGTAAATCTTGGCCATAATCGTGAAAAAATCAAAATAATCAATAACAAGCTGGCTGGAGGCACTGACATCACACGTAGGGATAAATAGATAAACGCTGCGATAATTAACGCCGCAGACACACGATGAATCAGTTGTGTACCCGTATTGAGCTGACTGAACTGCACAACATTGCGCTCAATTCGTCTGCACATCCGATCAAACCAATGGATATGTGAATGCTCAAGCATGTTACTCTTGATGTCTTTGATTCCATTAAAATGCTCGGTGATCCCGTTATAATACATTTGTGACAATTCCGTTGTTTGATCTCCGATGCGTTTCGCACGTTTCACAAACGTTCTGAGCAGGAAAAATAAAACGAGACCGCAGACAAGTACAAGCGCGGTTAACCTGGCAGATAACCAGAAGGCCAGGCCAATCTGAATCGCAGTAAAAACAAGCGAAGCGGCCATTTGCAGCATAATACTCGTCCCCTGGCTGACACGTGCAAGCTCGGTCGTTAATATATGGTTAAAATCGGATTTTCGTTTTTGGAGAAAAAAGGACCATTTCGCCATCAGGATGGCGCTGTAGGTTTCCATACGCAGCGTTCGTATAAATTGCTGCTGAATGCGGGCATTGCGAATCGTCTGAAGGCGCTGCATCCACGCCTGTCCTGACACGATCAGTACAAAGGTAAACAATACTAGGATTAATTGATAATGCTGCGAGAATCGATGGAGAAAGTCGGTTAACCAAGGAATGTGTATTCCGGAAGTGCCCATATCAAAAATGCCGATCAGACTCAGCATTGGAACTAGCATATAAATGCCGATGCCCTCCATTAAACCAATGCAGACCATACCTAGCAGATTCCAATATAATACAGGCCCCGTAACGTGGTGAAGCTTTCGCATAAAATAACGTAATTCCGACTTCATACTTTACCCCTCTCTGTCACCGTGCTCCTTTTCAAGCGCCGCCAGAACCAGAGAACCGGGCGTAACGGGAAATATAAAAAGTACAGTGAACGTGGAAGCGGCAGCTGGTGCACATCCCATGTGCTTGGATATAAACGCTCAATAAAGAAAAACCATTTCTGCCTGGTGCTGCGCAGGGCAAATAAATAAGAATTATACTGGTTTAAATCTGCCGGACTGTCCAGCATATCCTTTATAAACAGCACACCTTCTCTAGCCAAACGTTTTCCAGCACGCGCATTCATCGACATGATGGATCTATATGCATCATTCAGCGGGGTATGCAGCAGATTCGAAACGAGATGTAAAGTCTGCGAACCGATGGACAAACGTGCTTCTGCTTTCAAGCGCCGCTCGATCTTCTTCATATCCAGTGGCATCGTACGAATCATCTGGTCGATATCGAGCAGCCAGCGCAGCCTGAACCAGCCATGCCTTGCGCCATGGGTCACCAGATACACCCATAAATCCTCCGCTTCCAGCATGCGTACAGGTGTCTGGGCATACGTACTGAATCGGCTTCGCTGCCACAACGATTCAAAGTCGCTTTCCCGGCCGGAGTCCGGATTGAGCCGCCAGTGAATCTCGATCTGTGTTCGCTTGACCGGATGAATATAACAGATATGATGCTCACGCCACTTCCAGCTGCGAACCGTCAGAGCTCGTTCTCCCTCTTTGCACTGGTATCCAAGACCCTGAAGTATGCTTCCGGCAGCCTCCACATCCTGAACGGGAATTAAAATATCCAGGTCTTTGGAGGTTCGCATGGACACATCTCCATACAGATCATGAGCCATTGCGGGACCTTTCAGTGTAATGTTTCGAATGCCATGCTCACGAAAAGCTCCGCAAACTTGCTCCATCTCGGCCGTTAAATGCAGCATACGGAACGTATTCATCGTATACTGTTGTTTCAAGCTTTCTATCACCGCCTGAGGAACGGGCAGCGCTGTCTCCTTTTTCAAATAGAGATACATTACAGAATACAGTCGATGATGATAGACAAGACGTAAAAAAAGCGACCAATCCACACCATGCAGTCGGCTCTCAATCTCCTCGGAAGTCAGAGCTGTCATATCCCCTCTAAGCATGCTCAAGATCAGTCTGAGCTCCTTCGGGAACTCTGCTGCATACTGCTCGCTTTCATGTGTCATAGACAATCTCCCCTGCTCCCTTCTCAGGACATCGTTTGCCAAATACGCCAACTACCGTGTATTGGTCCATCGTGTCTGCTCCAGTCACGATCAGTTTTCCGCTTCGCAGCCAGGCGTGAGCCTTCAGTTGTCCCTGCTCGTTCCGTGCTGTCCCCATATACAGCGTGCTTTCAATATGACGTCGTTCCAGCATCTTCATTGCGGCTACAGCCATGACAAGGCAGCGGCTTTCCCATAACGTATATTTGGCGGCAATTATAACTGCCTTTGATATGTTCTTTATCATAGCGATCTGATCGCGGTTCAACCCGGTCATCGGCGTTTCGAACATCGGAGCGCCAAGCCCTTGAGCCATTTTAGCGAACGGCTTCGCCTTCTGTATCCGTGCCCAGGCAAGAAGAACATAAGCTTCCCACACCAAACGTCGCATCGAACCGGAGAGCTTGAAAAAGGCTTTTATTTTACGAAACATCTCATCATACTCCGCTGGATACGGTAACTTCGATTAAATCTTCACGCAGCAGATGCTCCAAAAAAGACATAACCTGCTCACCGCATCGTTCAGGCTCAATATCATATTCTGCCGCGAGTGCCTGAATCAATTGCTCCAGTGTTTGCTCTTCGGCAATGAGTTCCCATATCCGTCCACCTGTGTTTCCCAGATTGTAATATTTGCCGGAAGTGATGCTCATCATGACCTTCTCCCCGCCCATATCACTGACCAGATTTCCCTCTTTACGTTTGACCCGGTCATTCGCATTGATTTTTGTGCCGGCTGTCATAATTCTGTATGCACCCCTTTGCGTATATGAGTAATGATTCGCTCTACCATCTCAAATGCCGTAAAATGTGAACCTGTCCTGCTTAATCTGTTAACCTCGACACTGGCCGAAAGTCTTGAAGCTGTTTCAAACAACCATTGGGCCAAACCCTGACGTGCGATCAGTCCCCCGCGAAACGTATGCGAGCATAACAAATGAAGACGCTCCAGACCAGTAACCTGCTCCAGCTGCACGGGTCCAGGTTCGTGCTCCGGCTGTGGTACAAGCTCAAATATTGCTGCAAGCGGGACGGGTCTCTCGTAAAAATAATGCTGGACCGGTATAGCATACTTCGTGATTTCTGCATGCACAGTTGCATAGTTTTGCTTATCCATGCCAAAGCCATCCAGACTGGGCTGCCATAACTTCTGCTGCGGATATCCCGGCGATACGATAGCTCTTCCACCAGCGTCCCAGGTCAACGCAACGACATCATCCGTGAGAAGCGGGTAACCGCGTGAAGCAAGCGCAGCGGATAAAGTAGATTTCCCCGCACCCGAATGCCCGACAAATGCGTACGCCCATCCATCCACAACAACAGCGCTTCCATGAAGTGGAAGAATGCCACGCTGCATCATAATGACGGCCATACATGTCCCAAGGAGGAATAACCGAATTTTTTTCTCATCCGCACCCGGTACAGGGGATACCATAATTCGTTTGCCCTGCTCCATAAAAAACAAACCTGTATCTTCGATTTTGAAAAAAAGACAACCGTCCCGTGCCACAAAGTTGTCGCTCCCGACATCCCATTTCGTCCATAAGTCCGTCAGATCACGGGTCTCCATATGCACATCAACTTGCCTTTCCGTCCCTGCTTCTGGTGTCGCAAGCTGCAATTCGGGCATAAATATCTGGCTCGACCAGATTAACCCGTAAGCTTCATAATGCACAGGCAACAATAAGGATGCCTCCTTCGTGTAAAAATATAAGAAAAAGCCCTGATATTCATATGCTCAATATTAGGGCGGAGGCGAAAAAGCTTGACTGGCTGCAATTCCGCCCTATAAGTATGGTTTTACTATGGGAAAACAGAATTAAGACGTTGTTGGATCGTATAAGTCAGCATCATGATCCGTAATCCAGTCAATTTGTCTGTAGCCAGTACCTGCCATCGTTTTATTAACTTCCAATACTTCAAGTACCGGAGCTTGCCATTCCTTTTTTTCGTTTTGCATCGAATTCACCTCCTTTCATGAGCACTGGGCCACGCGCTCTTTACTATGAATCAGAACTTCTGAATAAACCGGTATACAATGAGGCTATGCATCATTAACCGCAAGTCTGGATGAGATGCCAGCTCAGGCCTCGGACTCGGCAGGTTAGACAGAGCTGTGCTAATCCGATCCGTGTTTAATATGCCTGCAACCTGACTGTCAGAACATAATGTCCTAAGTTCGGAAGTAAAAGCCTCCCAATCAGGCAGGATGCGATGCAGCCAATCCGCAGGCTGTACTCCCCTTACACGCTGATTGAGTCTCACCTTATCCGGCAATTCCGGTGATGCAGCGCGGCGGATCAAGGAGCGATCGGTCCCTTGACGCACATACTGCTCAATGGGTACAGCGAGACAGAATCGAATGACTCTCGGATCACTCGTCGGGTCACGCTCCCATGCTCTGTACCTAAGAGAGCATTTGGTAGCGACAGTTCCATTTTTATTTGCAATCGCCAGATTATTGAACTTGTCGGCCCGTACTTTAAGCGCATCAGCCTGTGCACCACCCTGTTGTACGATGATGGAGCCGAGTCGGTCCAGCACACCTGTTTTTGCGGCAAAGTCCGGATGTATCAATGGTGCTCCTGACGCCGGAGCTGTACCCTTATTTTTCGTTTGAAACCATTGTGGGAAAGCCTTCCGGCCTGTAATTCTGGCGATGCGTGATAATGCCATACCTGTCCGTCCGCTGTACTGCTGCATTTCGCGGAACCAGCGGAAGTAACGGCCGCTTTTCAGCAAGCTGGCATAATAGTCCAGTGCAGGCCCCCATGAAATGGTGAAATTACCGCGTGCTCCTGTTAATAGAACACCTGCGTCCTGTTCACTCGCTTTTTCATAAAATCCGCGTATCCAAAATGAATTTTCAAAGTATTTATAAGGCATCTCCAGCATATCCAGCCATGTATCCACTTCGCTGAGCGGACTCCGACCTTCGAAATCGAGATAGTTTTCCGAGATATTGCCTACATGACTAACCGTAGACTGAATGAAAGGGCGCTCATCTGCCAGTAATGTTTTCGACGTATAATCAGTGAAATCCGGAACAGGCACATAGCTGTAAGCATGTAGCTGCTTTCCTTGGCTTCGAAGGGTGCCAGATGCAAATCCAACGACGGACCCTGAGTCCAATCCACCGCTTAAAGCGGCAGCGACCTGTCTATGTGTTCGCAAGCGTGCTCCGACAGCCTGGCTAAATACATCACGAAAAGCCTCTATATATTCATCATCTGATTTGAGCCTGAGCGGCTCCACGTTATCCCAGCGATGATACTGCTTAATTTCGACCTTGCCGCTTCGAAACGTGAGTGTATGCGCTGAGGGCAGTTGATTTATTCCGCGATACACCGTTGCGTGAATATTTGCCGTATCAAGCATGTCAGGTATAGCCAGAAAATCAGATAACCAGGTTTCATCAAGTGACTTCTGAACCCCTTCAAGTTCAAGCAAGGGTTTCATCAACGTACAGAATGCAAATCGCGGACCATCAAGACGGTAATATAAGGTTCTCATGCCTGTAATATCTCTCGCAGCAAACAGTGTGCGGCGGCGTTCATCCCAGATTGCAAACACAAAGTCGCCCAGCAAATATGAGGCCACCTCTTCTCCCCAGCGCTGATATGCCAGCATTATCAACTCACTGTCGGCCATAGCGACGAGTGCTGATCTTGAAATTCGCAGCTGCTCTGCCAGCTGTTCACGGTTATCTAGAATGGCATCAGCGGTAATCGTCAATCTGCTCTCTTCGTCATACAGAGGTAATCTCTCGTAGATGGACTCTGGTGTGATCCACTGTGCATGACAGCTGAGAAAGGCTTCATCCCCCTTCCATACCCCCGTCGTATCTGCCGGGATATGTCCAAGGCTGGCATATAACCGCCAGCTATCCTCCCATAGCGCCTGTTGACCATTCATATGTACAATTCCCGCTATGGCACTCATGACTTTCCTCCCCGAACCATCTTACGCTGGGATGCCCACGCGCTGATCTGATGACCAAATGGTATCCATGATTTAATTCGCTGCAATTTATGGTGAGCAGAGGCAAGCTGCTTCCTCAAACGCTGCTGTTCGGTATAGCCATGTTCCAGGCGTTGATCTGCTGCCCTAAGTGCCGCCTGAAGCTGTCTAATCGTAACCATCGCCTCAAGTGTCGGGTCCGGCTTCACAGAAGGCTCAGCCCCTGCGTCGCTTTGAACCGAGTCCACTTTCACGATGTCACCCTCGCCCGGTGCCTTCATGCGGTAGTCCGTCTCCCAGCTACATCCCGTTGCTGCGGCCAGCTGCCGGTGAAGCCGCTCCATAACTTCATGATCGGGCTCAGCTGCCACCCGGACTCCTGTCCATTGTTCCGCTTCCATCAGCTGCTCACTATATCCCATCCGGTGAAACAGATTCGCTCCCAGTACACGGCAGTACAATTCAATTTCTTGCCGATCAAGTATGTTTTTCCAGTTGTTAACAGAATCCTGATGTGCTTCCTCATGGGTTGAAAGGAAAGGATCTCCCACCCCCATACTATAAAACATGTCCGCTTTGGTACTGTTCACATACTGCCCGTACCGTTCCATGCCCTGTTCATAAGAAATACCAAGAAAAACACATAACTTCTCAAGCTCTTCCTGCGGTCTCATCACCAACTGCTCATATTTCAATACATAGGCTAAGCGATGTGGCTCGCTGAAGTACGCATCTAAACGAGCTAATCCAAGTGTAAGATCAATAGCCTTCATATTAAGCTTTGAGCTGTGAAGACTCTCCGTCAGATTAAAGCCTTCGCCGATATTGCGATTTACTTTTTTGAAGGATGCCGCTATAGAAAGGGGATTGCGCTGCAGGTGAATACGTCTGGACTGAGGGAACAAACGATCCAGCCATTCCAGCATATAATAATACCGCGGAGATTTATCAACGATGAAGTCTGCTCCGCTCCCTTCCAGGAACCCATTATATATTTCAAGAGCAAAGCTTCTGCATGCCTTTTCGTAATGTTCTTCGGACACCATCGCTTGATAAAATTGACGAATAATGGAACTACCACCGTATGCGCGAGCGTCAGCCCTGGATAAATCAACAAGATTCATCAGGAACCACATCTCCTGTGTGGCAAATATACGGCTGTGATTTTGCAGCATCACTGTGGATAACGAACTGCCACTTCGAGGAATGCATAACAAAAAGACAAGTCCGTTTCCTTGCGTATCTATCAATGGCAGCCTCTCCTCTGTATATTAATAAATATGCGGTGTGGGATCGGATCGACCGGGTGATCATGTTTTGTCATTGACAGGCCGTTTCGACACTCTCAGATACAATATGTATTTATACCATTACTCTATGATACAATATGTATCATGTCAATCTTTTATTTTCACCTTTTCATAATTTTAATTTCTTCACGTTCACTGGTTCTTCATTTAATGATGCTTATGTGCGCATGCCAAAAGGCCCCGGACCTCTGTTCTGTCAGGAGCAGTGTCTGGAGCCTTGATAAAACTTCAGCGAACAATCCGGACTGCATTTAATGAGTAAATGGCACACCTGTCGCATTCCCCGCTATATTCATGCCTCGGATGCGTTCCTGTTCCTCCTGATCAGCTAACCCGGCGTCCTGTATCCCTCTCTGCACATTCACCATCAACAGCATGACAATGCCTGCTGCAAAAAAGAAAATCAGTGACAGAATACCCCAGCGCGTGGAGCCCGTAATCTGTCCAACATAACCGAATACGAACGGACCAAAGATCGAAGCGAATTTGCCTGTTATATTAACGAATCCAAAATACTCTCCCGTGCGACCAGCCGGCATCAGGTTGCTAAACAGAGAACGAGCGGTCGATTGACTTATCCCCTGCACCACCCCAACGAGCCCGGCGAGAATATAGAAATGCAGCGCTTGGTTCATAAAATATCCAAGAACGACAATACAGATATATACGCTTAAACTTACAATCAACACCCGCTTCGCTCCCCACCGCTGAGCCCATGCACCAAGCAGCAGTGTACACGGAAAACCGATGAACTGTGTAAGCAGCAGCGCCAGCATCAGGTCACTTGTACCTATGCCAATGCTTGTGCCGTAGATGGTTGCCATGAGAATAATGGTGTTAATGCCATCATTGAAAAACCAGAATGCCACCAGCATGCGAAGCAGCTGCGGAAAACGCCGAATCTGACCAAAGGTTTGACGCAAGCGCCGTACGCCCACCTTGGCATATCCCGTCCACGATGCAGGCAGCTCAGGAGATGCTGGTCGTCTCGGTGCATGGCGGAAAATGGGGATGGAAAACAGCAGCCACCATAACGCAACCGAAACAAATGCAAGTCTCGTGCCAGCCAGTGTATCCGGCAACCCGAACCAGCCTGGCTGCTGAATCATCAGCAGATTGATGGCGAGCAGCAGCCCACCGCCAATATAACCATAGGCATACCCTTTGGAAGACACCATATCCCTTCGTTCTGCCGGGACAAGATCGGGCAGCATGGCATCATAGAACGTATTGCCACCGGCGAAACCAATCGTGGATAACACCAGCAGTGCAGAGGCAAGCAGCCAATCCCCTTCTCCGATTACACTGAAACCTAATGTGGCGACAACTCCAGTGATCGTAAAGACACGCAGAAAGTTGCCTTTTCGTCCAGACAGATCAGCCAGCGTTCCCAATAAAGGCGTTAATAGTGCCACACACAGCATTCCGATCGAATGTGTGTAGGCAAGGTAGGAAGCTGCAGTATCCTTATCGACTGTCGCCACTGCTACAGAAGCATAGAATACAGGCAGCACTGCTGCCAGTACCGTTGTTGCATAAGCCGAATTGGCCCAGTCATACATAATCCAGGCTTTTACCGCACGTTTATCCACACATAATCCTTCCTTTACACGCATCAAAATTCGATGCTCAGAATCAGTCTATTTCCTCTATTGTAAAGGAAAGACATCACATCGGATCATGATTTTTGTAAAATTTCGGCATGTACCGTTGATCAGCGTGTCGTAAAGCGATTCCGGCATATTTCATTCATTTTAGTTGAGTCCGCATCACATATCGTCCCTGCCCGTGAATATACTTAATTACCGACAGGCCAAACTGTGCCGCGTAATCAATGGGGGGTGCCTACATGTCAAATTCACACCAGCCTTACTCGTTCGTCGTATCCCGGGAAGATTGGTCGCTTCACCGCAAAGGGTACCAGGACCAGCAGCGCCATCAGCAAAAGGTGAAAGATGTCATTAAGCAGAATCTGCCTGATCTGATTACTGAGGAAAATATTATCATGTCCGATGGACAACAAATCATCAAGGTACCAATCCGCAGTCTGGATGAGTACCGTTTTGTGTATAACTACCAGAAGCAAAAACATGTCGGTCAAGGGGACGGGGACAGCCAGGTTGGCGATGTCATCGGTCGTGACCCTGCGTCTCAAAAGCCCGGCAAGGGCGAAAAGGCTGGCGATCAGCCTGGCCATGACATTGTTGAAGCCGAGGTCAGCATCGAGGAACTGGAAGACATTCTGTTTGCCGAGCTGGAGCTGCCGGACCTGAAACAGAAAGATAAAGATCTGATCGAGACACATACCGTCGTTTTCAACGATATTCGCAAAAAAGGCATGCAGTCCAACATCGACAAGAAACGTACGATACTGGAGAACCTGCGCCGCAACGCAACCACGGGCAATCCGGGCATTCACCATATCAGTCCGGACGATCTTCGTTACAAAACATGGGAAGACAAAATTATCCCTCAGTCCAATGCGGTCATTATTGCCATGATGGATACCTCCGGGTCGATGGGGTCATTTGAAAAATATTGCGCCCGCAGCTTTTTCTTCTGGATGACCCGTTTCCTGCGTCGTCAGTACGAGAAAGTTGAGATCGTGTTTCTGGCCCACCATACCGAAGCCAAGGAAGTGACCGAAGAGGAATTTTTCACTCGCGGCGAAAGCGGCGGCACGATCTGCTCCTCTGTATACATGAAAGCACTGGATATTATCGATAAGCGTTACCCGCCTTCCAGCTATAACATCTACCCGTTCCATTTCTCGGACGGCGATAATTTGACCTCGGATAATGAGAGATGTGTGAAGCTGATCGGAGAGCTGATGAAGCGCAGCAACATGTTCGGGTACGGTGAGGTGAACCAGTACAACCGCAGCAGCACACTGATGTCCGCCTATCGCCATATCAAGATCGATCAGTTTATGTATTACGTCATCAAGGAAAAAGGTGAAGTGTATAAAGCGCTTCGCAGCTTTTTTCAAAAAAGAGAAGGAGGCAGCCTGGGATGACCGATGAAATCCGCGAACTGGAATACGCCATTGCCGAAATTATGGAGATTGCCGATGGATTCGGCCTCGACTATTACCCGATGCGCTACGAGATCTGCCCGTCGGATATCATCTACACCTTTGGTGCGTACGGCATGCCAACGAGGTTCAGCCACTGGAGCTTTGGCAAAACCTTTCACAAGATGAAGATGCAGTACGATTTTGGTCTTAGCAAAATTTATGAGCTCGTGATCAACTCCAACCCTTGTTACGCCTTTCTGCTCGATGGCAACTCCTTGATCCAGAACAAGCTGATTGTAGCCCACGTGCTGGCTCACTGCGACTTTTTCAAAAACAATGCCCGCTTCTCCAAGTCCAACCGCAATATGGTCGAAAGCATGGCCGCCACGGCAGACCGCATCAGCAACTATGAGATGGAGTACGGTACAGAGGCCGTAGAATCCTTCATCGATGCCGTTCTCGCCATTCAGGAGCATGTAGACCCGCAGCTCATCAAACCGCGACACCTGGATAAACAGCGGTACATGGAGATGAAAATCCGTGAGCAGCGTGGGGAGAAAACACCCAAACCGGAAGGTCAGTATGACGACCTGTGGTCACTCGACCAGCTGCAGGTTGAAGAAAAACCTGCTGACAGCGTACAGGTGCATCATTTCCCGCCGGAGCCCGAGAAGGATATTATGTGGTTTATTCAGGAGTTCTCCGAGGTGCTCACCGATTGGCAGCGGGACATTATGAGTATGATGCGCGAGGAAATGCTCTACTTCTGGCCGCAGATGGAAACCAAAATCATGAACGAAGGCTGGGCTTCGTACTGGCATCAGCGTATTATACGCGAGCTCGACCTGAGCAGTGAGGATACGATCGAATTTGCCAAGCTGAATTCTTCTGTCGTGCAGCCATCCAAGCAGAGCCTCAATCCATATTATCTGGGACTGAAAATCTTCGAGGACATCGAACGCCGCTGGGACCACCCTACGCGTGAGGAGCAAGAACGCTGGGGCCGACAGCCGGGTCAAGGCCGGGCCAAAATGTTCGAGGTACGCGAGTTCGACTCGGACACCTCCTTCATCCGCAACTACATGACCAAGAAGTTAACAGAAGACCTGGATCTCTACGTGTTCGAGAAAAAAGGCCCGGACTGGAAGATTACCGACAAGTCCTGGGAGAACATCCGCGACCAGCTTGTATTCTCCCGCATTAACGGCGGTTCGCCGTATCTGGTCGTACAGGACGCAGACTATCTGCGTACTGGCGAGCTGGTGCTGAAACACCAGTATGAAGGCATTGAGCTGGACCTGAAATACATGGAGCGTACGCTTCCGTATCTGTACCGCCTCTGGGGGCGCACGGTGCACGTCGAGACCCGTGTGGAGGAAAAACCGATCTGGTTCACCTATGACGGCAAAAAGCACCATCGCAAGTTTTTGTGAGTATTGAAGTTAAGCTTACTTGAGCATTAGTGTTAATATTACGGTAACACAAAAGCGGCAAGTCCCTGCTGAAAATCGGGAACTTGCCGCTTAGTATGTTATATCATCTTTTTTGCATAGCTTCTTCTGTGATTAAAATCGATATTTACGATCCATTGCACTATGTTTAAATGAAGTGATCACATATCGTTCACCTTTGTCCAACACTTTGTAAGATACAACGTATCAATCCACGATACAGTAATAGGTATTGCGGTACTCACGGGACGGCATTAATGTGCCCATAGTGACTATCTTCTGTTCCACACGGCGAATCAGATTCATTTTATATTCCATCGTTTCCTGATCTGTAAAATGTTCACTCTTAATCTGACGAAGTCGGTTCATCGCCGTTGCGGTCCATTGAACCATCAATTACAGCTCACCACGCTTCACCTGTTCAATCAAATCATCTGTTGAATACAGCTTGCCCTGCTCGATGTCTTTCTCAGATGCTTCAATCATTTGTCGTATTTCCGGATCGGAATCCAGCTCATCCACCGGGTTATACACTTCATATTCCAAGCCGGCAATTCGAATGAATTCCTTATGATCTTTCTCATAGGATTCAATGACGGTGCCATCAGGAGCCTTCAGACTAAAGTTCATCCCTTGCAACCTCCTTTGAACATATAACAAAACCTTTGATCAAAATCTTATTGATTATTATAGCACAACAACAATACAGGCACTCTAACATGTACCCCAACTTTATATTAAATTTACGGAACGAATAAGCGGCAAATCTCTAATTAACGAGATTTGCCGCTTTTCTATGTTATAAAGAATGAAGTGCCTCATTACTATTTCCCAGCATTCGAAGCGGTACAAAGAAACTGTGCTCTACTTCGCTTGCTGGTAACGGGCGACTGAAATAATATCCCTGAATTTCTCTGCAATCATTTTGCATCAGGATGTCCAGCTGTCCTTTGGTCTCAATCCCCTCAGCAATGACCTCCATCTTGAGGTTCTGAGCCATGGAGATAATCGTAGCCACGATCGCCTGATCGCTATGGCTTTCCGTAATGTCGGTAACAAAGGAGCGATCAATCTTGAGCTTGTGAATCGGGAAATGTTTCAGATAACTCAGGGAGCTGTACCCCGTACCGAAATCATCCAGACTGATCTTCACACCGAGGGCAGTAAGCTCGTTGAGAATTGCCGTTGATACGGTAGCATCCATCATCATGCTCTCCGTAATTTCCAGCTCCAGATACTGGGCCTCCAGCCCCGTCTCGATCAATGCATTTTTGACCTGCTCCACCAGGTTCGACTGGTGAAACTGCTGACTGGACAAGTTCACAGATACCGGTATGAGCGGCCCGCCGCTTGAATGCCACAGCTTCATCTGTCTGCAGGCTTCCCTCAGCGTCCAGTTACCAATATCATAGATCAGCCCCGTCTCCTCGGCGAGCGGGATAAATACATTCGGTGCAAGCAGCCCTTTCATTGGATGCTGCCAGCGAATCAAAGCCTCGACTCCAATCATTCGGCTGTCATGAGTTCGAATCTGAGGTTGATAGTACAGCAACATCTCGTTTCGCTCCAGCGCTTTCCGAAGATACCCTTCCAGCTCAATCCGCTCATACAGTTCCGAGTCGAGCTGGGCTGTGTAGAACTGATAACCGTTCTTGCCATTTTTCTTCACTTCATACATCGCAGAGTCTGCATGTTTGATCAGCGCATCCGTTCCTGCCCCGTGCTCAGGATACATCGCAATCCCAATGCTTGCAGTAACATAAAAATCATTTTCCTTCAAACGATACGGCTGCTGGATCGATTTAACAACTTCTTCGGCAAGCCGAATAATCTCTTGCTCGTTCGCCTGCTCTCCTGTAACCACCATCGTAAATTCATCCCCGCCCATACGGGCCAGCGTAACATTGGACATCGCCTGAGGATGAGATGCTTCAATGGTGCTTACAATCCGGTCGCTAACTTCTTTGAGAAACACGTCTCCGATGGAATGACCCAGAGAATCGTTAATCATCTTGAAGCGGTCAATATCCATTACCATAACAGCGAATCTGGCTTGCTTTTCTCCGCAAACGTGAATCGTCTTAGCCAGTACCTCATCCAATTTACGCCGATTAGGCAGCCCTGTAAGTGGATCATGCAGAGCCTGATGACGAATGTTTTCCTGAGCCTGCGTTTCCTCGGTAATATCTTTAATCAGAATGTGGCTGCCCACATGGGAATCATCAATAATGACTGGAATGACTGCAATACTCAAGTCGAGCAGTTCATTTTGTGTATTTCTCATTTTCGCCGTATAGTGCTTCTGTTCCATATCCCGACTATCCCATTCGTACATGTTATCACTACTCGTACACTCTATCTCAATTTGCTCTACAATCTGATGAACCGGGCGATCAATCACCTTTCTCTCAGAGTAGCCTGTGATTGTGCTTACCGCTGCATTCATCCCTTTAATGATACCTTCTCTGTCCACCGAAATGATGGCATCTGAATGATTATGGTACAGCGCCTGATACCACTGCTCGTTCTCACGAATACGCTGATCCTTCTGGGACATCCGTTGATTGATAAAGTTTCCGAACAACGTAAGCCCGATCGCAATAATGGTGCCCGCAGCAATCAAATATGCAAGTACCTCCGACTCAATCTGTCGGGTCAACGTATCAGGAATTACCGTGCTTTGATGAAAATGAGCTGCTGCCATCCCGGTATAATGCATGCCTGTAATGCCCACACCCATGATGAGTCCGCTGCCAATTTTGTAGACCCAGTCATGCTTTGAATCGCGGCGGTTAAAATAAAACATGAGCCATAGCGCCGCAAAAGAAGCCACAGCTGCAATGACAGCCGATAAAACCACAAGCAGCGGCTTGTATGTCACCGGTGTAGACATTGCTGCCATCCCCACATAATGCATAGAGGTAATGCCAGTGGTCATGAGCAGCCCTGCAATAACCAGCCTGCTTATTTTATTAGACTTCCGTCCAGCAAAATCAAGCGCGACTCCCGATGCAGCAATAGCAAGCAGCACGGATAAAATAACTTTATCCGTCGAATACGAAACGTGCATAGGCAGCACAAACGCAAGCATGCCCACAAAATGCATGGACCAGATGCCCAGTCCCATAGAGATGGCACCGCAAGCAATCCACCAGTGACGCGCCCTTCCGCTCGTCATGGATACACGGCCTGCAAGATCAAGTGCTGCATAAGAGGCTAACGAAGCAATGATATAGGATAAAATAACAAGTTGTAGATTGTACGTTCCATGTATGTGCTCCACTCACTCTGTCCTTTCAGCCGGGCAATACCTCATATGTATGTTAAATGTAAAAAAGAAGCGAGTGCGCTGTCCGGATGACAGGCACTCCCTCCGCATCATTTGACTTTGCGACCAGCGACTTAGTCTTAAACCGATGGCATACATCTGAAACCCGCTTATGTTGAATGTCTATAGTCTAAACGTCCCAGCCCTGAAAATCAACACTTATTTCCAGAAGCAGAGCCTGTTTATCCCTCATTTACGGTGTCTCAGCCTAGTCTTAACAACCCTTTTCAGAGCTTGAACACAACAATGCTATTTCTTCATCAGCAGCAAACTGCCGAAACCGGATGTATCCCTGTATGAATTGCCCGATGGGTCACTCCACATGAAAACGCTGCTGCGTTTTCCGTCTCCTGCACCATCATCATTCACCTGCAGATCGAAACCAATCCATTTGCTTTCCTTGGCACGAACATTTTCCAGTGGAATCGCCGCTTCAACAACATATCCTTCCTTCGTCAGACGGGCAGCTGATTTGAACAGCTCTTTGCGCGGGCTGCCGCCAAAGGAAGTTTCATTGTTGAAATTGACACGGTACTGGGCATCGTCGTCCTCATAACTGCTCGACTGATTTTTGTTCAGATCAATAAACAGCTCAATGGAATCCTGCTCATGTGCATTGGCGCTTTTTTTGCTAAGCAGCGGGTCTTTGACTTCAGCCCATACATAAAGATACTTTTCATCCCACAGCAGCTTTGCCTTCGCCTTGGCACCGGAATTGCCTTCTACCTTGACGTCTGTTGCAATTGTCACGGCTTTCTTCCACAGTTTATCTTCCTTGCCATCCACCGTTGGTGTTCCGTACGTGACTTTAGCTTGTTTCAAGTCAGAGCCTAACTTGAGCTTGCCCCGATTCTCCGCTTTCTGCGGCTGTTGATTGTTCGTGTCATTCCATACCACAATCGAGGTTTTGCCATTAGGCTGTTTATCTGTAATTCGGAAATCGAGAGACAGTACCTTGCCTGCGGCCAGGTCAGCAGAGGATAACGGCAGGGATGCATAGACAACATATCCCGACTTGTTTTCCTTCACCTGATACAGCTTCTCATCCTTGCCTTTCCCGCCATCCCGGTTAAAGATGTATTGACCGTCCTTCGGTGTGCTGTTTTTCTTGCCGGCGGTCGTATCCTCCGGGCTTACAAAAACCTCAACCTGATCACCTTTAAGACGTGTAGCATCCTTCACTTCAATGCGCAGATTCAGTTTTTTTCCATCCCATAACGTTTTTACTTCTCCAGTTGTGCCTGAAGCCCCTTCGACAACATGAGAGAATGGCAGAGCTCTGACTGCTCCCCAGAGAACATCCTCCTGTCCTTTACGATCAGGCAAGGATACCTTCGCTTGGGATGCCGTCCACTCGTTTCGATATACGGGTAACGTTGAAGGATCAACCAGTGCCCAGTAAGCCGGTTTGGCTTTCAGCTTGCGATCAAACAGCAGTGGTGCATCTTTTCTGCCTTTGACAGGGAAATCATCCAGCCATGTGCCGTCATCCGCAAGTCCCCATAACGTTACACTATCCATTATACCGCGATCATCAAACTCCTTGAACAGATCAAACAGTGCACGATAACGATATGCCTGCTCAAGCATCATCTCGTCTGTGACCGGTTTTTCCTGCTCGGAGTTCCCGGAATAGATGGACATATCCAGCTCCGTCACTTGAATGTGAACCCCCAGAGCCGCAGCACGGTTAAATGCCTCACGGATTTGTTTCAGGTCTGGCCCATACATGGATACATGCATTTGGAAACCAATGGCATCAATCGGTGTGCCTTTCGCCAGCAGCTTCTCCACAAGTTTAACCATGTCATTCATCTTGCTGACGCTGCCTTCAATGCCATAATCATTGATGACCAATACCGCATCCGGATCAGCCTCTCGTGCATAACGGAAAGCCAGTTCAATGTAGTCACTGTCATCCCCGTCGCCGTCCACATCACCGATGATATCACGCCATTTCGAACCGCTTGCCTGATTACGCAGACCGCCACCGTCCGAGATGACTTCATTGACTACATCCCATGTGTGTACTTTACCTTTGTAACGGCTCACAATCGTTTGAATATGTGTTTTCATGCGCTGCAGCAGCTGTTCACGCGTCGCTGGTTTCGATGGATCATTTGGATCGGTGAAGAACCAATCCGGCACCTGGCTGTGCCAGAGCAGCGTATGACCTCTCACCTGCATGTTGTTCGCTGCAGCAAAGTTGACAAGCTTATCCGCCTCAGACCAGACAAAGTTGCCCTCTGTAGGCTGCATTGCATCCATTTTCATGAAGTTCCCTGCCGTAATGCTTTTGAAATGTTTCGTCAGCAGTTCAGAGTGCGGGTCTTTAGGGTCCAGTGCCGTCTGATCAATGGCAGCCCCAAGCGCATACGACGTACCTAGCGTCTTGGCCAAGTCCGGAATATTTTTCTCGATAGCAATCGCTTCGGTAGCAGTAATCTGTACATCATCAATATAAAAAGGAATCGTATCTGTTTCCGTCACTTCGGAAGACTGCTTCCACGGTGTTTCGGCATACATGCGCAAGCCGCTGATGCCTGTGCTTTCAGCTGGCACAATAATGTCTGCTTCAATTTTCTTCCACTGGCCTTTGTTCAGCGTTGTGGAGGCAAACGTAGCATATTCCAGGTTAGCTGTGTCACGATTGAACTCCTTCTCCAGGGAACCGTTAATGACCTGTGTTGCAGGTCCTTCATCATACATCGCCCAGAAGGAGATATGAACCGTGCTTCCCTTTTGCAGAGAAGGCAGAACCTCTACAAGCGGTCCATGATAAGTCTCGCTGCGGGAGGAGGTTTTCAAGCTGCGGTTGCTGTTATGTCCGATGCCGCTGACAACCTCCAGCTTCTCCGTACCCCGGGCACGCCAGTTCCCGACATTTCCATCTTCAAAATCGGCCTTGAACAGCGCTTGGCCTGGTTCTCCCGGCTCACCCGGATTCTCTGGCGCAGGTTTAACGAGACGAATCTGGAATTCGTCCAGCAGGTAAGCAGCCTTTGCATCTGTGCTTTCCAGATAAAGAACCAGGTTGCTGCCTTGCTCATAGCTGTACTGACCTTGGAGCTTCACCCATTTCTGATCCGTCACTTGCTCAGCTGCGTTGACCTGATCATATTGTGTATCCCCATTACCATCCTGGCGCTCCACAGTAAATTTCAGATCAGCCGGAGCTGAGCCAGGTACCAGTTTCACGTAACCGGAGATTTCCACAACTTCATTCTTATGGACGACATCGCTCAAGGATAACGAAGGACCATTCCAAGCCTCTGTACGGCCCGTTGTTTGCAGGGACTGTTTGCCTTGATACGCCTGATCAGCTGTCACTTCGACTTTTACTCCACCTCGGGCTGTCCAGCCTTGCGTTGTACCATCTTCAAACGAATGAGATAACAGAATATCCCCCGCATTCGCTGCACTTGCCTTCCATTCTCCTGCTCCGAGACCTGGCAGCAAGCTAACCATCAAAACCGCTGCCAAGCATAACCTCAACCATTTTCCCCGCACGTAAACTCCTCCTTATGAATTTCTTCATCCATCCTGTAACGCGGTCAAACTTCAGGCTTTTCACGACACACTTCTGCATGCATGGATATCCTCTGCTGCCTTATTCTCTGGCAACCAGTAACACGATTGCACGGATGTGGGATCAGGAACATTCAATGCACGGTCCTTAACCTCCTCAAGTGAGCCCGATAATGCCCTGGGGAACCTGCCCTTAACAAAAGTAAGCGATTACATAATTAAATTTATGCCATTGTGCATTTTACTGTAAATATGGAAATTTAGTGTCCTTCCCCCTCTTTTTATATTTCTGATTACCTTTGATGTGTCTATATAACGAAAAACCGACTTGTCTGCCTCAAAAAAAAAAAGCACAGCCTCATGGCTGTGCAGGTACTTCAGAATACATTTCATTCACAGGTGCTGTCGTTTGACGAACAATCAAATGCGAAGGCTCCGTAACCACTGGCGGTGTGTAAGATGGATTTTCAATCATAGCAATCAGATATTCGATCGCCCGAATGCCGATCGTATAAATGTTCTGATTCACCGTTGTTAAACTTGGTTTGAACACTTCTGCGTAATACGTATTATCAAAGCCAACGACTGATATATCCTCCGGCACACGAAAACCATGCTTCTCAATCTCGTGAATAGCTCCAAAGGCAGACATATCAGATGCACAGATCATACCTGTAGGCTGTTCGCGAAGAGCCAATAAACGCCGTGCTGCCTTCGCACCACCATCAAAGGAATAGTCACATACCTCGAGATATATCGTTGCATACGGAATACCACATAAACGAAGTCCTTCCTTGTACCCATCCAGACGCAGATTAGCTACAGCAGGTCCCAGCGTGCCTGAAATGTAAGCAATTTTACGATGCCCCAGCTCATAGAGATGTTTGACCGCCATGGCAACCCCGTTAACATTGTCCGTTGTGATGTATCCTGCACGTTTGCCAAACAAATCTGTGTCAATAAACATGGTTGGAATCTCGGCTGTAACCAGTTCCTGAATACTTGTATTTTCCCGGCCTTCCCCGAAAACAACAACACCATCCACGTTTCGGCTGCGGCAATGCTTAATAAATGAATATGTAGGATCATCAAATCTTGTAGATAAGCGAACGAGATCATAACCGCTGTTTTCCAAGGCTGTTTTGATACCTTCAAGTAATTCGGCAACAAACGGATTCGTAAACGGAACGGTAAGCAGCACACCAACTGTCCATGAACGGCGCTTAACCAGTCCACGCGCGACCACATTGGGTTGATATTTCAATAATTCGATGGCTGAATTCACTTTTTTACGTGTTTTTTCGCTAACATCCGGGTAGTCATTTATTACTTTGGAAACGGTTGCAACGGATACGCCCGCTTCTTTGGCCACATCATGGATAGAAGCCATCTAATCACCTCAACCTCTTCATAAATCGCCTGTCTTCGGCTATATTATCTATACCATTGGCAGGTTTGTCTACTCATTATAGCTTATTACATGCCGAAACGGTAATCGATGCGACATGAATCTCTGCGAATCCATGTTACTGCTCCAATTTTTTCAGATCCAGCGCCAGCTTCTCCATCGTTGTCGCAAATACGGCAAGTTCGGATGAACGTGAAGCCTGGCTTCTTGCGCCCTTGGACGTACGCTCGGACTCCAGCTGCACACTGCTCAGTTTTCTCATAATCTCCTGCAGATTGGCCTGAATTTTACCTTGTGCCTCACGGGAACTGGCGGCCAGTTTGCGGACCTCGCTTGCGACCACTTCAAATCCGCGACCGAATTCTCCTGCGTGCGCTGCTTCAATCGCAGCGTTCAAACCGACAAGATGACTTTGATCCGAAATCTCACGAATCAGCTCGCCCATTTTGCCTATTTGATGAATCTCTCCCGTCAGTTCCTCCAGAAGTGTATGTGCCTGCTCCTGAGATACTGCCGTTTCATTTGCTACACTCGAGATGGACATTGCATTTTCGTTCAATTCACTGATCATGCCCGTAAGCTGTTGGGTAATCTGCGTAATCGCCAGCAGTGTATTATTCTGATCTGCAGCGAGCTGGTGAAGCTTCTCTTTCTCTTTTTTTTCATATGCTTCAAGCACCAGCTGTGAATCCAGATTAAACATTTTGCTTAATGCCTGTACAACCAGATGCCATGAATCCGGAATAACCTGCTGAAATATACTTGTTGCAATGTCCAAATAAACCATATATGTACCCAGATAATAATCTTCAGATAAACCGATTCGGGAATGAACCAATCCGATTGCAATACGCTGCTCAATATAAGCATCGTCCACAATGCCGTCTGTCATGGATAACCAGTACATTCGCTGCGTTTCCTTCAACCGGTCGATATTAGAGAAGCGTGCAATCAGTTCCATCAGTTCCGGGTAATTGCCTACATGATTGTAGAAATGATCCACCACTTCCTCAACCACCTTCTCAAAGACAGGCCGATGGTCCGCAAGCAGCTTCAAATCCCTTGCACCTAAACCCATATAATCCAATTGCTTCTGCCTATCTGCTGAAATGCTCCCCATATCTGATTAGATCAACTCCTTGTCATTTTTTTATTCCTAATTGTAAATATGTTAATTGATTATAGACTAAAATACCTAAATATTCATATACCATAAGAACTAATTCACTTGGAAACTATCACGCGTGTTGAATATCTAATTTATGTAAATTTATTTTGCTGAAACACCGAACTTAAAAAATGTTCATGTTGCATCACCAGTCGCCATTCGGCGG